>CBDAMZ010000001.1:0-27282 GCA_965197375.1 Vicinamibacterales bacterium
CGCTCCATCATATAGACCAACTTCCCGCCGCGAAGGAGTGCGATCGCGGGGGACGAGGGTGAATAGCCAGTGAAGTAGCTGCGGGCCCGCTCGGTGGCTTCCGCGTCGGCGCCCGCGAACACGGTCACCACCACATCAGGCTTCACGGTGTGCTGGAGCGCGAGCGCAACACCAGGGCGGGCCTTCCCAGCGGCGCAGCCACAGACTGAGTTCACCACGATCATGAGTGTCCCTTGCGTTTCCCGAATCGACGTCTCAACGTCAGCGGCGGTTCGCAGCTCCTTGACACCAAGCTGAGTCAACTCCTGCCTCATCGGGGCAATGAAGAACTCTGGATACGACATGTGATTCCTCCTTGCGGGATGTGTGACCACGTGGTCCTCCCTCCCAGCAGCTGCTGCTAAGTCTACGCTATATCCGATTAAACTGGTCGTATATTTGATGTTTGTAGCTTCCGGCGCGTGATCGCGTGATGAGATCCTCGCGTCTTCGCTCGCGGAGCGGTCTTGCTCAAGTAGACGATGATGCCGCTACCAGATGATCAAAATATTGGGCTCGAGTCCAATCGTTAGCTCGTCAGCGCGGCTCACGGACTACCGACTGAGTGCCAGAATCCGTTGCCAGAACGGTACTGTCAAGTTAGCGTTCGTCGAGCAAGCCGGTACTCGAGATCATGATCTCAGCTCAAGTCAGGCGGCGAGCGTGACTGCATCCCAAATGAGGAAAGAGCGACCTCGTAGCTCTCGATGATGCTCCGCTCGCAACAGGTGACGGCCAACGTGGAAAAGGTTGCGGACGAGTCCGTGCACGGTCAAGAAGCGTTGTGCCTGACCGGGAGATTTGAACCGTCGCATGTGTCGCTCGCGTTGCCGTGTGGGCTGGTGCGAGACTTCGGCGCGATTGTTCGCGTATCGGTCCGTACTGTGAGCGACGGACGGCATGACCGCTCGGTGCGCAGCCCTGTAGCTGCTCAGCTTGTCGGTGACCAATCGCACGGGCTTGCTCTCTTGGCCCTTCAACAACTTGCGAAAAAAGTGTTTGGCAGCCTGGCAGTCGCGACGCGACTGGACGAGAATATCGAGGACGTCGCCATCTTGATCGACGGCACGCCAGAGATAGCGCCGCTGTCCCTGGATGGTGACGAAGACCTCGTCCAGGTGCCAGATGTCGCCCAGCCGGCCCTGTCGACGCTTGAGCCGGCGAGCGTATGCTGAACCGAACGTGAGGCACCACAGCCGGATCGCTTCGTAGGACACCGTGAGGCCGCGTTGGGCCAGAAGATCTTCGACATCGCGAAAGCTCACACCGAAGCGGTGATACAGCCAGACGGCGTGGCTGATGATCTCGGGGGGAAAGCGGTATCCGTGGTAGCTTGGCGTGTCGCGTTTCATTGACCAAGTCTGCCACGCTCCCACTGAACTTGACAGTACCGCCAGCAGTACTTGTGGCGCGCCGTGGATGAGGACGGTGACGTCCTCGACATCCTCGTGCAACCACAACGGAATCGGCACGCCGCGGTGCGATTCTTTCGCAGGTTACTGAAGAACCAGCGGCACGTGCCGCGACGCCTGATCACCGACAAGCTGCGCAGTTACTCGGCCGCCTGTCGCGCGGTGATGCCATCGGTGCTCCACTGCACCGATCAGTACGCGAACAACCGCGCGGAGGTCTCTCATCAACCGACACGACGGCGTGAGCGCCAGATGCGGTGTTTCACGTCGGCCGCTCAGCTCCAACGGTTCGCGTCGGTTCACGGGATCGTGCAGAATCTCATCCGAGTCGGTCGGTACCTCTTGCGGTCGGCTCACCACCGTCTGCTCCGCACCCGCGCGTTCGTTGAATGGGATGCGGTGACGTGCGCCTGCTGAGAACGATCGGAGGCATCGATTTCACGAGGCAAAAGCGTGCTGCCCTCAACAACTTGACTGTGAGCATGATTCCCCTGCCTATCGGGGTCGCTCTGCGGCCCGGTGGGTGCCGGTGGGCGATGGCCTGACCCACAAGTGGACTGACCGACGGTCCTGGCGACTGAACTGTCGGTCATCGTCCGTCGGCGATGGACCCGGCAACCCGTCTGACCGGATGGGCCGTGACCCCATAGGGGCCTGCGGCAACGTCGCCCCATCACAGTCCTGTCCGCCCATCCGGCCGACGCACCAGCCCCCGAGGAGGCCACCCGGTGACGAACCACAGGACGATCCAGCCTGACGCGCGGAAGGTGATCGTCGGCGTGGACACCCACAAGCACGTCCACGTGGCCGTGGCGATCGACACGAGGGGGGTCCGCCTCGACGATCGATCGTGTGCCGCCGCCTCAGACGGCTACCACCAGCTGATCACCTGGGCCGAGCGTCACGGCCGCATCGCCGCGTTCGGCATCGAGGGCACCGGCAGCTACGGGGCGGGACTCGCGCGCGCGGTCCGGCAAGCCGGGCACCAGGTGCTCGAAGTGACCCGAGGCGACCGGCGCACACGTCGAATCGCCGGGAAGTCCGACCCCGTGGATGCCGAGACCGCCGCGCGGTCGGTCCTGGCGGGCCAATCGACCGCCATCCCGAAGACCGCGGACGGAGCGGTCGAGATGATGCGCCACCTCACAGTCGCGCGCCGGACGGCGGTCAACGCCCGCACCTCGGCGATGATCACGCTGAAGCCGATCGTCGTCACCGCGCCGCCCGCGCTGCGAGAGACCCTCCCCCCGCTCGCCGGCCAGGCGCTCCTCACACGCTGCCGCGGATGGCGCTGCGGCACGATCGATACGCCGACCGCCTCGGCGAAACATACCCTCCGGGCGCTCGCCCGTCGCTGGTTCGCTCTCTCCGTCGAAATCGTGGACCACGACCGTCACTTGAGTCGACTCACCACCCAGACCTCACCGACGCTGCGTGCGGGCTTCGGCATCGGGGCCGACACCGCCGCCGAACGGCTGATCATCTTTGGCGACACCCCCGATCGGATTCATGCTGAAGCCGCCTTCGCCAAGCTGTGCGGGGCCTGCCCCATCCCGGCTTCGTCCGGGATGACGACGGGGCGCCACCGCCTCTACCGCGGCGGTCCTCGCCAGGCCAACGCCGCGCTCCACCGGGCCGTCATCGTGCGGATGCAGTTCCACACACCAACCCTCAACTACGTCGAACGACGCACCGCTGAAGGGCGGTCCAAACGGGAGATCATCCGCTGTCTCACACGCTTTCTCGCCCGCGAGATCTTTCAGCGCGTGATGGCAGACTACCGAGCGCGCCAAGCCGCAGACTTGGCGGCCTGAACGACCGTCTTGACATATAGGGGCGTCAATGCCGGTGGAGCACCTGCGTGCAACTACGGAAGAGTCCGTGCGGGCGTCCTAGCATGTTATGGGGACTAAATGGGGGACCATACTTATTTATATTAAACATAACATACTTATATTAAATAACTTAACAATAATAAATGGCGGAGAGGGTGGGATTCGAACCCACGTGCCGGTTACCCGACAAGACGCTTTCGAGGCGCCCCCGTTACGACCGCTTCGGTACCTCTCCGCGATCTGTCAAGAAAACGTTCTTCCTTGGTTCTTAGTTCACTGCCCGAGCCGGAGACCGTCGTTTGTGGAAAAACCCCTGCACGATCTGCCGGCATTCCTCGTCTAGCACACCTTGAATGACTTCGACCCGATGATTGAGCGCCGGATGATCCAGCGCGCGCATGGCCGAGCGGACGGCACCCGCCCTCGCCTCGGGCGCACCGTAGACCAGCGTGCCGATGCGCGCGTGCACGATCGCGCCGACACACATCAAGCACGGCTCGACGGTGACGTACAGCGTCGCACCCGTGAGCCGGTAGTTCCCCACTTTGCGAGCCGCCTCCCGCAACGCCACGATCTCTGCGTGCGCGGTGGGATCGGCGCTTCCAATCGGCTGGTTGAAGCCCGCACCGACGACCCGTTCGTCCAACACGAGGACGGCGCCCACGGGTACTTCACCCGTCGCCAGCGCTTTCCTCGCCTCGCGTTGCGCCTCGCGCATGAAGTGCTCGTGCGGTAACCGACCCAACACCACCTCTATCTTCCTCGCGCCCGAACCGTTTATCCTATCCTAGCTTTATACTGCCTTTATACCGCGAGGCCGCGGTGACGGGCGGGGCAATTGGGCCAACGCCAGTATGAGCCGAAACAACTCCTGTTTTCAGGACCTTTTCCTCGATCCTGCGCGAGGTAGAGGTGTTGTCCCAGCGGCCCCCGTGGCTGTCGGACGACGGGTGTACACATTCTGGAACGCCAAGATTCGCGAACGGGTATATACCAGGCCCCCGGCTCCAACCCCCGACCCAGTAAATGAAAAGAAGAGGCGACCCATGGCTGCGGAGAAGTGGACCGAAGACGACAGGATCTGGGAGGGAGACCATGGTCTGCTCGACGAAGAGCAAATCGCCAAGTGCGCTCGGGCAGACGCGGCCGAACCGTTCCGCTCACCGGTCCCAACCCGGGTGATTTCGAACGGAGAGTACATGCCCGCTCTTCAAACGGAGAGGCAGAAGCGGGTCGAGGTTCGGATCCAAGAAATGGCCGACGACGCGAGCAAGCGGCTCGGCGTCAGCCGATGAACGTTTCTCGCCAGCACAGGGGGCATGGCTGCGGCCTTTCTGGCGATGAACGAGGTGTTCGGGCAGGTCTTCAATATCAACCCGATTGAGCTGTTCGAGCCAGCGGCCTACGCCCAGACGGGCGTACCCCGAAACTTGTTCGTTTTCGATGATCAACTCCACTTCGTCAGAGGAAGCCGAACGAGTCCACTTGATCTGCGCGCGACGGCTCAGGGGCCGTCTTCCGCCCCGCGGTTCACGGCCAACCCGTACAACCCGGAAGGCAGGCTCGATGAACGCGGTGAGCCCTGGAGCGTCTGGAACCCAGCACTCGTTGGCCTGGCGATGGACGCAGGGTACGCGCACTTCTTGCCGTTCATCAAGGACGTGTGTTTGGACAGCCAGGTCACCGTCGGGCTCCTGAGCAATATCACTGCATCCATCGCGATCGGTGACGGCGACGAACCGCGGGCACTGAGAAACGTCAAAGAGGCGCGCCCGGCAGAAATCCTGACGGCTGCGCAGACCGCGGCCGGTCGAAACTTCATTAACGAGATCTCGGGCTCCACCCGCATGTTGTGTCACGGCCTGCTATACGTCGGAAAGGGTAACCTGGCGTATATCCAGGAGCAAACCGACCAGAACCAGCCAGACTCGTGGAAGGGATACAACATCTCGAATGCGGCGAAAGTCGACAACGACCCCAATAGCCTCATGCGGCAGTGGCGGCATGACGACGAGGAGGTCGCGTACCCGACGTTCGAACTCATCGAGAAGAACTACCGAACGCTGCGAAACCGGAAACCCGGTTTCAAGAATATCTGTGTGCACAAGGGCCTGGCACCTGGTCCGCCTGATCCGCTACGAGGGCATCCAGGGGACATGCCCAAGGCCGCGAAGGACTGGCCGAACCTGAACTTCATCACGTATCATGCATGCATCCAGCCCAGCTTTTTCTTGGATGACGTCTTAGAGGGCATCAAAGCGGAGCGGTTGCGAGGGGGTGTGCCAGATATCGCGTGGACCACGGAATATGCCCAGCTGGTGCAAGACTTTCCGAACGTCTACGCCGAGATCGGGACCACCTGGGCCTCGTGCATCGTCGGCTTCCCAACGGTGGCGGCGCATCTGATGGGCCAGCTAATGAAATACATGGGACCCGACCGGATCGTGTTTGGATCGGATTCCGTCTGGTACGGGTCGCCGCAGTGGTAGATCGAAGCGCTGTGGCGGTTTCAGATTCCCGAGGACATACGCGAAAAGTACGGCTACCCCGAGATCACGGAAGCGGACAAGCGAAAGATCCTCGGCTTGAATTCGGCAAAGCTGTACGGCATAAAGGCCGTCGAGGACCCGCAGGAAAGAGCGCGCACGCATCCTCCGGTTCCGAAAGACTACGAGTCGCGGATGTCCGATGAGTTGAAGACGCTGTTGGAGTTTCCAGGATACACGGCGGACAACCTATCGAAGTTCAAAGACACGTACGTCGCGATGGGAATGGAGCCGAGCCACACGCGCTACGGCTGGATCCGGACGCAAGCGTAGGAGTGCCTGCGGCCGTTGCCGGCCGACAAAAATGGGTGGGGAGTCTTTTCTCCTGGAGACGTTCTCTGAAGGCGTCGGCGCCGAGAAAACATACTCCAGACCCCTTTTCACTACTTATCACCATATGTGGCGACTATCAATGGTGGCGTCGAAGCGACGAAACGATTGACCACGGCCCCGACGAAGCCCATGATTCAGCAGCGCAGAGCCTACCAGCGTGGACCCGGACCGTTCGAGGGCAGCCGGCGCGGCATGTCGGGAAACCTCCCCGGCTGAATCTGCAACCTCAGCGCGAGCGGCTGCTTCATCGAATGGCCGAGCCAGTTGCCAGCCGGTCCGGTTCGCGTGCAGTTGAAACTGCCACGCGAGCAGTTGATCTCCGTGCGTGGCGAGGTCGTGGCCAATCCATCCGCGAGTGGCTTCGGCGTACGCTTCGTGAACCTCACCACCGAACATCAAGAGGTTCTCACACGTACCGTACAAGCTCTGCTGCAGTAGAATCATGGGCACGCGGAAAGAACGTGTTTGGTGCTGCGTGCTTGGTTCCTGGTGCGTGGTGAGCGTGTGGATCTGAAGCGCCAGCATTACTTGTTAAGTGGCTCACCCAAGCAAGCCTGCAGGCAGGCGTTACAGCGATTGTGTCACCGGCTCTTAGTCCTCGCTCCCTCCTGATCTAGGAGACCCGGTAGACTTGGTCGCCCTGGCGTACGCGCTGATCCACTTTGATCGCCGCCTCAGTCCCGGCTGCCGCCATCTCCACAGGAGTGTGCTCGATTTCCATGGACGTGACCTGCTGCTGGAAATCTGCGCCGTGTCCAAGAAAACGGAGGCTGTCGCCGAACCTGATGGCGACGTTCACCTTCACCACCCCGACCTGCGGCCTGGCGAAGTAATGGGTGACTGTTCCCACAAGTTTCTCTGACATGGCGACCTCCGCAGCGTGATGAATCTACACCCGTAGCCCGCAACACACCGCTGCCAATCAAGGCAGCGACCATAGGGACCAAGGCGAGTGCCAAGGATCGGAACCATAGCTTGCAGTGGATGTGAGCCTGATTATAACCGTGGAGCCGCCGCCCATTCAGGGAAGGTCGTTGCTGCCGCCTCAGTGAATGACCTCATTCTGGCAGTATTTTGGCACTGCAGCCCTTATTACCTTTTAGTTCGCTTAACGAAGGCGACGGTCTGGAGTGTAGTCTTTCCATCCTCGAATCGTGAACGTGTCAGTCGCGAAGTCGTATACAACTGAGTCACTTTCCACCTTTCACATAATAAACACGTTGTTGTCCAGTACGATGCAGTTCGTTAGATCGAACACACAGTTCTTCGGCAGTTCGACGAACAGATCCTTGAAGAACTGAGCGATCCGCTCTGGGCCTTTGTATCCCTCGCCGTTGGCGATCAACGCGGAACCATCATCGTAGTCCTCACAGACCATCGACACGTCGCGTCAGCCGAAAGCTTGAACGTGACGATCCCAGACTTTTTGTGTCGTTGCCACTGAGATTCTCCTTCCATCTTCAGCGCCACATCGGGCCGAGTGTGGTCTCTCTGGCGCGATACACGTCTCCCACCCCGCTACGGGCGATTAGGGCGCGACCGCATCCGGCCAAGGCGGGTGCTGGGATTCAACGCCATCGATCTAGATCAAATCCTCTACCTAGACAGAGAAACGCCGCGTCCGGGTGAGTCGTCTCGCCGCATCGTCTCGCGCAGACCGCTCCGCCTCCTCCCGGCTGTTTCCCTGGCCCTCTGCGATCCGAGCTCTCGGATCGAAGTTGTCGATGCTGAAGTGATAGCGGTTGCCCAGTCGGTACGACACCACGTTGACCTTCCACTCACCAACCGTCTCTTGCCGACGAACCAGGTCTTCTGGCTTCATCGTTCTCCTACCCGCGATCAGTGACTTGGCACGATCCGCCTATGCCGCCAGAGCCGATGAGGGCTATCTCATTGAACGCGTGGTGCAACCATCAGCGGGGGGACTTGACACGCCGATTCATCTTCCTTCTCTTTGGCCACACGGTGGCGCACGTGTATTGGCTGGTTGACCTGCGGGAGTACCATCCCGGCACTGTCACAGCCGTCCTGCTCATTACCCCGTTGATGCTCTACGTCGGTGCTCAGCTGGTCAGAGAGCGTTTGGTGTCAGTGTGGTATCTGGCGTTCGTGTTTCTGCTATCGGTGCCACAGAGCCTGGGAGACATCCGGCTCGACTATCGGATCCCCGACGAAGGGCTGCCACACTACCAACTCTCTTCCTGGTTGGTCTCGCTGGTCAGCTGAGGCGGCCGAGGCTCATTGTCGAACCTGTAGCCGTCACAGGCCATCGGCCGATATAATCCGTGCGTCCAACCCATGTCTCTAAGTCCCAGCACCCGCCTTGGCCCGTACGAGATCCAAGCCCCCCTCGGCGCAGACGGCATGCGTGAGGTCTACAAGGCCCGCGACACCAGGTTGGACCGCACGGTCGCCATCAAGGTGCTGCCCGAGCACGTCGCCTCGGACCCTGATCTGAAGCAGCGGTTCGAGTGCGAGGCCCCCGCGTTGCGGTCTGCTGCGGCCCGAGTTCCCACCCTTTCGTCGTCTTCGGATTTCTCGCGGGGTGAATCATGAGCAACACCGGCGCCACGCCGACCGCCGTATCCACGCCCACGGTACCATTTTGGATCAACGGTAAGAAGGCGCCGCCCCGGAGTACGCGTCAGGGCGAGGTCACCAACGCCGCAACCGGTGAAGTGGTCCGTAAAGTCCCATTTGCGAACGCGGAGGATGTCGACGCAGCCGTGCAGGCGGCCGCCGCCGCCTTTCCGGCCTGGCGGGCAACTCCTCCGTTGCGCCGAGCGCGCATCTTGATGCGCTTCCGGGACCTCCTCGAGCACCATACGAGCGAGATCGCCGGCCTCGTCACCGAGGAACATGGCAAGACGCTGCTAGATGCTGCCGGGTCCGTGCAGAGGGGTCTGGAGGTCGTGGAGTTTGCTATCGGCGTGCCTCACCTGCTGAAAGGGGAACACTCCGAGGAGGTAGGCACCGCGGTCGATTGCCACACCGTGAAGCAGCCCTTGGGAGTCTGTGCCGGGATCACACCGTTCAATTTCCCGGTCATGGTACCGCTCTGGATGTTTCCGGTGGCCATCGCGTGCGGGAACACGTTTGTGTTGAAGCCATCCGAGAAAGATCCCTCACCTAGCATCCGATTGGCGGAACTCTTGAAGGACGCAGGTCTGCCAGATGGTGTGCTCAACGTCGTCCACGGCGACAGAGAAACCGTCGATGCTATGCTCGTACATCCAAGCGTACAGGCGGTGTCCTTCGTCGGTTCAACGCCCATCGCCAAACATATCTACGAGATGGCCAGCCGCCAGGGGAAACGGATCCAGGCCCTGGGAGGCGCCAAGAACCACGCGATCGTGCTGCCAGACGCCGACCTGGACTCAGCCGCGGACGCCCTCATTGGGGCGGCGTACGGCTCCGCGGGCGAGCGGTGCATGGCAATCTCGGCAGTGGTCGCGGTCGGAGATTGTGGTGATCGGCTCGTTGGCGCGCTCCAGAAGAAGGCGGCCAGCCTGAAAGTCGGTCCCGGCACCGGTAAGGGGATCGAGATGGGGCCGCTCATCACCAAGGCTCACCGAGACAAGGTCAGCGGCTACGTGGATACCGGAGAAAAAGAGGGCGCCACGCTTGTGCTCGATGGCCGTGGATTGACAGTCGCCGGGTACGCGAACGGGCACTTCTTAGGCCCGACCCTGTTCGACCATGTCAGACCGGAGACGACCATTTACAAAGACGAGATCTTCGGGCCGGTGTTGGTCGTCGTGCGCGCGGAGAACTTCACCGAGGCGATTGACATCGTCAATCGCAATCCGTACGGCAACGGTACCGCCGTCTTCACCCAGTCCGGGGCGGCCGCCCGCCGGTTTGAAAATGAGATCCAGGTTGGCATGGTTGGCATCAACGTGCCGATCCCGGTCCCTATGGCGTTCTTCTCGTTCGGCGGCTGGAAGAGCTCGCTGTTCGGCGACTTGCACGTCCACGGCGTCGAGGGCGTCAAGTTCTACACACGCACCAAGGTCATCACCACTCGCTGGCCAGAGCAGAAGGACGCAGTCAGCCTGTCGATGCCGACGATGAAGTGAACCCGCGTGGCACGCCGCCTGGTCCATTCGGGCTCGCCGCCGCGGGACGGACGGTGACCGTCCAGACCGACGCCACCTTCGCTGCTGGAAACCCAAAGGTCTTGTTTGAGGGGAATTACTTTTTCGGATGCGGCCTCGGCCGAAACTACGATATTGCCCCAGATGGCCGGCGGTTTCTGATGATCACGGCTGACGGCGGATCCGACGAGACCTCGACGCCGCCAAGATCAGCTCGTGTCAGTGCCCCCACAGTTAGATGTGCGCTGTTCTGAGCAATCCCCTTCCCGACTTGTAACTGTAGTTCCAGGTTTTCGTGTCCAATTACTTCGACCTGTAACTCGAGCTGCCTCTGGCCTTCAACAGCCTCAGCGATTCTCATGTCTGACTCTGCGGCCAGTCGCCGAGAAATGAAAGCCGGCAATGAGAAACTGGGCACCGGCTAGGCCTTACGCCAACCGCCAGGCGCGCGCCCCTGTGGGCAGCCTCAATCGCGCTGCCAGTGTACGATGATATTGCCCCATGCGCTCACTTCGGCAGTCGCGCCAGGCGGCATGGCGATCGTCGACGCGAAATCCTCGACCAGCGCTTGGCCTTCCAAGGAGTCACCCGCCTGCAGTCGCTCGCGTGCGTAAATCGAGCTCTGAGTCGCGCCGTGATCGGAAAAGAGCACCCGCCACTGTGCCTTAAGCGCAGCGCCTCCGTCTGTGGCATCACCGGATGTACGCCCGGCGCCGTCGTCTGTCTGTAGCGTCAACTGCGGCGTCGAGCCAGCGCTGAGCGCCCGCCAGGTGACTGTGCGTGCTGGGATGCCCTCCAGTCGGCGGCCATACGCCTGTTCGTAGGCCTCGTTCAACAGAGGATGAAGCTGGTTAAGTCCCTCCTCATCCAGCGTGCCGCGCGGAATGGGTGTTGTCACCTCGTAGAATTGACCGACGTGGTACATGTCCACCGATCGCTCGATCCGGTCCGCGCTCACGCCGGCTTTCGCCAGCAACGCTTGTCCCTGTGCTTCGAGATCCGCGAGCAAGGCTCTGACCTCTTCTACCGTCAAGTCTCGCAACTCGGCAGTCAGGCTGCGGGAAAACTCGAAGGCCAGCGGGACGATCAAAAGCCCAAGGCTGAAAGTACGCCGGCCTTGGGCGGGTAAATCATGAACGGCATCCGCAGGCGAGGGGAAGTTCATCCGGCGGAGGAGGTGTAAGCTCAGACGGTTGCACGTCGACCCAGACGAAGCTCACGAGCTCGGGAGCTGGAAGAACGTGCGACGAAGAACTCTGGCCGTGCGGAGAGCGGGCGCCTGAGCGAGGCGTGTGGAGATAGCCGATCCCAGTCCCTGCTTCCTGCGTTTATCTTCGCCTTGCAGACGGGACTGAGATACACGGAACTTCGCTTGCTTCGATGGTTGCAAGTCGATTTCCTGAGCCGGCAGTTGACTGTCGGTAGGTCACAACTGCCGCGGGCACTGGCGTGTAGTGCCATTGAACGAGCGCGCACTGGCCGAACTGCAGCAGTGGGCGACACGATGTCCCAACCGCGCATCGGATTACTATCTCTTTCCTGCGGAGCGCATCGGGCAAGGTGGAGGCTATGGCACCGATCTGACACGCTTCATCGGTAGTTGGAAGACCGCGTGGGGGCGAGCGAAGCGCGTTGCCAACGTAAAGGCTCGATTTCACGACGTGCGACACGCAACCTGCACATGAATGCTTGAGGGAGGCGTACCGCTCTCAGTTGTGGCCACCATCATGGGATGATCGCCGGCAACCACCGCACTCATGAGCAAACGCTGCGGTCACATCGGTGACGCGGCGCGCCGATCCGCGGTGGCCGTTCTGGACCGAGGAGGTGGGGAATTAGCCGGGACGGGGCACAGAATTGGGCACAATCCTATAGCCGTCCAGAAGGTCGGTGCCGCAAGTAACTGAAAAGAGTGGCGCGCCCTGCAGGACTCGAACCTGCGTCCTCCTGGTTCGTAGCTTAATGCCGGTAGGGTATTCGGCAGTAAATTGTTCACAGATTATTCACAATCACTTCCCGGTCACAAAACGGAACCGGGAGGACCCAAATAAACCCTTTGGATTCCTCCCGGTCATCCAGCGATCATCCAAGGACCCTGTACTACCCTTCCATGCAGCAGGACGCGGCGGCGCGCCTGCGATACCGCCACCACCGGTCAGGTCGCGATAAAGCGCACGCGAACATTATCGCGCAGCGGCCGCCATCGACGGCAATACATCCCTAAGGCGCTCGAGCGCTTTGGCGATCTCGTCGTACGCGGTCGCGAAAGAGAATCGCAAGAAGCCCTCGGCAATCTCGCCGAAGTCACGGCCTGGCCCGAGGGCGACACCGGCGCGCTCAAGGATGTCGAACGCGAGCGCCAGCGAGTCGGCGCCGAGGTGGCGCGCGTCGGCGAGCACGTAGAATGCTCCGGTTGGCGTGACCGGTACCGACAGACCGAGGCTTCGGACACCGTCGACCAGCAGGCGGCGGCGGCGATCATACTCGGTGAGCATAGTCTGCAGGTGCGCGTCGCCGTGCTCGAGCGCGGTGAGGCCGACCGTCTGCACGAAATGCGCGGTGGAGATGAACAAGTTCTGCTGCATGCAGACGAGGGCGCGCATGGCGTTCTCGGGTGCGATGACGTAGCCAAGTCGGAATCCGGTCATGGCGTAGCGCTTGGAAAACCCGTCGAACACGAAGCAGTCGTCGGTCATCGCGAGGGGCGACGTATTGGTGGCGCCGTCGAACAGCAGGCCGTCGTAGACCTCGTCGGAGAGCACCGGCACGCCAAGGTCCGACAGCGCGCGCATTACGTCTGGAGGTTGCACGGCACCGGTCGGGTTGGCCGGCGACGAGACCAGGATGCCTTTGGTTCGCGGTGTGATGGCGGCGCGAACTCGGTCGACATCGATGCGGTAGCCGTCGTCGGGAGACGTGGGGACGAGGACCGATTGCCCGCCGCAGACCGCGACCATGTTCGGATAGCACGGGTAGTACGGCGTCGGCATGATGATCTCGTCGCCAGGGTCCAGTAAGAGGTTGAACACCAGCAGCAAGGCCGGGGACGAGCCGCTCGTCACGAGGATCTGATCGGGGCTGATGGCGACGCCGCGGCGCCGCTGGCAGTCGGCCGCGATCGCCTCGCGCAGGGCGTGCAGACCACGGCTGTCGGTGTAGTGCGTATCGCCGGCAGCGACCGCCGCTGCGACCGCGTCGACAACTTCAGGGGGCGGCGGGAAGCCGGGCTCGCCGACGCCGAGCTGCACGACGTCGACACCAGAGCGCGCCATTGCCATCCCCCGTTCCATGACCTCCATGGCCAGGAACGGCAAGATCGACACGGAGCGCGATGAATAGGACACAGTCATTGTGGGGATTGTGCCCCTGCGGATCAAACGACAGCATACATCGCATATAGTGAGAGACCGAATCCAGTCGCCCATCTTCGATGAGGAACCATGGCCGAAAAGATACCGCAGACCTACGCGAACCACGTCAAGTGGGTACCGATGTTCCACTTCGTCACGCTGCCGCTTGCCTTGATCAACCTGCTCTATTCGATCTACCGGGTGACGCAGGGCGTCGGAACCGAGTCGATCATGGCGCTCGTTGTGGCGTTCGTCCTGGCGAACGTCGCATTGTTTTCCCGTGTCAACGCCCTCAAAGCACAGGACCGCGTGATCCGACTCGAGGAGCGGTTACGGATGCAGGCGTTGTTGCCGGACGAGCTCAGGCCGCGCATCAACGACGTCACGACCGGTCAGATAGTTGCCCTGCGGTTTGCTAGCGACGAGGACCTGCCGGCGCTCGTGCGGAAGGCACTCGACGAGAGCGCTGATCAGAAAGCCATCAAGCAGGCGATCCAGACCTGGAGACCGGACTATCAGAGGGTGTAGCAGCCCCGTAAGCTTCCCCGTCAAGCGGACAGTTCGAAAGGAGACTGGCCGGCCGCTGAAGGCCTCGGCAGAAACGTGAGCGGCGGCACCCGGCCGAGGCTGTCATGGGGCCGCTCGCCGTTGTAGATCCGAAGCCAAGCGTCGGTCAGGGCGCGCAGCTCCGTCAGGGATTCGAAGAGGTACGCGTTCAGCACCTCGGTCCGGTAGCTCCGATTGAAACGTTCGATAGAGGCGTTCTGGTCCGGCGTGCCGGGCTGGATGTCGTGCATCGCGACGCCGTGCTCGGCGCACCAGTCCACGAGGGGCTGGGCGGTGAACTCGGGCCCGTTGTCGGTGCGTAGGGCCGACGGACAGCCGTGGAGCGCCACGAGCTCGCTCAGGACCCGCGTCACGCGCCGACTGGGGAGCGACACGCCCATGGCGATCTCCAAGCCTTCTCGATTGCCCTCGTCGATGACGGTCAGCAGCCGGCTTCGCCGCCGGTCGTAGAGCGTCTCGGTCATGAAGTCGAGCGCCCAGGTTCGGTTCAACACCGGCGGTGCGGTCAACGGCTGTCGCACGCGGCGGGGTACCCGTCGGGTCGTCCGGCGCGGCAGATTCAGCCGTAGCGCGCAGTCCACGCGATGGAGGCGTTTGTGGTGCCACGGCCGCCCCTCGGCGCGCAGCCGGTCATGGAGCTTCCAGAAGCCCCACCGCGGATAGCGCACCACGGCGTCCGTCAGCGCCGCAATTACCGCGGCATCCCGGCGACTCGCCGGCACCGGAGGCTGGTAGTACGCCGTCCGCGACAGCCGCACCACGCGACAGGCTCGCTGTACTGGCAACCGATGCTCCTGCACCAGCACCTCCGCCAGCTGTCGCTTCGCGGACGGCCCGACAATTTTCGGTGCAGGACATCCTTGATGGCCGCGTGCTCCAGCGCCAGGTCCGCGTACATCCGCTTGAGCTTGGCGTGTTCAGCCTCGAGCTCCCGTAGTTGTCGCACATCCGACACCGACGCGCCCCCGTACTTGCTCCGCCACTTGAAGAATGTCGCCTTGCTGACGCCGTGCGTCCGTCACAGGTCCGGCACGGGCACGCCGCTCTCGGCATCCCGCAGGATGCCAACGATCTGGGTCTCACTGAACCTCGACTTCCGCATGACCGCTCCTTGGACCAGAGCAGTCTACGTTCAACTGTCAATCGATCGGGGAAGCTTACGGCCCGTGGCGCACGTCGGCTGCTAGGCTGCGCCGATCGGGGTATGCTGGTCACGCACATCCCGACTTGTATCTTCCTTAGCCCTTTAGGGATATCGCATACACAGGCTCGCTTCCCGCGGTTACGTGAGCGTTGATGTGCAGACCTAGCGAAATCGCGTGACAGGGTTTCGGGTCCTGTCGCCGGAAAGAGCCCAACCGATCAAGCGGAAGGCAAGGCCACAGCGTGCGGCCAAGCGACGCAGGGACTAACCCAAATGGACTGGGTTGGAATTCCTCCCGGTCATCAAGCGGTCATCCAAGGTGGTGGCCTCCAAGCCGTGGAAGGGAGAATCTGGAATACGCTAGAAGGCCCAACCGATATTGACGAGTCGAAGCACAGGGATTGGCTCGCCATTAAACACCCTTGTCGCGCCACCGCCGATGCTAATGCTGAGGTGTCGCTTGGACCCAAGGAGCCAGGCATATCCCATTTCGAAACCGAGACCGAGGTGTGGCCCTCGATCTTCGTCCGTACCGATGTCGTCCTCTTCTTGCGACACCCAAAACACTCCGACCCTTGGTCCTACATAGAATCCTCTGAACGCATTTCCGTTTGGGTAATAGCGCAACGCCATATTGAGACTGTAGAAGCCATTACCGTCACCCCAAGGGAGTCTTGAGCCAGACAGACCAATCGTGACTCTTTCCGTAGCCTTACGTTCGTACTCGCCGTTGTACCACGGCACCAAGATCAACCCAAATGGGTTCGCCGACATCACTTGGTTATAGGCGGCTGACTGACCACTCGTGGACTCTTGCGCGAACCCGGTCGTCGTCAGGGTCACAAGCAGAGATACCGGAACGGCGACGAGACGAAAACAGCGGTCAATCATAGACTTTCCACAGCAAACGACGAACACCTCGTGTACCGCGACGCGGCTGGCGGTTCAACGGACTTTGTGTAGAACTCAATAAGGTTGCCACACAGATTAGAACTACCTAAAAGAGATCCGTCAATGTTTTAGCTGCTTTAAGCTTCGTGAAGATTGTATGCCAAGGCCCATGAATTGAACCGCTTGCTGCATCCTCGAACGGCATTGGCCCTATTTCTTCTGCTGGTGCTGAAAACACCAGCATGTACGTTCCACCATTCCCGTATGGTTCGATGTGTTTAATTGGCGCGTAATGCGTGACAGCAGAAATGTGGCTTACTTGGTACGCAGCTATATACCGAAGCCGATTAAGCATCCCACCACCGATCCGAATGGCGTACTAACGGTCTTCTCCAAGAAGGACTTGTTTGAATCCCTTTAGCCGAGCAGGAACCACCACCGTGTCCGTTACATCAATCGAAGATTCAACTGAATGGGTTGGAATTCCTCCCGGTCATCCAGCGGTCATCCAAGATCGCACTTCATTATGACCTTCTGGATCTACGCGCACATGCTGCCGTCGATGCAGCAGGACGCGGCGGCGCTCGAACAGGTCGGTTCGGTGATATGTGGCCTCGGTCTCGTCCCGGAGCGTATGCGACAGAGCCGCTTCACAGACGGCACGGGGGAAGAGTGTGCGTTCAGCGGCCCAATCCAGAAAAGTCGACCTGAATCCGTGGACCGTGATGTCTGTTCGCTTCATACGTCTCAAGGTCATCAAGAACACCATGTTAGAGAGCGGCCTGTTGGCTGTGCGGCCTGGAAAGATGTATTGCCCATCACCGGAAAGAGCCTTGGCGCGTTCTAGTATCTCGATCGGACCTCCGCGCGCAACAGGTGCTTCTGGATCTTTCCCACTGCGGTGCGCGGCAGTTCCGAACGGAACCTCACGAACTGAGGTACGCGAAAGCGGGCGAGCCGCTGCCGGCACCATGCGATGATCTCGTCCTCCGTCAACGCCTCATCTTCGCGCGGCACGACGACTGCCAGTATGGCTTCGTTGCGCACTTCGTCCGGCACGCCGATCACCGCGCAATCGAATACCTTGACGTGCTCACGGATCACCGCTTCGACTTCGCTGGCGGCCACGTTCTCACCGGCCCGCTTGATCATGTCCTTTGCGCGGTCGACGAAATAGAAATACCCCCGCTCATCCTGTCGTGCGTTGTCGCCACTCCACAACCACCCGTCCCGGATGGTCACGGCCGTGGCTTCTGGGTTCTCGTAGTAGCCTTTCGTCAATGACTGGCCCGGCACGCCACGCACTACAATCTGACCGACCTGTCCGGGGGCCACCGCCTGGTCGTCGTCGTCAACGAGCCTGGTCGTGTGGCCCATCACCGGCAGTCCCATCGATAGATTTCGTCGTTCACCGTCGAGCGGGTTCACGATCGGTGGCCCCATCGTTTCGGTCATGCCCCAGAGCTGCAGCAGCGACGCCCCGAACCGCTCGTCCCACTCGGCTAGCTGGGCGGGCGTCAGGTTCTGGGCGAAAAGCACCACGCGCAGTTGGTTCTTTGCGAGCTCGGACCGTCGTTCCTGGGCAAACAGCATCCGGACCGGTGCCGCGAACAGGCTGGATACGGTGCACCGATGTGTGATGGCGCAATCGAAGTATCGGCTGGTACTGAACCGCACCATCAGCGCCATGCTGGCGCCGGTCACGGGGGCGCTCATCGTCGAGTAGTATTGCGCGTTGCCATGGAAAAGCGGCAGAACGACCAGGTGGCGGTCTTCTGGCAACAGGCGGATCGCCTGGCTAACCGTCTCGCCGGCGTAGATGTAGTTGGCGTGCGTGACGAGCACGCCTTTCGGACGCGCGGGGGTGCCGGAGGTATAGAGGATTGCCGCCTCGTCTGCAGGAGCGGGTGCAGGTCCCTGAGGCGGCGTCTCCGCGCGATCGGCCACCAACTCGGTGAAGTCTGCTGACGGGGTCGGGGCGCCCGAGCCACACGTAATGACCGCCTCTACGCCTGGACACCGGCGACCGATCTGGTTTGCGGTTTCGAGGTGATTCGCGTGTGTGAAGATCAGCTTGCTCTCGGAGTGACTGACCAGGTACTCGAGCTCGGACGCCGACGACGCAGTGTTGACCGGGACGATGACGGCACCGATCTTCGCGGCGGCGAACCACAGGTAGAGGAACTCCAGGCAGTTTCCGAGGAGCAGGCTCAGCTTGTCGCACCGACGTACCCCGATGTCGTGGAGGAGGTGGGCGGTCCGGTTCACATCACGTTCGAACTCGCGATAGGTGCGCGTCGACATGCGGCCATTCAGGTCGTCGAAAATGACAAACAGCGCGTCAGGGGCCGACCGCGCGCGGTCCTCGACGATCGTGCGGAGCGTACGAGCACCGACAAGAGTGGACACGGCGAGTGCTCCTAATCAGGAGTGTCAAGAACTGCGCAGCGCCGCCGCTCGTCGCAGATTGCCTGAGACGCTCCCTCAACGCAGGGTCACCACTCGCGATGGGTGATGCCCTGCCGGTGTGCTTTCCGTGAGTCGCCGAGCGTCCGTTCCAGTCTTGACGTTCGATGTAGGCCGCGACCGAAGCTGCGAGAAAGACCAGCGAAGCGCGGGTCCTCACGCCCTAGCTGTCCTCCGGTAGTTCATGCGTTTGGCTGTTGGCCGCGATCTTATGAGCTGCGTGCGGATGGGTCAACGGCCTTCTCCACGTAGGGTTTCTGATCGTTGAGGTGCTACCGTCTGATGTCCTTAAGAGCACTATCGCTTCGCAGCTTAGGGTCTATAATGCCGCCGATCTCCTAACCACCCGTCACGTGTTGCCGCCGCTCGGCATAGCCTTGCGGTGGGCAGAACTGCGATCAAAGATTTGCCGACAGGAGGGGCCAATGAAACGTGTCTTTTGGCTTGTGGCTCAGCTGGTGCTGGGCGCAGTCTTAGTTCGGATTGATCTCAGCGTCTTCTTGTTATATCTACTTGGACTGTTTTTACTTTCGTTGGAGCAAGCTGATCGGATCGTCAAGGCTACAGCCGTCTCCTTTGAGGAAATCACGGATGGCACGGTGGAAATCGAAGCCAGAGTGCGGAGACTAGAACACCACCTTCTAAGGAGAGGCCAGACGGACGGACATGATCCTTTGGTCTTTCTTGACGAGAACGGAAAATGGCTTCTGAGGGACGAGTCCATTGGCCAAGCGAAAGGAATCATCAGAGGCGTTCGTCGGCACGACGTACAGAAAAAGCTTGACCCGAAGAGTGCGGCGCGGGTTGAGAGGCTTGAGCAAGTGCGGGTCAAGCTGGCATCTGGCGAACGGGTTACTGAGGAAGAGATCCACGACGCTTTCAGGTAACCCGACCTTCGTTGATCCTTGGGAGACCCGGCGATAGCTAGGGGGTGCTGAATTGCATGGGCGCTCTGCCGTTGCCCGAACCGATGGCCAGAATCGCTCCCTCCTCCTCGTTCAGTGACCAGCTGAGGAATCCACCGCTCGGAGCTGGCTCCCTCGCCTCGATGACAGTGCTGCCCTCGGGCATGTCTACAAGCAAACCGACATGGCGACCGTCTGAATCCACAAATGGTTTCTTCCTCGGTGCACTCTGCCGCTCAACGCAGGAGAATCCATGACTGTTCTCAGGCCTGGCAATGGCGGGTGCGAACAACAGGTCTGCCGCACAGCCCAATCAAGAAGATGGGATTCTAACGGCGGAAGAAGTCGCTTCCCTTGACCTGTCAGGGGTGGAATGGGCCGTACTGTCAGCGTGCGACACCGCTAAAGGAGGTCTCAGCACGGGAGAGAGTCTCCGTCGCGCATTTCGGATCGCAGGAGTCAAGACGCTGATTATGAGTTTGTGGAGCGTTGAAGACCAAGCGACCCGGCAGTGGATGAGTGCACTGTACCAGACACGCTTTGTGGACGAACTAGGGACGGCGGAGGCTATGCGCAGCGCCAGTCTCAAAATGCTGAACCAGCGGCGGGAACAAGGCGAAACCACCCACCCCTATCTTCTGGGCACCGTTTGTTGCAGTGGGAGACAGGAAATACTAGCCTCCGTCTCATACGGCCGCTGACCTGGATCACCGCCGGCGGTTCGAGTGCGAGGCCCGCACCATCTCCAGTCTGAACCACCCGCGCATCTGCACGCTCCATGACATCGGCACCAGACCGTGCGTCGAGCCCTCCCCCTGGAAGACCGCCCCCACACCGACGGTCTTCTACACGCAAGCACTGTAACTTTCAGCGTCCTTCGCGTTAGCCTACTTTGCTAGCGGATCGGGTCGCAGCTGGAACTTCACGACCTTGCTCGTCGTGCCTTTGCCGCCTTCGAGGTGAAACGGCGCGCGGGTGCCGTAGGTCGCCCACAGCCCCTTGCCCTTCCAGCCGGCGTCCGGATCATCGATGCGGCCATCCAGCCACTTGGTGTAGAACCCGAGCGGATAGGGCACCCGCATGACGACCCACTCGCCGTCCTTCAGAGCCAGCAGCCCTTCGGATGAGTTGCCGGTGTTGATGGGCACATTCTCGCCCAACCCCAACGTGTCGAACTGATCGACCCACGTGTAGTAGCTGGCTTCAGCGCTGCCCGAATCCGTCAAGCCTTTGAGTTGCGGGAGCGGCTCCGGATAGAGGGTCCAGCCTTCGGGGCAGTGCTGCCCCGTCGCGGTCGGCCCATTGAGTGGCCCGGTGCACGTACGGCGGTCGAAGCTGGCGAGGTGCCCGCTCGCCAGGGGCGTCCAGACGACGCCGTGGCGGTCGATGTCCATGCCGTGCGGTGTGTACCCTTGCACGGGCGCGTCCGGGTTGTCCCACGGCAGCTCGTAGATCTCGGTTAGCGTCGTCTCCGGGTCAAACCTTTGGACCGAGCCGGGGAACCCCAACGACGAACCCCAAACCGTCCCATCGACCGGGTTCACGGCCACACCGTAGTAGCCAGCCGAGATCCGCATGTCCTTGGCGGGATCAACCGGCTCGTCCACTCGCTCGTAGGCCGGAAATTGTGCAACGTTGACGCGAGAGGACTCCACCCACGCGTCCAGCCGGCCGTTGCCGTTGGTGTCGAGGACCAGCGGCGCCCAGCCCTGCGACTGCTGCTCATCGCCGGTTTCGAGGAACATCTTCGTGTTGAGCCAACCGAGGACCTGACCACCACCGCTCGTCCATAGCGTGTTGTCATCATCCTCGGCAAACACCAGGTGGTGTGTGCCGAAACAGGTGCTAATGAGGGCAAACTCCTCGGTTGTCGGATCGTACATGGCGAGGTGGCGGGCGGCGCTGGCGACCGGGAACAGCTTCGCCGATGGATGGTCCGACCCTTCTCGGCAGAAGGCCGGATTCTCAAGCGGGCGGACTCGCGAGGTGAGCCAGAGCCGCCCCTCGTGATCGAGCATCGGATTGTGCGTGTCGGCCTGACTGTCCCAGAGCACTTCGTCGCCCCAGTACGGGGACGGCTGGAGCGGCGTATCGCTTCCTCCGCTCGCTCGCCCCGCCGCACGCGGGGTCGCCGGATCGCGAACCGGCACCTGCACCTGGCTCGTCGTGTGACGCACCGGATCCAGGACGGGCAGATAATCCGCGCTGCCCTCGAGCACGCCGTAGATCGGGCCATTGGCGTTGACGGTCGGATTCCGCTTGTCGGTGGAGATCTCGTCGTGGAGATACACCTTCGGGTCGGCCCAGTCCCACTGGGTGATCACGACGTTGCGCTCCGCGCCTTGCGGCCGGGGTGGCGCCTCGGGTACTTCGCCGGTCAGGATTCGATCGGTCCAGTCCGCGAACATCTCCAACGCCCGCTGCCGGCCCAGATTGGTGAGGCCGGTGATCATGCTCCCGCCCGCCTGGCCGGACTGGACGCGCCGATCCCACGCGGCCACCAGCGAGTCGAACTCGCCGAGCTCTGTGGGGATCTCCCGCGTGGCCTTGTTGCCCAGCGCGTGGCACCCCATGCAGCCACCCTTCACCCTCCTTATCCAGTCGGCCTGGCTTACCATGTTGGGCGAAATGCCATTCCCCCTGGGCCCCGTGCCCGGGAACTCGTCTCTGTCCGGCACCTGGATCAAGGACAACCAATAGCCGGCCGGGTAGTATCCCGCCGCCGCCTGCTCATTCGGTGCCGGTACCGCGGTCAGGTTCTGCGTTGTCCCTGGTGTGACCGGTGTCTTTGGAGAGTCCACCAGCCCGTAGCCGCGCACCCACACGTCATAGATCGCGTCGGGCAGATCGGGCAGCAGGTAGCGCCCCTGATCGTCGGTGACCACGATCCTGTTGAACTTCGTGGGCAGGTCCGTGGTTTCCGCAATCACCCAGACGCCCGCTTCCGGCCCGTTCGGTCCGCCCACGACGCCGCCGATGTCATCGGCGTCGATCGCAACCCCGCCCTCAATACCCTGCTGCATGTCCGCGCAGCTCAACGCGGTGGCGAGCATGCCCACCACCACCAACAACCCGAGTCGCGCATTCACAGTTGTTTTCATTGGTCTCCCCTCCCCAATTGTTGTCGCCCCCCTCCACCATCTTTGTTTGTCACGTCGATGTAGAGCGCAGCGTGGGGATTGACAAATGCGATCTTTGAAACGACATCCTTCAGTGTGACTTCGTTATCGCTATCATATTCGGCCGACACCGAATGATGGCCGCTGACCACCGATGGAATAGCCAACACCATCCCCAAAGGCATTGAGGTTGCTATTGATCTCTTGGGAGCCATGTACGTGCTCCATCCATATTCGTTAGCGTTCCACCCGCCCCTCGGTGGTAGATTGCGAATGTTCGGTTCCCATGATGCCATACAGACCGGGGTTACCTGCTTCGTTGCATTCAGATTCAATGATGAATTGCTGATGCTCGTCCTTTTGTCGTTTGAGCTCCCACGCCACTGTCCATGGTCTCGTATACACTTTCGGATCGGTGAGGGTCGCTTGATATTGGATGGTGTCGGCGTCAACAACGGTGAAGCGTTCAACCGTGTGCAACGCGTCACTATGAAAGCCCCCCACCTGGTCGAGCCACGTCTGAGCGTTCGTATTCGTGATGTCCACGACCAAGGTGTTTCCCTCCCACCGGCCGCGCGAGTCTCCCATCCAGAGCGGGATGTTCGTGCCGAGATGCGGACGCCCGTCAAGCGGGACGCTTCGATGAAGACTTCTCGGGTACTGGTAAAGGAAGATCACATGTCCCGCAGGCTGGAGAATCTGAAACGCGGTGACGTGGCTGTGGACGCGTGGAACGCCCGCCGGAGCGCACCGTGCTTGGGGGTCGGTGTCCTCTGGCTTGACGGGAAAAACATTGTGGCGGGCGTGAAGTCCTTCATAAGCCGCCGCTGCCCACGGTTGATAAGGAACCTTCCCGTCGGCTGGATCGACAATCACACTTTTCCGCGAACCCGAAGGATCTATCCCCCGTCCCCCTCCCTCGAACCCATTCAACGTGTAAGACGAGCCCGCCCACCAGAATCCGTGTATGTCCGGCTGGCCGTCAGCGGTCTGTGGAAGCGATGTCGAGGCCGGGACCTGACTCATCGTGCGAGCCGAACCCATCAGGACGATCATGACGGCCGTGAACGGCACGACGAAACGAACGCTCCGTGAACTCACCGTAGACCTCTCTTCCCGTGACTGCTGGGATTACACTTGGATTACGCTCGGGTTCCGTTCAGCGTCGCGCATCGACACAACCCTCATCGCGCGCTCTGCGTACTGTTTCGGAGGTGCTCCTCCTCGAAGGCGTATGCGGCACACCGGGCAGAAGACAGTTCGTCTCAGGGTCGGCGGTCGCGCGCTTTTCAAAGTTTTCTTTCTGCTGTACGGCCGCCCACGGCTGATACGGGATTTCCTTTCCGACCACTACACCCTGGCCCGCGAGAACGCCCAGACTCGCAGGGTGGTCCCGAAGGTCCCACGATGCCGTGTTGAGAGCCTGCCAGAACCCTCCAAATTGGGGTTCCCGTCAGGCGGTTGACCCGGCGGAGCAGTCCGACCGGACATGCCGATCATCGTCGTTACCCACGATGGCAACGACTATCGCCGAAGCTGCTGAACGAAGGCGCATACCCCGACCTCCTACACACCACGCGGGTGGTCCCGATCACATGCGAGCTTCGTCACGACCTGTGCGGCCCGCCCGATCCGGCACACCCAGACGAAGCTGCGGCATGCCTGGACGAACGGGTTCGTGGAACGTTTGCTGCCTGAACCATCTATTGCCTGTCGGCGCTGCTACCCAGATACACGTCGCGGATCCTACTCGAACTTCACGACTAGATGAGCGGGGAGAACAGGCAAGCCGGACGACTCCACGGTGATCGGATAATATCCGGGCTTCATGACCAAGGATGCAGGAACCTCCGCTTTCAATTCTTGTCGACCTACTAACTCGGTTGCCAGTGGTCGCCCGTTGAAATGAACAATAGCACCGGGTAGGAAATAGACTGACGTGACGCCTGACCGCACGCTGAGTGAAAATGCGCCGCCACCTTCGGTGACAGCCGCGGGGGCCAGAATGAGCGGGATTCCTCCCGTGTCGTCAGCCGCCACACCCCCACCGGTATACTCGGGATATCTCGGAAATGGACCGGTGGACTCCGGGTTGAGCGTGGTACTCACGAACTGGCCGTCCTGCATGACCAGCTCGAGGCTGTTCCTCAGATTCGCGATATCGAGCAGCGGATCTTGTTTGACGATCAGTAGGTCTGCCAGCTTGCCGGCCTCGATCGTCCCCATGCGATCACCTTTACCAATCACTTCCGCAGAATCTTTCGTCGCGGCCGTAAGCACCCGCATCGTCGACAGGCCTGTATCAACAAGCAATTCCATCTCATGGTGCAGCCCGATCCCGGGCAGGCCGGACCATATGGGGTCAGCGCCCGGCAGGATTACACCTCCCGCGTCCGAGAACTTCTTCAGAAACTGCTTGAACTTTGCATATCCCTGACGGACATTCGATAAATCCTCAGGCGAGAGATTGTCCCAGGCGGTATAGTCCAAGCGACGGTCGACAAGCCGACGCGGGTGTTTGAGGGCCGGGTTCGCGAAGATCTTCTTGATCTCTTCCGGATGGGCGGCACGTCGGTCATGGACCCCCGCCCAGTTCAGCACTGACGTCGGTTGAATGGCTACCTTCCGCTCGACCAGGAAACGCACGAACTCATCGTAGTCGGCCGGATCGGTGAGATACCACGGTTCGGCTGAAGCGTAGTTCAATGGAAAATAGGCCGCCTCGAATGCCTTGCGCTTCGCGGGATCTTTGATCATGGAGATGGCCAGGCCGCGTGCATGCACGACCACGTCCAGGCCGTTGAGCACCGCCTCACGAGCGCTGATCTTCAAATGATCCAGATCGCCAAAGACCTGGAGTCCCGCCTGATGGGCCTCCTCGGTGACGGCCTTGATCAACTCCGGTTCCGTATACACATACGCTTTGATCGCATCGACACCCTTCGCGGCCAGTTCCCGGACGACTTGCCGGGCGTGCGCCGGACTTCGTAGGATCAGTTCGTCGATCCGAGCCGCTCGCAGGTCCGCGCCAGGAGGGCTATTCAGCGCCGGACCCACCGGGAAGATCCGAGGGCCGACCACCTTTCCCTTCTCGGTCGCCTCCTTCATCGCCAGGATCCACTCGGTCTCATTACACAGGTCGATGACGCTCGTGATGCCGTAATGCAGAAAGATCTCCGGCAACCAATGCTGATAATGGACGTGTGAATCAATCAGGCCGGGCACCACGAACTTTCCCGCGGCGTCGACCATCTTGGCCCCCGGCGGAATCTGGACCGAGGCTGTCGGGCCAACGGCGCTGATGCGATTGCCTTCAATGACAATGGTCGCATCGCGCAATGGTGCCCCGCCGCGTCCGTCAATCAGGGTGCCACCGCTGATCACGGTGAGTGGCGGTTGCGCCCGTACGCCCCCACCGAACGACAGCAGCAGGGCCAAGCCCAGCAGGCAGCCAACGTGACGTTTTCGCATGGCGCTCTCCTCTTGGAGCGCGCCGTCGACGGAAAAGCCGATAGACACACTCATGAAATTGAATGTCGGTGCCGCTGCCCGGGCCAGCTACCCCGTCGCGGATCCTCCTTGACCGGGATGTCCATTTTGGCCACCCGGATCAACTCCTTTATACACCGACACCCTCCCAGTACAGCGAGATTTCTTCGTCGCACCAGACGGCCGCGAGCTCTTCTATCTCGCGCCCGGTGGCCGCATGATGGCGGTGACCGTCCAGACCGCTGCCACCTTCACCGCCGGGAACCCCGAGGTGCTGTTCGAGGGGAATTACTTTTTCGGAGGCCCAGCTCGAAACTACGACGTCTGGCTGCGCCGTCATGCTCGAACTCGCGCGGGTGCTCGCGGACCTCCGTGGGGCGGCCCTGCTTGCCGGACGACGCGATACCGGCGCCGTGGTGCGGTGAGTTCCCACAGAGCCATCAGGCCGAACACTCCGGCGAAGGCTCCCAGCCGGATGATCGCTTCAGACGTCAGCATGGTCAACCCGAGCACCGGTACACCTGGTGAACTCCACCAAACAATCGTCCAGAATCGTGCTTTTCGGTCGTCGAGACAAGCCTCAAACCGGCCTGATCAGACCCACCCTGTTCACACCCAGTAACAGCCAGGCCACTTGGCACACTTGGCGAAAAACCAGATGAAAACTCGATTAGATAAACGGCACTGCGCCAGTGCCAAGATGCCGTTTGTGCCATGTGTGCCGAGTGGATTGCCACACAGCAGCCAGGCCTGGGCGCTATAATCGACCCTTCTCAGGATGACCATCGCACCCGGGACCTTCGTCGCCGCCTCTCGGGCGCCGACCGGATCCCGCAGCACCCGGTCGTTCCGTGGTGAGTACATACGGACTAGCGCAGACTTAGGAGAAGACCCATGGCGAAACTCTCACGGGCCGAAGCCGAGCAGCGGACGAAGACCCTCGACGGGTGGACGCTGGAAGGCGATGCCGTTCGCAAGCAGTACACGTTTGCCACCTTCCCGGACGCGATCGCCTTCGTCAATCGCCTTGCGCCGAAGGCGGAAGCGGCGGATCACCATCCAGACATCCTCATCAACTACAAACGTGTG
>CBDAMZ010000002.1:0-8640 GCA_965197375.1 Vicinamibacterales bacterium
ATCTGTTGAGTCTGATTCAGCGTTCAAACCCCGATCAGTTGGTGGGCCTTGCGAAGTCTGTGGTCGTGGCGATAGGTGTCACGGATGAAGTGACATCACGGCCGCCGATGATCGCGATCCTGCTAAGACCAACGATGCCGATGGATGCTGCTGTGCGTTTTTGCCATACTTTGCTTGCCAGTGTCTACGGTGGCTATCAGTTTCTCAATGCGACGGCACACGCTAGCGACTATCCGATGGTCTCCGTGGCGTTTCTGTACCTCAACTCGCGAGATCTACGCTTGGCGCTACAGGAAGTGGCGGACCAGATGGACCGAATGGCTTAGCCGCCTCGATATCTCTCGTTAACCCCACCGATCAGCTGATTTGAGCTTGATAACCCCGCATGAGCGAACCACTGGTGACACTGGTGGGGTGAGATGCGATAGCGGGCGCGGCGGGCCACTCGGCGCAGGTTGTCGTGTGAGCGCGGCGCGTACTTGCGGACTAAAGGTATCATTAAATGAATACCTGGAGCCCTTGGTGTGGGATACGGTTGAGCTTTCCGAAGTTGGTGCCTTCGTTGAAGTCTTTTCCTTCAGCCCACGCCCCCTCGTCGCTACTCGCAGCATCGCCCAAACAGGCGTCGGGTCAGGTGGCTCTCCGCCAGCAACAGCCAGTAGTAGCGGGCGTGCTTGACCAGCCGCCCACCCGTCTTGACGAGGCGCTGTTGGAGACTGGTCAACGACCAACTATCAATGCGCTTGGGGAGCACCAGCCGCCGCCTGAGGTTCCCGAGGTTGTAGGCCAGCACGCTCAGCTGCAGCCGGGCCTCATTCGCCCGGAACCTGCGCTCGCCGCCAGGCGGATCGGGAACAGGTTCCCGCCTCCTCCACTATTTCTCCACGAACCGGGTCGACTCGAGGGGACTCAGGTGGAAACCAGTAGACTCGACGGCTGCCGACAAACGCTTGACGTCGAACGTGTTAGACCACAAACTACGCGTCGTCAGTCAGTTACCGAAACACGCTCGCACGGGTTCGACTCCCGCCGCCTCTGATTGCGGTTGCAATGCTTCAAGATGACCATGGAGGCAACGTCGGAGCTACCACAGCTAGACTGGGACATGGTCATACTTCGGCCGACACGAAAGCTGAACCTCGTTGCTGCCGGCAACGGAGGTCATCCCGACCAGCTCCGATACGGCGCTCGGCGATTGGTACGTCAATCGAGTTGTGGTGGATCGGCAGCCGCTTCTCCTCTTGGTGAGTTCTACTTCGCTGCTGCCGATGCTGATTCCGGCACAGAATGTGCGGGGCCTCCCAGCCCGACTCGCTGCGCTCGTCGAGGCAAGATTGAGACGTTGCGGGCTCGACGATCGGACGATCGCCGCCGAGACTCTGGCAATGGCCTCGGTGGCGGTCGGTCCGACGGTTAATCGGTCCGTGCTCGGCATCATGGTCGACTTCGCGAAGGCTGTTCCGTACCACCTTGAGCCTGGGCAGTGGGGGGAAACCACCCTGTGGATCGTGGAAGAGCGCCTTGCCGCGACTCCGTGCCACGCAGCGCTCTCCTGGGACCGCGTGATATTTCCGGAAAAGAAGGCACCGGAGGTTCTGCGGGCGAAGTGGCTGGCGAACACACCACTGCAGCCGACGCGGGGCGCGTGGACCACTGTGCATTAGGCATCGAGGTCGGCCGTCCCGACCATCACGCCTAGGGCGGGCGCAAGGACAATGACGCGACGCACCCATGTTCCGAGGATCGATGTGGTTCTGGTTTCGTGGATCGTCGTGGTTCACCTGCCGCGGTTGTCCTGCGTGTGCCGTGGTCCGGTTGATGTACTGGTTTCATGGACACGAGGTCGATCAGGTCTCGTGGGCACGTTGACGCTCTCCGATCTCACGCCGCACCACCAGGAACCGGAAGGACAGTCGGCGGTGATGGCCAGCGCACTCAGTCTTGGTCGGTCCGCAGGCGGCGTCTGTGGTGTCATGCGGTCCCGTTGATTTTGTGGGGTACAGTGTTGGGAACGTGGCGGGGAACGCACTCTAAACTACTATACATACATCACTTACATCTCGATGTCGGCAGCCCCATGCCACCGCCTACTTCATCACGGCACCGATCCTCTCTTGCATGCCGCCAGCCGTGGCTCAACCGCAGAGCGTCTCATTCTTCCGACATCTCCACAGTAGTTCGGAGTAGGCTGGCGAGGTCCAGCGACCGGTGCGGGGTGTCGAATCGGGCATGAAGAAATCTTCCCTCAGTTCTCACGGCATCGCCCGCGTCCGCGCGCTCTTAGACCACGCTGCCTGTCCCACGGCATTCCCCGTCGTACGCACGCGCTTCCTCGGCAACATCGCAACGCCCCGGCTTGACGCATCGCCCGTCCAGACGGTCACCAGCTTGTGGGAAGGTCAGCTGCCGACATTCGACACGGCTGCGGCAGCCAACGAACTGCTCGACGCGCTCGTGGGTCTCTGGAACGCGCTGGTAACCCATCAATCGGAAGACACGCCGTTTCGGCTGACGCGCATAGCCACTCGGGCGAAGCCAGAGGGCCTGCGGCGTCTGTGCCAGAGCCGTATCGACGAGCTGGAAGGCTTCATCGACGGCCTGTTCGGTAACGAGGAGGCTATCGAACTCCCCGAACGCGCCCACGAAGCACTGGAGAATCTGAGGAAGATCAACGCCATGCTGCACGGCTGTCAACCGGCGTGAGATTCTGACCCCGGATCGGCGTCGGATGTTGACCCCCTACTCACGGTGTTTGAAGCGCCAGGAATCGTTGCCGGTCTCGATGATCTCGCAGTGATGGGTGAGCCGGTCGAGCAGGGCCGTGGTCATCTTGGGGTCGGTGAAGACCTGCGGCCATTCGGCGAAGGCGAGATTGGTCGTCACGATCAGCGAGGTCCGCTCGTAGAGCCGGCTGATCAGATGGAAGAGGAGCTGCCCACCCGATTGGGCGAACGGCAGGTAGCCGAGCTCGTCCAGGACGACGAGGTCGACGCGGGTGAGTTGATCGGCCAGTCGGCCGGGGCGGCCGGCCTTGCTCTCGGCCTCGAGCTGGTTGACGAGGTCCACGACGTTGAAGAAGCGCGCCTTGGAGCCCTGCCGGACACACGTGCGAGCGATGCCGATGGCCAGATGCGTCTTGCCGGTGCCCGTGCCGCCGATGAGCACGACGTTGCGCTGCTGCGCCAGGAAAGCGCCGGTCGCCAGCTCCTCGACGAGCGCCTGATTGACCGGCAAGTCCGCGAAGGCAAACTCGGTCAGTTCCTTGGCCAGGGGTAGTTTCGCGATGCCGAGCTGGTAGCGGATCGAGCGCGCCTGCTTCTCGGTGATCTCGGCCCGCAGCAACTCGCCCAGGATGACCTCGAACGCCCGTTGCCGCTTGCGGCCGACGGTCACGACCTCGTCAAAGTGAGCGCGCATCCCGGCCAGCTTGAGCTGGCCGAGGAGACCCATCAGCTCATGCCGTTGCATGCGGCCCCTCGCGCAGCGTGTCGTAGCGGGCGCAGTTGGCCACCGGGGCGGCGCGCAACGCCAGGGCGCCGGGCGTCAGCACGTCGGCGGGTCGGTCTGGCTCCCGGTGCCGCGCAAGCACGTTAAGGATCACGTCGGCACTCGCGATGCCGGCGGCGAGCGCCTCCCGACAGGCCGCCTCGACGGCTTCGAGGCCGTCACTGAGCACCGCGCTCAGAATCGTCACGACGTGCCGGTCGCCATCCTCGCGGCGCGCGAGCATGCGCTGGACGCGGCCCAAGGCCCCCGGCAGGACCCAGTCCTTGAACGGGGCGCCGTTGCGCAGGGCGCCGGGCTTCCGGCTCAGCACCGGGACGTAGTGCCACGGATCGTAGCTGGTCTGCCCTCGCCCAAACCGCCGCGCGTGCTCGCCGACGATCGTGCCGTCCTGGCGGATGACGACCCGCTCGGCGTAGGCCGCGATCTCAACGGGCCGGCCGACGGCCCGGGCCATGACGCTGTAGCGGTTGTGGTCGAACCGCACCAGGCACGTCTTCGACACCGTGCCGATCTGGAGACGACTGCCCTCGAACGGGCCGCGGTACGGAATCAACGCGGCCCGCTCGGCCTCGAAGACCTCGAAGATGGTGCGCGTCGGGTCGTCCGGATGCGGCTGACGACGGGCCGAGGCCACGCCCTGGTCGAGCAGCCACGCATTGAGCTCCACGTAGCTGGCGAACCGCAGCCGCGGCGTGAACCACCGCTCGCGAATGGTCCCGACCTGATTCTCGACCTGGCCTTTCTCCCAGCCGGCCGCCGGGGTACACGCCACCGGCTCGACCAGGAAGTGGCTGCACAGCTGGGCGAACCGTCGATTGAACTGCCGGGCCTTGCCGACGAAGATCGCGTCGACGGCCGTTTTCATGTTGTCGTAGATCCCGCGCCCGCAGGCGCCGCGATAGAAGGCGAACGCCCGGTTGTGGGCGTCGAAGACCATTTCCTGCGTCTCGCGCGGGTAGGCCCGGACGAACGGCATCCGGCTGTGACACAGGCGCAGGTGGGCCACCTTGACCGTGGTCGTCACACCGCCCAGCACGACGATCTCGTGGGACCAGTCGAACTGGTAGGCTTCGCCGGGGTCGAACGTCAACGGGATGTAGGCCGTCTCCACCTGACCGTGGGCGCGGCGCCACCGCTGGGCGTAGCGCCGCACGGCATCGTAGCTGCCTGCGTACCCCTCCGCGCCCAGCAGTTCCCACATCCGCATCAGAGTCAGCCGCTCGCGCCGCGACTGGCTCAGCCGCGCGGTCAGCAGGGCCTCCAGGCGCGCCTGGAACGGGCCGAGCTTCGGGTAGACCGCCGGCGCCTGACGGTCGTACCGGAATGCGGTCTCGTCGCGCCGGAGCACCTTCCGCACGGTGTTGCGCGAGATCCCCCGCGTCCGGGCGATCGCCTTGATGCTCCTGCCGTCCTTGAAGTGATCCCGTCGAATCCTTGCGATCGTTTCCACTGTCAGCACCCCCTCAGTGTCGGCGCCAACGCGCCCGACGCTCCACATCGCGAGGGGGTCAGTTTTCGACGCTGATCACCCCTCCAAGGGGGTCAATATTCCACGCCGCTTCACAAGCATGGGATGAGATCAATAGATTGAAGGCCGATCTGAGAGCTTTTCTCGACACCGATCCAGCACCGTACGTTCCACGGGTCAATTTCAACGGACAAGCGCAAACGCTCACCGTTAGCGTTCACGTTCAAAGAGCCCCCGATCCGATATGGGGCGTTCGTATTGGCGAGATCGTCCACAATCTTCGATCTGCCCTGGACCATGTCGTCTGGGAGCTTTACATCCTGAGCAATCGTGAATCGCCCCCACGGGGCAGTAAAAACCAGTTCCCCGTCTTCGAAACCCAAGCCTGGTTTAACGGACGCGGGACTACACAGTTTCTCAAAGGCATTAGTAGCAGCGCCATCGCGCTGATTCGATCTGAGCAGCCCTTTCCAATAACCGAAGGTGGCACAGGGGAGGGCAGCAAAAGTCCTCTGTGGCATCTGAAAGAACTCTCGGATGTCGATAAGCACCGCACTCTCCATGTCACGGGCACGTTGTTGCACTCCTATAAGTTTGATTTTCCACCGCTCACGAGAGATGCCACCATACATCGCCAAGATAGGCAGAGTGGGCCAATACAAGAGGACACCATACTCACCACCATCCACATGCCCGGAGTCACCGAGTGGCCTTTTGCTGAGCGTGAAGTGAAAGGCAACCTCGGAATGGACATAGCGTTCGACGAGAGTACGCCAACGGTGGGTGGGTGGCTCGTCCTCGGCACCCTCGTAGACATAGCCAACCGGACGGATGGGATTCTCAAGCGCATCGCCCAAAACATCTTCAGGTTCGATCTGTGACCCCGCAGCCTCAACTTCGCTTCCTCCGACTCTTTCGATACCAGGCCGCGCGACTGAACGGCGCGAGTCGGCAGGCCCGCACGCAACTGACCTGGAAGGTGGCGTGAAACCAGCCAACCAGCTCGTGGCGCCGTGAGGGCGTCAGACTTTTTTCGTAGCGCCGACGTGAGGTAGGCGGCGCAGGGAGTCGAACCCGAACCACATGATTTTCTAAGTTAATGATGGCAAAGGACTTCTGGCGCTAAGTCTTTGTCGGTCCTCACGTTCCAGCCCTGCGATCGTCCCCTCCAGTCTCCTGGAGTCCCCCCGAGTCGACCCCAGTCGTGGCAACATTGTGGCAACGCTCCTCTCAGTGGGAGGACCAGTCGCAGCAAGCCAGCAACCTTCCGGTTAACAGCTTAACTCTGGTGTTGTATCTTGTTGGTTCTTCAGTGCCCTGGCTCGGGCCGAACGACGCTGGTACACGGCATTCGACGGCGGATTGTTCACGGCTGTGTTGTCAGTTTGCTACCCGGAGCGTAACTGATTACCGGGGTCGGCCCGTCGGAGGCACGAGGGCGGAGGAACGGTTGGCCGCGGCGCGCGCAGGAGATCGACCTGACTAGCGCGGCCATGTGCAAGGGCGTCCAGTCCGAGGGAGTGCGCGCGGTCAGATCGGCCCCGGCCTCAAGCAATGCCGTCACCACGCCCAGCGTCGAACTGTTGCCCGCCATAGCTGAGTGCAAAGGCGTGTAGCATCAGAACGGCCAGAGGCCAGTAGTTGGCCTGGCGACGAGCGGTGCCCGGGCCGAATGCAGACGGCTCTCATGGAGGCAGACCTAACCACCCTGGATGACGCGGAGAGTATCCAACGATGTGTGGCCGGTTCGCTCAGCACTTGACTTGGCGTCAGATCCACGAACTCTACCAACTGCCCGAATCAGCGCGGCCACTGCATCTGCACCCTCGCTACAACGGCGCGCCTGTGCAGGACTTCGCCGTGTGCCGGCTCGATGAGGACGGGAGCCGCGCCCTTGCCAAGCTCCGCTGGGGATTGGTGCCGTCCTGGGTGAACGACCTCAGGAGAGGGGCGCAGTTGGTCAACGCCCGTGCGGAGACCGTCCACGACAAGCCGTCGTTCGGCGCTGCCTTCCGCTCACGTCGATGTCTGGTGCCAGCCAATGGGTGGTTCGAATGGCAGCGGACCGGGCACGCCAAACAGCCCTACTTCTTGGCGCGCGCGGACGGATCCCCCCTATCATTCGCGGCGCTGTGGGAATGCTGGAACAGGGGCCGAGAATCCCTTGAGTCCTTCACGATCATCACCACGGCGGCCTCTCCCGGACTGGCAGACATCCACCATCGACAGCCGGTGATCGTCGACCCCGACCGGTTGGCCGACTGGCTCGATCCGTCATCGCCGATGCCCCGCCTCCTTGAGCTGCTGCGTGAACCCCATGCCGGCCCATACGAGCGGCGCTCCATCAGTACCAGGGTGAACAGTGTCGGGAACGACGACTCGGATATCCTGACCCCCGTATCGGAGAAGGGGCTGTTTTGACTGGAACGGCGGAAGCGGTGCCGTCTTCCTCAACATCTTAAGAAACTGTATCACTGTCGCGGCGCGCGAACGCTCTCGGTGTCGCACGGCGATACACCCCTGTCACGGGAGAGCCCGGGCTCCCCCCCACGGTGCCACAGGCCACAACGATGACCGAACCGCAGGTAACCGAGCGTTCAGGCATAGCCTATCTTCGCACAGCCAGGCGGCTTGCAAGGTCACCTGTTTTCAAACTAACCCACTACAGACGGGGAGACAACCGCTACAAGGCTAGAATTTTCTCGATCGTGCCGACATGCGTGTCCGCTAACGCGTCAATTCTTGCATATTGCATCGGTACGACACCACTACAAATAAGACAGGAAACAATCTGAGGCTGCTGAATCTTGGTGAACCGCTGAAGTTCTTCTTGATTGTCTCGGAGCAGTGAGACTCGGTTGAGGTGCCTCTTGAGCCTGTCCGCCTCTCCGTCGGCTTCAACGCCTTGGTAGTCAGAAAGTAATGCAGCGATCTCTGAGTAATTGCGCGCCGGGGAAAGATCTTTGCACTCGATTACCAACACCTGGTTCCGATCCGATCTCCAAGCAAGTACATCAATATCTCCCATATCGTGCTCAACCTTGCGACCAAGGAGCTCTGGAAGTCTGATGTTTTCTCGGACTTGCCAGCTAGCGTCTGACAACGCCCGCGCGACTTCAGTATTGAAGCTGTGACCTTCACGCGCCTTGCCCCACCAGGTATCTTTCATCTCCTTCGTGCGAAAATAGGACCGGTCGAGCCGACCGCTATGGGCACCATCGAAGACATAGGCAAAGCCCATTCGTAATGACGCGGGCGCAATAACCAGTAGGGGGTCATCGCTGTCGTCTACTTTCAGAATAGGGCGCGTCATGAAAGACAGTCGTCGACCAAAACGCCACGGATAGATATCTTTGGATGCAAAGCCTTTGGGAGGATCTTGCCACCTCGGGCGCGTTGCGAGCGAGAATTGGCTCAAGAACCTTTCGGCCGCCCCTTTGGGCACCGAATCCGAGCACACCAATGGGAAATAGTCGCTTTGAGTGATCTCGAAAATCGCAGTGTGTTCCGCGATGCCTTTATCCTCAAAAGCGCCTATGATGTTGCGCGCTTCATTCATGTCGAAGCCCATCTCAATCTTCCAGATATCCCAAAAATCATCACTGATTTTCCCTCGAGCATCAGTCAAGATTTCGGGATCTTCATAGTTTTTCTCTTGCAATGGG
>CBDAMZ010000003.1:0-19021 GCA_965197375.1 Vicinamibacterales bacterium
TCTGCGAGCGGCACGGAGCAGTCCATAGATAGCTTATAGCTTCAAACTGGAGCGACAGGCGCCGGGCAAGATTCGCACCCGCTGACGGACAGCGCATTTCCACGGCGCACCCAACTCCGGGAGTCTACGACGCCAGCCCGCTCTCGGCATCCGGCTCCCGTCGGCACCGAGATAATCGATCTCGACCAGAGCGAGTACTGAACTGCTCATGACGACGGCGTACGGCCATTCCAGGCGTCCGGGTAAGCGGGATAGGGGTCGGGTACGGGTAGCCCCTCGAACCTGTCTCTGACGGCTTCGTGGCGGCCTCGGTAAGGTCGATCAGGCGTCCACACCTCATCCACGCGGATGCCGAAGTCGAGGTCGCCGATGGGGATCAGGATGGGAACGCCTTCCGAGTCCACCACGTTCGCCCCGACACCGGCGTAGCCCACGGCAACGATGAATCCTTCATGATCGAAGACCGGGCTGCCGCTCGTCCCTCCGGTCTGCCCCAGGTTGAACTGCACCACCTCGCTGTTCTGCGGCGTCACCTCGGTCTCGTCAGGTAGGTACGGTCGCAACGCACTGATGGTGCCCTCTTTGAAGGTGGCTATCGCTCGCTTTGATGAACCACGCGGCGACGTAATCGAGCGTCCCGCCACCCTTACCGAGCGCCGCGATCGCGCGCACCTGACCGCGTTGCTCCGTCGTCTGGAATCTCGCGCCCACGAAGGAAGGATTGCCCAGCACGAAGGAGCAATCGCCCGGCGGCAGCAGACCGGACCAATCCGTTTCCAGCGAATCACCGTGAACGATGTGCGGAGATTTCTCCAGCGGCATGCGGACGAAGGTCTGGCCGAACTCAAGGCTCAGACGGCTGTTCATGATGTGGTCCATCATCCACAGCGCGGTCTCCGCGATGCGGGCCGGGAACTCTCCAAGCTCGATTCCGTAGAACTGGTCCACGTCCACCAAGGCCGTCGCCCACTCGGTGTCTAGCACCTGCTCCCCGCTCACGATTTCGCGGATCACCTCGATTTCGAGCATCCTCAGTTCCCGGTAGGCAATGATGAGGAAGTTACCGCATCCGCACGCCGGGTCGAAGAACGTCAGAGCGCGGAGTTTCGCCTGGAACTGCCGGAGCGCCGCGAGATGGCCCCGTCCCCGCCGCTCCCTCACCCGCTCGAACTTAGCGCGCAGGTCGTCCATGAACAGCGGCTCGATCACCTTGAGGATGTTCTTTTCGGTCGTGTAGTGCGCCCCTTGGGCGCGGCGCTCCACAGGATCCATCACCGACTGGAATAGCGCGCCGAAGATCACGGGCGAAGCCACGTCCTCATCGAGGGTCGCTGGGCGTTCGTCCTCTGGAGTGTCGAGCACTTCGAACGGTTGCGCTAGCCACGGCCCGAGATCGGCCCCAACCTCGCCGGTGCGCGTCTCGATGAAGTCAAGGAAGATGTCGCGCGGCTCGAACACCCCGCTGTGCGGCGCGCTACCGTGCCCGGCGAGCGACGCGGTGCGCATCCCGCTAGCCGAGAATCGGCGCGTGTTCCCGCCGGTGGCACGGTCCAGCTACCGGTGGCAGGACTTCAACGCCCAGCGCGGCGCGGTGGAACAGGTCAACAGCCAGTTTGCCCGGCGGCCTCGGGTTCAAGCGACAGGGCATCCGCGGGCTGGCGAAGATACAGAAGATACAGCTGCGCGTCACCGTGGCTCTGCGATCATGCTGGCGATGGCCTTGCGGCGCATCCGGGCCGGCCAACCTGAGCACCTGCGGAGTCTGGTCAGACTCGCCTGATCGCCGACCGCTCGACGGCCACACAGGAGCAACCCAATCCCACAGGCCGCACAGCGAGACTGATCTGTCCTGACCTGTGCATCGAGCCGCGGATAAGGCTTGATGCCACCTCGCGGACCCACTTCAACTCACTCGGCAATTGCGGTCGCTCGCGCCAAGCGAGCGTCAGCGACGCCGTCAACGTCCCGGACGCGTGCTGGATAGCCTGACCGGCCGGTCGACGACCACCAAACCGCTACAGCGCAATTGCCCCTAAAATCCCTCAAGTAGACGCCTGTTGCCACGCGCGGCTCATTTCGTGTATTTTGTACGGTGCCAAGTCCGGCACACGACTATAGTGAAAGAAGACGTCAATCCGAAAATTCCCGTTAGTCTGCATGCTTTGTTCTGCAAGTTCAAGTTGAACAGGATTCGACTGGGCCCAAAGTGGGCATCAGCCCACATAGGGTTCGAAGAGGCCGACAAGGATGCGGCGTGGGAGCTTTATGTCGAGTTACTGACTCGGATCGTCACTCAGCCATTGCCGGCGGACGCAGGGGACGAAAGCGTGGCCCTGGATAGCATCTATTCAATATTTCCTTCAACGCGCGATATTCTTCGGCGTCGAGGTAGACAGACAATTCAATTTAGTAAGGTTGCAATTCCTGTTTTGAACCAAGTAGTGCGCCCGTTTACCGCAAAGTGGCACAGGAAGTATTTGTCAGGTGGATTCAAGAAGAAAGCAGTGAGAATCGAGTTCCGTAATGAGCTTGCTAGCTTGCAAGATACTCTACGAAACTATAACCGAATACTAGCTGACATTGCCGGCGTTGAGGATCTAACCGATCTCGAGGATACTTAGTTGGAGAGGTAGTCGATGTCTATTGTACTGAAGCATAAAGTATTCATCAGCTTCCATCACGAGGATCAACATTATAAGGACAAGTTTGTTGAATGGATGGAGGATGATATCGTGGACCAATCTGTCGAAGATGGCGATATCGATGATAGTAACGTTTCGACCGACACCATTCGCCAAAAGATCCGTGATGAATTCATCCGGGACGCAACTGTAACCGTTGTACTCATAGGTCCGTGTACTTGGCAGCGCAAGCACGTTGACTGGGAAATTGGATCCGGTCTGAGAAGAACTAAGCTAAATTCACGATGCGGCCTACTTGGGATTTTCCTCCCTAATCATTCGGACTATAGAGCGAGCAAATTCAAGCCCAGGTTGATTCCACCGAGGATAGCCGACAATTGTAGAGGTGATGATCCATATGCTTTAGTATTCGATTGGACTAACGATTCAGAGAGAGTCCGTAGTTGGATACATAGAGCCTATGGAAGAAGGAACGGAGACCCACCCGATAACAGTCGTCCACAGTACAAACGCAATAGAAGCGGAGAGTGTTCTGAAGGCTGGAGTGAATAACTGAGTCGTGGACTTATACAGAACTCGTATCGAAGCAGAGATCTACCACCTGAAGCTCCACAAAGCCAATATGATGCGGTCACGATGGCCGGAGGAGACGCGGATCCTTCGTGCAGTGTGTACCATGCACCGGAACAACATCGCGAATGAGGGGACAACATTCGCCGGGTCTGGCGCCGGGAAATGCCAATCACGGAAGGACGCGCGAGACGCTGAGCTAGCGGCACCATGGAGTCGATGACACGCCCACTCTTCGCGTTGTATGTGATGTGGCATCCTTCGTATCCGGGCGGCCGCGAGATCGCGGACCGGCTTCGTACGCACTTTGGCCGCGATCTCCACATGGCCATCGGCGAGTGGCGTGGCGTAAGCGTCCTCGAGCGTAGTGCACCGGTTCGGGGGGCGCGCACGCCCTTGCCGATCGACTGGGAGGATGCGGAGTTCACGGCTGTGGTCGTATTGACGGAAGCGACTTTGGTTGACGACGACGCCTGGGTCGCCTACGTGGATGACACCGCGCGGACCGCGCACGAGAGGGGGATCCCCGCCAAGCTCTTCCCGGTGACGATGGAGCGTCGGGGGCTCGAGTTGAGAATCGATCAGCAGGCGCTGCGCTGGGACCGCTGGGACGTGTGCGATGCAGACCGGATTCAGCGTCTCACGTCGGACCTCACCCACGAGTTCTGTCGCATGCTGCGACATCGTATCGACATGCTTCAGGATGTCGGTGGCGGGGAAGCGGAGTTCGGGCGTTATCTGGAGAGGATCCGGGTCTTCATCAGCCACTCGAAGCATGACGGGGACGGCGAATCGGTGGGCCGAAGCATTCGCGACTGGATCCACACGCACAGCCCGCTCGACAGCTTCTTCGATGTCTACGACATCCCGCCCGGGCTGTCGTTCGGGGAGGTCCTGCTGCACCAGATCGGCGCGGGGGCCGTCGTGGCGGTGCATACTGACTCGTACTCGTCGCGCGAGTGGTGCCGGCGCGAGATCATCGAAGCGAAGCGTCGCTTGGTGCCGATGGTCGTCGTCGACTGCGTGCGGGATGTCGACCCGCGTGGAATGGCCTACTTCGGTAACGTGCCGGTCGTCCGCATGGAGCCGGATCGGACAGACAGGATTGCCAAGGTTGCGGGCTGGCTCCTGGATGAGGTCTTCCGCACATGGCTGTGGCTCTGTCGGGTCGGGCGCCATTTGACGGATTCTCCGGGGGTCGTGTTCACGGCACGGCCACCCGAACTGATCGCCTTGGCGGCGTTGCCTCCTCATGACGGGGAGTCGGCTCCGACCATCGTCTATCCAGGACCGTTGCTGAGTGCCGACGAAGAACGGCTGTTCAGGGAGGTCGCGCCGGGAGTCCGTGTACGGACATTGACGGATTGGCAGGAGGAACGCCGATGAGTGCACCCAACACCGAGACATCGACCGCCGTCGGGGTCTCCGTATCGGAGAGCCCGGACTTGTGGGCACTGGGGCTGAGCGAAGGCCATCTGCGAGACGCGATGGCCGAGATCGCCCTCCATGTGCTCGGGTCGGGAAGGAGCCTGGCCTATGGCGGGGATCTGCGGCAACATGGATTCACAGAGCTTCTGGCCGAGCTGACGGGGCGTTATCGGAATCATCCCCGGCACGGCGGAACCATCGTCGTGACCGACTATCTTGCTTGGCCGGTGCATATCCGGATGACGTCGGATGAGCTTGCCGCATTCTCCGCCGAACACGAGCCCGTCGTCCGCCTCGTCCTCCTCGCGCTAGACGGAGCACGCCTTGCGCCAGAGGAACGGATGACGATGCACATGCATGAGCCAGACGACGCCGAATGGGCGGAGGGACTGACCGCGATGCGGACCGTCATGCGAGGGGACATTCGGGCGCGGATCGTTCTCGGGGGCAGGGTCGAGGACTACAAAGGGGCGATGCCCGGGATCGCCGAGGAGGCATGCCTCTCTCTCGAAGCAGATCAGCCTGTCTTCTTGCTCGGCGGGTTCGGCGGGTGCGCGCGCGACATTGCGGAGACGGTCGGTCTCACCGATCGTTGGGACGGCTCGCGCGATGGATGGACCGGGCGGGAGCGCTTTCGCAGGTACTCACCGGACGATCTCCACAACGGGCTATCCCGCGACGAGAACACCGTCCTGGCTTGCACCCCCCATATCCAGGAGGCAGTCGCCCTCGTCTCACGGGGTTTGCGTCGGATTCTCGGCGATAAGAGTGGCGATGCACAAGGTATTCATTAGCTATCACCACGGAAAAGACCAGGGTTATAAGGAAACCCTGGTTGAATTCGGCGAGAAGCACGCAATATTCGTGGACCGCTCCGTCGACACCGGAGACATCCCGGACGACTGGACCGATGAGCGGATCCGTCGTGTCATCAGAGACCAGTATCTCAGGGACTCGACGGTGACCATCGTGTTGGTCGGCAGAGAGACTAGACGCCGAAAGCACGTCGATTGGGAGATTTACTCGAGTATGTACGACGGCTCGGTGAACAAGAGATCGGGGATTGTGGTAATCAATCTCCCGAGGATCTCCGTCGAGTTCACCGCGCCCCATGGGAATGAGGAGAAGGGGTTGCTGTACCCGGAGGTCACGTCATGGGTGCATATCGAGGAGCGGGCAGAGTACGAGCGTCGATACCCGTATATGCCCGATCGGATTATCGACAACCTCATGAATACCGATATCAAAATTTCGGTCGCCCCATGGGACAGAATAAATGAAAGGACACTCGAATTTCTGATTGAGGCCGCCTTTCGTAACCGCGACGACTGCGCATACGATTTACGCAGGCCCATGAGGCGGGCGAATTCGTGAGTGGTCACCGTCGTGCCGACCGCCTTACTGAGTCGCCGCAATCTCGCCGTGCAGGTCGAGCAACGGCGCAGAGAGACGACTGGTCCGAACGCGGTGCCCACAATTGGCCGCCCGGCACCGCCGTACCTATGCTCTCGTGATGACTGGGGCCTAACTGCTCGTGGCCGCCGTTCCGACCCGCGCGCAGGATGCCCACGCGCATTCGCTTTTGTTCACATTGCTCAGGACCAAGTCATGGCGTACGGGTCCCCTGGGACTACCCCGCCAGGGACGAAGCAGAGGAAGCGGCGGTGAACGCTTGCCTCCCAGCAGGCGGGGGAGCGGACTGTACCGTACTCGCATGGTTCCAGAACAGCTGCGCGCCCTCGCGGTGAATCAGTACGGGATGGCCCGGGGAAAGGGCGCGAGGACGCTGGAGCAAGCGGAAGCGCGCGCTCTGCGAACCTGCGAGGCTGCCGGAGGGGTCGGTTTCGCCGTGGTGGGAGCGCAGTGTGTCAGCACGGGCGGACGGCCGGACACATGGACGGGCAGCGAGAGCATCCTCGCGGCGCCGCAAGACGAGGACCTTACGCGCGAGGAACGCACGCTGATCCAGCAGGGCCTTTGCCGCGCTGGGGTTCGATGCCGGCCCGGCGGACGGCATGTTCGGTCCGCGCGCCCGGTCGGCGATCTGGGAGTGGCATCACGCGAAGGGCATCGAGACGACCGGCTACCTGTCACGCGACGAGGCCGAGGTTCTCGCGGCCGCTGGCGCAGAATACCCGAGAGCAACCGGCGTCGCGGAAAGCGGCGGAGCCGGACGGGCCGAGGAATCAGGTGCTTACTTCGCGGCGGACGGGCCGAAGTGTGGTGAGTTGGATGAGGTGGTCCCGAAGAATCGGGCAGGATGATAAAGTGTATTCCAGGCCATAAGGAGGGCCAACGGAATGGGACGAAACGACGTCAATTCACAGCGCAGTTCGAAGCCAAGGTAGCTACCGAAGCGCTGCGTGGGGCATCGAACCAGGTCTCAGGGTGGAAGCGGCAAGCGCAGGCGGGGCTTGAGGAAGTGTTCGCCGGCGCCACCAGCCGCGGTCAGAAAGACCACGAGGCGATCGTGCACGACCTGCACGCCAAGATCGGCGAATTGACCGTGGAGCGCGATTTTTATCGCGCGGGCTCGGGAGCTGAGCCGGGCCGAGCGGCTTGCGATAATCGACCGCGAACCCCAGAGTGTGAGCCGGCAATGCCAACTGCTCGCCGTGAGCCGCTCGACGGTGTACTACCGAGCGCGCGGGGAGAGCGCGCAGACCCTGGCGTTGATGCGCCGGATCGACGAGCTGTTCCTGGATTACCCGTTCTACGGCAGCCGACAGATGATGCGTCACTTGGCGCGCGAGGGGGTGGCGGTAGGTCGGCACCGGGTGCGGCGGCTGGACTCCTCGTGTGGCAATGCGCCGTCGCCATCGTGGCGACGGCGTGCAAGTGGATATTTCGATGAGCCAGCACGGGCACTCCGTGACATGGAAGACCATGAAAACGGCTCATGCGGCAGTGCACCGCGGCTGCCATTTTCGGACCAGTCTGCACGGTCATTCCGTGGCGTGAAGACCATGGAAACCGATGCAGCTGGTTCGGCTTCTGGAATGGTTTGCGGACTAGGCAATACGCGCTGATGCTACTAGCGTGCGTTCCGGCGTACCATGGTGGGATGAGTGCGCTGGTGGACCCGACGTTGGCAGCCGATCTGGCCCGCGGCACGCCGTCGCAGAAGGTGGACGCGCTGTTCGCCTACATGCGCAGGCGCGGCCAATCCTGCTACGATGAGTCGGTCACGCAGCTCCAGCACGCGCTGCAGTGCGCGCGCCAGGCCGAGCTGGCCGGGGCCGACCCGGTGCAGGTGGCCGCTGCCCTGCTGCACGACCTCGGCCACTTCCTGGTCGATGAGCACGACGAGCAGGCCGATTTCCTGAACGAGGACCTGCTCCACGAGGAGGTCGGCGCCACCTACCTGCAGCCCTACTTCATCGAGCGGCTCACCGAGCCGGTACGGCTGCACGTGCCTGCCAAGCGCTACCTGTGCACGACCGATAGCGCCTACTACGACGCCCTGTCGCGCGCCTCGAAGCGCAGCTTCCAGCTCCAGGGCGGGCCGCTGTCGGCCGCCGAGCAGGCGGAATTCGAGCGCAACCCGCATGCACAGGACGCGCTGCGGCTCAGGCGATGGGACGATCTGGCCAAGGTGGAGGGCCTGAGCACCCCGGGTCTGGAGCGCTACCGGGAGGCCGTGCAGAGCTGTCTGCGCTGAATCGGCACCCGCTCCGCAGCGTGATCACCAACATGCCAACACAGCACGAGCCGCTCGTTGAACCCGGTCGACTCATCATCAACATCCCGGTGCCGATGCGCGACGGAGTGAATCTCTCTGCCGATATCTGGTTGCCGGACTCGTCTCAGGGCGATGGACCCTGGCCGACGCTGCTGCTGCGCACGATCTACGACAACCAGGAGCCGCGCTACATCGGCTGGGCACGAAGGTTCACTGCGCAGGGCTACGCGGTGGTCATGGAGGACTGCCGGGGCCGGGGTGATTCCGAAGGCGAGTGGGAGCCCTATGTATGCGAGTTGCACGACGGCTACGACACCCACGAATGGATCGGCCGGCAACCCTGGTGCGACGGCAATGTCGGCACGTTCGGCCTGTCTTATCCCGGCTTCACCCAGACGCTTCCCGCTTCACTTCGTTCGAAGCACCTGAAAGCAGTCGCGCCGATCGCTTCTCAGCAGGACAACTACGGCCACCACCGGATCAATGGCGTGATCCACCACAGCGTCGCGCTCACGTTCCTCAACATGCTCGGCCATTCGATGCAGAGCGAATCGCTCAAGCACTACGACCAGCAGGAATTGTTCAAGCGGCTGCCGATCGACACTGCGATGGAGGCGATCACACCGACGCATCCGTACTACCGGGGCGTCATCGAGCACGAGCAATACGACGACTGGTGGGACAGCTACAGCTTGCGCAACAAGTATGGTGAGATGGCAGTGCCGGCTCTGTTCATCACCGGCTGGTACGACTCGCTGCTGCACGAGAACTTCAAACTGTTCAACGGCTGGACTGAGCAGGCGCGAACCGATGATGCCCGCAGGAAAACGAAGTTGATCGTCGGGCCCTGGAGTCACCAGGTCTCTCCGTGGGGCCGATTGCCTCTGGGCGATAACGGCGAGTACCAGGACCGTAGCTTTGGCGAGCAGGCTCTGTCGGACGTCGTCGACATGCACACCCACTGGTATGATCAGCGCCTGAAGGGCGTCGATACCGGAATCGACCAGGACCCTCCCATCAAGCTGTTCGTGATGGGCGAGAACGAGTGGCGATACGAGACCGAATGGCCTCTGGCCCGCACCGAATGGACCAGGTTCTACCTGCACAGCGCCGGCGATGCGGCCAGCAAAGGCGGATGGATCTCGACGAATCCTGCCGCCGCTGATGAAGCCCCCGACCGGTTTACCTACGACCCTGCCGACCCGGTGCCATCGTGGGGCGCCCAATACCAGAGCCTCGATCTGTGCGGTCCACGTGATCGCTCCGATATCGAACGGCGCGGTGACGTGTTGCTCTTCACTACCGCCGTTCTGAGCGAACCGGTCGAGGTGACAGGACCCATTTCGGCGACGATCTTTGCCAGTTCCGACGCACTCGACACTGATTTCACCGCCGCACTCGTCGACGTCGAGCCGGCCACAGACGACTCACCGGAAAAAGCGATCGCCCTCTGCGAGGGAATCGTGCGGGCGAGATTCAGAAACGGCACCGACAATCCGGAGCTCATGACGCCGGGTGGGATCTACCGGTTCGAGATCGACATGTGGGACACCTCGAACCTGTTCAAGGAAGGGCACAGGATTCGCGTCGAAATCTCCTCGTCGAACTTCCCACGCTACAACCGCAATCTGAACAGCGGCAACCGCATAGAGACCGACACCGAGATCACCATCGCCAACCAGACCATCTACCACGACGCCGACCATCCGACGCACGTTACATTGCCCGTCATACCTGGGTAGGCGGGTAGGCAGAGGAGCTTACGGCATGTCGACGTCACCAAGACCACCAACATCACACGTTCCGCTCGGTGGTTGCGGCTCCCGCAGCGAGGAGGTGCGCGACGCTTGATGCCGCCTTACGTCCCCTCCCAACCCCGCCACGGCGTACACGTGGAGCGCGACACCATGATCCCGATGGGCGACGGGGTCCGTCTCGCCACCGACATCTATTTGCCGTGCCACGGCGATGGCAGCCTGCTTGAGGACGAAGTACCGGCCCTGCTGGTGCGTACGTCATACGACAAGACCGCCCCGGAGTGGGACGACGTCATCCCCTACTATGTGCGCCGCGGCTACGCCTTCGTGGTGCAGGATTTGCGGTCACGCTTCCGCTCCGAGGGCGATGGCAGCTACTTCCACACGGCCAATCCGTGGGAGGGAGACGATGGCTACGATACCGTCGAATGGCTGGCGGCGCGCGACTGGTGCTCGGGCAAGATCGGCACCCTCGGCTCATCGCATCGCGCGATAACCCAGACCCAGCTTGCGTTGCGCAAGCCGCCCCACCTCGCCGCGATGTGGGTCGAGGCGGGCCCGACCAACATCTACCGCCATGAGGCCCGCGAAGGCGGAGCGGCGTCTCTGCAGATGTTTGCGGCCGCGCATCTGCATGCCCTGGACTGCCACGAGGTGGGCGACGATCCGATCAAGGCCCGGGCGATCCTGGATGCCATGCGCAACATGCGCGCGTGGCTGCAAAAACTCCCGCTCGAGCCGGGTGAGACGGCGTTGAGCGTGGCGCCGAGTCTCGAGCGAACGGCGTTGGACTACTACTACCGCGGCGACTACGACGAGTGGTGGGACCGCGAGTGCTGCAACCAGGAACCGTATTTCGACGAGCACGCCGATGTGCCGATGACCGTTGCCTGCGGCTGGTATGACAACTTCGTGGGCGCGACGTGCAACTACTACATCGAGATGAGCCGCCGCAACGCATCACCAACGCGGCTGATCCTCGGTCCCTGGTGTCACGGCGGTACGCGCACCTCGCACTCCTGGCACGGTGATGTCGACACCGGCCAGCAGAGCGTGTGGTCCAACGCGGTCTACAACCCCGAACGGCTGAGGTTCTTCGATGAGCACCTCAAGGGGATGGCGCGTGCCCAGGAGAGCTCGCCGGTCCGCATCTTCGTTATGGGTACCGGAGACGGAACCAAGACCAGGCGCGGTAACCTGAACCACGGTGGATATTGGCGCAACGAGGCCGAGTGGCCGCTGGCCCGTGCCAGGTTGCAGACCTTGTACCTGCACGAAGACGGATCGCTCGACGAGTCAGCTCCGGATGACGCGAACAGTTCGCTTACCTACACGTTTGATCCGCGAAATCCGATCCCCACGGTAGGCGGTCCGCTCGTGGGCATGTTCGAGATCATTCCTCCTGAAGACGGCGGGCCAACGCGCGACGAGGTGCCACGCCACATGGACCAGTGGACGCTCGCGCGCAACAACCTCCGCGAGGTCATCGAGGGTGGTGGTTTTCACCAGAAGGAGGGACCACAGTGGATCGGCGCCCATGAGCCGTATCAGCTGCTGGGAGATCGGTCAGACGTGCTGACGTTCGAGACCGCACCAGTGGCAGACGACACCGAGATTACCGGTGTCGTGATGGTGAAACTGTGGGTGTCATCGACTGCCGTGGACACCGACTTCACGGTCAAGCTCATCGATGTCTACCCGGCGAGTCAGGAATACCCGGAGGGTTATCATCTCAATCTTGTCGATACGATCCAACGCGCTCGTTATCGCAATTCGTGGACCAGGCCTGAGCTGATGATCCCGGGCAAGCCGTACCAGCTAGCGGTCACACTCTGGCCGACGTCGAATGTCTTCAAGAAAGGCCACCGCATTCGGGTAGACGTCTCGAGCTCGAACTTCCCGCGCTTCGACGTGAACCCGAATACCGGCGAGCCGGTGGGCAAGCACACGCGGATGGTCACGGCCGACAACACCGTGCACACCAGCGCCGGCCTTCCGTCATGTGTCGTCCTGCCGATCATTCCCAGGGGCGCGGAATAGCTACTCTGCCGCGGCCAGTCGTTCCGGCAGAGCGTGCCACTGCTCCCGGAGATACTTCCTAACCCTTTACACCACAGAGAGAAAAAGACGGGCAATGCGGGATTCGAACCCACGACCTCTGGCTCCTGAGGGCGACGGTCTTTGAGGAGGCTGTCTGCGGGCCGAGGCGCCAGCCGCTGAACTGTGCCCCAAGGCCCCTTGTCAGCTGAGGATAGGATCGTCAGTAGGGATAGGCGCTAAGTCAACTACACGTTGCACGGTCTCGGCTTCATCGCTCCCGCCGTTGGTGGCTGGCTGGCGCAAGAGTCCGGCATGACCGCCAACTACGCTTTCGCTGCCGTGCTCATCTGGCTGTCAGCCCTGACGGCGCTCACGCTGTCGCGAAAGCGCGCGCGTTACACGCCGTCGTCAGCTCGCTTGACGCACCAGGGCGGACGTGCCAGCGTCCATTGGGCCATCGTCGTGCGAGCGATCATCATCGGTGCCGGTCGCGGACAGCGACTCATGCCTACCACCGCGGACGCCCCGAAGTGCTTTGCCGAGGTACAGGGCAAGCGCATCCTCGATTGGGTCCTGGAGGCCTTGGCCGCGAACGGTATCGACGACGTCTGCTTCGTGGGCGGGTATCAGATTGCCACCGTGAGCGCCGCCTACCCGAGCTTGACGCTGCGTCACAACACCGAGTGGCAGAGCAACAACATTCTCACCTCACTCATGTATGCCGAGGACCGGATGGATGGGCCGTTCATCTGCAGCTACGCGGATATCCTGTACACGCCGCGGGTAGTCGCGAAGCTGCTGGCAAGCGAGGCCGACATCTCACTGGTCGTCGACACCGACTGGCTGTCTCGGTACCGACTTCGCACCGAGCATCCGCCGGACGACGCCGAGAAGGTGACCGCCCGCAACGGGCGGATCACGCGGGTGCATCGTGGGATCGAACCAACCCAGGCGCACGGTGAGTACATTGGCGTGGCGAAGTTTTCCGCCGCCGGCGCGGCTGCGCTGCGGCAGCACTATCACCGCGCCCGTGAGCGGTATGCCGGCAGGCCGTTTCGCGAGGCGGCGGTGTTCGAGAAGGCGTATCTCATCCAACTCTTCCAGGAGATGATCGAGGCGGGCGAGCACCTGGCGCACGTCGACACAGCGGGTGAGTACATGGAGATCGATACGCAGCAGGACTTCGAGCTGGCCCAGACTCACTGGCGTGGCGACCCATGAGCATCGACACCGACACCGGCACCGGCAGCCCGAGCAGCGGCCACAGCCGCTTCACGACCTCAGTGGTCGGATCGATGCCACGGTCCGCGTTCGTGCGCGATCTGCTCGGCGCTGAGGAGCAGCGGGACCCGGGTGAGTACGAGCAGGCGATGGACGCCGCCGTCGGCTACATCGTGCGCCTGCAGGAGCACGCCGGTCTCGACGTGGTGACTGACGGAGAGTGGCGGCGCCGTTCGTATATCGGCGTGATTGCCGAGTTAGCTCATGGCTTCGAGCTCGGCACCAACCCTGCCGACGGGCGTCCCTGGACCGTAGTCGTCGACCGCCTGGCGCCCAAGGAGCCAGGTTTCATCGCCAGAGAGGTCTCGTTCCTGCGCGGCATCACCGACCGTCAAGTCAAAGCCACGCTTCCAGCACCCGCGTTGCTGGGAGAACGGATGTGGGACGCCGAGCTGTCCGCGCCCGCGTATCCCACGCGCGAGGCATTCGTTCGTGATTGCGTTCCTATTCTCCGCCGCGAGCTGGAGCTGATCCGCGACGCCGGTGCCGACATCGCCCAGATCGACGATCCGCATCTGTGCCTGTTCGTGGACCCTGGGGTGCGCGCCGGTTACGACGATGCCGATCGCGCGGCGGACTTCTCGGTCGACATGGTGAACGAGGTAGTGGATGGCATCGACGGGATCCGCACCGCCGTGCACCTATGCCGGCGAGCGGGTGCACGGGCCCGCGGAGAGGAGGTGTTCAGCGGTGGGTACGGGCCCATCGTCGGCCAGTTGAACCGGCTGCGTGTGCAGCATCTGACGATGGAGTTCACGGCACCCCAGGCGGGTGACGTGGAGGTGCTGCGCGAGCTGCGCGAGGACCTGGAGATCGGTCTCGGTTGTGTCAGCGTGACCCCGGGGCAGGTGGACTCCCCTGAGGAGATCGTCGGTCGTGTCGAGCAGGCACTGCGCCACGTGCCTGCCGAGCGCATCACCCTGAACCCCGACTGCGGCTTTGCACCCGGCTCGGCGGCGGAGGTCAGCATCGACGAGGTCTACACCAAGCTCAAGAACGAGGTAGCAGCAGCGCAGCTCCTCCGCGGGTCCCCCTGACTGCGATCAGTTGGCGTACGGGTCTGCCGCATCACGAATCATGGCAGTCCCTGTCAGAGGAGAAATGAGCCGCACCTCCGAACGGGAGGTGCGGCTCTAATGAGTGCCAAACGGCACTAGACGATATGAGCTGATGCGGCAGCGGGTCCACCCGTGAGATCGAGAGTCCGAACCAGGGCTCGAACTCGTAGGCGATGCCGAGCGCATACGCAGGCCAAGCCGAAGCAGCCGCCCGTCGCCGTCGTAGGACAGGGCGGAGTCGGCGATGGTCAGGCTGGCGAGGTCGTCTGCGGTGAGCGTGACGCGCCGGAACCGCTCCGACCGGCGGCCGACCAAGCCCGCGACCCACACGCCCGCTCCGTTCGCACGCACCGTCTCCACCAGCATCGGTTCGCTGAATTGCGGGCCGCTGAGGATCTGCCCTTCCTGGATGACGAAGGGAGCGCTCAACGGCGAATACCGGCCCCCGGCCTATGGAGTCGCGAACAATGGAAGACGTGACGCACGGGTTTATGGTCCAGGTCCGAAGGTGAATCGGAAACCGCACCGGGTCAACCGGTTGACCACCCGCCCGCCCGTCGTCTCAAGGCGCCCGTCCACCAACACTCTTACTCAGTCGAGTTCCCGACGTCTGCACTACTACGGGACGCACCGCCCTGCCGGTTCCGAGATTCTGGCCGGTCTCAGGAAGGAGACGTGTCGTGAGCGAATGCTGGCAGTTGCTTGGGTTCTCCCTTGCCATCAAGGCGACAGGTTCCGGCCAGCCATCGATCGGCACTGCGACGTGGGTGCTGACCATCAAGCAACCGGTTGGTAACATCCAACCCTGACGGTAGCCAGCGACACTGGCACGACGGGGACCATCAACGGCGCAGCGCGATCTTGGCGGTTCCTCCGTAGCAGCTCGCCTGTGGCTTGCCGGGAGAGAATCGCAGCCCATGCCTGACCCCCGAATGCACGCCCGCGGGCGATGCCCGTACGTCGGTTTCGCCGTCTTCCTGTCACGGAGGGACCGTGCCGCCTCAGTCTGACTACCGCCACTCATACGTCACCAAGGTGGAGGAAGCGCTCTTCCGGTTCACGGTGGATCAGCTCAAACCGCTGGTACGGTTGCTGCCGAACGCGAACAAGCCGAGCCGCAAAGCCGCGCTGATAGCCGAAATCGAGCGCCACCTCGCCGGCGACTTGCTGCGCGAGCTCTGGGCGCGGCTCGACGAAACGCAGCAGCTCGCCGTGCGAGAAGCCCTGCACGGCGCGACGGGCGAATTCAGCCCGCAGCAGTTCCGCGCCAAGTACGGCCGCCTGCCCGCCGGCGCCGGCGTCCGCCGGTACGAGGGCGCCAAGATGTCGCGGCTGAGCCTGTTCCTCTACGCTACCGACGAGGTCGGCAGCAGCAGCGCCGTCATCCCCGACGATCTGGCGAGTCGCCTGCACGAGTTCGTGGCGGCTGCCGAGGCCGCCACGCTGAACGTCTGCGACGATCTGCCGGCAACGGTTGCGCGGCGCCGCTGGCGGGGTTCTCGGGAGACCATCGCTCAGGTGCCGCTTCCCTGGATGCACCCGGACGACCTCGGACCCGTGGGCGCGTTTACTCGCGGGCCCGCCGACGAGACGACTTACCTGGACCCTCTGTCAGCGGTGAAGAAGCCCGAATCTTCTTCGGCCGTACACTACATTCTGATCGGCAACCTTGACAAGCACCAAAATTGGCTGCAGAATCATTACGAGAAAATGAGCCGCTAGAGGATATTTATGAAAGGATTGAGCGACTACAATCCCATTTGGGAAGACGCGCGCACAAAAAACAGCAGTGCTCATATCTATGAGGATGAAGACATCCTGATCGCCACCGATTTCGAGGGCGGCAATGGCACGGATATCGAGCGACTCGGCCAGGATCGCTATTTCATGCGCCTAGAGCCGGAACCCGGAAATCACAGATACAGCGGAAAATCGGGCTATATTAGCTTCGGAGTGCGCAGCAAGAGACCGGAGACCGTATCGGTGAAGATACGCACCGAGGCTAACTGCTGGGGCACCGAAGTCTGGAATACACAGACCCATGCGGTTCTTCGAAGAGCGGGCCACTGGAGCCAACTGGACCCCGGGCTGGTATACCCGGTAGAAGCCACAACTGACATTCTCGAAATCACCCTTCCGCTGCCCGGCACACAGGAGAGTGACAACACGCTTTTCGTCAGCAACTATCACTGGTGGCCCTCGAGCGAATGCAATGAGTATCTGAGATCTCTCGAAGGAGTCGAGCTCGAGGAAATCGCGAGAAGCTATCAGAATCGGCCGATCTACGCCGTTGAAATGGGTAATCGAAACGGCCAGGTCCTCGTGCACTCCTCAACGCCCCAGGCCGGGGAGATGGGCAGCCTGGCATGCCGGGCGTTAATCGACTTTCTCTGCGCGGGGAGCAATGTTGCAGACGACATCCTGGGCCGCTTCCGCGTGTGCTTTCTGCCCGACACAAATCCCGACGGCAATGTGTTGGGCCACTGCAACAGCGACGGGCAGGGCGGGTTTCCTTACTTTGAAGGCTATCTTGCGGCAGAGGGTAATGCATCGGCATCGCCGGAGAATAAAGCTGTCTGGCACTATCTCGAGCAGAAGAGGCCCGTGCTTTTCTGGGAGTGGCACTCGAACCACTTGGCACGCAGACCGGGCCACATGCTGCTGCGCTACCGTCCCGAGCTGATCGAAAACGAACCTCTAAGGGAGAAATGGGAAGAAATCGAACGGCGCCTGCAAGAGCTGCCAGACACGATGTCCGCCGGATTCACCTCTCACAACGAAGGGCCGTTTCAGGGAAGCATGGGTTTCCAGGCTTCGACCCGGCTCGGCAGCATTGCGTGCATGATCAAGCAACACGATAAGTTTCCCCTCGCAAAGAGCCGGGAGCATGCGATCGAATGCCTGAAAGCGGCAGCTGCTGTTCTTTGATGCCCCGCCAGAGCACCGCGAAAGGCTAAAGGTAGGGCCGTGAAGCCGGGGGAACCATCTGTATTTCAACTGAGGCAGATCGTTCTACCACAGAAATCGGGGAAATTCCAGGTTCTATCGTGCACACCGCCTCATCTCTTCTAAATGGCGTATGCATGTTTTCTCGGCCGAAAACTCCTTCTGAAACTCGACAAAGAGCTTAAGCCTTCATACCTGTAAAGGCAATCCCTTGGATAAAATATCTTTGCATTGCCAAAAAAATAATTAACACCGGGATGACGGCAATTGAGGTGCCCGCCATTAAGTAGTTCCACTGGGTATAATAATATCCTTTCAGAAAGGCCAACCCTACCTGCAAAGTGTACATAGATTCGGATTGAATTATAACGACGGGCCAAAGAAAATCATTCCATGCCCACATAAATTTAAATATGGCTAAGGCGCCCAGTGCTGGTTTAGCCAGCGGGAGCATAATTCGCCAATAAATACCAAACCAAGAACTTCCGTCAATAATAGCAGCAGCGTCCAGATCTTTGGGTATAGTCTGGAAAAATTGTCTACACAAGAACACGCCAAAACCGCTGGCTATGTGGGTTACAACCAAGGCTTGATAGGTACTAACCCATCCTAATCTACTTACTATGAAGAATAAAGGAATCAAAGTCGCTGCTACTGGGATCATCATTGTTGTTAGAAGCAGGGAAAATATCAGATTCCGTCCTGGTGCTCTTAGCCTTGCAAGAGCGTAGCCAGCCAAAGAACTAAAAGTCAGAGAAAATATTACAACTAAAAAAGACACTACTAAGCTATTCCAAAAAAAGCGAAAAAAAGGTAAGACACCCAATACATATTCAAAATTGTCAAGTGTCATCGTTTGGGGAATTGGGTTTATGGTAACAACGCCTGTGGGCTTTAACGAGGTCGAAATGGCAAAAACGAAGGGATAAATCGTAACTACAGCCATAATAACAAGACCCACATATAATAAGAAAAGCTTGAGGAAGTCAAAACTTTTATTATGCCTCTTATCCAACGTTTACCCTCACTTCTCTTTCGTTTAAAACTCAAATTTGGGGGAAAGGTATTTTATTTGCACTAAAGACAGAACCAAGATGATCACGAACAGTAGAAAAGCGATAGCACTAGCATATCCGAATCTGAAAAATTCAAAGCCTTGACGGTACAAATAGTACATCAAAACTGTTGTTGATCCTCTAGGTTCACCTTCCGTCATTATGTACACCTGATCAAATACTTGAATTGATCCAATAGCGCTCACCACAAAAACGAACAGAGTAGTATGTTGTAACAATGGTAGGGTTATGAACCGAAATTCTTGCCATGTGCTGGTACCATCCATTTTACCAGCATCAAATAACTGTTTCGGAATCACTTGTAGCCCAGCTAGAAATATTACCATATTATATCCCAAGCCTTTCCAGACACCTAGTGCAATAACAGATGGCAAGGCCCACGTAGTACTTGTTAGCCAACGTATAGAAGGCAGTCCTGCTACATTAAGTAGTTGGTTAAGCAGACCATCTATTGCGTATATCCATTTCCATATCATAGCGCATATGATCATTGACATGACGGCGGGTATAAAGTACACAACTCTAAAAAACGATCGAAATC
>CBDAMZ010000004.1:0-81896 GCA_965197375.1 Vicinamibacterales bacterium
GCCGGGACGGTATGACGGCTGACTGGGCTCGGCTTCCTCACGAACTGCTAGCGACGATGTCGTCTCGGATCGTCAATGAAGTCAGAGGGACTAATCGTGTGATCTACGATATCAGCTCCAAACCACCTTCGACCATCGAATGGGAATAACTCCTGAATTCGTCCATCTCCATCTGCACACGGATTACTCACTACTCGACGGCGCTTGCCGCATCGATGAGTTAGTCGATCAGGTCCGGCAATTTCGGATGCCCGCGATTGCCGTGACCGAGCACGGGAACCTCTTTTCGGCGGTCGCGTTTCACGATCAGGCCCGCAGGAGCGGGTTTAAGCCGATTATCGGTTGTGAGGTGTACGTAGCAAAGGGAAGCCGGCTAACGAAGAGTGGAAGACCCGGAGACACGGCGAACCATCTCGTCCTACTCGCGACGAACCGAGAAGGTTTTCACAACCTGATCAAGCTTGTGTCGGCAGGGTACACCGAGGGGTTCTATTACAAGCCGCGTATTGACAAAGAGCTACTTGCTAAGCACGCGACCGGGCTAATCGGTCTTAGCGGTTGCCTGAAGGGTGAAGTGGCGATGCACCTGCGCCGCGACCAGGAGCGAAAGGCGCTCGAGGCGGCAGCCTCGTTTCGAGACATCTTAGGTGAGGGCAACTTTTTCTTGGAGATGCAGTATCAAGGCGTCGACGATCAACGCCTCGTTAATCGAGGGTTACAGCCGATCGCAACGCAGCTCGGGTTGTCGCTGGTTTGCACAAACGATGTGCACTATTTACGCCAAACTGACCATCATCCGCACGATATTCTGCTTTGCATCGGAACAGGAAAGAACGTGGAGGATAGGGATCGGCTTCGATATCACGGCGACCAGTTTTATCTGAAGACGGCAGAGGAGATGGCCGCCATTTTTGGCGATTTCCCGGCGGCGCTGCGTGCGACGGTTGATATCGCGGAGCGTTGTGAGCTGGATCTCTCGGAAACGACGCCGCACCTGCCAAACTTTGATGTGCCGGAACCGTACACGCGAGACGAATACTTCGAGCAAGTCGCGCGCGAGGGATTCCAACGCCGGCTGCCGCGTTTGAAGGAGCTATCGGATCGCGGCCTACTTCGACATAAGTTCGACCGTTATGAGGAGCGGTTGGGGTACGAAATCGAGATGATTCAGCGGATGGGCTACTCGGGTTATTTCCTAATCGTGTGGGATTTTAACCGGTACGCCCGCGAGCAGGAGATCCCGGTTGGGCCGGGGCGTGGCTCGGCGGCTGGTAGCCTCGTGGCGTACTGCTTGCGGATCACAGACGTCGACCCGCTTGAGTTCGATCTTATCTTTGAGCGGTTCCTCAACCCCGAACGCGTGTCGCTTCCGGATATTGACGTCGATTTCTGCGAACGTCGTCGTGGCGAAGTCATTGCGTACGTGACGCAGAAATACGGTCGGGAAAACGTGGCGCAGATCATCACCTTCGGCACGATGAAAGCTCGGGCGGCCGTCCGTGACGTCGGGCGAACGTTGGGGATGTCGTATGCGGATGTCGATCGCGTGGCCAAGCAAATTCCCGCCACACTCGATATGACCCTGGATCGTGCACTAGTTGAGAACCCGTCGCTTATGGAGTTACAACGGCGTGACCCGCGAGTGAAGGAACTGCTTGGCGTGGCGCGTCGGCTGGAAGGGGTGACCAGGCATGCATCGGTTCATGCGGCTGGCGTGGTGATCGCACCGAAACCACTGACGGAATTCGTGCCGCTCTACAAGAGCCAGCGCAACGAAATCACGACGCAGTGGGCGATGAAGGAGGTTGAGCGAGTTGGTCTCCTGAAGATGGATTTTCTCGGACTCAGTACGCTTACGCTGTTACACGATGCACTCGAGCACATTAAGGAGACGACAGGGGACGAGACCAAACTTGATACCATCGCGTTAGATGACGCCAAGACGTATCAGCTTTTCAGTGAGGGTCGGTCGCTCGGCATCTTCCAGTTCGAGAGCTCTGGCATGCGAGACACACTCCGGAAGGCCAAGCCACAAAGGTTCGACGACTTAATCGCGTTGAACGCACTGTATCGCCCTGGACCGCTGCGCGGTGGCGTTATTGACGAGTTTATAGCTCGTAAGCACGGTAGGGTGGCTATGAAGTACGAGGTGCCACAACTCGAGCCCATTCTGCGTGATACGTACGGCGTTATCGCCTATCAGGAACAGGTAATGCGAATTGCGAATGATCTCGCTGGTTTTACCATGAGTGAGGCCGACGTGCTCCGAAAGGCAATGGGGAAGAAGGACGTAGCGGCGATGCAGGCACAGCGCGAGCGGTTTGTACAGGGAGCGGTCAAGCGTAAGATTCCCAAGCGAAAGGCGATAAAAATTTTTAATCTAATGGAGCACTTTGCTGGATACGGCTTCAATAAGAGCCACTCGACGACGTACGCACTGCTTGCGTACCAGACAGCGTATCTCAAGGCTAACTACCGGTGGCACTTTATGGCGGCCCTGCTGACCATTGAAAGTCAGAATACCGATAAGCTTACTATGTATTTGGGTGAGTGTCGCGACTTGGGTGTTCCGATCCTGCCGCCCGATCTCAATGTCAGTGAACTGGCGTTTACGGTCACGTCAGAGGGGGTCCGCTTTGGGCTAGGAGCCATTAAGAATGTCGGGGAGGGCGCCACTACTTCAATACTTGGTGCGCGGCGCGCCGCGGGGCGGCTCGTCTCATTCAGCAAGCTGTGTGAGGATGTCGATCTCCGGCTCGTAAACAAGCGAGTAATGGAGAGTCTCATCAAGGCTGGCGCTCTGGATTCGCTGCTGGACAACGAGCGAGCGGACGCTGGTGCCGCTGATGGGACAGACGGGCAGGGCTTGTCCGCCCGAGCGCGGCGGGCGCGGCTGTTAGCTGCTGTTGACGGGGCCCTCGAACGCGGAAGCCGCCGGCAACGGAGTCGCGACCAGGGGCAGACGGAGCTGTTTAGTGAATCTGATGCCGATGGACCAGGCGGACAGGCCATACGGCTTCCCGATGGGCCGTCATTGACCGAGGCCGAGCAGCTGGCGTTCGAGAAGGAAGCCTTGGGACTCTATCTCAGTGGGCACCCGATCGATCGGTTTGGAGGGGAGCTCCGTAGGGCTGGCGTGCGGCGGATCGAAGAGCTCAGTGAATCCGCCGCGTCGGTGACGGTTGGTGGGATCATTAGTCACTGTCGTCGCCTTCGGACGAGAAAGGGTAATCCGATGGCGATCCTTACTCTTGAGGACCGGGGTGGCAGTTTGGAAACTGTTGTCTTTCCTGAACCCTACAGCAAATACGCCGAGCTAATCGACACCGACAAGCTAGTCGTTGTGCGTGGACGCTTCGAACGGGATGACGAATCTGCCAAGTTGCTTGCATCGGAGATCCGTCTAATCGACGCTGTTGTTGGCGGTATGGCTCGCGAGATGGCAATTCACTTGGCTGCTCCCCCACATGATCGAGCGACACTCGAAGCGCTAGCCCAAGTACTGGGCCGTCATCAGGGCACTGAGCGTGTGGCACTCGAAATCGCGCTGCCTCGGCAAGTTCCAGCCGTGACAGTTCGTGCCACACTGAGCGAAACACGCATTCAGCCATCTGAACAGCTGGTGGCGGAGGTTGAGAGACTGTGCGGCAAGGGCGCGGTCTCTTGGTCGTAACCCATGCCACTGGAGACACTGGACTTCGAGGAACCGATCGCTGTTGTCCTGAAGGAGATCGAAGCGCTGTCGCTGTTGCCACGGACTAAGGAGCGTCAGCAGGAGATAGACGAGCTACGACGGCGAGTCGAAAAACTCCGCCGTGAAATTTACGAGCGCCTTACACCGTGGCAGCAGGTGCAAGTGGCGCGTCACCCAGACCGACCGCATACCCTTGACTATATCGAGCGGTTATTTACCGATTTCATCGAAGTCCGCGGCGATCGCCGCTTTGCTGACGATCCCGCAATCGTAGCGGGGTTCGCGAGATTTAGCGGTCAGGAGGTGCTTGTTGTTGGGCACCAAAAGGGCCGAGACACACACCAGAAAGTGTACCGAAACTTTGGATATGCAAGGCCTGAAGGGTTCCGCAAGGCGCTTCGGGTGATGAAACTCGCGGAAAAGTTCAGCCGGCCAGTCATTGTGCTTGTCGATACGCCGGCCGCCTATCCAGGCATCGAATCGGAGGAGCGGGGGGTCGCCGAGGCAATCGCGTGCAACTTGCGCGAGATGGCGATGCTTACGGTGCCGACGATTATCGCCGTGACGGGCGAGGGGGGTAGCGGTGGCGCGCTGGGTCTGGCCGTCGGCGACCGCGTGCTCATGCAAGAGCACGCGGTGTACAGCGTGATTCCTCCAGAGGGATGCGCGGCCATCCTTTGGCGCGATGTGGCACGGAAAGTGGAGGCGGCCGAGGCTCTCAAGATCACGGCAGCCAACCTACTGGCCATGAAAGTCGTCGACGAAGTAATACCGGAACCGTTGGGGGGCGCTCATACCGACTATGGTGAGGCCGCCCGGTTGCTCGAGCGACCGCTCAGTAACGCGCTCACCGGCGTGGCGGCGCTCTCCGTCGACGAGCGTCTCGACGGGCGGTATCGAAAGTTCAGGCAGATGGGCGATATCGGATTCACCGAGGCTCCCACGTCGCACGCCGGTCAGGCCGCCGAGCGTGAGCCTGGAGACAGCACCTGATGCGGCCACTCGTTTGGGACCACTTGGTTTGCAATGTCGCGCACGTCGAGGAACTGACGCGGGAATTAGCGATCAGCCCCGTACTCGCTCGCCTGCTCGTTCTTCGAGGGATCAGCGTGGCTGATGACGCCGATCGCTTTCTCAATCCTGCTTTGGGGCATCTCCATGATCCCTTCCTGCTCGCGGACCTTGGCGTCGGTGTTGATCGCCTTCTGAAGGCCATTGGACGCCGGGAACGCATCGCGGTTCATGGCGATTACGACGTCGACGGTATCACGTCAACGGTGATGCTTCGGCGCGCGATAGAACTACTGGGCGGAGACGTCGTGCACTATATTCCTGAGCGCCTGCGCGATGGGTACGGGCTTCAGCCGGCCGCGATTGAGCGTTCGCACGCGCTCGGTGTCCGTGTGGTGGTCTCGGTGGATTGCGGCATACGGAGTCGGGAGACAGCCGAGCGAGCGAGGGAGCTTGGTGTCGATCTCGTTATTACTGACCACCACGAACCAGAGTTGTCCTTACCACCAGCGCTTGCCGTGATTAATCCCCGCCGGCACGATTGTTCGTACCCCGACAAGGACCTCGCCGGTGTTGGAGTTGCCTTCAAGCTCGTTCAGGCAATCTGCATGAAAACAGGCCGGAGTCGCTGGCTCCCGGCCTTTCTCAAGCTGGCAGCCATTGGCACGCTTGCCGACGTGGTTCCCCTACGTGGTGAGAACCGGGTCATCGCGAAGCTTGGGCTCGAGGAATTATCCAGGGGGCCGCACACGGCGGGGCTGCGGGCGTTGCTCGAATCAAGTGGGTTACATGGGAAGAAGATTAAGAGCCACGAGGTCGCGTTTCTGCTCGCCCCGCGGGTAAACGCAGCCGGACGCATGAGCACCCCTGATCTGGCCACGCGATTGCTTCTGGCAACCGGGGAAGACACTGCGGGTGAGATCCGGGGGCTCGCAGAACAGCTGGAAGTAGCAAACCGCCGGAGGCGTCAGGAGGAGGCGGCGGTCCTAAGCAACGCCCATCATAGGATTGAGACCGATCCGGAGATCAGTTCTCAGAACATCTTGGTGGTCTGGGCTGAGGGATGGCATCGTGGCGTTATTGGTATCGTTGCTTCGAAATTGGTAGAAACCTTCTGCCGGCCCGCGATTGTACTGGCGGTCGAAGGCGATCTAGCGCATGGATCCGGTCGGAGTATCCCGGGATTTAATCTTCTCTCGGCACTCGAGCACTCAGCCGATTTATTGACTCGCTTCGGCGGACATCGGCGGGCCGCTGGGATGGTGGTAGAGACGGCGCGTCTCAAGGAGTTACGAAGCCGCCTTGAAAGCTACGCGAACGACCGCCTTGGCCCGGAAGATCTTACACCGAGGTTGGCCATCGACGGTCCGTTACCGCTGACGGCGATTGACGGGGGCTTGGTCGCCAACCTCGGCATGCTGGAGCCCTTCGGCGCGGGTAACCCGCGCCCGGTCTTCCATGCCGCACCGGTGCAGGTCGTAGATGGTCCGCACGCTCTCCGGGGGCGCCATCTCCGTATGACTGTCTGCCAGGGGCGATCCCGTTTTCGTGCCGTCGCATGGCGAGCTGCGGACCACGGCGCTCGCTACGCCGAATGCCGGGAAGGGCTGCACCTGGCCTTTTCGCTGGCCGAGAACACCTATCAAGGCGAAACCTTCCTTGAGTTATCCGTTGCTGACGCGATCGAAGCCCGCTAAAGTGAACAAGTAGCCGGTCTCTGTCAGTGCGGTGGTGGTTTCGGGTTGCCGGTGGGAAACCGCATTCCGACGGTACAAGGTGTGGCGAGAGAGCAAATCGGGAATTCTGACCCTGCTGATGAAAGCCCCCCGGCGTCCTTTTGGGGTGCCATGACAGGGGAACTCTGTTGAACTAACAGGGCAGGCAACAGGAACCTACATCATGGCAATTTGGCAACGGCCGGTGCGCATTGCTCTCGCCTCCTTCGTGGTGGCGTTCGCCGGGGCCGTGCTGTTTGGTATTCGGGATCGCTCGGAGCCAGCGCGGGCCAGAATCGTAGAGCGGGATGATCCCGACGCTATTATCCAGAGCCGCGGGGCCCGGATCGTGCGGGCAGAGGCATCTACGGAGAACCTGCGTGCGGTTGCCCGGCGGCAGCTGACCTATCCGGACGGGGCCGTTCGCTTAATCGACGGTGTGAAGATTAGTGTCGCCGAGTTAGCAGACCGAGGGCATTTCACCTTGAGCGGTAATGAGGCCACGGTCAATGGTGACCAGAGCGAAGTTCACATCAGTGGCGACGTGCAGTTCCGATCGGGCGATGGATTGGAGGCCGCGACAGCCCAAGCCTCCTACTCGGAGAGCGATGGCGTGGTGCGGATGCCTGGCAACGCCACATTCGCACGAAGCTGGATGCGGGCCTTTGGTGAGACCGCTCGGTACGATCGACGTCTGGATCTGCTCCGCCTCGAGCGAGGTGCGCGCGTGGAGCTGCTCGACGGCGATCGCACGACTTTGATCACATCGATGGCAGCTACCATGGCCCAGACCGACAGCTACATGCGGTTCGAGGGGGGCGTTACGGTGACCACTGGCGGTCGGCTGATGGAAGCCGAGCAAGCGCAGGTGGCGCTTGTTGGCAATACCGCTCGTTTCAAAACCCTGGAGCTTTGGGGGCATGCTCGGATTGTTGGCAGTGTACGCGAGACAGGTCAGTTCCGGGAGATGACCGCACCCAATATTAACCTTCACTACGGCAGCGAGGTGCTCGAGCGAGTAAGCCTTGTGGGTGGGGCGGTCGTGGATCTATTCGCTGAGGGAGGTGCACCTGGTGCGCGGATCGTGGCGCAGACGATAGAGGTCGTCCTCGCGCCGGATGGCGTTGGTCTAACCGGACTCGTGGCGCGCGAGGCGGTGGTTGTCGAGCTGCCGTCCGATGGCACTGCTCCCGCGCAGCGCATTCGCGCCGAGGCGTTCAACGCGGCAGGGGCACCCGGTGGCAGGCTGACCAATGCGCGATTCGATGGTGCGGTCGAGCACCGCGAGCGGTCTCAGGGGGGAGCAGCCGACTCGACGAGCACCCGGATCACCAGGGCCGAGCGGCTCGAGGCGACACTTGCTGAGGGGCTGGCAGCTCTGGAAGCGGCACGTTTTCTCGGTGGAGTCACATTTAAGGATGAGGAGGTGACGGGCGAAGCCGACGAAGCAAGTTACGTGGTGGCGGACGGCACGTTGGAGCTCGTTACCACAGGCCCAGCCGGGAAGACTCCCCGGCTAATCGACCGGCGAGGTTCTGTGCAGGCAGAGACGATTGTGCTGACGCTAGAGGGACACGAAATCGAGGCCGTTGGTGATGTCGAGAGCGTCCTTGCTCCGCTCCCCGAGGCCGAGCCAGCCAGCCAGACCAACGGTGGCGAGCTAAGGCGTCCTGGTGTGTTGGTTGCTGGCCAGCCGATCTACGTGACGGCCGGCCGACTGTCGTATGATGCCGAGCGCTCTGTGGTGATCTATTCTGAGACAGCGCGCCTATGGCAAGCGGAAACGGAGTTCCGCGGGGAGACGATCGTACTCGACGAGGCATCTGGGAATATTAGCGCCGAGGGTGACGTCTGGACGCGCTCAACGATCATCCAGACTAACGATGAAACGGGCGAGGCGGAAGGGTCAGTGACGAATGGTCGGGGGGCATCGTTCCACTACGACAACGCGCTACGACGAGCAACCTATTCGACTGATGCGGAGGTCGAAGCTTCCCCCGGAGACCTCAAAGCGGACACAGTCGAAGTCATCTTAATGGAAGATGCACGAACGCTAGACCGTCTCGAGGCGGTTGGAGACGTGACGTTAGAGTTGCCGGGTCGGCGAGTCTCTGGGGCGAACCTAATCTACTACGACGCGGATGGCCGCTACGAAATGGACGGTGAGCCGGTTCGGATCGTTGAGGAGACCGAGAACGAGTGCCGCGAGACCACCGGGCGAACCTTAACTTTTTTCGTTATTGCGGAGACAGTATCGGTCGACGGTCAGTCGGAGGTCCGCACGGAAACAAGCCGTGGAACCTGCGCGAAACCAATGTTCTAGCTCCAGTATCCTGTGCCAATCCTCCGGACCTCGAAGCTCACGAAGTCGTACAGCGGTCGGACCGTTGTTCGCGATGTGAGCTTCGAGGTCCGTTCCGGGGAAATTGTTGGGCTACTTGGTCCAAACGGGGCTGGCAAGACGACTACGTTTTACATGGTCGTCGGTTTGACCGCGCCAGATTCTGGTCGCGTCACGCTTGACGGACGGGACGTGACCGACGCCCCGATGTATCTTCGGGCCCGACAGGGCATCGGATACCTACCACAGGAACCCTCTATCTTTCGTGGCCTCACAGTCGAGCAGAACATTTTGGCGATTCTAGAAACGCTTGGGCTGGGTCGCGAGGGACGGCTCGAGCGGGTACGCGGGTTACTCGCAGAGCTGAACCTTACACGGCTAGCTAAAGCGCAAGCTCATACGCTCTCTGGTGGTGAACGCCGCCGGGTCGAGATCACGCGCGCGCTTGTCGTTTCACCGGCGTTCATCCTACTCGACGAGCCATTCGCTGGCATCGATCCGATCGCCGTTACCGACATCCAAGAGATTATTTTTCACCTTAAGGAGCGCGGAATCGGTGTGCTAATCACAGACCACAACGTGCGCGAGACACTCCGCATCACCGACCGTGCCTACATTATGCACGATGGAGTAGTTTTTCGAAGCGGAACCCCGCCGGAACTTGCTGTTAATGAGGAGGTTAAGCGAATCTATTTGGGTGCTGATTTTCGCTTGGACTAAGACATGACAAGCAACCGGCGTCAGGGGGCGCCGATCGGGTCGGCCGCACGTTTCGTCGTGCTGACCGGCTTGTCCGGCGCGGGTAAGTCGGAAGCTGTTCGCGCGCTTGAAGATCTTGGTTATTTTTGTGTCGACAACCTTCCTACTTCTCTTATACCAGTGTTTGCTGAGCTCGCGAGTGACCCACGCAATGGCGTCGAGCGGGCCGCGGTCGTTGTTGATGTACGTGACCATCGATTTCTTGATGAGTTCGCCGGCGTGCTGCGAGGCCTGCGACGCCGCAAAGGGCTTGGGGCGGTCCTGATCTTTTTGGAAGCCGATGATGCGGCTCTTGTTAGGCGGTTTTCAGAAACAAGGCGGCCACACCCACTTGCCCCAGATCGGTCGGTGCTCGAAGGCATTCTCGAAGAACGGACACGCTTGGAGACCATTAAGAGTGCGGCTGACAAGGTCTTCGACACCTCGGATCTCACGGTACACGATCTTCGACGTGCGTTCAGGGAGCTGTCGCAAGGACGGTCTAAGATGTATCTTATCGCGACGCTACTCAGCTTCGGCTATAAGCATGGGGTGCCGCTCGAGTCCGATTTACTGTTCGACGTAAGATTCCTACCAAACCCACACTTCGTTTCAACATTGCGCCGCCTGACGGGACGCGACCGTGCCGTACGGCGTTATCTTGACGAGCTCGAACCAACCACGGTATTCCTAGAGAAGGCGACCGATCTGTTGCGGTTCCTGATTCCGCAATACGCCAAGGAGGGGAAGAGTTATCTGACGGTCGGCATCGGGTGTACGGGTGGGCGCCACCGCTCGGTTGTTATTGCTGATCGGCTGCACCAGCGCCTGGGGGGCTTGGATGGCGTCAGGCTGCGCGTTAAGCATCGGGATATAGAAATCGAATAAAACTGGCCACGACTGACGAAGAGGCGCCTGTGGGCGAACGCGATGTAACGCGAGTGGATAAACCGTGGGGGTACGAGTTGCACTGGGCCAAAACCGATCGCTACGTGGGAAAGATCATCCATATTGATGCTGGGCGTGCGCTCAGCCTGCAGTATCACAACCTCAAGGACGAGACGATCCTTCTATGGCACGGTCGTTTGTTGTTTGAAATTAGGCGTGGGGATGAAGTGAAGACGTGGGAGATGAAACCCGGCGAGCGGGTTCACATCTCGCCGAAGACCATCCATCGGATGACCGCCATCGAAGATTGCGATATCGTCGAAGTTTCGACGCCAGAGCTTGATGACGTCGTCCGTTTAGAAGATCGCTATGGCCGAGCCAAGCGGCGATCTAACGTACCGAGAAACGGCTCACCCACCCCCGAGTAATCAGAATGGAATGTCGTCTTCGGTGAGCTCCGGGGCCCCGCCAGGTGGTGGCGCCGGCGCTTGCTGCTGATCCGATCCCCCTCCGTCAGCAGGCGTTGGCGCTTGTTGCTCCTGTGCCTCGGTGCGGAGACCAGAACCGCCACCCCGGCTGCCGAGGAGAACGACACGATCGGCGCGGATCTCAGTCGTGTATCGCTTGTTCCCCTCGCGGTCATCCCATTGGCGGGTCTGAAGTCGACCCTCCACGTAAATCTGACGCCCCTTAAGTAGATACTCGGCAAGACTCTCGGCGGGTTTTCCCCATAACACCACGCGGTGCCACTCCGTCTTCTCTTGCCGCTGACCAGCTTTGTCGTTCCAGACGTCGGTCGTGGCCATATTCAGCGTTGCCACAGCGGCGCCACCCGGCGTATACCGGAGCTCGACGTCTCGTCCGAGATTCCCAACTAGGATTACCTTATTGACGCTTCCCATAGTACGACCTTTCAACGCGACGATCGGCTCAGCCGGTTGAGGGCCTGTTCGGCGAGCGTTGCCATCGTGCTCTCGGGGTAGTTCTTGACGACCAGCTCGAAGGCCTGCTTGGCTCGGCCACCCTCGCCGAGCCGGTCGAGGGCGAGGCCACGTTTATAGGATGCTTCGGGAACGACGTCGCCGTCCGGATAGCTCAACAGCACTTGTTCGAACGCCCCAACGGCTTCTACGAAGCTACCATCGAAGAAATGGGTTTGACCAATATAAAACTGGGCATCGTCGGCCAGCTCGGAGCGAGGGAACGTCTTAATGTACGCCTCGAAGCCTTGAATTGCGAGTATCCACTGACCATTTGTGTAATCGGCCCATGCTGTGTCGTACATGCGCTGGGGTGAAATTCCAGCGGACACGGGCGCGTGTGCCGGGGCGACTGGACCAGGCGGCTCAATTGGAAGCCCAGTCTCTGGATCCGTGAGAAGCTGGGTCGTCCGTGGCAGCATCGGCGGGATGGCGACACGTAGCGCATCGACTTCTTGCGAAAGCGACGCAATGCGTACAGTGGTCTCGTCAAGTTTCTCACGAACGATGCGTATGCCACCAGCGATGTTGGTTGTCGAGAGTCGCTGGTCAGCCAATCCCTTCCGAGTCACGTCGTCTTGAGTATCCATTTGGGACGAGAGGCGCTGGAGTGTTTCATCGAGAGACGCCATCATGAGCTGCAGACGAAATGTGTGCTCTTGCAGCATCCGAATATCAGCCATGATCTGCTCATGCTCGCGATCCGCGGCAGATAGGGAGACAGTTCTGGCGAGGACGAGGGCGACGAAACCGATCCAGGAGAGATGATATTTCATGAGGTAGCCTCTCGGTTCACTCTACTGTAGCTTCCGAAGCCCTTGGAACACTAGCGCTGCCTTTTATGGATGTCGTGGCACTGAGTGCCATGTATCCTCCCACGAGCCACGCTTGACCCTTTATGGGCGAGTTAAGTGCTCCACGTGTTTTCCTCGCTCGCGTCTTGCGATAGCCGGACATGGCTCCACCAAGCGGGCCCGTGGTGCATCGCCACATTCATAAAAAGCAACACAGTTCTATTTGGCGGTGATTACGAAGTGAGCACGGCGATTCTTAGCCCATGCGGTTTCGTCGTGCCCGGGGTCGAAGGGAAACTCCTTTCCGTAGCTGACAGTGCGCAGACGACTCAATGGCAGGCCAAGCTCAAGTAGATACTGACGCGTGGTCAGCGCACGCCGTTCGCCAAGGCCGAGGTTGTACTCGGGGGTGCCACGCTCGTCACAGTGGCCCTCGATCGTAACGACCCACGTCGGATGCTGCTGTAGGAGCTGCACGTTGGAGTCCAGGATGATTCGGTTCTGCTCGTCGAGGTCCGTGCTGTCGTAATTGAAGAACACTGGGCTGAGCGGTAATTCACGGTTAAGCTCCTCGAGCGTTCGCGATGTGAAATCATCATCAGCTAGCAGCACCGGCGGCGGCGGCTCGTCTGGAAGGGGCGGCGGGGCCGGCGGCGCGGGTGCGATGCTGTCAGCGCCCGGCGGCGGGGCCGTCTCCTCCGGTTCGGTTGGTGCTGGATTGTGGCTGCATGACCAGGCTAACACGGCCACGACCGCCACCATGCCAGAAGAGCGCAACGTATGCATGATATCGAACCTCTCCACCCATTATCTCCAGCGTTTCATCTAGCGAGCCCAGAGAACACGAGGTTTGCCGAGTTTGCTGTGCTACTGCGACCAGCTGGGCATCTCGTTGTTGCCCGTGTTCGTAATTCGCCGCAGACCACGCCCATCTCGTCCGATAAGCCAGATCTGCTTGTTGCCGCTGCCCCGCGTTGACATGAAGGCGACGTGTCGCCCATTCGGTGCATAACTTGGGCTTTCATTCGTGCCTAATCCAAAGGTTAGCTGCCGAACTTCATTCGTGGCGAGATCGACGATTTTGATATCGTGTCCCGGCCCAGTCCTGGACGAGTACGCGATTTCGTTATAGGGGCTCGGAGACCAGGTCGGCCGATCACAATACGTTTCGAATGTAATCCGTCGAAGCCCAGTACCGTCAGCTCCAACGACGTAAATCTGAGGTGAGCCGGTACGATCGGACGTGAAGGCGATTTGATGTCCTAGGGGCGACCATGTCGGACTGGTATCGATACCCGGGTGATTCGTCAGGCGACGAACGTCTGATCCGTCGACGTTCAAGATATATATTTCTGGGTTTCCATCGCGATTTGATGTGAGTGCTAGGCGCCGACCATCGGGAGACCAGGCAGGCAGCCAGTTGTGCACCTCACGCGTGCCCCGGGCAGGTGTCTCTAGACGCCCTTCGTAGATGTACGACACAAAGACGTCCTGGGGGCCGTTGCGCCAGGACGTGTACGCGACGGCACGGCCGTTCGGCGACCAGGCTGGTGTCGTGTTTAACGCCCGGCTCACCGTCACCCGACGGACGTTGGCACCGTCATAGTCGGCGATATAGATTTCCTTCGTCTGGCGGTCTTCGACGAGGCCGAGGGCGGACTCGCTATCTCGATCCGAGACGAACGAGATCGCTGTTCGCGCCACACCCCCGAGACCTTGCTGATGACGGTGGATCTCGTCTGAGAGCTGATGGGCGTAGATGCGAACGTTGCGTTTCGAACCCGAGTACTCGACCCCGAACGCCGACTCCAGTGAGCGGACATTAAATAACCGGGCCTGTACGCGGATGCGATCGCCGCCGAGCAGGTCGACGGAGCAGCTCACGACGCCATCGGCGCCGAGTTCTCGCCAGCCGTCGATAGGTAGATCAGTCAGCGATCGGGCTGGGGGAATGGTGCCATATGTGTCGCGCGCTAGCATCCGAAACTCGCGTTCGAACGCCAGGTCATCCCAGAGCACTTGCGCGATCGTCATCGCAGCGTTTGTGATATCGGGATCTTCAGAAAGTGCCAAACAGTTGGGGACGGCGAAACGGGGTTGGGCGCCGATGCGGTCGCCGATGATGAGATCAACCCCTCCACGCTGGAGCGGCACCTGGCCAGATGCTTGTTGCCGAAGCGTTTGCGCAAGCACGAACGAACTTCCGAACGCAACCGTGGCGAACACGAGTATGCGGAGCACCTTGGTCATGGTCGATGCCGATACTCGAATGTCAAGCGGACTTTCAGGTTGTCTTCCATAAACGCGGACGGCAACCGCGGTAGCTGACGTGTTAACAGAACCGCGCGCTGTGCGCTCAGGTCCAGTGCCACGTAATTGCTGCTGTGGTCGACGCCGACCTCCTCGATGGCACCACTACGCCTGACTGTAAATCGCACGACCACCGCTCCGGGCACCTGCTGGTTCGAGTCCCACCGCCGGCGGATAAGCTCAACCATCGTGGCCAGGTACTCAGGGCAACAGAAATCGGCAAGGTTGAGCGCGCCACCGCTTCCGCCAAGCCCACCCGTTGAGAGCCCGATCCCTGCCCCTTCGACGCCAGTGTCTGCCATCGTGGAACCGTCGTGCGTCTCAGGGCCGCGGGTCGGAGTTCTACCTCGAGCTTCCTCCGGGACCGTGTCAACGTCGGTTTCTGGTTCCCGCCGTCGCCGTGCGTCTTCGGTCGGCAGGATCATCTTTGGCCGTGTCGGGGTAGGGGGTTGGATCCACTGGGGGCGGCGTGCTTCCGGAAGCGGTAAAACCGCTTGAATCGGTCGCCCACCTAATGGCGCTAGCCCGCTCGCGCTAGGTCCTTCCGGTCCACCGAGCCGGATCGTCATGGTGGCTCGATCGGTATCGTCTTGCTGTGCGGAGAGCCAGTCGCCTGGCCACAAGACAAGCGCGGCGAGGACGGCGCTATGTACCCCAACCGACAGCGCCAAGGTCCGACTCAGACCCTCGCGCTCCCGACAACGCTCTACCAAAATTTGTGTCGCAGCTTCCCTCACGGTACACCGTATAGCCGCAGCTCGCAGCCTAGGGGCCATCTTAAGTAGGGCGATCGCACCAGGCCGTCGATGCATCTTACCCGAGGGCGTTGTTTGTCAGTCGAATGCTCCAGGTACTCCTCCGCTTCTAGCGCCTTGAGGGGCTGGCGTTGCAGCGTCCTTAGTGCGTGACCGAAGTTACCAAGATGGACCTCTACGGTTGCGTCATCGGGCAGCGGTCGATTGGGGCAAGTTCGCTACAAGCCCGACCTCTTCGACGCCTCCTTCCTTGAGTTGGTCGATGACACTCATTAGCTCCTGGTAGGTGATCGCGCTGTCACCATGCAGGAACACATTTTTCTCAGGTTGGTCGATCAGTTCCTGCTGCATCCGTTCGGCTAGGATCTCGATACTGACGGGATCGTTGCCCACCTGGACAATTTGATCCGAACGAAACGCTAACGGGACGGACACGAACAGCCGCTCGGAGTTCAACTGGTCGGTGCGTCGCGCCTCTGGGAGATTGACATCGAGTCCTCGTTGCATCATTGGTGCCGTCACCATGAAGATGACGAGCATAACGAGCATGACGTCGACGAGCGGAATGACGTTAATTTCCGATAGCGACGTTCCTACGCGGGCCCCGCGCTGTCGGCCGCGGCCGCCTCCGCGTTTCCGTATCGGTTGAACCGCCGGCATCTTGGTAGCGTGTTCTAGGAAAAGTTTCGCTCAGCGATGTTCAGAAACTCGAGCGAAAAGTCATCCATCATCGACGCGAGCAGCTTCACTTTCTGCGTCAAGTGATTATAGAAATACACGGCTGGGATCGCGGCGAAAAGGCCGGCCGCGGTTGCCACAAGCGCCTCTGCGATTCCTGGTGCGACCACCGCCAGGTTGGTCGAGCCGGCCGTGCCGATCCCTTGGAACGCACCGATGATTCCCCAGACAGTGCCGAACAGACCAATGAATGGTGTAATACTTGCCGTTGTTGCCAAAAACGGAACTCTCTCCTCAACCCTGTTTACTTCGATCGTTGTTGCTCTTAGCAGTGCACGATCCAGTGCGTCAAAGCTCCGTAAGGTTGGATGTGGCGGAGGTTCGTTCAGCTGATCGATCCCGCCCGACGGTTCTGGTTGCCGCAATTGCGCATTGAGCTCGGCATAGCCAGCCCGAAAGATCCCTGTGAGCGGGCTCGCCTCAAGCGATTTACACACTGCTTGCACTTCGGAAAACTTATTGCTTTGGCGAAACACTTCTAGGAAGCTCGCTGTTTGGATCCCGACCCGGCGAAGCTCCCAGAGTTTGAACGCAATAACGCTCCAGGAAGCGATGGAAAAGAGAAGGAGGATAAGCAGGACGGTCTTCGCAACCAGCGACGACCGTTCGACCAACCCGATGATGCCGCTACCGAAGACCCCCCCAGGTTCAATCACGCCTGGCGCCTGGAGGAGGGTAAAGGCATAGTCTCCAACAATACCCACGTAACCCCCGGTTGCCGGACACTGGCGCTGCTGGGGAAGCGCAGTGGAGAGAGTACCATGCCTTCTGAGAAGCTGTCAAATGTATGATACGATGGCACTTCCTACCACGCGCCACCCACGACGCCGGAGCGCTTCTCGGAAAGGACAGACCAGCGGCGACATGATTCGTTTCCTTAACATCCGTCATTTTGCCATCGTCGACCAACTCGAGATCGAGTTCGAGCCTGGGTTTAACGTGCTGACCGGCGAAACCGGAGCAGGGAAGTCGATTGTCGTTGGTGCTCTAGGATTGCTTGTCGGTGGGCGAGGCGGCGGTGACCTTGTCCGAACCGGTGAGGATAAGGCGGTTATTCAGGCTAGTTTTGAAACCGAGGATCAGCGGGAGATCGTCATCCGGCGTGAGATCTCGTCGCAAGGACGCAGCCGCATCTTCATCGACGGCTCGCTTGCTGCCACGGCGGCGCTGAAGGAGCTTGGGCAGCAGCTTGTAGACCTACACGGCCAGCATGAACACCAGGCGCTCTTTGATCCACGCAACCACCTGGCGCTACTCGATGTCTACGGTCGCTTCGGCACGCTATCAGCACGTGTCGGCGCGGCATTCGAACATTGGCATGTTGCACAGGGGCGACTCAAACAGGCGAGGCTCGGCGGCCAAGAGAAGCGGGAGCGCATTGAGTTTCTAACGTTTCAACTTGGGGAGATCGACGGGGTGCAACCGGAGGTAGGCGAAGACGGTCGGCTGGCGATCGAGAGACAGCGCTTGGCTAATGCCGAACACCTCCGGACATTGTCCAGTGGGGCGTATGCGACGCTGTATGAGCGTGACGATGCGGTGCTGGCGGTGCTGGGTGGGGTCTGGCGCCAGCTCGATGAGCTGGCGTCATTGGATCCGTTGTTCGAGCCGTACCTGAAGGGGGGGGAGGGGGTCCGTTCTCAGCTCGAGGATCTCGCCGATGCTCTGAGGTCCTATGCGGCCGACGCTGAGGCGTCGCCCGATCGGTTAACACAAGTCGAGGCACGTCTTGCCGAGCTGGGACAGTTGAAGAAAAAATATGGCCAGACACTCGACTCGGTGCTTGACCGCCGAGCGCGGATTGTCTCAGAACTGGATACTTGCCTTGGGGGTACCGCACACGTGGCCGGGCTAGAGAAGGCCGAACGATCGGCGCGCGAGGAGTATCTCACCGTTGCACGAGAGCTCTCAGTGCGCCGGAGGAAACAGGCGGAGACCTTAGCTAGGCGACTCCGAAAAGCGTTGGCTGATCTGGCGATTCCGCGTGGCCAGTTCGAGGTACGCTTCGAGGCGGACGGGGAAGAGTTGCCCGAGGATCGCTGGACTGCGCGTGGAATCGACTCGGTGGAGTTCTACTTTTCAGCAAATCCAGGTGAAGCGCTGCGGGCTTTAGCTAGGGTTGCTTCGGGAGGCGAGCTGTCCCGCGTTATGCTGGGGTTGAAGACCTTGGCCTCGACTGATGCTTTGGGCAAGACGCTCGTGTTCGATGAGGTCGATGCTGGGATCGGTGCAGCGGTGGCGGATCGCATTGGTGAAAAATTGCGCTCGCTCGCTCAGGATTTTCAAGTGCTTTGTGTTACACATCAACCACAGATTGCGGCTTACGCCACAACCCACCACCGCGTGTCAAAGTGGGTTGAGCGGGGACGGACGGCGATGCGTGTTGAACGACTCACCAAAGAAGGCAGAGTCGACGAGCTGGCGAGACTGATGACCGGTAGTACGTCCGAGCGCGCTCGAGCGACCGCGCAGGAGCTGGCGGCTAAGGCCGGCGAATAAAAATCGAAAGACGAAAGCGAAAGAGCGAAAGCGAAAGGGTAGGAGTTGGCTAGGAAATACTGTATAGAGACGTTCGGTTGTCAGATGAATGTTCACGACAGTGAGCAACTTGCGGGGCTTCTGCAGCAAGCAGGCTACGAACCCTCAGCGACGGCGGAAGATGCTGATCTCGTCGTGGTGAATACCTGTAGCGTGCGTGAACGAGCGGAAGAAAAATTGTACACGCGGCTGGCAGGGCTTGAGAAGGCGCGGCTTGCTGATAAGCCGGTCATTGCTGTGATCGGCTGTGTCGCGCAGCAGGAGGGGGAGCGCATTTTCGATCGTGCCCCAATGGTCGACATCGTCGTAGGCACGCAGGCGCTGACGCGTTTGCCGTCACTCGTCGAGGAGGTGACGGAGGGCTGGCGGCCACAGGTGGATATTAGCCCTTATGACAACGTTTCGTTCCCGCTTGGTCTGGCTGTTAGGCACGATCCAGTCAAAGCGTATGTCACGATCATTGAGGGATGTAACGATTTCTGTGCGTTCTGTGTCGTGCCGTACACGCGCGGACACGAGCGTATGCGCCCGGCGAGCGATATCCTGGCGGAGGTCCGGGATGCGGCGGCGCAAGGGCATCGCGAGATCCACTTGCTTGGGCAAATCGTGAACCACTACCACGCGCCGGACGTTCCGAGCTGCGACCTGGCCGGCTTGTTGGAGCGGGTTCACGAGGTGCCGGGTGTTGAGCGTATCCGTTTCGCTAGCCCGCATCCGAGGCATGTGACATCTAAGCTTATTGCTGCCATGCGAGACCTGCCCAAGGTGTGCAAGCACCTACACCTTCCGGTTCAGTCTGGGTCGACGCGGGTCCTTTCAGCCATGCGCCGTCGCTACACACGAGAACGCTACATGGAGCTGATCGATCAAACCAGAGGGGCAATTCTGAATATCGCCCTTTCGACCGATATGATCGTAGGATTCCCCGGTGAGACCGCCGAGGATTTTAAAGCGACGTTATCATTGACGGAGACCGTCGGCTACCACAGCATGTTTTCGTTCAAATATTCGGAGCGTCCAAATACGCTCGCCTCAAAACGCATGCCCGATACCGTGTCTGAGCAGGAAAAAACGCGGCGGCTGATGGAATTACAGGCGCTCCAAAAGGGCATTCAAGCGGCTCTTCACAAGACTGAGATCGGCAACACCGTTGAAGTGCTCGTGGACGCCAGGAGCCGGCGCCGTGACTGCGAGTACTCGGGGCGGACCAGTGGCAATACGGTGGTGAATTTCCCCGGGTATTCCAATTGGATTGGCCGCACCTTGCAGGTCCTCATCACCCGCGCCGGTCCAAATAGCCTGTGGGGAAGAGCGGTCAACGGAGAACGCCAGGCGCTCGACTAAGCGTGTCGGCCAGGTGAGAGGTGGGCGATGCAGGTTGAGATGACGATCAGAGGTTTAATGGTCGACCCAATAACTAACATGCCGATCGTCATCCTTCGTGATGCCGCTGGCAAGAGGGTCCTCCCGATTTGGGTTGGAATTTTCGAAGCTAATGCCATCGCGCTGCAGATCGAAAACATCACGACTCCGCGGCCAATGACGCATGACCTGCTCAGGAATGTCATTCAGGATTTAAAAGGGACGGTTGAAAAGGTTGTCATTTCTGATCTCAAGGAGAACACGTTTTACGCGCTTGTATGCATTCGCGTTTCTGGTGAGCTCGTCGCTGTTGACTCCCGTTCAAGTGATGCCATCGCCTTAGCGCTTCGTGTCCGTGTGCCTATCTATGCCGAGGAGGTCGTGATTGAGAACGCTAAGAATCTCGATTTCTCGCCAGACAAGGCGGATAAGGAACGGCTCAGTAAATGGCTTGAGAGTCTCGGCCCTGAAGACCTCGGCAAGTACAAGATGTGATCCGTTGTCGGCCGGCAGACAATCCACCCAACTCTATTTTTTGCAACTTGTTGTGGGGACGGTTTGGAAGCGCTGTTTATTTCCGGCCTAAGTTGCTTGACAGTTTCCAACCCCCTCTCTAGAATAGCCGCCATTCGGTTTCACGTTCTTCTACTGCTGCCGTGCGAAGGTTTTGCTGCTGATGGTCGTCGCCATTGCCAACCAGAAAGGTGGCGTGGGGAAGACCACGACAGCGATCAATCTTGCGGCGGCTCTCGCGCTTCGTGGAAAACCTACGCTGCTGATCGATCTCGACCCGCAAGCTAACAGCACTCTCTCGTATATCGACCGCACTGACCTTACTCGTAGCGTCTACGATGCGCTTGCGGATGGCGACTGCGCGCTCGAGGAGGTCATCGCCGAGTCGACGCAGACTGATCTTTGGGTCGCGCCATCGCACATCTCTCTCGCCAAGCTTGAGGCCCGCCTCACAACGGAACTCGATGCGCATTTCCGTCTTAAGGAATTGATCGGGCCGTTGAGCAAACGGTTCCCCTATGTCGTCATTGACTGCCCGCCAACGCTAGGACTGTTGACCGTCAATGCTTTAGTTGCTGCTACTCATTTGCTGATCCCAATCCAGTCGTCGTACTTTGCTCTGGAAGGCACGGACGATTTGCTCGAGACGATTGAGAAGGTTCGCGCGCGTGCTAACCCGGGGCTCCAGATTCTTGGTGTACTCGTCACGATGCACGATAAGCGAACATCGCTCGCACGCGATATCCAAGTACAAATCCACAAAGTGTTTGGCACTAAGGTTTTTAAGACGGTTATCTCCAAGAACGTGCGGCTCGAGGAAAGTCCAGCCTATCGGGAATCGATTTTCGGCTTCGCCCCAGACTCGAGCGGTGCGGCTGATTACTATAGTCTTTGCGAGGAGGTGTTGGATCGTGCCTAAGCGAGGCCTCCCTCAAGCAGTCCGGATGCGCCACGACTCCCACTACGTTGAGGCGCTGGCTGCCTCATCTGGGGCTCCTGTTGGTCGCATGGTGCCCATTGCACAGCTGGACCCGAATCCCGATCAGCCGCGGCAAGTTATGGGTGATCTGTCGGAGTTGATGGCGTCGATTTCCGAGAAAGGTATCATTGAGCCGCTTATCGTCCGCCAGCGGCGGGGGCGTTTCCAGATTATCGCCGGTGAGCGCCGGTACCAGGCGGCCGTCCAAGTCGGTGTCCAAGAAGTGCCGGTTATCATTCGTGAAGTAGACGAGTCTGAAGTGATCGAGCTTGCTCTGATCGAAAACATTCAGCGGAAGGACCTCACCCCGTTTGAGGAAGCCGCTGCGATCCAGTCTCTGGCAGAAGAAGGGGCCTGCACCCATGAAGAACTTGCCCGTCGGCTCGGTAAATCGCGCACCTCGATCACAGAATCGTTGAGTCTCAATTCAATGCCTGAGGAAGTCAAGCGCCTATGTGGGCTGGCCAACATTGCAACGAAGTCGTTACTGCTCGAGGTGGCTAGGCAATCTGCACCAGCAAAGATGATCGCCTTCGTCGAACAGATCACCAGAGAGGGCGGGCCGACACGTGCGAAGGCGCGGCAGCTCACAGCTTTGAAGAAAAAACCAACGGCAGGGCGTTCGAGGGGGTTCGTGTTCGCGTACTCATCTCCGAACAAGGCGTTCAATGTGCGTCTTGCATTTCGCAGAGCACAGGTCGCCCGTGACGAGCTAATTGAGGCGTTGGAGACTATTCTCAGCGATTTGCGCTCGCGCTAAGTGGCTTTCGCGATCACAGAGATCCATAAGTTAACATAATATATATTATTGGACCCAAAGAGGCTAGCTAGGCCGGTCTAGGCTTTAGCGTAAGCGGAGAGCCTGGTACGTCTAAGTGGCCTCAAAATAAGGGGCGGGTGCGCCTCGGTGGCTTCAACTGAGGTGCTACTATCCTAAGGAGCCAACCGAATACGGCGGGAGAGTCAGCTGCCATGCTTCGCACTACTGACCGCTACATCCTACGCGAAGTTACCCCAGCGTTCCTACTCGGCTTGTTGGTGTTTACGTTTATTCTCATGCTTCCTCCGATCATGGATGTGGCGGAGGATCTGATTGCGAAAGGCGTGGACGGAGTAACGGTCGCCCGCATTATGGCAACGCTCGTTCCTCAGGCTCTCGGGCTTACGATCCCGATGGCGTTGTTGATCGGTGTGTTAATGGGGCTCGGGCGGATGTCCAGCGACCGAGAAACCGTGGCGTTGCAGGCGTGCGGCGTAAGCATCTACCGGATGCTGTACCCCTTAATGCTGCTGGCCATCGCCGCGGGTTTGGCGACCTGCTATGTCCTTGTGATCGCGCTACCCGATGCGAACCAAGCGTTTCGAGAAATCACGTACCGCACTGTGGCGAGTCGGGCTGAGGGTGAGGTCAAGCCGCGCATTTTCTATGAGGACTTCCCCAATGTGGTGCTGTACGTGCGGGAGGTGTCGATAACGGGAAATGGTTGGTCGGACGTCTTCTTAGCGGACATGCGAGGATCGGAGCAGCCTGACATCTACGTTGCTCAGTACGGGCACGTTGTGCTCGACCGGGACCGACGGCTGGTTGACATTGTGCTGCAAAACGGGACCGGCCACAGGGTGGATCGGGTTGAGCCAGGTTCATATGAACTTCATAGCTTCGACGAATTGGTGATCAGCCTCGATCCGCAATCAGTCTTCCCACGCACGGGCCCGCAACGCGGGTATCCAGAGTTGACTATTCAGCAGCTTCGATCCGAAGCTGTGCGGATGCGCGAGCTCGGCTTGTCGCCTCACCGACCAATTATGGAGGTACACCGTAAGTTCTCCATCCCGGTCGCCTGTCTCGTTTTCACGTTGATCGGGCTGGGTCTGGGTGTGACGAGCCGGAAGGACGGCAAGCTTGCAAGTTTCGCCCTGGCCATTACGGTGATTTTTACCTATTACGTCATCATGTACATGGGCGAGGCACTGGCTAATAGCGCCTTGATGTCAGCACATGTGGCTATGTGGTTGCCGAATGTCGTGCTGGGACTGGCCGGCGCGGCGCTTGTGCTTTGGCGGTCTCGCTCGGTTGAGCGCCGGGTGGCACTCCCCTTCCTGACGCGCCACACGGCACGTTCCATCCCAAGCCCGAAGTCTGTCGGCACCACCCCATCGATCGTTACCGTGCCAAGGGTAGGCCTGGGGACCCTGAACATCCTTGATTGGTATGTGGCGAAACTGTACCTGCGGTGGGTCGCAGTTGCCTTTGTGGGGATGCTGGGGATCTTTTACATCGCCACTTTTATCGATCTTTCCGACGAACTTTTTAGAGACGAAACAACCGGCTGGATGCTACTCGAGTATTTCTGGTACGCGGCCCCCCAGTATGCCTACTACGTGCTTCCCATGTCAGCACTCGTGGGGACGTTGGTTGCCGTCGGTTTGTTAGCCAAGACTAGTGAGCTCACCGTGATGAAGGCGTGCGGTATTAGTCTCTACCGGGCCGTCGTGCCGATCCTTCTGTTTAGTCTTGTCTGGGGCACGTGTTTGTTTGGACTTAGCGAGAGCGTGTTGGCCAGGTCGAACCGGCGGGCGGAAGCACTCAACCACCAAATTCGGAGCGGCTCGCCGCAGACGTTCGACGTGTTCAACCGCAAGTGGATCGTTAGCGGGGATAGTGCCATCTACCACTACCTCTATTTCGATCCGGATAGCGACGAACTTACGAGCTTGTCGGTCTACGAGTTCGAGGGCCGGCCGTGGCAACTCAGTGAACGGACATTTGCGGCCCGCGTCACTTTCTCGGATGTCTGGGAGGGGCAAGATGTGTGGGTGAGAAAATTTAGCTCATTGGATGGCCCATCCCTACCGTACGACGCGGCGACCACACGGAAACTAATGGACCTTGAACCGCCCGAGTACTTCAAAACCGAACGACCGGATGCAGAGCTGATGAACTTCCGGGAGTTGGAAGCATATATTGAGGATCTACGTGCCAGCGGTTTCGATGTCGTGAGTCTCCTGGTGGCCCTTCACCGCAAGATTTCGTTCCCCTTCGTGACGCTCATCCTCACGTTGATCGCCATTCCGTTCGCTGTGACAACAGGTCCCAGAGGGGCGTTATACGGCGTGGGTGTGGGTATCTCGCTGGCGTTCGTTTACTGGGTGGTAATGAGCGCGTTTGGGGCTATCGGAAGTTCCGGACTGTTGGCTCCGACCATGGCGGCCTGGGCTCCTAACCTGCTCTTTGGGGCCTCCGCCACTTATCTCCTTCTCACGGTCCGGACTTAGTATCTTGGAAAGGTTTAAGGTTTGCGGCGACGCGGCGAGTGACGGTGACCGTGCGTAAATAAGCGGCTGGTTAGGACTCTAGAGGCCGGCCGCTAACCGAAGCGCGTCGGCCTTGTCTGTGCGTTCCCACGTGAAGTCCGGCTCGCAGCGCCCGAAGTGGCCAAACGCTGCGGTCTTGCGGTAGATCGGGCGACGCAGATCGAGCGTCTCAATGATGCCTTTCGGAGTTAGGTAGAACTGCTCACGCACCAGCCTGCTGATTAGGTTCTCTGCGACCTTGCCGGTGTCGAACGTCTCGACTAGCACGGAAACCGGATCGGCAACGCCGATCGCGTACGCCAGTTGGACCTGCACACGGTTGGCTAGGCCGGCAGCGACACAGTTCTTGGCGATGTAGCGGGCCATGTACGAGGCGGAGCGGTCAACTTTCGTTGGGTCCTTGCCGGAGAACGCGCCGCCGCCGTGTGGCGCCATACCTCCGTAGGTGTCAACAATGATCTTGCGCCCTGTAACGCCGGAATCCCCCTGGGGGCCACCGGTAACGAATCGGCCTGTTGGATTAACGAAGATTTTTGTCTGGTCGTCGAGCATATGACCCGGAACAACCGCGCGAATAATTTGCTCGCTGATGTCGTGGCGAATCTGGCCGGTCGACACCTCGTTGCTGTGCTGGGTCGACACAACCACCGCGTCGATACGTTTCGGCTGATCCCCTTCGTACTCCACGGTAACCTGAGATTTTCCGTCTGGGCGCAGATAACTGATCTGGCCGTTGCGCCGCGCGTCGGACAGCGCCCGCACGAGACGATGGCACATCATGATCGGGAGCGGCATCAGTTCCTCGGTCTCTGAGCACGCGTAGCCGAACATCAGGCCCTGGTCACCGGCACCGCCTGAGTCGACCCCCATCGCGATGTCTGGCGATTGGCCTTGAAGTGCCGAGAGGACCGCGCAGGTGTCGGCGTCGAACCCGTACTTTGCGCGCGTGTACCCCACCTCGCGGACTGCCGAGCGCGCCACGTCTCTGAAATCCGCCGTACAGGTGGTCGTGATCTCCCCAGCCAGCACGATCAACCCGGTTGTTAGAAGCGTCTCGCAAGCGACGCGTCCCATAGGGTCCTGCTCCAGAATGGCATCGAGGACGGCATCTGACACCTGATCAGCGATCTTATCTGGATGCCCCTCTGTGACCGATTCGGACGTGAAGAGGTAACGGCCTGTCCGGCGCATGGGAATAAAGCTCCTTAGGGTGTGTGTGCCGCTTGGGACGCCGTGGCGGTAAGCCGACTGCTTCCCGCGCCGACGACCGCTCAGTCAGATAGACGCAACATGTAAAGCCCGCCAACCATAGCAAAGGTCGTACAAACCGGTCAATTACGGCCGTGGATGGAACTGGTCATACACTGCCTTCAGCCGTGTCTCAAGGATGTGGGTGTAGATCTGTGTAGTCGAGAGATCTGAGTGACCGAGAAGTGTTTGGATGGAGCGCAAGTCAGCACCCCGGTCGAGCAGGTGCGTCGCGAATGAGTGACGCAGAACATGCGGGCTTAAATCGCGCGGAAGTCCGGCCTGCACTGCGTACTTCTTAAGGATCTTCCAAAATCCAACCCGACTCAGTCCCACACCACCGCGTGCATTGACGAAGAGCCAGGGCGACACGCGTCCCGCCAGCAGTCTCGGGCGCGTGGTGGAAACGTAGCGTCGTACCCACTCGACAGCTGCGCTGCCGATCGGGACTAATCGTTCCTTTCCTCCCTTTCCCGCACAGGCCAGGTAGCCGGCCTTTAAGTGCAAATCTATCGGTTTGAGCGATACGAGCTCCGATACCCGCATACCGGTGGCGTACAGCAGCTCGATGAGCGCACGGTCGCGGACACCGATTGGGGTTGCCGTGTCTGGCTGGTGAATAAGACGCTCGACTTCAGGGAGCGACAAGAACTTCGGCAGTGCGGGCCACGAGCGCGGGGCCTGCAGCTCGTCCGCTGGGTTAACTGCTGTATGTCCGTCTACTACGAGAAAGCGGTAGAAGCCGCGCACACATGAGACCATGCGAGCCACCGATCGTGGCGAGTACTCCAATCTCATCCGCTCGCGGACGAACGCCTCTAATTCATGCCGAGTCAGGCGAGTGACATGCCTGCGGCTAACATCGGCGAACCGCGAAAGCTCGGTGAGGTCGCGCGCATAGCTTTGCACTGTGTTTTCGGCGAGGCGACGCGAGACGCGCAGCTCGTTCAGATAGGTGTCGGCAAGCTCGGCGTTGGCCCGCGAGAATGAATGAAGATGGACCACCGATACAATCATAGCAATAAGTTGCATAGCGGCAGCTTGATTGCGTGGTGTTCCCTCAAGGTTGTATACTTTCCGCCGTTATACTGGCTTGCCTGCCCGATGGGTTTGACGGATTGCTCGTTCAGTAGGGGTATGCCAATGGTTAGACGGTTGAGACTGTACGCTGTGTTCTGCAGCGCGCTCAGCCTGGTTGTGTCTAGCTGCGCAACGCGGACAACGCTTGAGATCCCAGGGGCAGAAGCGACATTTCAGGCGGAGGTGCTGTCTACCGGCGCCGTGGATCTGGAGACGCAGCTCTCGCAATATGTGGTGGCCCAGCAGGCGCTGGCGGCGGATAACTTTAATGACGCGAAAGCCGCGTTGGAGCGCTTAACAAAGGCGGCTGGCAGCTCAACTAGATTTCTTGTGCAAGCGGCCGCCAGGGCCGACGATATCGAAACAATGCGCGCGCAGTTTAAACCACTATCTGAGTTCCTGGCTGCGATGGATCTGCCGCTGGGGTACGCACGGGCGTACTGTCCGATGTACGACGGAGGTTCTAACTGGGTGCAACTAGACGGTCCAGTCCGAAACCCGTACTACGGTTCGACGATGCTCACGTGTGGATTCGTTGATGCGGCTCCTGGCGCCCACATGGATCACTCGCCGCGACACAACGGGATCGTCTTCATGGCACCAGACAGTTTCCACCACATCGAGGGTGTCTACCCGGAGCCGGGCGTGTTTCGGGTCTATGCTACTGACAACTATCGAGAGCCGGTCGACATTACTTTCTGGGCGGGGCGCGCCGTGCTTGAAGAGGAGTACGACGAGGAGACCGACGAGTTCCTCGAAGTCGTGGCATTCCCGCTACTCCCCTCGCCTGATGGTGCTTATCTCGAGGCTAAAGTCGGCGAGATCCAGGCCCCAGCAGAGTTCACGGCTAAGATTCTGTTCGTTGAGGATTTCCCTGCGGAGAGGTTTGATTTTATTTTCGCCGAGTATTCGGATGATGACGCTGGTGTGGCGGCATCATTAGGTAGCCTCATTGGGAGCGCACCGCCCGAATCGGTGCCGCTAACAGAACGCATCAGGCCGCGGATTCCTGAACTGACAAGCGACATCGTGGGCGGGATCGAGACTCGCGATCGAGAGATTCAAGAACTTATTACACGCGGCGGGTTCACGGAAATCTTCATACCGGCGCTTCAGGCTAAGGAGCTAGCACTCGCTCTGCATGAGCGCGCTGAAAATTTGTCGTTACGTAGTCGCAACGATGTTCGGATCGCAATTAGGAGCCTCGTGAGAGCAGCGTGGCTGCTCGACTGGTACGGTGACCTCGGAAATAAGCAGCAGGTCAATGACGCGTACGAGATCTTTGAGGCGGCGGTTGGCGAAATTTTCCGGGTCTACGACGGTGAAACGGTGCCCTAGTGGACGCTTGGTCCCAGACATTACATTAGGTGACGAGGTTCGTATGACATTAAACGTCTCTTCTTTGCCTAGTGCTTCTCGTGCCGTCTAGTTTTTGAGGCAGACGAAGTGTTGAGGTAGAAAATGCAACGATATAGTTGGTGGCTTGTGGCGTTAGTCCTAGTAAGCGCAGTCATTGCTGGCTCGACGGTCCGAGGCCATGCGCCCATTGCCTCACGGTGGAATTACAACGAGCACTTATTTCCGATCCTACGAGATAACTGCGGAAGCTGTCATCTCGAGGACGGTGTCGCACCTATGTCGTTGGTGTCCTATCAGGAGGCATATCCCTGGTCGCAATCTATTCGGGAGGAAGTCCTAGGTCTGCGGATGCCACCCTGGCAGGCCGAGGACGGGTTCGGCGACTTTAAGAACGGCCACTCGCTAGCACCGCACGAGATGGACATGATTCTGGAGTGGTCCAGTGGAGGTTACCCGCAGGGTCCTCGGGACGTGGAGCTTGATCCGGTCGAGCCGGAAATTGGCTGGAGCCTTGGTGAGCCGGCGCTGATCGTGGAAGTGCCAGAGCCGTTCGAGTTGGACGCCGGGACGAGCGAGACCGTTCGCTATTTTGTCATTCCCACGGGGACCAATGAGGATCGCTGGATCACGGCGGTCGATTTTCAGGCAGATGCCCGGCCTGTGGTACGTGGAGTCGCGATCTACGTTGACGCAACGGGCACCGCTCAAGCCCTCGATGGCGCAGATGCCGGTTTGGGGTTTGCCGCTGCGGATGGCCAGGGCTTTCCGAACGTGGCACCGGTGGCACTTTGGCTACCGGGACAGCAGCCTGTTCAGACAGAGGGAGGGGCGGGTTACCTATTGCCGGCTGGTGCCGATATGGTTATTCGTATTCACTACAAGAAGACCTGGATTACGGAAGGCCAAGCGTTCAGTGACCAGACTCGCGTCGGATTCTACTTTGCTAAAGGTACCGCCGCTGCGATTAAGACGATGCTCGTTGAGTCCCCGTCCGTGCTAAGCGGCCGCGAAGTATCGTTCACGTACACGGTCGATGAAGAAGTTAACTTCCTTGCGTTGCTCCCTGAGGTTAGGATCGAAGCGTTTGACGTCCAGGTTGTGGCTGTCAAGCCAGACGGGTCTCGTGTCCCGATGCTGTTTCTCCGAGAGCCGGATCCCCAGTGGCTTACCCGCTATTGGTTTGAATCTGCGGTGAGCCTACCGCAGGGTAGTCAGGTTGAAGTAATGGCGCGGCTGAAACCAGGTGCTGGCGATCTGCCTGGTAGCTCGCTTATTAGCGCTGACACAACCGCGCCCATGCGCTTTCTTATCGATTTTACGCTTGGCGGGACAGCGGCTAATTGAGTCTAGCTTTGGGGATTACGGCAAGCTATTGGTCCAGTAGCCCGTCGACGCGCATTAGCTCGGCGTTGAGCAGCGCTGCACCGACGGCGCCGCGAATCGTGTTGTGCCCAAGTACGACGACCTTGTAGTCGAGGACCGGACAGCGTCTGAGTCGCCCGACCGTTACGGTCATCCCCCCATCTCGGTCGGCGTCGAGGCGGGGCTGCGGACGCGCCGGATCATCCAGGTAGACGATCGGGTGAGGGGGCGCACTCGGTAACTGCTCAGCTTGGGGTCGTCCCGAAAAGGTCCGGAAGGCCTCTCTGATATCATCCACCGCCGGTGACGTATCGAATCCAACCGACACCATTTCCGTGTGGCCGTTGACGACTGGAACCCTGGTGGTCTGGGCGCTCACGACTACTGGATGCGGCTCCACCACGTTCCCCTTGAGACAACCGAGGATTTTCTTAGTCTCCGTCTCGATTTTTTCTTCTTCGCCGTTAATGAAGGGAATCACGTTTCCGACGATGTCGAGCGATGCCACGCCAGGATACCCTGCACCGGAGACCGCCTGCAGCGTTGTGACTGTCACCGAACAAAGTCCAAATTGACGCAGCGGCGCGAGTGCCATTGCCAACACGACAACCGAACAGTTCGGGTTGGTCACGATCCGACCCGGCCACCCACGCCCTTTCACCTGTTGCGTGAGCAGATGCAGATGATCTGGGTTGATCTCCGGAACTAGGAGCGGAACGTCTGGTTCCATGCGGTGGTTACGGGCGTTGCTAATCACTATGTGCCCAGCAGCTGCGAACGCAGGTTCGACCTCACCCGCCACAGAGGCATCAAGACCGGAAAAAACGAGTCTAGGCCCTTCATCCGGCGTACACGGCCTCACGACTAGGTCGGCGGCATCATCTGGCCGTGGCGTAGGGAGTCGCCACGGTGTGGCATCGGAGTACCGGCGGCCAGCCGATCGTTCGCTCGCAGCTACCCATGTGACGTCAAACCATGGGTGGCTAGCGAGTTCAGCTATGAACTCCTGCCCCACTATTCCGGTGGCGCCGAGGATGCCGACGTCGAGGCGCTGTGGCATCACCTCGTCCCCGAGGCGGCGACGGTATCGCTTTGAGGGAAGAACTCGTCGTGAACGGCACGTACGGCCCGGTCGACGTGTTCAGCCGTGATGACGCAGGCTATTTTCATCTCGGATGAACTGATGCAGTCGATATTGATTCCTTCGCGTGCGAGGACTTCGAACATGCGGGCCGCCAGCCCTGGCATGGAGGCCAGCCGCGACCCAACAATTGAGATGTTGGCAACGTTACGTTCGACAATACCCTCGCTGGCAACTCCCTCCGCTTTCCAGTGGTCGAGTAATCGCACGGCGCCGTCGGCGTATTCTTCATCTAGGACGAAGGTAATCTGGCCGCGGCCTTCTGAGCTTGCGCTCTGGATGATCAGGCGGACATTAATGTTATCAGCCGCGAGATCCTTGAACACTCGCGCCGCCATCCCCGGGCGATCTGGCACTTCAAGGAGCGTGACCTTAACGATTTTTTTGTGACTACTCACCCCAACAACTGCAGCTTGTTCCATCGTCATGTCTTCGCCTCCGCGGATCCAGGTGCCTGTCATCATGTGAAAGCTCGACCGCACGTGGATTGGAATGTCGTGGGCTAGGCACACTTCGGCTGCGCGCGGATGGATCACCTTGGCGCCGCTCGATGCCATCTCGATTGCTTCTTCATAACGGAGGGTCGGCCACCGCCTGGTGTTTGGCACCACCGCCGGATCGGCGGACAGGACACCATCGACGTCGGTATAGATTTCACAGACGCTGGCACCAAGGGCTGCCGCGACCGCAGCGGCGGTAATATCACTCCCGCCGCGCCCAAGCGTTGTGACCTCGTGGTCATCGGTGACACCCTGAAAGCCAGTGATGATGACGACACGGCCATCATCGAGTTCGTCGAGGATACGCTTCGTGTCGATCGACTGAATGCGGGCAATGTTAAACGCGCTATCGGTTCTGAGCCCACACTGTGCAGCGGTCAAGGAGATCGCTGGAATTCCCTTATCCTGAAGAGCAAGCCCTAGTAGCGAGACTGAGACCTGTTCGCCGGTAGCTAGCAGGAGGTCCATCTCGCGGCCTTGCGGACGGCTGGTAACTGCGTGAGCTAACGATATAAGTTGGTCGGTTGTCTTGCCCATGGCCGATAGCACGGTGACGAGGCGTGGGTTGTCTGGGAGTGACCGCGCCACACGATCGGCAATGGCGCAAATTCGATCAAGAGTGGCTATCGACGAGCCACCGAATTTTTTAACTACGATGGGAGAGGACGCATGCTGCCCGGTCATTTGTGCTCACCCCGTATCCGAAGATACCACGCCTCCTAAGACGGACCTCGTCGAGGCTTCTTCAGATGCCTTGAGCTGGGTGGTTAACTGATGCAGGAGGAGCCCGACGTCCGTGACGATCCCAACCGCATGCGAGGAACCGCGATCTGAGAGCTTTGTGATGACTGCCGGATTGATATCAACGCACACCACCCTAACACTTGAGGGCAACATATTACCGACACCGATGCTATGAAGCATCGTTGATAGCATGACAACCATCGTGGCACCCTGAAGTGCTTCAGCGTATCGGTCCTGGGCCGCAATCAGGTCCATAATGGTGTCCGGTAGAGGCCCGTCGTCGCGGATGCTTCCTGCGAGTACGTAATCGACACCATGTGTGATGGCCTCGTACATGATTCCGGACCTGAGCACGCCCTGCTCGACCGCTGCTCGGAGGCCGCCGGCACGATTAATCACGTTAATCGCACGCATGTGATTTCGATGTCCCTCTTCCACCGCGACGCCAGCCTCGAGGTCTACCCCCAGTGAGGTGCCAAACAATGCATACTCGACATCATGCACGGCCAGCGCATTGCCGGCGAGCAGTAGGTCCACGTAGCCGCGACGGATGAGTTCGGCAAGGTGCTGGACGCCGCCGCTGTGAACCACCACAGGTCCGGCAACGAACGCGACACGCCCACCCTCACGTTTGACCATTTGCATCATCGCAAGGATCTTAGCCACGCTTACTTCGACCCGGCGTTCCGTCGATACGTTATTGGTCATAAATGCAAAGCCGAGTCGATCGCGCTCGAGAAATTCTGGTGATACGCGGATTCCATCGACCCCACATACCACTAAGTCGCCTCGCCGTACGTCGCGTAGTTTCCGACAAGTTGCAAGCTTCTTCTCGATGACGATGACCGCGTCCATTCGTTGCCCGGCGACTTCCAACCAGCGTCCGTCGTGACGCACATAAGTGCGATGGTTAGTTGTGGAATAGAAATCGTCTGGCACGCAACCAGATTCCTCAGCCTGGCTCAGCTCGGCGTCGCCCTTTGGCGGCTGGTGACAGCCGAGCGGCATCAAGTCCTCGAGCAAGTGGCGTAAGACAGTGCGGTCCGATGCCGTAATCTTGAGCGTAAGGTGTGAAAACTCGTCGTTAGTCCGTCCGATATCGAAACGCAGCACCTCAAACTTCGCGTGCCGCTCGATAACCTTGTCAAAAATTACGTTGAGCAACTGCGAGTCGATCAGGTGCCCTTCAGCTTCGACGATTTCGCTGAGCCAAGGCTGGTTCATAGATATGTGTCACCCACGTGCTAATTAGGCTGGCGCCCGGCGATGAAGGCCTCGAACTCGTTAAGTGTTCGGCCAAGGGTGATTGGCTTCGGAACGGTTGCCGCCATGATTTCAGCAGTTTTATATCCGTTGCCAGTTACGCAGATGACAATGGATTCGTCTTTTGCAATAACGTCGCTTTGGATCAACTTGATCGCTGACGCGAGGGTCGTTCCACCGGCCGGCTCCGTAAAGATACCCTCGGCCTGTCCCAGCAGGTGGATCGCTTCGAGGATTTCCCTATCATTTGCCATAGCCCCCCAGCCGCCCGTGTTACGAACGGTCTTCAGGACTTGAAGCCCGTCGGCCGGGTTACCGATAGCGATCGATTTTGCGATCGTGTTCGGTTTAACGGGTTCTGGGTGCTCAAGCTCGTTCTCGAGCGCATGGATGATCGGGGCGCAGCCAGCGGCTTGTGCTGCGTGAATCCGTGGCAGTTCCCCATCGACTAGGCCGGCGTCTCGCAGCTCCAGAAAGCCGCGCTCGATGCGAGGCAGCAACGTGCCGCCGGCGACCGGTACGACGACATGACGAGGAAACTTCCAGCCGAGTTGCTCGACGATCTCAAACCCACAGGTCTTTGCTCCCTCAGCATAGTAGCTGCGTAAGTTTATATTGGCGAATCCCCACCCGTGGCGGTCGCCAACCTGCGTGCACAAGCGATTGACGTCATCATAGGTGCCATCGATCGCCACTACGTGGGGCCCAGAGATCGCGCAGCCTAGGATCTTGCCTGGTTCGAGGGTTTGGGGAATAAAGACGTAGCACTCGAGCCCGAGACGCGCGGCATGGGCGGCCACGCTGTTGGCCAAGTTGCCAGTTGATGCGCAGCCCAACACCTTAAAGCCAAGCTCAATGGCTCGGGTTGCTGCTACTGGGACCACCCGATCCTTGTAGGATAGCGTCGGATGATTGACGGAGTCATCCTTAAGGTAGAGCTCGCGCAGGCCAAGCTCACGCGCAAGGCGGTCGGCGCGGACGAGCGGCGTGTAGCCGGACTCCAGGCCGGTGAGCGGATCCCCCTCAATCGGCAGGAGTTCACGATATCGCCAGAGGTTTGGGGGACGTGACGCGATCAACTCTCGGGTTAGTGTCTTCCGGATGGCATCACGGTCATATGTCACCTCGAGCGGTCCCAGGCAGCGGTCGCACACGTAGAGAGCTTCCGTCGGAAACGGGGTCTTGCACAGCGTACACTGTAGACCCGTGAGGTAGTTCATAGAGGACGTTTGCCTTGCGTTAGGATCGGCATCCATAATGGTGGACGAGCGTGGAAGTCGAACGATTTAATTTCGTCTAGCGCCTTGGTCGCCGCTGCTGCGCTGCAGGCCTCGAGGGTGACGACGAACGGCAATTCGGCCTTCGACCAACCAGGCTCCTGCAGCACGGCATCGACGTTGGCGCCGTGACGCGAGAATGCATCGGCCAAGGCAGCGATGATCCCTGGCCGGTCAGCAACAATGAACCTGACGTAGTGGGGCGCGGTGAAGTCTCGGTCCACGCTGTCGGCCGGTTCAATTGCTTGCCACGTAACGGTCACGTCGTCGACACCACGGGCAATCGATTCCAGGTCAGACACGACCGCCACCGCGGTCGAATTGCCTCCGGCTCCAGAGCCGGAGAATGCGGTCTCGCCTCCGTAGACTCCTTCGACAACGACAACATTCTGGCTACCCTCGACTCGTGCCAGTGTGGATGATAAGGGCACGAGAGTAGGTTGCACTGACGCAAGCACCCGGCGGTTGTCAGACTGGACTAGCTCTGCACTGGAGACTTGGCGGATCGTGCACCCAAGGCGTTTCGCATAGATAAAGTCGATCGGTTCGATGGCCCTGATCGAGCGTGTTGGGATCTGATGCATCTCGATCTCGCGCCGCAGGCCGACTGTGGACAAAATTGCCAGCTTGGCTTGCGCGTCGAACCCGTCGACGTCGGCCGTTGAGTCTACCTCAGCGTAACCACGCTTCTGGGCTTCTGCCAGTGCGTCAGAAAATGCAACCTTCGTTGCTTCCATGCTGGTGAGAATGTAATTGCACGTACCGTTTAAAATACCGAGAATGCGAAGCAGGTCGTCGCCGGCCAGGCCTTCGCGAATGCCTCTGATGACCGGGATGCCACCGGCAACCGCCGCTTCAAAAAGCAGGGAGCGGTGTTGCTGTCGCGCAAGAGCCATCAGCGTTGAGCCATGTCGAGCCATGACCTGCTTATTGGCCGTGACGACCGATTTCCCGGCCTTCAGCGACTGACGAATCCACTCGGTGGCTTGGCTCAGGCCGCCGATTAGCTCAACGACAACGTCGACATCGGAGGCCACCACTTCGTTGAAGTCGTCAGTCCAGATAACATCGGCCGGTATCCGGTCGGCCTTCTTCCGCTCGATGTTCCGGTTGCAGATGTGGGTTAGGTGGAGCCGCTGATGCGAAGCCTCACACAGGATTCGCCCGACGGCCTGTCCGACCGTACCGAAACCGACAAGAGCCACGGTGAGCACGTGCGAACCTCGATATTGGCAGCCTCTGGATGGTACCTTCGGCTTTTCTTAAAGAAAAGGGCCATCGCCCGGTCTCGGATGATGGCCCTTCTCGATCCTTGTTCCGCGTTGGCTACATCACCCGCTACCAGTCCCCAACCGGGTGGGACCGGTCAAGGCCGGTAGCGTGGATATCCGATATGTTGTGGCTACACTCGGGGCGCACATATCAATTTCTCAGGCTCAGAACAATCGAATAATATACATCGCTACTTGGGGAAGTCAAACGACCAGCCCTGTATTCATTGGCACGAGAATCTAGCCTGGTGTGTAGGTCCGGTCTAGAAGCACACGCACATTACCATGCCGACCAGCTCGAGGTGGAAGGACCTTCCGACGGAGGCGATTAATCCTGCCACCTTGTCCATGGACAAGGCTTCCACTGAGGCGATCGTTGGTCTCATGCTCAACGAGGATCGCAAAATAGTCGCCGCCGTACAGCAAGAGAAGCCCAAGATAGTACTTGGCGCTGATTTATTGACCGAGGCGCTCCGCAAGGGGGGTCGGGTGATCTTTGTCGGGGCCGGCACGAGCGGCCGCTTGGGGATTTTGGAGGCGGCAGAAATGCCACCCGAATTCGGCACACCCAATGAACTAATACAAGCCATCATGGCTGGCGGTCGCTCTGCTTTTTTTTCTTCTAAAGATGGCGCCGAGGATAACTACGAGGACGGCGCGCGTGCGGTCGCACGTGTTCGCCCGACGAAGAAGGATGTGCTGGTTGGCATCTCGGCCAGCGGGATGACTCAATTTGTGCGCGGGGCACTCACCCGCGCCCGCCGCAGCGGCGTGAAAATCATTTTTGTGACCTGCTGGCCTGGCACCGAGCTTAAGTTTTTTGTTGACGTTGTGATTTCGCCAGCCGTCGGACCAGAAGTTGTTGCCGGGTCGACTCGTCTTAAGGCTGGGACCGCTACAAAGATGGTGCTTAACATGCTGACGACCATTTCGATGGTTCACATTGGTAAAACCTATGGAAACCTTATGGTCGACGTAAAAACTGGATCCGAAAAGGCTCGCGACCGGGCACGTCGGATCGTCACGATCGTAACGGGCTTGGATTACGATGAAGCCGGCAAGTTGCTACGAAGCGCATACTGGAACGTCAAAGCTGCGATCGTGATGCAGAAGACCGGCGATACCCACGTCAGAGCTGTAGCCAGGCTCAAGCGATCGGATAACTCGGTACGTGAGGCCGTTGGCGAAGATATTGAGTCTCGCCTCCGTAAATCGCTCGACGCGTGCTGATGGCGTAGCAGTCAGGCTGGCGCACGCGCACGGCCACGAGACGGCCTGGCGCTGCTTGTGTCGGCATCCTGTCTAGTATGAACGGCCGGACGGTTGGACGGATGGATCAGCCGTTGGCCGTTGCAGGAAGAGACCCTTGTGTCTAAGTTTGAAGCCGCCAATAGCGTGTTGTTAGATGCGGTTCGGGCTGGCGCATTTGCGGCGGCAGTCGTCGAAGTTGGGGGTTGCAAGCGCTACCTCTGGCGGCACGCATTTGGCAGTCTGAGCCACGAGCCAGGTGCACTAGCTGCCACACCGGAGACAGTATTCGACCTTGCGTCGCTGACAAAAGTGCTAGCAACGACAACGCTCGCGATGACTGCAGTTGATGAGGGTCGCGTCGAGCTTGATGCTCCGATCAGCCGATGGCTAGCCGACTGGCGAGGAGCCGACCGCGAGTCAGTGACTGTGCGCGACCTGCTCGCTCATTCGTCAGGACTGACCGCTCATCTCCCGTACTTTCTGGATCACCGAGGCCGCTCAGAGTTCGAGCACTCGATCTGTACGATGCCATTGGAGTACGCGCCACGAAGCCGATCGGTGTATAGCGACCTCGGGTTCATACTCCTTGGCTTCATCCTGGAGGTCTCAGACGTAAACGGTCTAGCGCTCGACGCGCAGTTCGACGCGCTCGTTGAGCGCCGTAAGTGGGGCGAGCTCCGTTATCGACCGCCGGTGAGCTGGCGCGCCCGAACGGCCCCCACCGAGATCGATCCACGGCGTGGACGGTTACTTGTGGGAGAGGTACACGACGGGAACGCTTGGGCGCTTGGCGGGGTCGCTGGCCACTCGGGACTTTTTGGCACGGCTATGGCGGTAGGAGCCTTCGCTCGCGACGTATTGTGGGCATATGGTGGAGCGAACTTGCTCGCGAAACCGGCCACGTTTGAGATATTCACTTCGCGGACATCGGTGGCTGGTACATCCCGCGCGCTCGGGTGGGACACAATGGTGCCAACCTCGTCGTGCGGCAGGCACATGTCGGCCACCTCGATCGGTCACACCGGCTTCACCGGCACCTCGCTCTGGATCGATTCGCGCGCCGAGGCCTACATCTTGCTCCTGACTAATCGCGTCTACCCCTCTCGGTCGAACGATGCGATTCTGGAAGTCCGGCCTGCACTGCATGATGCGGTGATGGAGGAGTTTGAAAGCGACAAAGCCGGCTAATGTCCCTCACCAGGTTGCTCCATATCTCCCCGGCCGGGCTGACCTGACGTGAGGCGTTGCCCCGTTCGTCCCGTGTCAGGCCGAGTGGTCGTGGGGAGATAAATAAAAGTCCATTCGTTGTAGGTGCCATGGCCGTTATAGAGGCGAATTGAAGTATCTGTGCTCTTGCTCACAACACCGGTGATGCCATTCCTGAAGTCGCCAGGTGTTCTCGGTGGAGTGCTTTCCTGTACGTTTCCCCCGAAGGTTTCGTCCAGGGGACCCGCAGGCTGGGTCATCCCGTTAGCTGTTGCGGGCGCACCCTGCCCTTGAGAGGCCTGGGCCTGGTAAATGAGCTGGAATTCACCGTCTCCGGTCATCGGGTCTTTGTACTTGCGCCGAAGAAAACGCTGCTCTATGAGTGTGTCAATTTCAATGGGAAATGCTCCCGGTGCCTTACGCTGGTAGAGCTCGATTGCACGGGCGTACTGCTCGCCGCGAAAGATTAGCTCAGCTTCCCGCTCCCGCTTCGCGGCGTGGCTCCAGACTGGCAACGCCATCGACATCACGACATATATGCCCGCTAGGCCGACCAGCAGCGCCGCCATGGCGAAGCCACCCTCGGCGGTGTGGCTCGCCAGCCGCTGGCTTTGTAGACACATGGAGATGGAGTCAGGACGATGCTACCAATCGGCGTACAGGGTTCCGTTGAGCGCGGCACCCTCATAGCCGCTCTTGACGTCGTAGACGCCCTGTGAGAGCGGGTTAGCAGGGTCGGGGGCGGAGAGGATCGTCTGCCAGGTATTGGACGAGCCCGTGAAGGGGTCACTAGGGATAGCGCGCAGGTAGCCGTCACTGACGAGTGTGTCAAGCGCAGCCGGATACTTGCCGCGGTCCGCAAAATATTGATCGATGGTGTCCCGCATCCGAAAGAGGTCCTCCATGAGCACGGCCTCGCGTGACCTAGTGATGGCGCTCCGATAGCCGACTAGAGCAATCGTTGACAGCACGGTGATTAGAGAGATCACGATCAACAGCTCGATCAGAGTCCAGCCGTTTGGCCATCCACGTCGCGGTTGGGTTACCAATCGCGGTACCTAGTCCCGTCGAGGGCGATGCCGTTCGATGTGGAGTAGACGTCGTAGACGTTGCCTCCACCCCAGGTCTTTGAGCCTGGCTCGTCTTGGTATGATCGTAGGCTCCAGCCAGTGGCCTTGGTCATCGGGTCCCTTGGAATACGGCGAAGGAATTTCAACTTTCGCCCAGTCGCGTCATCAAGGATCTCGACCCCCTCAACTAGGGTCTCAAGATTTGGCGGGTAGCCCTCGTTACCGGCTTTGATGGTGTTTCCGCCGATAACTCTCAGATCGACGGCGTCCTTGTAGCGGTCGATCGCCGTGCGCATCTCACGTAGTCCGCGACGGAGTTCCGTTTCGTGCTGACGTTGGATAATGACCTTACTGATCGGTGCAATAGCCGAGGCCAAGATCAACACGATGGTGCTCACGACGAGAAGTTCGACGAACGAGTAGCCGTGCCAGCTACCGAAAATCTTCACCCGATTTGAAACGCTAGCACGAGCCAACGGATTGGCCATTCCGGACGAGTCGATCATAGTCTACGTCTCACGCAGAGTAGCACTAAGAGCTGGTCCATTTGATCGTCTAGTGGCTGCCATCTTGTAGGCACTCGATCTCGACCGGGCTGAATAATTATGGTGCGGCTAGGGGGTATTACTTCGTTCGGTAGTAGGTAGCGACCCCCAGTGTTAGGACTAAGGTCGAGTCCGCTTCCCCGCTCTCGCTCAGCACGACCTCCTCAATGACGATGAACTCTGGCGCGGTCTCGAGCTCGTAGATGAAGCGGCGGATGTTACCGTAATGCCCTCGTAGAAGCATGGTAGTCCGCAGGAGTGCTAGGTGGCTGTCCTCGTCCTTGCTTGGTTCGGCACTGCGCCGCTCTATGAGCAGGTTAGTTTGCCTCGCGAGCGCAGCGAGACGCGGATAGGTCACACCACGAGCACCGGCAAGATCACGGGGTAGGATGTCGACGTAGAACCTCTGAAGCTCCTCGTCAGCTTGTGTCTTGCTCTTCATCGTGATACGAGCCTCAGCGAAGTTCTGTTTGGCGATTTCGAGGTTGCACCTAGCGGTTTCGGCGCGCTTCGAGGCGTTCGCCACCTTCACAGACCATGGGTAGACAGCGAATACGTGCAGGCCTATATCGATAGCGATGGCAGCTACCACGATGGTCACCGGAAGCCGTTTCTCGACGAAAACACGCCTGGCGAAGTTCATGAGCTAGGCGACGTGTCGGATGTAGTCATAGGTTGGACGGGTTTGTCGCTGGGGAAGTAGCGACCTCTGACAAGCGCTCGATACATGCCATTCTGGGTAATTTCCTCCTCGCGCGCCAAAATATCTGCGAATGCCTCGGTCGCTTCGAGCTGCTCGATGAAATGGTTAATGTCCTCGACCTGGCGTCCGATGACACCGACCGATACGTTGATCGCAGGAGCCTCGATGCTCGGTCTGACAGACGTCAACATCACATTCTCTGGTAGCGTCTGTTCGATGCGATTGAAGAATTCCGTCCACGAAAAGATACGCCGATCGATAAGATGGTTCGCTTCTTGCGTTGCACTCGCGAGATCTTCAAGATCGGCGTCGTTGATGGCACGGTGGATAGCCAACGTTTGAGTCGAGAGGTCGGCCGCCTCACGCTCGGCCCGTTCGACTTCGACGGTCAGCGCCGTGTGGGACCGTGCTAGATCAACCACGCGCGCAACGCCGACAGCGAGAATACTCATCGCCACCACCCACAGAACAATCAGAACTAGGTGGACTGCGCGTTCGTTGTAGAACGGACGCGTCGAAAGGTTGGTTGTGAGCACGGCCTCGGTCTCTTGGTCCTACGCTTGCCAGACTCCGTTTCTGAGCAGGATCCCGATCGGCGAAGCGAGCTCGTCGAGCACTGTTAGATTTGCTCCGGTGCGGTCGCTCACAGGTGCCATCATACTCGTGGAGATCGGCTCTACCGGTGACCCAAGGCGCTCTTGCAGGGTGAGACGCAGGCTAGGCTGATCGGAGTCGCCTGCAAGCAAGGTTCTCGAAAACCCGTTACTTTCGAGCCGATCTTGGCAATACATTGCCGTTTGATGCACGAGATCAACCAAGCTAACGGCACCTTCTGTTGGTCGGGTACGGAAGAAAATCAGATCTTTTCCACGAACGATTGCCAGTGTGTTGTATCCAACTGCGGCGTGCACGAGGAGCCAGTCATCGTTGTCCTCACTGGCGCCACCGGCAACGGCGACGTTGATCAGATTGAAGCTCGCTAAATCAATTAGCCCGGCATGCGCCCCCACTGCCGCACACGCTTGTTCGTAGGCTTCCACAATGTCTCGTCGCATTAGGACGACGACGAACTCTTGGCTGCCTTCAGGTGTCTTGGCACCCCGTGTGTAGGAAATCTGCGTGTTTTCTAACCGGAATGGCGCCGATTTTTTCACCCGCCATCGGATGAGTTGATCGAGATCTTCCGCGTGGGCCGGAACTTTTTCGAACCGAACGAGCGATACTTTCGCGACGCTGTCCGGCAAGATCACCGCGATTCGTGACGGGCGACGCGGAAGCTGGCTGAACACCTGTCGAAGAGCTGCGACAACGGCGCCCTGATCCACGATATTCGTCTCGTTCACGTGGGGGACGATCGCGCCGTCTGGAAGCTCCGTGCGCGCACGGCCGATGAGCACCGGGTGCTGCCCAGTCCACGCCAACTGAACCGCGGTGACGTGGCGGCTAGCAATCTCGACGCCAACTGTTGGACCGGACGTTGAAAATAGGGTGCGCAGGAGATTACTCAATCGTCTCATGGCATGCTTGGAGTCATTCGACGAAAGTGACCTTATTTATCTCGCGTAGGGTCGTAGTCCCGCTGAGAACCTGCTCTACGGCTGACTCGCGGAGAAAACGCATGCCCTCCAGCCGCGCGGCGTTCTTGATCTCTGACGTCGGCTTTCGGTCGAGGATCATTTCACGGATATTGTCGCTCAGATCTAGCAGCTCGAAGATGGCAGTTCGGCCCTTGTAACCTGTCCCGCCGCACTCGATACACCCGCCACCCCCATAGAAGGTGTGGGTGCTGGTGATGGCCGGATCCAGCCCAGATTCCTGTAACGTGGTGTCCGGAATCTGCTCTGGTCGCTTGCAATCTTGGCAGATCGTTCGGACCAGGCGCTGCGCGAGAACGCAGTTCAGCGCAGAGACAAACTGATACGGTTCAACTCCCATATTGAGGAAGCGTCCAAGAACGTCGACGACGCTATTGGCATGCACTGTGGTGAACACTAAGTGGCCTGTCAGGGCCGACTGGATTGCAATCTGTGCGGTCTCAGGATCACGGATCTCCCCCACCATGATCTTGTCCGGGTCGTGTCGAAGGATAGAACGTAGCCCTCGTGCGAACGTCAGCCCCTTGCGTTCGTTGACAGGGATCTGAGTGATGCCGTTGATCTGGTACTCGACCGGGTCTTCGATGGTGATGATCTTATCTTCAGGAGATTTGATCTCTGACACCGCGGCATAAAGTGTTGTGGTCTTGCCGCTGCCGGTTGGCCCAGTCACGAGGACCATGCCGTACGGCTCAGCGATATACCTTCGGAATTGCTTGAGTTCGTCGTCTGGAAACCCGAGTATGTCGAGCCGAAGTTCCCGAAACTGCGCGCTGATCGATTCCTTGTTAAGAATCCTGATGACGGCGTCCTCGCCGTGGACGCTCGGCATGATTGATACGCGGAAATCAATTGCCTTCCCTGGCATTTTGAGCGTAAATCGCCCATCCTGCGGGACCCGCTTCTCAGCGATGTCGAGCTCGGCCATCACCTTGATGCGAGAGATCACCGAGCTGTGGAACTGTTTATCGATTGGCTGCATCGCTGCTTGGAGCACCCCATCGATGCGATACTTCACGTGCACGGCCATGTCCTGGGTCTCGACGTGGATATCGCTTGCGCGTCGCTGCACAGCTGCGTAGATCATCGCGTCCACCAGGCAGATGACCGGACTTGCATTACTGGTTAACCGCTCGACGGTGAGGCTGTCTTCGATTTGGTTATCGCCCTGTAGTGTCTGTAGTTGAAAGCTTTCGGTCACTTCGTCAAGCACGCGCTGAGAGCTTTCGCTCTTTTGAAGGATCGACTGGATCGCCGACGCCGTCCCGACGGTCACGGTGATTGGAGTGTTAAGCAGCAGTGAGAGTTCGTCGATCATCGGCAGCTCAGTCGGATCGGAGACGACGATGACGAGCGACTGCTTGTCTCGTCGGTAGGGGACGAAGCCGTAACGCAGCATAAGGTCGGCAGGAATCGAGCGGAAGAGGTCCTGGTCGACATAGAAACGTCCAACATCAACGTATTCGAGCCGGTAGCGCGCCGCCAACCGTTTAGCGTGCTCAATCTGCATGTCGATATTGGCAGTCTCGTCTGGCGGCGCGTACGGCTTTGTCGTCGAATGGACGTTTGACTGGTCTCCATCTGGCGTCGGCTCTGTCGAGGGGATAGTCTGCACGGCGTGGGTCAGCGAGTTGTTAGCCATAAGGTTGTTCGTCCTGACTGAAGAATCATTGAAGGACGGCCCCAAGCTGAAGTAAGGGCATGTAGAGCGCCAGGAGGAGGCCAGCGATAACGATGCCTATGATGAGTAGGAGCACAGGCTCAATTAACGTCATAAACCGCGCCAGCGTTGTCTCGATCTCCTCGTCAAAGAAGTCAGCCACGTTGTTAAGCATATCTTGCAGGGCGCCGGTCGACTCCCCAACTTCGATCATCTGGATGGCCACGGGAGGAAAAATTTCCCTGGCCGACATTGACGCCGATAGCGCCTGCCCCTCACGCACGTCCTGAGCGATGCTGCTGAGCTGGCGAGTAAAGTAGCGGTTACCAACAGCACGCGAGGCAACGCCCAGCGCACTGACGATTGGAACGCCACCACCCAAAAGTGTGGCCAGTGTGCGGGCGAGCTGCGACGTCGCGAGCTTGCCCGCAATGGTACCGACGCCAGGGACTCGCAACAAGAGCTGGTCGATGAATACGTTTCGGCCCGATTGTTTTAACCAGATCCAGAACACTACGCTTACCACTAGCAGGCCGAAGAGAATGAGCGGGAAGTAGCTACGCAGCGTCGTGGACGCTAACATAATCGCTCTGGTTGCAAATGGGAGATCTGCCCCAATGCCTGAATAGAACTCGCCGAACTCTGGCACGACCCGAAACACAATAATTGCTACGACCAATAGGGACAGGACCAACAAGATGGCCGGATAGATTAGTGCGGACACAGTCTTCCGTTTGATACTGCTGATAATCCTTGCGTAGGTGACATATCGGCGAAGCACGCCGTCGAGCGATCCGCTCTTCTCTCCAGCCATAAGCGAGGCGGTGTACACCCCTGGAACCATCGGTCCGTGAGCCTCGAACGCCTCAGACAGCGCGCTGCCGCTTCTGACCCGCTCGTGCACATCATTCAGCATCGATTTGAATGTTGGGTTTTCGGTCCGCTGCCGAAGGATGTTGAGTGACTGGACCAGCGGTATGCCGGCGCGGAGGAGCGCAGCAAGTTCCTGGTTGAAGACGATAAACTCTCGCGTTCCGAGCCGACGGCGTTTCGGAAGGGAGAGACCCAGCCAGCCGAGCGATCCAGACCGCTCGAGTAATAGGACGCAGAGGCCCTTGCCTTTGAATTCCTGACGAAGCTGTGCCTCGCTGTCGGCGACGTAGACGCCCTCCAGGATTTTGCCTGTTTGTGTTCCAAGCCTGCAGTGAAATTCCATGTGGATGGCTGCAGGTGCGCCAAGGTTTCGAGGAGTCCTTTATCGGCTACGAGTAATGGACGCGTTAAGCCAATGAATCGTACCGGGTTTCTCGGAGACCGAATGCGTTGAATCAGGCCACCTCAGCCTGCTCATAGTACTGCGCCTCGAACTCTGCTGGTGGAATGTCCCCGAGCGGCCCCAACAGTCGTCGTGTGTTGAACCAGTCCACCCACGTCAAGGTGGCGAACTCCACGGCCTCGAGGGTGCGCCACGGGCCCTTCCGTCGAATCGCCTCCGTCTTGTACAAGCCGATCACCGATTCGGCGAGGGCATTGTCATAGGCATCGCCTTGGCTGCCGACCGACGGCGCGATGCCGGCGTCCACGAGGCGATCCGTGTACCGCATCGAGAGATATTGCGACCCGGCATCACTGTGATGTACGAGGCCGGTGAGGGCGTCGCCCCGGCGGGCGTAGATCGCCTGCTCCACCGCATCCAGCACAAAGTCCGTGCGCATGGAGGCCGACACCCGCCAGCCCACAGTGCGTCGCGCAAACACGTCGATGACGAACGCGACGTAGCCAAAGCCGCCCCAGGGTGCGACGTACGTGAAATCGGAGACCCAGAGCTGATTCGGACGGGTGGCCACGAATCGGCGGTCAACGAGGTCCACCGGGCGACCGCCCTCACCGGCGTGGGTCGTGGTGACCCAGGCCCGGCCCCGGACGGCCCCGGCAAGGCCCATCGCGCGCATCAGGCGCGCCACGGTGCAGCGCGCCACGCGGACGCCGTCCCGTCGCAGCTGCTTCCAGACTTTCCGGGGGCCGTAGACCTGCTGGTGCGCGTCATAGACCCGCTGAATCTCGACGCGGAGCTGACCGTCGCGCTGCGCCCGTGCGGACCGGCGCGTCGGATGTGTCCGCTGGTGCCGATGGCGATGAGTCCGTCGACGGGGCGATCGGCAGCACGGCGCAGATCGGCTCGACCCCGACCACGGCGCGATGGTCGGCGATGAACTGGACCATCGTGGCGACGTCCTCCGGCGGTCGCGCTCCGCCTGGGCGAAATACGCGAACGCTTTCCGCAGGATCTCATTCGCCCGCTTCAGCTCCTTCAACCGCTCCCGCTCGCTCGTCGTCAGGCCCGGCCGATGCCCAGCATCACGCTGCGCCTGCCGCACCCACTTCCGCAGCGTCTCCGCCGTGCAGCCGAGCTTCGGCGCCACCGACTGCAGCACCGCCCACTCTGAGGCGTGGGCCTCCCGGTACTCCTCGACCATCCGGACGGCACGTTCGCGCACTTCCGGAGAAAACCGACTGGGACGTCCCATAGCCCCCATCCTCCCAAGCAATGAGGTCTCCGAGAAACCCGGTACGATTCACCAAGTTCTTTCGAGGTTGTTCCAACGCGATCAATTGACCCGACACCGAAGACGAGGCAGGTGCGAAGGTTGAACTCAAACGATTCCATGTTTAACGTGTTCGTCAGAAGAGCAGTCGGATACCTATCTGCAAGCGTCGGGCGCTCCCAGCCGACCCGATCTGGCCAAATCTGGGCGAGCCAAGAAAGGCATTCGGGAGACCGAGGTTAACGCGGTTGAGGAGATTAAACGCCTCGACTCTGAACTGTAACCGCCCACCATCAGAAATACTCGCATGCTTTACCAGTGCGAGGCTTATATTCGCAAAACTGGGTCCCTCTAGGATGTTGCGCCCAGCATCGCCAAAACTCCCAAATGGTGGGATCTCAAATGCTTTCGTGTTGAACCAAGCGTCAGCTGAAGGGTTCCGAACGCTTGGGTCGGCAATCACGCTTGGGCGGTCATTGAATCCAAAACCTAACGCGGCGCGACCGGTGTTGCTATTGTCGAGTTCGGAAAGAAGAGAGACAGTGAATGGCGACCCACTTTGGACCGTTACGATGCCATTGGCTTGCCAACCACCGAACAGTGCTGCTGTCCAACCCCGAGTCGCAAATGAACGGCTAGGTCCGAATGGCAGGTCGTACGAAAAGCTCATAGTAAACCGGTGTCGGACATCGAAAGCCGATCGTCCAAATTCTGCGCCAGGGTTGTTGCTGTCTTGCGGGAAGTTCGGATCACCGGTGCTCGAAAAGAAACCGGATGCGTCGTCCTGTGATTCACTGAGCGTATAGGCTGCAAGTACTGATATGTTAGCCGTTCGTTCGTTAAATAGAACTTGAAGCGCGTCATACGTCGACCGGGCCTTCGATTCCACTGACACGATATCTGCGAACAAAGGGTTAGGACGTAAGTTATAGGGATTTTGGCTTGGTTGGGCCTGGTTGACATCTCGTCCGCGAATCAGGTTTCGTCCCCTAGAACCAACGTAGGCAACCTCAAAAGTTCTCCCGGGTCCCACCTCCTGCTGCACACCAAAATTCCATTGGTGTGTGTACGGTGTTTGCAGGTCCCTCTGGAAAGTCAGCGCTGATGGAGGGAGCGGGAATGGGAAATCATCTGGAAAGGGATCGGTCAGCGTTAGCAAACGTGTGGGAAGGGGGAAAAATAGATGGAAGTCAAAAAAGGGTTGGTTGAAGTAAAGGCCTTCTCCTGGTGCCAAAGCCGACTGGTTGTAGTAAACACCGTATCCCGTTCGAATTACTGTTCGGCCTTGGTTGGCCGACCACGCGGCGCCAAGACGAGGCGCAATGTTGTTCTTGTCGGTAAGATAACCGCCTCTCGGGACGTTTGCTGTCCCAACTTGTAGCAGCTGTCCCGTCTCAAGGTCGTAGATATTCGCCCGGTCGTCCGCGTCGACCGGTGGCGTGTTGATTTCGTATCGTAGTCCGGCCGACAGTGTGAACTGTGGCGTGATTTCAATCGTGTCGTTTATGAAGAAGTTATAACTCTGGGTACGCAACTGCTGAGGATTGTCAAGCCGAGCGGCGCCCGTCGTAATCGGTAGTCCAAGGAGCATGTCTGCTAGAGCGTTCCCAGTAAATCCATAATCTGAAAAACTCAAAAATCCCCGTGATTGGACGTCACGAAAACCGTCTTGTTTTGTTAGGCGTAGGTCGGCGCCAGCCGACACCATGTGGGCACCCCCGGACCACGTGACCGTGTCTAACACTTGAATCGTGGTCAGCCCGGTGTTCTGAGGATTGTTGTATTCATCACCGAGGGGAGAGAATCCCGTTGCCGTGATGAAACTGAGCCCCCACGTTCTTGGGTTATCCGAAAGGTTCTCCAGGCCCACATTCTGGTTTAAGGACCGGCCGATATTTTCTTGCTTAACTCCGCTCGCCACCCGATTGAAAACTACCCGTACGTCATTCACTAGATTTGGTGAGATTACCTGAGTCTGGCTAATTAGCAGGTTTTGCCCTCGGCGAGGTACCGTAGAACCGAAACCGGGAACTTCAGCAAAACCGGCGGCGGAGTACGGTTCAAACAGTCTGCGGTCGTTGAAGCTGTATCGTACGCTTAGCTTCGAAGATGCAGTGATATTGTGGTCGATCTTAACGTCGAAGTGGTCGATAGCATCTTCAAGTGTGGGTGACGCAACGAAGTTCTGGAAAGGCACCTCTCGGTTGGGTAATGGATACAGACGTGCTAATGCCACCCCAACGGGATGAAGAAAATACTGAGGAATTCGGTTGCCAGGAAAAGGTTGTCCTGTGAATAAATTGATCGGTGGTCGGAGTCGGCTGTTTGAAAAGTCACCTTCACGCTCGGCAGCGGTGGGTACATTGGTGACTTTGGTGATACCTTCGGCTAGTCGTGTCGCTTCGTAGTCAACAAAGAAAAATGTTCGATTCTGCGTGATAGCCCCGCCGAGAGAAAATCCGGCTTGTGTACGGTTGTAGTCCGGTGCTGGCTCATTTTTTGGGGCGAAGAAATTTCTAGCATTCATTGCCTTAGTCCGAAAAAATCCGTACGCGGTACCTGACAGATTGTTAGTGCCGGATTTCGTGATGACGTTGACTTGAGCACCTGCGTTACGGCCAAAAGATGCGTCGTAGCCAGTGGTCAGCACTTTGAACTCAGCGATGGCGTCTACGGGGGGACGAACGGCCGGTGTGTTTAGTTTGGAATCGACGTTATACGCGCCATCTAACAGGAAACTGTTGGCATCATCTCGACCTCCGCCGGCGGTGAAAGTAAAGTCGCCACGGACAGACCCGGCTGAACCCGGAGCAGCAGGTCCGGTGCCGGGTGCGAGCAGTGTAAGCTCAAGGAAGTTTCGTCCGTCTAGTGGCAGCACCTGAATTCGACGATTTTCGAGAACTATTCCGAGGCCTGTCGAAATTTGGTCGAGCGCGAGCGGTGGCGCCGTGACAATGACTTGCTCACTGAGCGTTCCGAGTTCGAGTTGAACATCAAGGCGAAGCCGTTGGTTGACTGTCAGTGTTACTCGGCTAACGGATAGTTTGTAGCCGGCGATTTCCACCTCAAGGTGATACGAGCCAGGTTGCAACTGTGTGATTTCGTAAATACCATCTCTGGAGCTTGCGCCACTGCGGCTAATGCCTGTTTCCTGCGAGACTAAGTGATAGATGGCGTTCGCGACCGACGCGCCAGTCGGGTCTAGAATCGCGCCGCGTATCGACCCAAGGTGTGTCTGGGTCATAACTGGTGTGTGGTAGTCGATGAACCCAAGGCAGAATGTTACGCACAGTGTTAGAACGTACCCGGGAGAACGTTTGTGAACCATGGATCACCTCGGCTATTTCACATTCACAACTGGAACGATGGGCAGAGCGATTTAGCTTGATGGTATCAGCTTGACAGGTTCTCGTTCTGATACATCGGCTCATACTCGCCGCACCGTGATGCAGGCCACGGTCAGTCTCTTAAGGTGCGTGCGCAGTCCCGTCTCTGGTCGATGGTTCTCCACCGGGACCCGGTAGCGGCTCGTCCTCAGCGAATCGCCGCAGGACGTTCTCCGTGATCCGCGACACGTTGTTGCCGTAGTCGTTGAATGACAAGCTCCCACTCCAAGCGATTGAGCTTGTCGAGAAAACCGCCCCGCCATTTGGATATTCGAGATACGCCATGTCTGCCTTGACCAGATCGTTCACCGTCCCACCTTGCTCGGAGTCGCTCGTGTTGAGTTCTTCGACGACTTGTTGATACGCGTCGGAATGACCAAACGACCTGGCCAGAATCAGTGTGTGCGGCGGAGACCCGAGGGCGTAGTCCACACGGTCCAGCTCCGAGCCCGCGCTCCCAAATTCCAGCACCAGCGATGGATGGTTCCCAATCAGCTCGTTCTCACCAATCCCGTCGAAGATGAAGGCGACGCGCTGGTCAAAGCTCCCAGGCATCCGCTGGAACGGTGAATTTCGATCGAACCCCTGAGCCGTGAATCCGACGCCCACCAGCCACTGCGGCGCGCGCCCTCGAAACCGCCACAGCCCACCTGGCTCACCAGTGATACTGTGGTAGCTCTCACCCGGAGCACCCTGCCAAGCTTCGGTTCCGTCACGCCGTCGGAGCTCGATGTAGATGCCAGTCGGGTCCATCGGTGTCACCCAATAGAAACCGTTGCCTCCCATATACATCAGCCGACCACCCTGCTCGAGGTAGGTTCGCATGCCCTGGAGCATCTCCCACGAGTAGTACTCCGGGTGGGTGCCAGTCAGGACCACGTTGTAGGGCGCGAGCAGCTCCGGACCCTCGAAATGCAGGTCCCCATCGGTAATGATGTCGACGTCGAACTCTTTCACCTCCAGCCAATCCACCAGGTGCGTGTCGGCCATGAACTGCCACGGGTTGTTAGAAGCAATGTTTGGCCGCATGTCGGTAATCGGTCGGAGCCGTGACGAATAGGTCACCCCGCTACCGTCGGTGTGACTCGTATAGGTGCTCATCCGCCTTGGAGAACGGCTAGCGCCGGTACTCGCGTACGCCAGGTAGCTAAAGGTCGGAATCAGCAGCGCAATCTTCGCGGTCGCCGTGCCCTGGAGTGGACGCACAAAGAACGGCACATAATCTTCACTTGTCGTCGTGCGCAACCGGGCGGCATAGACGCCACTCGGCAGGTCGTCAGGTACCTGAAACGTAAAGTCGACATCCCACGCGGCATCAAGCAGGTCGTCGTCATGAAAGTGGATCGCGCCGTACTGTTCCGGGGCACGCCGGTAATCCATCTCCGTTGCGTCCCATAGGTGCCCAGTTATGGCCCGAGTCGGCAGGTTGACAGTTCGCCCATCCAGCTGACTCGACGTGGTATCCCGCACTCGGTCCGACGAGACGTCGGCCGAAAAATCCCATGACACTACTGCATCGGTCGGTCCCGCACCCTGTCCAATTGCCTCAATCTCGGCCCGGCTAAGCGCTCGGTCATACAGCCGTGGGTTGTCGATCTTCCCGCTGTAGTACCCCCCGACCTGGCCGTCCTCCGCCCAGTGGGCCGCCATCAGCAACGACACGTCGGTCGACGCTGGTCCCGAGATCTGGATCGGCTGTTCGACCATTACCTGTGTCGGGTCATTCGGCTGGCCGTCGATTGGCTGCTGATAGACCGTTAGAGTCCGACTCCCCGCATCGAAACTCGCCGCAACGAAATACCATTTTGTGGGCATCCCTTGAGAACGACGTCGCTGGTTAGCCCCAATAATTGCTGGCGCCCAGGGGCGCAAGGCCGGTTCTACAGCCAGCGTCGCCACCTGCCCCGGACCCGCGCCGACACGCACCGCCAATCGGCCGTCTGCGTCAAGGAAAAGTCCATACCCGCGCCCATCAACCTCGGACCACTTCGTCACAATTCCTTGCGAGGCGCGTTCATTTGCCCAACCGACTTGGCCAGGCCGGGTCGCCGCAATCCACGCCGTGATCGTGAAACTACCGGTCAGCCGCAACGGCTGTGCATCAGTCACCTCGGCATACGACCCAACGACCAGGTCCTGGTGTCGCCCGGCATACTCGCGATTTACTGGTGCTTCGATTACCTCTTCCTTCATGCCCGGGCCCCTTGGATTTGGGTCGCCATGAATCAGGCGTACGATCTCGGCTTGATATCGCGGCAGCTGGCTACTCACCATGAATTGAATTGTCTCGCCTGGTTGCACGCTCAGTCGATCGGCATAGCCGACAATCCCCATAGCCATCAGATTTTCCCTGGGCGAAGGGGGTTTTTGTGCGCCTCCGTGGATCCCATTGATCGAAGCGAGACCAAACAATACCAACGAGCAGACCCTTATCGTGGACATGGCGTTCCTCCAGACGTGGTCTGCCAAAACACCACGAGCGGGAGGACAACGATCATTCCAAGGACTTTCGTTATTTTCATCACCGCCCCGTGATCGTGTCCTCCAAACAAGACCACGATCGGGCGAGTGCCTCGGTCACGAGCCAAGAGCTGGTTTCGTGCAACCGCTTCGGATGGTCTTCGAGCCACTTGTGAACGACGCGTATCACCTGCTCGAGATTGACGGTGTCCGGATGGCACACGCGCCGATAAAGAGGGGTGTCAGAACTGCTGGACACATCCCAAACGCCCCTGAGTAGGCCTTGGCAGAAGCCCATCCCACGAAAATCCATATTGGGCTTCCGCTCGCCGTCCATGGCTCTGACAGCCTGTCCACAGTGTTGAATCAGATCGTTCCCCGTGCTAGGGAGCAAGTTCTGCGCCCGCGCCGTCGTGGTCCACAATGCGCCACCCGCCACGATTGCCGCTCCTACCAGTCCGATCAGTATACCTCGTCGCATGAATGCCTCCGTCTAGCGGCATTGTGCCACCGTTGGCTGTCGCATTGGCTGTCAAAAGTTGAGAAGTGGAAACGGCCGATCCGAAGACCGGCCGTTTTTCCGAAGAAAAGTGGTACCGAGGGCGGGGATCGAACCCGCACGGGACGTGAGCCCCACAGGATTTTAAGTCCTGTGCGTCTGCCAATTTCGCCACCTCGGCTTAACACTCATGAGTCCTACAACTTAACGTAGGTCGGCAAAGAACGCACGGACGTCATCGACAAAGAGTTCCGGTTCTTCAAGTGCAGCAAAGTGACCACCTCGTGGCATTTCAGTCCAGCGGACGATGTTGTACCGCGCTTCAGCCCACACCCGTGGTGGTAACACAACCTCTGCCGGGAACAATGCCGCGCCAACGGGCACATCGATGTACGGGTCCGGTTGTCCCGTAGCCATTACTCTGGATTCGTAGTAGAGCCGCGCCGACGACGCGGCTGTTTCAGTCACCCAGTAGAGCGTGATGCCGGTCAGCATTTCATCACGGGTAATTGTGCTGCACACAGGGTCTTCGCCACGGTCACAAAGCCAGCGGACCTTATCCACAATCCAGGCAGCCTGGCCAACTGGCGAATCGTTTAACGCAATGCCGATGGTTTGCGGTTTCGTCCTCTGAATCGCACTATAGCCCCGTTCGTTCGCAGAAAATCGCTGGCGTTCTCGCACGCGATCAAGTTCCTCCGCAGACACACCAGCTTCTGGATTCTCAACACCGGAAGGTGGGCCGGCCGAGACGAAGTTCAGATGAAGACCGATGATCCGATCGGGATGCTGAATAGTCAACTGGCGCATGATCCCGCTACCAAAATCACCTCCTTGGACCCCATAGTGATCATAGCCAAGGCGATCCATTAATTTCCCAAAATATACAGCCATTCGAGCAGAGTTGTGCCCGGGCTCCGTTGGTTTATCTGAAAATCCAAACCCTGGAATCGAAGGAGCTACGACGTGGAAGGCTTGTGCCGGATCGCCACCATGAGCCGCGGGGTCCGTCAGCGGCTCAATAATTTTAATAAACTCGACGATAGAACCAGGCCAGCCATGCGTGGTGATGAGTGGTGTTGCGTCAGGCACTGGCGAGCGCTGATGGATGAAATGGATGTCCAACCCATCAATATTTGTAATGTAGTGATCGAATTCATTGAGGCGACGTTCTTGTTCACGCCAATTAAATTCATTGCGCCAATAGTTAACCAAGTCTTTCATGTATTCGAGATTAGCGCCGTAGTCCCATCCCGCACCGTTAATTTCGTCCGGAAACCGTGTCCTAGCTAGTCGCGTCTTGAGATCGTCCAGAACCGACTGAGGGACCCTGACCTTGAATGGACGGATCGCTTCTGGTTCGGATGGAATTGCCTGTTACCGTCTGTTACCACGTCGGTTGACATGGTCTCAACTGCTGCCTCATCACCGCCACATGACACAACCCAGACGGTTATCAGAAGTATCCGTATGAGAATCGATCGACAACAATGCACTCCCCTTCTCCTCTAACTAGTGTTGTTAGCATCCGCGAGGCCATCATAGCGCTGGTATACAATACCGGGCGGAGGTGCAGCGATGGGCAACGGCGTCAAACCCATCAGAAACAAGCGCGTGGCAATCCTCGTCGAGCAGGAGTTCGACGACGAGGAAGTTGTCGGTTCGATTAAAGCGTTGCGGGCCGCCGGCGCTGAAGTCGTTGTCGTCGGATCACACTCGCCCATAGAGTACCGTGGTAAGCACGGTCAGCTCGTCAGATCAGATCTCGCCGCCGGGCTAGCGCACATTGGCGACTTCGATGCTGTCGTAATCCCAGGTGGCCTGGCGCCGGATCGGATGCGGATGAGACACGCTATGGTGGATCTCGTTCGCGATGGAATGGCTGCCGGCAAGCCGATTGCCGCCATCGGTCACGGGCCGCAGCTCCTTATTTCGGCAAACTCACTGCGCGACCGGATGCTCACCTGTTGGCCATCGATCGCGGTCGATGTCAAGAACGCGGGTGGCCTGTACATGGACAAGCCGGTCGTCGAAGATGCTAACCTAATTACTTCTCGAAAAGCTGACGACGTGCCGGCCTTCAGCGCCGCCATCATTCGTGCTCTCTCGAACGTTCCCGGTGTTGACTGACCTAAGGCATGGGTCGGCCGGATTCTTTCCAGGCTGGGTACGAGCCGAGCGTCCGGAGTGACGGGGCGAATTCAGCTAGGTGCATAAGGGCACGCGCGCACCGCTCCTCCTCGCGATGTGCCGAGAGGTCAGCATAAAAGAGGTACTCAAACGGTCGATCCGGGATCGGTCTCGATTCGAGCTTGGTTAGGTCGATATCGCGGAGTGCGAACACGTTTAGTGCCTTAAACAACGCGCCTGGGGTATTTGCTACTGTAAACACGATCGTGGTCTTGTCCGGCTTTCCAAGCGGCACTGGGTCTCGACTGATAACAATGAACCGGGTAAAGTTGGCCGCGTAATCCTGTATACCCGTTTGGAGAATCTGCAACCCGAAAATTTCGGCGGCTCGCTCGGATGCGATCGCCGCACTGTCTCGAAGTTCTTCTTCCTTGATCATCTTAGCGCTGCCCGCCGTGTCATAAGTCGCCACGATCTCGACACCACGAAGTGTTCGAAGAAAACGCTCGCATTGCGCTAGGCCTTGTGGGTGGGAGTAGACCTTTCGCACCTGCTCTAGCGTTGTACCTTCACACACGATCAAATTATGAGCGATCGCCTGCGTCACTTCAGCGACAATCGGCAACTCATGCTCGAGTAACAGGTCGTAATTGCGATGAATTGTCCCGCCGATGGTGTTCTCTATCGGGAGGATACCGTGCGTGACCTTCTGTTCCGCGACCGTCTGGAAGACGTCATCGAACGATTGGTTCGGCACCAGATCCGCATCGGGATTGATCCGCAGCGCGGCAGCCTCACTGTAGGCTCCGGAGACGCCTTGATACGCAATTCGCATACTCAACTCCGCGTACTAGGATACAGGAGATGAACGAGCATTCAGGTAATAGTTGCCGGGATGCCGGCCCATCACGGCTGGTGTCCCCGCTCGTTGAGATCCAGCCGATGGTGAACCTGAGGCACACCAGGCAATGGATCGGCCCTACGTTGTCAGGTGTGGCAGTACTTAGTAGCCACTAAGACGACGCCTGGCGGAAGTTATGTCCTTCCCATGGCGAGCCCACCTCGTGTGGTACCGTCGGCTTAAATAGGTCGCCCAGGGTTCGGCGTCCTTCGAGCGTTGCTTCTCTTGCCTTCTCCAGCGTCCCCTGGGTACGCTGCAACTCGTCAATCAACAAGTCAAGCATCGGCTGGATCTGGCTACGGACGCGCCGTCCCGGCTCGGTGAGATAGAGGCATCCCAAGATACCACCCACGGCGGCACCCGCTACGCTCGCGACAAGGATCTTCGAGCGATCGTCCACTCACTCCTCCTAGTGTCGTGTCCCCGAATTGGCGTAGACGGGCCAGAACAGCTCCGCCTGACGCCGCGGCAGGACTAAAAACCTAAGTTGTGTGACCACTTCTTGTCATGATACCAGGACTGTTCCAGCGTCGTGTGTTAGGGCCAAATAAAGTTTCATTCCACGGGTAACGCGCGACCGGCTCTTAGAACTTTAAGGCTAAACCAACACTGGCACGCAAGAAATCCTGTTTGCCAAGTTGGAAGTCGAGGAGGTTCTCCCCTTGCGACACGCCGCGAATGTAGCGCAGGTCAAACCGCACACCAACGCGCTCGCCAAAGAAGCCCATCAGGCCGCCACCCATATCGACGCCAAGGCCGTCGGCTCGGGTGCGCTGGTCGGCTTCTGCGGCCGTAACATCCGTTCGCAGCCATCCTACACCGCCAAGGATGTAAGGACGGACCCCTTTAATCGGAACGCCGATGATGATGTTTCCCGTTACGGTGGTAATCTGACTGGTTTCTGCGAAGACGCTGTTGGTGGTTGCACGCGCCGTTCGTCCAAAGTCAAGCTCAAACCCGAACATTCCACCAGCCATTGCCGCCAGTGACAGACCCCAGGTTGTGACCTTCTCTGTATCCTCATCCCAGAACGAGGTGCCGACAAACGGTGTGAAGATGCCGTCTGCCGACACCGCCGAGGGGGTAAGAAGTGTCAGGCAGACCACCACCACTTGCAAACCAAACCGTGTGTTTCGCGTCCCGTTCACAATACTCACCGACACTCCACGTCCTTCGCCTCCTTCTGAAGACCAACAGTCAGCGCCACCCGTACGGCCCCCGCAGTGGCACGAAGACGCACCCGCCAACCCGATCTTCCTCGAAGTGTTCACCGACCCGTCGGATCAGGGTTAGCTCCTGATACATCCGTGTGCCGAGCGGAGCTACCAGGCGGCCACCCTCAGCGAGCCGCTCTCGCAGTGTGGACGGTACCGCTGGTGCTCCCGCCGTTACCAAGATCCCGTCGAACCTCTGGTCCGGCCGGGCGAGGCTCCCGTCGCCCGTCAGGATCTTTACATTTGTCGCACCGAGACGTTTGAGCGTGGCGCGCGCCTTGTCGGCCAGCTCGGGTACCCACTCAAAGCTCAAGATATCCCGCGCGAGACGAGCCAACACAGCCGTCTGGTAACCGGAGCCGGTCCCGATTTCGAGCACAGAATCTGCTGGTTGAGGATCCAGTGCTGCCGTCATCGCTGCCACCATGTACGGCTGAGAGATGGTCTGACCGTGCCCGATGGACAACGGGCGGTCATCGTACGCCGCCGCTTGGCAGGAAGCCGGTACAAATTCGTGCCGAAGCACCTCGCGCATGGCCTCAAGCACCACCACGTGATGGATGTCACGCGATCGAATCTGCTGCTCGACCATCCTCAGACGCTCGGCGGCACGTGTTGGGTCCGAAGAGGGCGTGCTTCTGGCACGGGCGTGGAACAGCATTACTCCGATCCACCTCGCATAATAAGAGCCAGCCCGCTAGCCGGTCAACGAACACGTTAGATCATTCCATCGTGCCGTAGCTGATGAGGCCAGCCTCATCTTTGCTTCACTTGTCAGGTCCCTCGCAGAGGCCACGGCCCACTGCGACCGCTGCGGTTCCGAGAGGTACTGCCTGCACGTGGCCTAGCGGTGGCTGGCGTGCAGATCAAAGAACGAAGATGGCCCGGTCACCCGCGTAACGCGTGATGGAACGGTCATCGGAGCTACCTGCAAAGCTGGTCAATCTCAGTAGGGGGATGCCCGCGCGAGGGAACAGAAGAGCTAGGGAATAACGTCGACCGCCGGTACCCCTTGGTCAGTCTCTTCGGCCTCCAACACCTTAACGACGTCATCATAGGGAACCATGTTAATGGCGTCGTAGTCTGTCGGGCAGCCGAAGTCGCGCGGTTGGGGTGCGGTCGGGTTGCCGAGCGTCACGCAGAGCCCACAACCGATGCACTTGTCGACAAGTACGGCACAGACCCACCGTCCATTCGCATCCTGTTCCTCAATGATGCAATCAGCCACCGGGCAGGCGGCTTGGCAGATCGAGCAGGCGAACGCGCCGAAACAGCTATCCGGGTCGATGACGGCAATAGTCTTCGGTAACTTTTTACGAGGCACGTCCATTAGCTTGGTCCACATGGGCAGGGGTATTATACCTGACTGTCAGGTCGAGGTTGTAAAGCTCGTGAACGTTCAAGTCAGGTTCGCCTTATTCCGCCACGCCAAGTTGTTCGTTCCTGAGTGTGACATCGCCGTCAGTTAGGTTTCCGTCAAATCACATGCCAGGAAATGTTTCTGCCGCGCTGCGGCCAACACCAAAATGGCCCTTGCTCACCTTCCTATTGATTTGGACTGCCTTCGGTCTGTACACGTGCACGGAAGGCAACGAGCTGGTCGATGGCCGATCGGCTTCGACACTCGTAACAACTGACGAACAAACACCGCTCGACAAATATGTCAAGGGAAGGGATCGAAACTACTCCTACCGCGTTGTTCAGGTGCTACCCCGCCAGGGCTATGACACTTACGTGCTGGAGATGACTTCTCAGACGTGGCTAACTCCAAAGCAAGTGGATCGCGTTCTGTGGAAACATTGGCTAACTATCGTCGTGCCAGAGAACGTAATAAGCAACACCGCACTGCTCAACATTGCCGGCGGAGACAATGGCAATTCGGCTCCAAAGAGAACGAATTCGGTCCTGACCTCGATTGCCGTCGAAACTCGTTCCATTGCCGTCTCGCTGCACATGGTGCCTAACCAGCCGCTTACGTTCGCCGGTGACGAACGCTGCTCGCGCAGTGAAGATTCCCTAATCGCTTACGCGTGGGACAAGTTCCTGAGAGGCGGTGATCCGGTCTGGCTTCCTCGTCTACCCATGACGACAAGTGTGGTTCGCGCGATGGACACCGTGGTTGGTTTCTTGCGCAATCGAGGCGGCAGAGGTTCAGAGGTCGACGGGTTCGTGGTGACTGGAGCCTCAAAGCGAGGCTGGGCCACCTGGACAACCGCAGCCGTCGACCCTCGCGTTGTTGCTATCGTGCCCATTGTCAGCGATTTCCTAAACCTTGAGGCATCATTCCAGCACCACTTCGGTGCATACGGGTTTTGGGCAGAAGCCATACGCGACTACGTGGAGATGGGGATTCCAGACTGGATAGGAACGGAGGAAATGACGACCCTGACGGAAATTGTTGACCCGTATGCGTATCGTTCCCGCCTGACGATGCCAAAGTTTGTGATCAACGCAAGCGGCGACGAGTTCTTTCTGCCAGACTCATCTCAGTTCTACTTCGACGATCTCCCTGGCGAGAAATACGTACGCTATATTCCGAACACCGGGCACTCGCTTGTGAACACAGACGCTACTGACAGCCTACTTGCCTATTACGAGGCGATCACTACTGGGACACCACGGCCACGGTTTACGTGGTCGCTCGAAGACGAGGATTCGATATACGTACAGACCGATGAGTCGACTAAACCATCACAGGTGCTGCTGTGGCAAGCTTTTAACTCGGAGGCTAGAGATTTTCGATTTGGCACCATCGGTGATGCATGGACCAGTTCGGCGGTTAACAATCAGGGAAAGGGTCTCTATGTCGCAACCGTAGAGAAACCGACTTTCGGCTGGACAGCTTTCTTCGTAGAGCTCACATATCCTGGCAGCGGCACGACGCCTTTTAAGTTCACGACGCAAGTCAGGGTTGTGCCAAACTTATTGCCTTTTTCGCTCGACGTTCCGCAGGACTAGTTCAATCGTAGACTGAGCTCACGTGGAGCACGGCGGCCTCGGCTGAAATAGCCGCGGTCAGCCACGTTGACAAGGACGAGTCTGCTTGACATTTCTGCACAGGCGGTAGCCCAGCACGGTCGCCAGTGGATGACCTTAGGTTGGACGAATTGCGATCGATGCTGCATTCATTCTGGGTTCTGACACGACGTACCATGAAACGGCCAATTCTTATCGCAGTCAACGTGGCGCTCGCCACTATGGGCTTTACATCGCCAATACGGGCCGAGTTGATGGTCGGGGCGTCAGCAGTAGACATCACGCCAATCTTGTGCAACAACGTAGCGCTTGACGCGAACGCCAAGCAATTTGATGTTCGTAACGACTGTTTCCGGTGGATTCACTTGGCCGGCTTCAGTCCGTACATCCCATTCAAAAAGGACAATCGCTTAGCCGAGGGAATTTACGATCCGTTGTGGTCACGCGCACTGGCGATTCAGGGCACGAACGGGGAAACGGTTGTCCTTGTTTCGACTGACCTGCCTGGGCTCGCATCGAAGCATAGCAATTGGGTCAGGCGGCGAGTCGAGCGTGCTTACGGAGTGCCAGCCTCTCACATCATTATCCACTCGACCCATACTCATTCGGCCCCAGACGCGAGCGGCTTTTGGTCGACGCTGATATCAGAGCACAACCTGCGCTACACTGACGCAGTTCGCGAGCGGATCTACTTATCGATCACCAAAGCACTGGAAACCCTCGAGCCGGCTGAGATGAGGGTCGCGACCACCACGCACGTCTCCTGCCGAGACCTACAAACCCGAGAACTGAAGAAGGATCCCGACTGCCGCCTTCCAAACATCAACAACGAATTCAACGATACCTCGTCGACCTACGACCAGTTTCTTGTTCAGCGGGATCAACGAGATCCGATCGTCAGGAATACTCGGATCGTGTCAGCTGAATTTCAGGCAGTGGCCGGTGGACACACACTGGCGACTTTTGTGAATTGGCATAATCATCCAGACACGCTTGGTAGTAGCAACCGGTTGATTTCGAGCGACTATCCACACTACCTGCGTGAGTACATGGAACGAGCCCGTGGCGGCATATCCGTCTACTTTGTCGGCACGTTGGGTAGCCAGATCGGTGGACTTAGGGCTACGCCAGTTCCCCTGTGGAACGATCAGCACCAGCGCGTATTTGCAAAAGGCCCAGACTCCCTAGATGTTCACGGGAAACGTGTGCCTGTGCTCACCACAGCCGGGTGGGACAAGATTCGGTCAACGGGGTACGAAATCGCTCACGAAGCTGTTGTGGCACTTGCCTCAGCTCCTGCATCGGCCGACGTGTCAGTAGCGGTGCGAACGGAATCAGTGGATACGCCGGTCGACAATCTAATCCACGTGTTTGGGACGTGGTACATCGCCCTAGGGTTTTCTTGGACACTTGATTGCGAGAGAGTGCTCGCAGGAGGAGTGTCGAGATGAGGAAGCACGATCAGAGTTCGGTGGCGGCGGAGGGAGCCCGGAGGGCGACTGGAGCGGCCGCCGCGCGTGACCGGAAGGGGCGGTTTTCGGCCAGGTGTAAACGCGCGACGGTGCTCCGCCTCCTGCGGGGTGAGGATCTCGAGTCGGTGTCGCGGGAGTTGGGCATCACGGCGGCGCGGGCCTCGCAGTGGCGCGATAGGTTTTTGGCGGCTGGCCAGGCCGGCTTGAAGAGCCGAGCGACCGAGGCGGTGGACGACGACCACCGTCGGCTGCAGGCCAAGATCGGCGAACTCCTGATGGAGACCGAGTTGCTGTATGCGAAGGTAGACCAGCTGGAGGCCGGCCGCCCTTTGGCCGGCCGGAGGTCGACGCAATGAGTGGCGCCCAGTCGATCTCCACCCGTCGGGCGTATGGTGTGCAGCGCGTCTGCCGCGTGTGGGCACGGCCGCGGTCGAGTGTCTATGCGCGGCGGCAGGTACCGCGGGACTGCGCGCGCGGGCATCGCCGCGGGCCCGTCGGCGCGGCCCCGGACGATGTCCTGGTGGGCCACATCCGCCGGGTGCTCGAAGCGTCGCCGTTTCATGGTGAGGGCTACCGGAAAGTTTGGGCGAAGCTGCGGGTCGAGGGGATTCGGACCTCGCCGGAGCGGGTGCGCCGATTAATGCGTGCGCACGACCTCCAGGCCCCGCACCGCGTGGGCCAGGCGCATGGCCCGACGGTGCACAACGGCACGATCACCACCGAGACGCCTGACGTGATGTGGGGCACCGACATGACGGCCACGGTGACCGTGGGCGAGGGGGCGGCCTGCGTGTTCGTGGCCGTCGATCACTGCACGACCGAGTGCATCGGTCTGCATGCGGCCAAGAGCGGCAACCGCTTCGAGGCCCTGGAGCCCATCCGCCAGGGTGTCCGCGAACGCTTCGGCGGGATCAGCGACGGCGCCGCCCGCGGGCTGCGGCTGCGTCACGACCACGGGTCGAACTACCTGGCCGCCGATTTCCAACAGGAGATCGCGTTCTTCGGGATTGAGAGTTCCCCGAGCTTTGTGCGAGCGCCCGAAGGTAACGGCGTGGCGGAGCGCTTCATCCGCACGCTGAAGGAAAATCTCTTGTGGGTGCGGAGCTTCGAGACCATCGAAGACCTCCGCCTGGCCTTGCTCGCGTTCAAGCGGACATACAACGAACAATGGATGCTTGAGAAATACGCTTACCGAAGCCCCGCGCAGGTGCGACGCGACCTCGTCGGGCTGGACGCGGCCGCGTAGATGCGAATACCGTCAAACCACTGTCCAAGAACCCTGGGGCGGTACAGTGGCCCGTCTGGCACGACGATGTAACGTGGGAGGATCGGCTGCGTTACTACTGGCCTCATTGTTGGGGTCTATTGGGGTGCGTGCGTAGCAACGTGAACTTGGTTCAGATGGGCGATCTCAGCATTATTACAGCGCCGGGTGAGATCGATCCAGCGTATTTCCTCGGCCGCCGAGCCAGCACCGCTGATTATGGCGAGCATTGGGGGACGTGGTTCTTTCCAGCAATGATCGGTGTCGACCGCTACATGCCAGGTACACACCATGCGGTCATCGGCTATCTGTCGTACATGATCCCCAGCACTGACTACGTCGGATGGTTGAACGGCAACCACCAGAACCACTACGAAGATCTAGTGACCATCGGGAAGCGCTTTGGTGACGATATCGGTCGCCGATGGTTCGAGCTTCTAGAAGTCTCGCCGCCGACTTCGGCGAATCCAATTCCCTGATGTCCTGTCCATGGGGCCGCTTCCCACGCGCTACACTTGACACGTGTGAGCCGGATGTTTACGGGGCGATTGTCCATCCGGCGGAAACAGCATCGGCGCTCGCCTATGTAATCGTCGCACTTATCGTGTGGCGACGCTATCGTGAGGCAGACTACCGCATCCCAGCACGCCATCTTCCCGGTATCGTGGCCATTATCGGTCTCGCGTCTGGGCTCTTTCACGCCTCGTTCACCGCACTGTTTCACGCCCTCGATCTAGGAGTTATCTTCCTGTTGATTGGCTATTTGCTCACAGCTCAATTGGTCCACCGCGGACAAGTCGCTGAGTCGAACTTCCCCACTGTCTTCGTACTTTTTAGCATTGGGGGTGGTTTGCTTCCGTTCTTGCACCTTTGGCTGGGATTCGTTGGCCTTGTACTCGGCGGAGTGAATCGCACCGGGTTTCTCGGAGACCTCATTGCTTGGGAGGATGGGGGCTATGGGACGTCCCAGTCGGTTTTCTCCGGAAGTGCGCGAACGTGCCGTCCGGATGGTCGAGGAGTACCGGGAGGCCCACGCCTCAGAGTGGGCGGTGCTGCAGTCGGTGGCGCCGAAGCTCGGCTGCACGGCGGAGACGCTGCGGAAGTGGGTGCGGCAGGCGCAGCGTGATGCTGGGCATCGGCCGGGCCTGACGACGAGCGAGCGGGAGCGGTTGAAGGAGCTGGAGCGCGAGGTCCGTGAGCTGAAGCGGGCGAATGAGATCCTGCGGAAAGCGTTCGCGTATTTCGCCCAGGCGGAGCGCGACCGCCGGAGGACGTCGCCACGATGGTCCAGTTCATCGCCGACCATCGCGCCGTGGTCGGGGTCGAGCCGATCTGCCGATCGCCCCGTCGACGGACTCATCGCCATCGGCACCAGCGGACACATCCGACGCGCCGGTCCGCACGGGCGCAGCGCGACGGTCAGCTCCGCGTCGAGATTCAGCGGGTCTATGACGCGCACCAGCAGGTCTACGGCCCCCGGAAAGTCTGGAAGCAGCTGCGACGGGACGGCGTCCGCGTGGCGCGCTGCACCGTGGCGCGCCTGATGCGCGCGATGGGCCTTGCCGGGGCCGTCCGGGGCCGGGCCTGGGTCACCACGACCCACGCCGGTGAGGGCGGTCGCCCGGTGGACCTCGTTGACCGCCGATTCGTGGCCACCCGTCCGAATCAGCTCTGGGTCTCCGATTTCACGTACGTCGCACCCTGGGGCGGCTTTGGCTACGTCGCGTTCGTCATCGACGTGTTTGCGCGACGCACTGTGGGCTGGCGGGTGTCGGCCTCCATGCGCACGGACTTTGTGCTGGATGCGGTGGAGCAGGCGATCTACGCCCGCCGGGGCGACGCCCTCACCGGCCTCGTACATCACAGTGATGCCGGGTCGCAATATCTCTCGATGCGGTACACGGATCGCCTCGTGGACGCCGGCATCGCGCCGTCGGTCGGCAGCCAAGGCGATGCCTATGACAATGCCCTCGCCGAATCGGTGATCGGCTTGTACAAGACGGAGGCGATTCGACGGAAGGGCCCGTGGCGCACCCTCGAGGCCGTGGAGTTCGCCACCTTGACGTGGGTGGACTGGTTCAACACACGACGACTGTTGGGGCCGCTCGGGGACATTCCACCAGCAGAGTTCGAGGCGCAGTACTATGAGCAGGCTGAGGTGGCCTGATTCAACAAATTCGGTCTCCGAGAAACCCGGTACGATTCAGAGTGCTCGTGCTGTGGCGGGCGAACGGCATAACTCTAAAGGGAACAAGAGCGGGCTATCGTACGGCCGTTGGACTGTTCTTGCCAGGTTTAGTGTTACTGCTTTCCGACCACGGACAGATCGGGTGTTTTCGCGGCCGGCTTGAGCACTTCGTGCAGCCGCACGCCATTTGGCACCTACTTTCGGCCACGAGCTTCTACTTCTTTTATCGTTACCAGCGAGCGATCGAGCATGGTGCCCATCCAGCTAATCCACCCTAGCGAACAAACACAACGGCAGTACCTAGCTATCTGCCAGGCTTTCTCTTCCCATGCAATCTGGGTAGGGTTTTAAGGTGCGTGAATACGCTATACGGACCTCGCTGACTTTAGTAGACGCCCAAGCACCCACCCGCCAATTGACGCCGGCATTAGCATCGCTATGCCGATACCGATCAAGAGCATGAGCTGGCTTTCACCGTGGGATGCCGAGATCACAAGCCGTGAGGTAATGGCGAGTACTCCCCCCCCAATTACGCCGGAGGCGGCGAACACCAGAGCCGAGTAGACAACTATCCGCCACCCCCTACCGAGGAACGCTACGCCGACTGCTCCCATGAGACCAAACGAGAGCGAAAAACTGCCTGCAAATACCACCAGGAGCTGCATTAGCGTTTCACGCCCCGACATGGCCTGAATGCCAACTGCACCCAGTGTCGGGAGGAATACGCCGATTGGAAAAGCTAGAGCGAATCCCACGCTTCCACGTCGTCCCTCACGTAGCGACGCTCCAGCCACGGCACCACCAACCAGTGTTGGAATCACCAGGACGAGCAGTAATCGGGGTGTCGACTCTCGAGCGAAGAAGCCAACAGTTCCAAGCAGAAGTGGGAGAACGAACAGGCCAAACCCACTCAGGCCCATCCCGCTCAGAAAGCCAATGGCTGCTCGCCGCGTCATTCCCGAGTAGCCTGGTCTAGCGCTGTCATCTAGAATTTAATATCAGACCCGGCGTTAAATACCCAGCGGCTCGCATTTGCAACAGGATCGAGGGCGTACGCCACATCGAACCGTACCCCTGGGCGGGTAGACAGGCGGTGGCTGCCCAGTAAAAGACTCGCGCCCACTGCAGTTGTAAGATCCGAGAGGTCAATTCCTGTTCCATTTGGCCACGCGAACCCGCTGTCGACAAAAGCGGCGACACCCAGCGATAGGAGTTGACCAATGTCATCAGCGACGAACCACCGTTCCTCGGCACTTATGAGCAACGAGCGCGTTCCCGCAAATTGCCGAACCGGATAGCCGCGAAGGCCGGTGCCGGTGCCGAGGAGAATCTGGACTTCAGGGTCGAGGCTGTGCCCGTGGCGGTAATCAATCTTTCCCAGCAGAGTATGGCGAACCGCGTGTTGCCGGAGATAGCGCAGCCGAGCTTCACCTAAAGCGTTGAACCAGCGTCCCTGTTCGTGGCGAGCTGTCGCACCGATGGTTCCAATAAGAAAGTGAGAGGGTGAAAAACTAAACCCGTGCGAGTGGCCGGCTGAAACAAAGAGAACACGGTCGTCTTGGCCACCAAATGCTGGCATCGAAATCCCAAACGTGCCGTACGACTCGGCCCCAAGATTGAAATCCTCAAGCCCCTCGAAGCGGTTCACATGCGCGAGCTGCACAAATCGATGTTTTACAGCGCTGATGCCGACTTCGGCGATCCCAAAATCTCGACTCCTGCTGCCCACTAGTTCTTCCCGCACCCGATACGCGGCGTGGAGCCGAACTGCACTCCTTGGACGCCGCCGAACGCCACGGAAAACTTCGAAGTCCCCCCACTGAGCTCGGTGCCGGAGTCGTTCGATCTCCTCACCGCCATCGTAGAGTGGATCCCGCCGACTGAAGGCACCAGCCTTGACGGAGATCGCCCATTTATCCTCAAGTGAAAAAAACGGTCGGACAAACGAGGCGAATTTTTCATCGCCGTCACTGAGGTCGGCAAGCGACGCAGTAAGTACGAAGCGTGATCCCATAAATTGTTGATCTCGATATGAGAAGCGGTTCGTCTTTCGATCAATATTGCTCCGGTGGGAGACGGTGACTGCTTTGCCGAATCCAAGAAGGTTCTTCTCAGAAAAACCAAACTCCCAGAGGGATCGGTCTCCGACCCGCTCGAAGTCGATCCGCGGCGCTAACGTCCAAGCGTCCCATGTCACAACTTGAACGTCCACGCCTTCGGCATGGCCGTCCCCGTCCTTATCTACGGGTATAGTGTCGACCCGTGCCTCTCGCAAGAACGGGAGGGCTCTGAGGTTGCGTTCGGTCTGCGCGAGAAGCTCAGGGCTTAGCACATCGCCTGGCGCAAACAGAAGTTCGCGTCTGATGACACTCTCGCGCGTGCGAACGTGTATCTTGTTGGCAACCCGATACGGAGCTGAAATTCCCCTGCTGGATTCATCAAACACCTTCCGCGAAAGAACTTCGATCGTGTTAATGCGTGGTTGGTCTGGCTCGGTCTGGTTCTGAGCGACGGGGCTAACCGATTGAAGGATGCACACCACCGCCGTGCAGAACCAGGCGCGCATGATTGTTTATCTTAGCGCCCTTGGATGTTGCCTGGAGCGGTCAGGTCAGGAGGAACCTTAGGCACGTGGCCGACCTGCCGTGCAAGCGTGAACTCAGGGGACAACGTGGTCGCGCTATTCTTGCGCCGTGTTACGAAAACAATCTCCACCACGAGAGGCGGTGAGGCTAGACAATTAGAACCGTCCGCGCCAGCTGCGCGTTGTGTTCAAGGAAGGTTTTCTTGTTTTCAAGCTCCGTTGCTGTTGGCTGCACGTTTCCGTTGATGTCGGTCACACGTGACGTGAGCGTGTGGTCGCCAGGTGCCTTGGCATCCCAGGTGTAGTTAAAAAACTTCCAGGAATAAGTTTCGCTGGTGGCTGGATCAATCGCTGCTGGTTGCCATGGCTCCTCGTCCACCTTCACCTCAACCGACTGGATCGGCGTACCATCATTCAGAACGACACCGAACACGTTGTACCGGCTACCGTCCTTCGTAACGCGTGCGATAAAGGACTTCAATCGCATGCTGGTAATCGCCGTCTCTTTCCACTTCATCTCGCCATTGACTATCTCGCCTTTTAAGGTTCGATACCAGCGGGCTTGATATTTTCCAAGGTATTGATCTTTCTGAACGTGGATCTCAGAGAGGTACTTCACGTTCGGTGCCCCGTACCAACCAGGCACAAGTAGGCGAAGCGGCCGACCCTGATGCGCTGTGAGGGGTTCGCCGTTCAGCTCATAGGCAAGTAGTGGCTCGTCTGAAATCGCCTTGTCTCTGGGCAAGCTACGTCCGTACTGCTGCTCTACGGGATAAGTTCGTCCCCGGAACTCCACTTCCTCTTCTCCGTGATCCGCCCCGAGGAAAACAAACTCTCGTGCCTCCGCTTGCACGCCAGCCCGGTCAAGCACAACTCGAAGCGGGACCCCGGTCCAGCGACCATTGCTTGATAGTCCGTTCAACGGCCCGCGGTTTCCCGAGCACTCGAACCCAAAGACTAACTCCCTCTTCGGCATCGCACGTAGGTCTGCCAACGATAGCGACAGCGGTTCGTCTACCAGACCAGAGATCCGCAGCCGGTAGGTGGCCCTGTCAATTTCCGGATGACCATAGTGCTGCGTTGTAAAAAACTGGTTAATCGGTGTGAAGACGCCGTCGATGTGTCGGATGTCGATAATGCGCCGCTCCGGGGTTCGTTCCAAAGTGATGGTCTCTGGCAAATCGGTGAAGGGCACGAGGGTCTCGCCAGGCGAGAGGGCTGGAAATACCCATTCCGGTAGGCCGAGCACACCCAGGCCAGCCGCCACAGTGAGACTTCCCTTTAGGAGATCACGCCGAGTGGTCTCTTGCGTCATATTGGAACACCAAAGGTCAACAGCGCGTTACCGAAAGCCTGTGTACAGTCCCCTCCCAGACCCTACGCCAGGGTCCGGGAGGGATTTACCTTCAGGATCGACTCTTGTTAGTCGTCCGTACTTTTTTTCGGATTGTTAAGGTCAAGACTGTCGACTGTGTATCCGATGTATGGGATGAACATCTCATCCCAACTCTGTTCGGCCCAGTACACTTCCTTGTCCGGTGCTGGGTTCCATCGGTTCTTCAGTGAGTTGTCGTAGTGGCCAACGGCAGTCACCTTACTCCCTGCCGGTAAGTGCAGCGGCTCTGCCAATTCGTACTGCAGTTGCCAATTGAAATTGAAGTTCGGCACGCTAAGAATGGTTTCGTCCCTGCCATCCGGATACGTGACGACCCACTTCATGTCTTTCCCACGCAAGTGCATGTGCGGCCACATGTGGTAGACCGTAATAGGCTCCGTCACCGGCGTGACCGCTACGATTTTCCAGTTATCGACAAACGGTGGAATGGTTGGGACTTCATCATTTGTTCCTGTTTCTTCAGACACGTATTCTATGCCGTCGACGAGGCTATGACGGACCGGTACGACTGCCGTCGGCAGTGATTGGCCTACCGACTGTGTGAACACCTCGTGCGTCACTGGACTCTTGTGAAACCAAAGGCCAAGCCGCGTTGCGTCGACCTCAGGCGTACCGGTTGCCTGATAGTGCATGTTAAACCGCAGCCACAAACCTGACTTCAGACGTTTACCAACGCCCGGTGCGTATCGCTCATAGCTCCGACCAGGAACGTACGCGATCAGGTGGAAGCGCTCGCCCGTCTCCTCTGGTGCGTCGAAGGTCCCCCCGGTCGTTGGATCATCCGGACACGGCAGCCCGGTTCCGTTTTCAAGCAGGGCACCTTTTTCGTCTACATGACAAGTGTCCGGTAGGATGACCGAGTCGATCCGACCGTGGTGCGTGACGCGGCGATTACTCGGCCGCATCTCAATCGCACGTATGAACTTGTCCTCCGGTAAGGTGTTGTGGACATAGAAGTTCATGTACGGAATTTCACCATCGGCGGGTGCCGCGAACTCTGGCATCACCAACACGTAATCGGGAGGACCCTCGTCACCCTGCCAGCCTTCGGCGAAGGCGGGAAACTCCGGAAGATCCGCCTCGTTGCCTCTGGGCGAACCCGCATCGACCCATCGCGAGATGATGTCGATCTCCTCATGTGTGAGGCTGGTGTTGTTCTTGAAACTGCCAAAGGCAGGATCTGCGTGCCAGGGTGGCATCTCACGTGACACAACCTTGGTTCTAACCGCTCTGGCCCAGGGACGAACAGCCTCGTAGGAGGTCAACGACATCGGCGCGACCTCTCCCGGGCGATGACAGGAGACACAGTGCTCGAACAGGATCGGCGCTACATCCTTCGAGAAGGTCGGACGCGTTGCCTCCTGCCCAGCTGCGGCCCACGGAAGCGCCACAAGCACTACAACCGCTGCGACGAGAATCCCAGCACGGTTCATTTCATTCCTCCTTGACTCAAAACGCCCTTCACCTAGCAATATCGGTCGTCAGTCCATCTAATTCAGTCAATCGGTCGACTTGCCCGGCCTCCAGTTTAAGACATCTCGCACAAGTTGGCCATCTTTAATGACCGCTGCGCTATGGCGAAGCGGCCGACCCTGATGCGTCGTAAGCGGCTCACCGTTCAGTTCATAGGCGAGCAGCGGCTCGTCGGAGATCGCCGTGTCGCGAGGCAAGCTGCGCCCGTACTGCTGCTCTACGGGATAAGTTCGTCCTCGGAATTCCACTTCCTCTTCCCCGTGATCCGCACCGAGGAAAACAAACTCTCGTGCCTCCGCTTGCACGCCAGCCCGGTCAAGCACGGCTCGCAGAGGGACGCCGGTCCAGCGACCGTTGCTCGATAGTCCGTTCAACGGCCCGCGGTTTCCCGAGCACTCGAACCCAAAGACTAACTCCCTCTTCGGCATCGCACGTAGGTCTGCCAATGATAGCGACAGTGGTTCGTCTACCGGACCAGAGATCCGCAGCCGGTAGGTGGCCCTGTCAATTTCCGGATGACCATAGTGCTGCGTTGTAAAAAACTGGTTAATCGGTGTGAAGACGCCGTCGATGTGTCGGATGTCGATAATGCGCCGCTCCGGGGTTCGTTCCAAAGTGCACGAGGGTCTCGCCAGGCGAGAGGGCTGGAAACGCCCATTCCGGTAGGCCGAGCACACCCAGGCCAGCCGCCACAGTGAGACTTCCCTTTAGGAGATCACGCCGAGTGGTCTCTTGCGTTATATTGGAACATCAAAGGTCAACAGCGCGTTACCGAAAGTCTACGTACAGATCCCTCCCAGACCCCACACTAGGGTCTGGGAGGGATTGTCTTCAGGGCCGACCTTTACTAGTCGTCCGTACTCTTTTTCGGATTGTTAAGGTTAAGACTGTCGACTGTGTACCCGATGAATGGGGAGAACATCTCATCCCAACTCTGTTCGGCCCAGTACACTTCCTTGTCCGGCGCCGGGTTCCATCGGTTCTTCAGTGAGTTGTCGTAGTGGCCAACAGCAGTCACCTTACTCCCTGCCGGTAAGTGCAGCGGCTCTGCCAATTCGTACTGCAGTTGCCAATTGAAATCGTAGTTCGGCACGCTAAGAATAGTTTCGTCCCTGCCATCCGGATACGTGACGACCCACTTCATGTCTTTCCCACGCAAGTGCATGTGCGGCCACATGTGGTAGACCGTAATAGGCTCCGTCACCGGCGTAACCGCTACGATTTTCCAGTCATCGACAAACGGTGGAATGGCTGGGACTTTATCATTTGTTCCTGTTTTTTCAGACACGTATTCTATGCCGTCGACGAGGCTATGACGGACCGGTACGACTGCCGTCGGTAGTGAGTTGCCTATCGTCTGTGTGAACACCTCGTGCGTCACTGGACTCTTATGAAACCAAAGGCCGAGCCGTGTTGCGTCGACCTCAGGCGTACCGGTTGCCTGATAGTGCATGTTAAACCGCAGCCACAAACCTGACTTCAGACGTTTACCAACGCCCGGCGTGTACCGCTCATAGCTCCGACCAGGAACGTACGCGATCAGGTGGAACCGTTCGCCTGTCTCCTCCGGCGCGTCGAAGCTCCCCCCGGTTGTTGGATCATCCGGACACGGCATCCCGGTTTCGTCAAGCAGGTAACCCCTGTCGTCCACATGACAAACGTCCGGCAGGATGACCGAGTCGATCCGACCGTGGTGCGTGACGCGGCGATTGCTCGGCCGCATCTCAATCGCACGTATGAACTTGTCCTCCGATAAGGTGTTATGGACATAGAAGTTCTTGTACGGAATTTCACCATCGGCGGGTGCCGCGAACTCTGGCATCACGAACACGTAATCGGGAGGACCCTCGTCACCCTGCCAGCCTTCGGCGAAGGCGGGAAACTCCGGAAGATCCGCCTCGTTGCCTCTGGGCGAACCCGCATCGACCCACCGTGAGATGGTGTCGATCTCCTCATGTGTGAGGCTGGTGTTGTTCCTGAAACTGCCAAAGGCGGGATCCGCGTGCCAGGGTGGCATCTCACGTGACACAACCTTGGTTCTAACCGCTCTGGCCCAGGGACGAACAGCCTCGTAGGAGGTCAACGACATCGGCGCGACCTCTCCCGGGCGATGACAGGAGACACAGTGCTCGAACAGGATCGGCGCCACATCCTTCGAAAAGGTCGGATGCGTTGCCTCCTGCCCAGCTGCGGCCCACGGAAGCGCCACAAGCACTACAACCGCTGCGACGAGAATCCCAGCACGGTTCATTTCATCCCTCCTTGACTCAAAACGCCCTTCACCTAGCAATATCGGTCGTCAGTCCACCTAATTCAGTTCATCGGTTGACTTTCCCGGCCTCTAGTTTAAGACACCTCGCACAAGCTGGCCATCCTTAATGACCGCTGCGATATGGCGAAGCGCCCGCATGCTTTTCAGCGGATTCCCATCAACGACAATAATATCAGCAAGTTTGCCTAGGGTCAGCGTTCCAATCTCGTTAAGCTCGTTCAGCCACTCGGCATTCCGACGTGTGGCAGCCACTATAGCATCCATAGGGTCGACGCCGTAACTAACCATCAGCTCCAGTTCGGTCCACATCGCCTCAGTTGGGAGATTATGGGTGCTGCCAGTGTCCGTCCCCACGATAATTCGAACGCCTGAGTTCCATAGTTGCTTGAATATCTTCCCAAGCTCCCTCATCTCACGGAAACGCACTCCTTGAGAGAAGTACGGTAGGCGTTCCGGATGCCAGAGAGAGGCTTGCACCTCTGCCCATATGTCGGGCGGCGTCCACATCTCCATCCGCCGGTTGTTGATGTAGTAGTCGGGGTTCTCTAGCGCGAGCAACTGGAACCCACCTCGACCGCCGAGCGTTGGGCAGACGTAGGCTCTCGCGTGAAATAACGTTTTGACGACTTCGGGGTCAAGTGTTGCGTCCGGACCGATGAGCGGACCGATGTGGTCAACGGCTTGCTGACCGGCATTAATGCGCATAATGAGATCCTGCGGACCATGCGCGATGCCAGTGACCCGGAGCCCGTTCTGCTGAGCGACCTCGGCAACTGCCTGAATTTGATCCGCCGTCATACCGTCCATCACATTAAGCAGGTCGGCGCCGTTGTCCACCGCGCGCTCGGCGGCGGCTCGTGCCTCCTCAACCGTGGTTACCTGCCAGGAAAAATCGTCCCGGCCAACGTAGCCACGCGCGGAGTTCATAATTGCGCCCATCGTGGCCTTCATCCGTGGACCCGGAATCTCCCCTTGATTAACTCGATCACGCACTCGATTGAGGATGTCAGGCGGGCCGAAGATATCTACGGTCGTGGTTACCCCGCTCATGATCATCATGCGTGCGTGGGCAGTGATCACTTCTTCGAGCCTGTCGCCATAGAGGTCCCACCAACGTCCGTAGTCGGTGTGACCAATGATGTCGTGATGAACATGGGCATCAATAAGCCCAGGCATCACGGTCATACCATGCGCATCTACAATCCGCGCACCGTCCGGCACCGTGAGCGTATCGCGGTTACCCACTGCGACAATACGGTTTCCATCGACGAGCACCACTGCGTGATGAATTGGTGCACTCCCATGCCCATCGATGAGCATTCCACCGACAACGGCGAGCGTGGCACTCGATGGCTGCGTATCCCTGGCTCCGGGCTGGCGGCCCTGGGCACCAGCAGCGCTGGGCAGAAGAGTGCTCACCAGCGCCCACACAATCGCTGCTAGAAGGGGATGGCACACGAGGGGCCCTACCTGCCGGCGCCCTGGATCGGCGCCGATGCGGTTAAGGTGTGTGCCGGAATTGCTTAGCATAGCCACACCGAGCGCTAGAATTATAGCCTCGCGAGGACAAGAATGTCGATGCCGTTCCGGTTTTAAGGTGCAGATCGTCCTAATATGAGGGCGATTCAGGGCAGCAGTGGTGCTATTTGGGTAGTGTTTCGGGTCTTGCAGGCCTTGCCATGTTACCCTCGCCGTGGGCTTTGAATCCCGTAGGAGCCAAGGGCAGTGTCGAGTGTGAAGAATTATGGTCCGTTAAACCAGACCCTCATTCATAGTACAAGGGGGACTTGTTAGGCGTGGCCCACACCATCACCTCGTGCTGAATCCATAACTGTGCACCCGTTTCCCGAAGGAACTCCTCGAGTGATTGTCGTGACGTAGCTGTCACACCTGGATCCACTTCCCGCTCCGGCATCTTACCCAAGACCCTTTCCGCTTCGTAGTGGTAGAGGTCGCCGCTGATAACGACTGGCGCCGTCATAGTGAAGTTGATAAACAGCGATTGGTGTCCAGGTGTGTGCCCGGGTGTTGACTTAATGATGACCGTTCCGTCACTGAAAACGTCGTGGTCGCCTTCTATGAGGATGGTTTCACTGGCCTTTAACCGGCTGAACGCCGTCGTCCGATCGGAGTCGTCGAAGTCTATCGTTTCAAATTCCGCCTACTGAACAATCCAAGTCGAGTTCGCATAGTCGTTTGCATTAGCGACATGGTCAAAGTGCATGTGCGACAAAGCGAGGTAAGTGATGTTTTCTGGGGAATAGCCGATCTCGGCCAGCTGGCTTCGTACGCTTCTCGTCACCACTTGGCCCCACCGCCCTCGCCGCGTCTCATCAGCCGGGCGACTCACGAGATCATCTCCCACCCCGGTATCCCAAAGGAGTGTCCCGTTTGGGTGGACAACTAGATACGCTGGCGACGGTAACGAGGTGAATCCCTTGACATCCTCGACAGTGACACCGGCCCATGAAGGATCTGGGTTGACCAGCGTTCCTCCGTCGAGCACGTAGAGCCGTGGTGACCCTTGCTGTGCCTTCGGCCCCTGAAATGTCACCAGCACAAAGAACAGTGTCGCTACTACCAATACGCCAAATGTCGATGTTTTGTGCGCCATCTACTTTTTTTGCTCCCAATCTCTGCGGTACGCGCAACGATAGTTCGGTGTGTCTAAGGATAGGGTGTATGTCCGCTCTTATCGTCGGGAGGACTCCTCCTGCACAGCAGTCTGACGACTGCGCTTCGACTCGGGAAGTAGACGTGCTCACCGGAAGCAGGGTAAATCTAGGAGTTCGTACGTACCGCTCGGAATACGAGCGCGATCCACAAGAAGCCAAAAGCCCGTTGTGGGCCTACCAGGTTCAAAGATTGACGTAACCGGCACATACCTTTCTGACGCATACTCGTAAATCCGGTCATACGCCTCAAGGTGTTCCAACGGTCGTCGTTGAATCGTACCGGGTTTCTCGGAGACCTCATTGCTTGGGAGGATGGGGGCTATGGGACGTCCCAGTCGGTTTTCTCCGGAAGTGCGCGAACGTGCCGTCCGGATGGTCGAGGAGTACCGGGAGGCCCACGCCTCAGAGTGGGCGGTGCTGCAGTCGGTGGCGCCGAAGCTCGGCTGCACGGCGGAGACGCTGCGGAAGTGGGTGCGGCAGGCGCAGCGTGATGCTGGGCATCGGCCGGGCCTGACGACGAGCGAGCGGGAGCGGTTGAAGGAGCTGGAGCGCGAGGTCCGTGAGCTGAAGCGGGCGAATGAGATCCTGCGGAAAGCGTTCGCGTATTTCGCCCAGGCGGAGCGCGACCGCCGGAGGACGTCGCCACGATGGTCCAGTTCATCGCCGACCATCGCGCCGTGGTCGGGGTCGAGCCGATCTGCGCCGTGCTGCCGATCGCCCCGTCGACGGACTCATCGCCATCGGCACCAGCGGACGGACACATCCGACGCGCCGGTCCGCACGGGCGCAGCGCGACGGTCAGCTCCGCGTCGAGATTCAGCGGGTCTATGACGCGCACCAGCAGGTCTACGGCCCCCGGAAAGTCTGGAAGCAGCTGCGACGGGACGGCGTCCGCGTGGCGCGCTGCACCGTGGCGCGCCTGATGCGCGCGATGGGCCTTGCCGGGGCCGGGCCTGGGTCACCACGACCCACGCCGGTGAGGGCGGTCGCCCGGTGGACCTCGTTGACCGCCGATTCGTGGCCACCCGTCCGAATCAGCTCTGGGTCTCCGATTTCACGTACGTCGCACCCTGGGGCGGCTTTGGCTACGTCGCGTTCGTCATCGACGTGTTTGCGCGACGCATTGTGGGCTGGCGGGTGTCGGCCTCCATGCGCACGGACTTTGTGCTGGATGCGGTGGAGCAGGCGATCTACGCCCGCCGGGGCGACGCCCTCACCGGCCTCGTACATCACAGTGATGCCGGGTCGCAATATCTCTCGATGCGGTACACGGATCGCCTCGTGGACGCCGGCATCGCGCCGTCGGTCGGCAGCCAAGGCGATGCCTATGACAATGCCCTCGCCGAATCGGTGATCGGCTTGTACAAGACGGAGGCGATTCGACGGAAGGGCCCGTGGCGCACCCTCGAGGCCGTGGAGTTCGCCACCTTGACGTGGGTGGACTGGTTCAACACACGACGACTGTTGGGGCCGCTCGGGGACATTCCACCAGCAGAGTTCGAGGCGCAGTACTATGAGCAGGCTGAGGTGGCCTGATTCAACGCATTCGGTCTCCGAGAAACCCGGTACGATTCACTCTGGGAATTCTACGAACCGAATGGTCCGGGGAATTGTGATCGCTTCGATGCCTATGTTAGTTGCTATCGTCCCGTCTGTTTCGGTGCTCTCCCCCGCTGCGTGGACGTGTCGGTCATACATCAGCGCTGTAACCATCTCTTCCGAGAAGTCGAGCATTTCGTACCGCCAGTAGCGGCTGTCGGACGGATACGCGCGGCGCTTCACGAGCGTGTAGCGCTGCTCTAGTTGTGCCCGCCGTTCGTCAGCGATTGCATCGATCCGCTGGATCACGACCGGTGCACCCGACGGAAGCGGCTCCTTGACCCGATAGAGCCGTTTGAACGTGCCTTCGATTCCTTGCACCCCAGAAATGTTCGGGTCACTGAGCAGAGCGCCGGCATTCGTCATGGATGTGTCGGTTAGTTCGTACGGTCTCCGCCGCCTGACGACGGGCCTCAGCGAGTAGCGGCGCTGCAGTTCCGTCCGCTCCCCTAAAGTGGTGTGCGACGGCCAGGTAACTCCGACCTTCGCGGAGGGGGGCGGAGCTATCCCGACCGAAAGGAGTGGCACTGTTCGATCAACGATGAAGGGAACTGGCCTCCGCGCGCCCTGGTCCATCTGGGCCGCCATACGTAGTCGCTCGCGGAAGTACTCGACGACACCTTCGTGTGTCTGGACCACGGCCAGATAGGGGGTGAGGAGCAGTAACACTGCGGCAGAATATCGGGCTAGTGCAACCGTAATCGCACGGGACCCTTCCCCCCAATGGGCAGCGAGAACTGCCGCCGCGGTGGCAAGGCCGACATACGCGCCGTGATCGATCCTATAGCCGAACGCTACGACGACACCCAGGGCGATCATAAGAGCACGCCGGGTGGTGGGGCGGTCAATATAGTGCCAGCAAAACCACAGCGCTAGGGGATAGAGAAAGACCTTTGGGTAGCTGTACAGTTTCGGGGTCGTCAGCAGTGCTATTGCCGGCAGCATCGCGATCGCGGCGATACCAAAAGACCGGCTCGCCTGCCAGGCCAGATGGAAGCACACCGCGACTCCCGCTGCCATCAGCGTGATACCCAGGACGATCTCTCCCAGCGCGCGGTAGCCAAAGAGGAGTTGGGCCAGCGCTGACATCGTCCAGTGCAGCGGATTGCCTAAATCAGTGAAATCTCTAAACGGAAGATCGCCACTGAGGAATGCCGAGGCGGCCCAGAGGGACCAGTGATCGTCACCACCCAAACTTCCTGGGTAAGCCCGCGCACGACGAAAGTCAGGGTGAAGAAGACACCTATTCCTGCGAGCTGCACAGACCGACGAGTCGTGCCGACTCTTGGCCGGAGCAATTTGGCCAAGCGATCCCTGTTGTGCGTCGCTGTTACCGTAGTCCAGACCAGGAACCGGCGAGCGAAACCGTTGGGACGCCAAAGAAATGCCACGACACATGCCAGTAGCGTCGAAATCCATAAGACTGGAATGGCGGGCCAGACGAGCCAAGGAACCCGTCGAAGAAAGCGGACCTGATGCACCGCCCACTTATCCACGTCACCTCGTGATGCAGTCTCCGCAACTTTGAAGGCATCCCGATCCAGCCTCGTGGTATCGTCAGCTGCGGGATCCTCAACCAGTGCCTGGATGTTCCAGCGGGAGGTGTCCAGTAAGTGATAGACCCAGGTGTTTCCTTCACGATGCTCGGGCTTCGCTAACAGGTGCCGCTCAGCGAGCGTCTCGCGTGACTCCTCGCCCACACCCTCGGCCCAGCGCACGTGGATTTCTGGCGCCCGCTCCAACGTCCGGCTCCGCACCCACGTCGTTACCCCCGTAAGCAGACCGAGCAGGATCGTCAGGACGACGAGCCCAGTGAGCCACGGCGAACTACCGAATATTCGTCGCAGTTGACTCCAACTCAGATCAACCAACGACCCTCTCCTTCACCGGGAAGCGCGGCAGATCCAACGGGGCATAGACGCCGCGCAGCGTGGCGGCGCCGGTCGGTCAATATGTAGGTCATGCGGCGCCCTCGATCTGTGCTCCCGGGTGGGAATCCTGAATTAGTCGATCACTCCGCCTAACAGGACGCTGACTATTCCTACCACTCGCGCGACCAACACACGCTACAGACGTCCTCAGCGCGGCTGGCGCTGATGTCGAGATTAAAGCGGGTGGCCAAAGACGCGGATGCGTCCCGTTATGAACATCAGATCGTCGTCGCGCCGCGGCAGCTCTCGGCAACCCATATAGCGCGGAACATTGAGGGGGTTTATTCGCGTCTGTCGCTCAGCCGCATGGCCACGAGGTCCGTGATTTCGTCGGAGTCGTCGGCAGCCCTATCCCTGCGAGTGGCTCGGACCGACGATTCACGAACGACCGAAGTGCGAGTCTCCACGAACACCGTTGACGCTCCGAACGGGCAACGCAATCTGGGCGTTGCTCATGAGGACCGTTCAGCCTCGCCCACAATTGTCTCACGGTAGCAGGGCGCGAGCACGGCCCCCAACCGTGCCGACAGTTGCCTGGAGCGGACAAGGCCCCTCTGGTGCAGCAAGAAACGCGCAACCACGCGGAGCACGCTTGTGCCGTACTGCACGCTGCGGCGGAAATTGACCGAGGACGCCTCCGGGAAGTAGCGCGTGGGGACTGGGATCTCTCCCACGCGGAACCCGAAGCACACGGCCTGTGCCATGATCTCTTGGTCGAAAACGAAATCGTCCGAGTTGAGCGTAAACGGTAGCGTCTCCAGCACCCGCCGGCTGAAGGCGCGGAAGCCGGTATGGCACTCGGACATGCGCAGCCCGAACGCCAGATTCTCGACGCCGGTAAGGAAACGATTGCCCACGTATTTCCAGATCGGCATGCCGTCCTTTAAAGCAGTGCCGCTGGCGATGCGGGAGCCGAGTACGATGTCGCACTCGACATCGAGGATCGGCTGGATCAGTTTCGGGAGTAACGTGGCGTCATACTGATTGTCTGGATGGACCATGACCACCACATCGGCCCCGTTCCGGAGCGCCTCGAAGTAGCAGGTCTTTTGATTGCCGCCATAGCCCCGGATTCTGGAGGTGGACGACGACCTTCAGTCCAAGCCGATCGGCGATATCGACCGTCTCGTCGTGGCTGACGTCGTCAACCAGAATCACCTCGTCGACGACATCCATAGCCAGTGTTCGGTATGTGTCCTCTAGGGTCTTGGCGGCGTTGTACGCAGGCATCACGACGATCACCTTGGCACCATTCTGCATCCACGTTGCCTCTGGCGTGATGGGAGACGATAGGCCTCATTAGCGCGATTGTCCTGCCTCGGACCAGCCGTAGGAGGCACCGCCAGCACCCCGCGAGCCTCGCAGCTCGGGTCAGCCTCCGATGCCCCCGATACAGCGCCGATTATCGCCGGGGCGGCGGAGAAGTCAAGGTCAGGTCCGGGTCGACGGACCGTCTTAATTACCACGCCAAACATTCGCGCCTGCATCCGGGGGCGACTGGACAACGAACGCGGAGAATGGCACCGTCAATCGAGAATTGACGATTCTGCGGCGTAATGTTTTCGCTCGCCATAGAGCCAGGCAAACTGCTTCATCAACCACCGATGGTGCCGAGGCGAGAAGAAAACAACACACGCACCGAGCTTTTTTGACCAAGTAAACCTGGACGCACTGCTACCCAACTTGCCCGAGCCCATCCGGCCGGTGATCACATTCGCCTACGTCACGGGTTGGCGCATCACCAGTGAAATTGTGCCCATCCAGTGGCGCCAGGTTGACCTCGCAAGGGGTGAAGTGCGTCTCGACCCGGGCTCGACGAAGAATCGCGATGGCCGCGTCTTCCCCCTCACACTCGAACTGCGTGAACTACTGGAACGCCGGCTTGACGCCCGCAGGCGCCTCGAGAAAGACGGGCTCCTCTGCCCGTGGGTGTTCTTCCGGATTGTGGGACGCGGACCGAAACGGACCGAAGCCAATCCGATCGTTCGGCAAAGCCTGGAAGACGGCCTGTCGTTTGGCGGGGTGTCCGGCCCGCATCCCGCATGATTTCCGTCGGATCGCCGTCCGCAACATGGTCCGCGCCGGCGTGCCGGAACGGGTCGCCATGCAGCCCACGGGGCACAAGACGCGCTCGGTGTTCGGGCGATACAACATCGTCAGTTCAGGCGACCTCTAGGCCGCAGCAGCAAAGTTGGACGCCGGCAGCAAGACAGAACCGACGATGGCTCAAACTTGTGTCGTACAATGAGAGTTTGTCGACGCGAAAAAACACGGCGCCTCCCGTGACCCCCGAAGACAAGCGGAAGCGCCCAGCCAGGTTGCTGCAGGTCCGGCCGCGATACGCCACGGCCCGCGGTGCGGCCTACGTCGGAGACGCACTTGAGCTTCTGAAGCACGTCCCGACCTCGAGCGTCAACGCCATCATTACGTCGCCGCCGTACGCGCTGCATTTCAAGAAGAAGTATGGGAGCCCGATAGGACGTGTGCGTCGAATGGAGACAGCCCAGTAGGGGCGGACATGGAGGTCCAATGGCTGAAGATCAGAAGCAGGGCAACCGAACAACAAACATTTCCAGGGCGGTCCGGACGATGGTGTCCGGCGTGTTATGCGCGCTAGCTGGCATCCTTGTGCTTGCGCTTCCAATCAGCGCAACGCAGGCAGATGAACGACAAGCGGCATTTCTGGGCGCTTGGGTTCTCAATGCCGAGTTGAGCGATGACCTTCGGCTCCGGCCAGAGAGATCGGGAAGTGGCCGTGACCAGCGAGGCTTCGGTGGTCGATTTGGTGGTCGGGGCGGCGGATTTGGTGGTCGGGGTGGCGATGGTGGTCGACCTGCTCCAGAAGATGTCGCAGAACGGAAAACAGGAATACAAGAAGCGATGCGCGACCTGACGAGTGTCCCTCGTCGAATGACGATCAGCGGAAGCCAGGACGAAGTGATCTTGACGTACGACGATCGACGCGTCATCCGACTTTTGCCGGA
>CBDAMZ010000005.1:0-131469 GCA_965197375.1 Vicinamibacterales bacterium
AACGTGCATGTCAATCCTCCGAGTAATGGCGTCAACGACTGTGTTTCGCATACCGCTCACCTTGCCGCCTCTTCCGACGCTGTTGCATCCAGTCGTCGGCCGAACGTCGGTCTTCTCGGGTCGCTTTCATCTCGGCTTCAATCTCTTCCGCCTGCGCCTGTTGGCTGGGTGTCAGTAGCTGCCATAGCAGCATCACCTTCCAACGGCACCCAGTTCTTCGGCCAACCAGCGGATCTCCCGCTCCTTCACCCAGTCGCTCTTTACCGCCTCCCGTAGTGCCTCTCTCGCGATGCGCTGGTTGGCGGCTGGTGCTGCCTCTTGAAGGGCGAGGCGTTGTGACTGACCCGCTTCCCAGCGGGTGTTAATGCCAAATTTCCTGTCGAACGCTTTCTGCGAGAGTGGTGGGACCGGACCCCAACGTTGGGGTGTCCTCGTTTCGTCTGGCTGGATGCCGGGCACAGAACGCCCTGTATCGTTACGGGTGAACATGTAAGCGACAAGTACGGCGGTAGCGGCGCCGATTACGGTAGTCCAAAGAGCAGTATTAAAGGTGGCAGAAGAGGGCCTCATGTCGGCTGGTCCTCCACTACGACCACCCCGCATCTCGCCATGTGGTTGCGCCTCGGCGATCGGCATGGTGTAACCGGACACTGCGAGAATCGCGAACCCGACACGCGCCATCCTCAGCACCGACTCGACGGTGAGACCCGCCAGTTTCTCAGCGAGTGACAGGCGGGAAGTTTTCGTTGCTCGGTTATCCTGCTTCTGATCGTCAGCCATTGGACCTCCATGTCCACCCCTACTGGGCTGTCTCCATTGACCGACAGCGCCATCTGAATATTGCAGTGACGGCAATGAAATATTTTGGCGCAGGCCGGAGTCGGTACAATACCGATGGCGATGACCTTCGCACCGCTTCTCAACGCAATAAATGCCGTGGGCACGGAAGATCCCGATTCTCGGGTGGACCCAGGCTTCATAGCCGTTAACGAAGCCCGAACGGGAAACGTTGACGCTTTTGAAGCGTTGGTACTGCGCTACCAGGGAAAGATCGTGAACTACGCTTCCGCGATGACACGGGACGCAAGCGATGCTGAGGATGTGGCACAAGAAACCTTCGTTCGTGCCTATGGCTCACTGCACCAGTTCCGGGGCGACAGTTCATTCAAGACGTGGCTCTATCGGATTGCCACCAACGTCGCCCGAACCCATCGTCGCCTACGTACAGGACAGTCACGGCTGGTCGACCAGAGTCTTGATGATGACACGCAGGCGTTACGCCCTGGCGATGTACCATCCGGCGAGGCCAGCGTAGAAACAGTGGTCATCGCTCGGTGAGCGCTGCGGCCGCTGTTGCGGCCGCTCGTGAGCGCGGCGAGTGAGAGAGAGGTAGATGATGACATGCGAACAAGTTGAATCGCTGCTGGCGCGGGCGGGCGACGGTACGCTCGATAGAGCGCGTCAAGAGCAGCTCGACACGCACCTCGCAACATGTGCCACGTGTCGTGACGCACTTGAGTGCCAGACTGAGATGTGGGAGTTCCTGTCCCGCCGTCCGTCTGCACCGGTGCCGCTTGGGTATTCGACGCGCGTGATGGCCAGCCTCGAATCGGATCCTGCGAGCGGCGAGTCTTTGTGGATGGACGTCCTGGACTGGCGCGCGTGGACCTTCAGACTCACGCCGGTAGCGGCCACACTTCTCATCATGGCGTTTCTGGGCCTCGGACGGGGCGCCAACCCCGAACCGGTCGGTGCGATGACTTTTCCTCGTTAGCCGTGGCATGGGTCGTCCCAGAGAGCGAGACCGCTCTCGACGGGATGGCGCTGCTCTCGACGGATGACGAAACGGATGCGTTCTTACGTGACATCCTCCGAGCATTCGACACAGCGGCGGTGAGGTGAACATGAATAACCTGCAAACGCAACTCTCAATCAGTCTGTTTGTGTTGGTCGTGTTTCTCATCGGGCTAGGAGCCGGCACCGTGGGAACGAATTGGTTGAATAGTGGACCGCCCATAGGTCGCAGATTTGGGCCCGGTGGGCCCGGTGGGCCCGGTGGACCTGGTGGCCCAGGCCGTCCGGATCCATCGATCCCATTCGTTAATGAGCGACTGGTGGAGCGGCTGTCGAGTTCCTTCGACCTCACTGACGAACAAAATGACAGACTTGAGACCTTGCTCGACAGCCAGCAGGAGAACTTCCGTGAGATGAGGAGAGAGATGGGCGAACGCTTCGCTCACGCACGCGACGAGTTTCATGCAGCGCTCTCAGAAATTCTGACAGTCGAGCAGATGCAGCGGTTTGAGTCTGAGTTCGTGCGAATGGGCGGACCTCCAAGCGGTGCTCGTCCGCCTAGGCCGTAAACTCCTAAGTATGGAGGAACCATAAAAGGTTAGCGCTACGGTTAGCGCTAGTCACAACTCACAACATGGTCCTCGTAAGTTGTTGAAAAAAATGGAGGCGCCGCCCGGATTTGAACCGGGGATGGAGGTTTTGCAGACCTCTGCCTTACCACTTGGCGACGGCGCCGGATTCTACACGAGTGGCCGGTGGGCCTAAGTGCCCATTCGGCGGTAGGAGCCAAGCAACGTGAGTGCGTAGCCCATCGGAAGGAAATATGGAGCGGGAAACGGGATTCGAACCCGCGACTTCGACCTTGGCAAGGTCGCACTCTACCACTGAGTTACTCCCGCACGTCTCCCAACGACGAAATCACCGTAGCACAGGGGCTCTAGCGCTTCAAGATAGGGTTAAGTTTTCTGCAAGTCCTACTTTATCTTCCAGCGCGTTCCGGCCGGGGTGTCCTCGAGTATAATACCGAGCGATTCCAGGTCATCGCGGATGCGATCGGCCGCCTTGAAGTCGCGCTTGAGTCGAACGGCTTGGCGCTCCGCGATCAGCCGTTCAATTTCATCAACGGGTACGGGCAGAACCGCTTCCTCTGATCGGCGGAGGCAGATCACACCGAGCACCTGGTCAAACCAATCGAACGCCTCTCGGATAGCCACCACGTCGCCGGTTCCCACCTCACCCCCGTCAATAGCGGCGTTGACGGCACGAACCAACTCGAAAAGCACGCCGAGCGCCCCAGGAGTATTAAGATCGTCGCCTAACTTCTCTCCGAAGGCTTTTCGTGCTCGGGTCACGCGCCCGGCGACTGCGCGATGTTGTCCCGCTTGCCGAATTCCATCGAGTCTTGCCAGGCAGTCCATAAGTCGCCGCAAAGCTTCCTCGGCCTGCGTGAGGCTCTCCCGCGCAAACCGGAGCTGTTTTCGGTAGTGTGTTGACAATAGAACGTAGCGCAGCGCCGAGGCTCGATGTCCCTGACGAAGGATGTCTTGGGTGGTAAACATGTTGCCGAGTGACTTCGACATCTTGTCGTCCCGGCCGATCAGTAAATGTTCAACGTGAAACCAAAAACGTGCGAACGGTTTCCCCGTCGAGCCTTCGGCTTGGGCAATTTCGTTTTCGTGATGCGGGAAGATGAGATCAACACCGCCGGCATGAATATCGATCGGTGGGGCACCAAGGAGCCGCAGCGCCATCGCCGAGCACTCGATATGCCATCCGGGGCGGCCGCGGCCTATCCCAAAATCCCAACTTGGCTCACCAGGCGCTGTCGCCTTCCATAAGACGAAATCGCGCGCATCCTCTTTTCCGTACTCGTCAGCATCGACACGCGCGCCCGGTTTAATCCCGGCGTGGTCCAGCCTGGCTAGCTTGCCGTAGTCGGGCAACGTTGAAATCCTGAAGTAAATAGACCCGTTACTGCGATAGGTGTGGCCGCGTGCCTCGAGCTCCTTAATCGTGTCCACCATGGCCTGTAGATTGGCCTCATCAGTGGCCCGTGGCGACTCTTCGACCGGCTCGAGTCGAAGTGTTGCGGCATCCTCCCGAAACGCTGCGATGTAACGGTCCGTGTACTCACGCAATGACACACCAGCGGCCTTCGCCCCGGCGATTGTCTTGTCATCGACGTCTGTATAGTTGACGACCTGATGGAGATGATGCCCGGCCACGTATTTGAGTGTACGGCGGAGCACATCGAGGCAAACAAACGTCCGGAAGTTGCCGATGTGGCCACGCTCATAGACAGTGAGACCGCACGCATACATTCGGACGGTGTTGCCGCGCAGCGGGGCAAATTCCTCTTCACGACGAGTGAGCGTGTTGTAGAGCCTAATGCTCAAATCTCCTCCGGCAGTACCTTTGCGAAAGAATAGAAGGTGATTTTACTCTAGCGATTAGAGCGAAATCCGATCGAAGAGCGCCTTCGCGTGTTCACAGTCGGTGGCGATCTGGCGTTGCAATTCACCAGCATCAGGAAACGGTCGCTCGGCACGGAGGTGCTGGACAAACGCTAGCCGTATTTCTTGCCCATACAGATCCCGTTCGGTGTCGAGCAAGTGCGCCTCGACGGTCCGCTCGCCATTCGCTTCAAAGGTTGGACGGACGCCGACATTAGCTACCGATGGATGGATAACCCCTTCCAGGGTGACGGTGGTAGCGTAAACTCCGTCAGCCGGAAGTAACTCGTTCTCACTCCGTAAATTGGCGGTTGGGAACCCGTGAACTCTGCCACGCCCGACACCAGACACCACGGTGCCGTCGACAAAATAGTGGTGGCCAAGGAGTGCACCTGCTTCATCCACGCGACCTTCACTGACCAGACGTCGGATCCGAGTGCTGCTCACTACGAAATCTTTATAGCGAACGGGATCGATCTTCTCGGCCCGAAATCCATAGCGCGCACCGAGAGACCGGAGTAATGAAAAATTGCCGCTTCGATCGTGCCCAAAGAGAAAATTAGCCCCGACCCACACCTCGTGTATGTGCAGCCACTCGACGAGAACGGTCCGCACAAAGCGATTGGGGTCCCAACGCGACAGTGCCTGTGTGAACCGTACAATCGCCGCGCCGTCCATCCCCGCGGCGGAAAGAACTTTGAGTTTTTGTGACTGCGTCATCAGGAGCGGCGGCGCTTTGTCCGGACGGACCACCTGCGGTGGGTGCGGATCGAAGGTCAGGATCACAGCGGTGCCTTCACACTCCGTGGCGCGTGATCGCATACGCTCGATGATCTTGGCGTGCCCCCGATGCATGCCGTCGAAATTTCCGGCGGCCAGAATCGTTCGCGTCCAACGTGTCGGTGGCGGTTCGTCAGGATAATGAATGACCTTCATGGCTATCTGTATTCGCAAGCCGCGATTAGGCCGCCGCTACGACTCAAGACCAAGCGTCAACATCTCGGCGGCCTCTAACAACCCCGCTGGACCATCGTCCTCCTTCACCTGTAATTCCAAGCCGTCGCGTGCAAGCGCCACCCCTTCTGGTAGCCTGGCGCAGGTAACGCCGTGCGGTAAATCGTGCGCCATGTGCGTAAAGTATGTCTGCCGAGCACCGATGCGGTGGGCCACGCTCACGGCCTGTTCAACCGTGAAATGGGTCGGGTGCGGTTTACGACGGAGCGCGTCGAGAACAAGTACGTCCAGCCCTTCAAGCAGCGGCCACGAACTCGCCGGAATCTCGTTGCAATCGGTAACATAGGCGAAGGAACCGATCCGATAGCCGAGTACGGGGAGCGTCCCGTGCATTACTGGAACCGGGATAATGGTGCATCGCCCAATCGAAAACGGCCCTACCAGAACCGAGAGCGCCAACTGAGGTAAGCCGCCACCCCGTGGCGTCGCTGGGTCGAAGACGTACGCGAACATCTGCCGGACTGCGGCCAGCGTCTGCTTGGTTCCATAACACGGGATGGGAGCACGCTGGCGAAAGTTGAAGATGCGCACGTCATCGAGGCCGAGCACGTGATCGGCATGGCCGTGCGTGAGAAGGATGGCGTCGACCCGCCGGACACCAAAGGCAAGCGCCTGCGCCCGAAGGTCGGGTGACGCGTCAACAAGGACTGACGTTCCATCATCGAGCTGTAGGAAAACCGAGGGACGCCACCGCTTGTCCCGGGAATCGGTTGACCGGCAAGTGACACACTCACAGCCGATCACCGGAACGCCTGCTGACGTGCCCGTCCCGAGAAAAGTGATCCGCATCGTCGGAGGCCGACCAGCGGCTGAGGGCAGAGATCCGAAGCGCCAAAGTCAGGACTCAGTAATGATAGGCCCCGACCCGCTAGGCTGCCCGGCCTGCTCCTTTTTTGCCTCGACGAACCGCATCCGGAGGTCAAACAACACCTGCTTTAGGAATTGTTCCTCGTCGGCACCTAAGTTTCCTTTGGTCTTCTCCCCTAGAAGGGCCAGTATCTCGATCGCGTGTCCGGCCCCTTCGAGGTTGGGGGCGCTTTTCTCGCCGGAGCTCTGGTCAGCCACATCGCCGAAGTGCACGGCGGCCGTCGTGGCTAACGAGACGACGAGTGCGTTAAGAGTAACTTCAGCGCTCACGAGATCCCCGCCAAACTCACTACCAAGGCAGTGCTAGCATACGCCACGATGCCTAGCAGACGCGAACCGACCTCGGCAGCAGCGGTGGGAGCGAAATTCGAAAGGCTCGTCGAAGTCATGCGGGCCCTCCGCGCCCCAACTGGTTGTCCATGGGACCGCGAGCAGACGCTGTCTTCCTTACGATCTTTCGTACTCGAGGAAGCCTACGAAGTCGCCGAGGCGATCGACCTGGCTGACTCGAAAGCGTTACGGGACGAACTCGGCGATTTAGTCTTCGAAGTGGTATTCCTTGCCCAGGTAAGCAGCGAAAATGGGTGCTTTGGAATCGCAGACGCTCTGGACGCGGTGACCGAAAAGCTGGTCCGCCGACACCCCCACGTCTTCGACGAACGCAAGGCGGGCACACCGGCGGCAACCACAAGCGAGGTGGCGCAAAAGTGGGAGGAAATTAAGGCCCGCGAACAGACCGACGCCGGGCGAGAACCGAGTCTCCTCGGAAATATTCCGGCGGCACTTCCTAGTTTGCTCCGCGCCAACCGTCTCGGTCGGCGCGCCGCAACCGTTGGATTCGATTGGAGCACGCCCCAGGCTGTCCTCGACAAAATCGAAGAAGAAATCGCTGAGCTACGCAAGGCGAGCCAGGCCGGAACGCCGACACAGGTCGAAGAAGAAATCGGGGATCTGCTCTTCGCAGTCGCCGGCTTGGCACGTCACCACAAAGTTGAGCCGGAGACCGCCCTGCTGGGAGCCAATCGCAAGTTCGAAGAGCGGTTCGCCGAGCTTGAGCATCGCTTTCGTGATCGTGGGATTCCGCTTCGCCATGCGTCTCTCGAAGAGATGGAGCACGAGTGGGAGAAGATTAAAGGAAGTACACCAGGACGGCTCCGCTAGCGGTTATACGTGCCATCCCTTACCCCTCCGTCAATCACGCCTGCCTACACTCTCATCTCCGAGAAATTCCGGCACGATTACTTCTTCGACGATTTCACCGTTGACCAGCTTCACACGATAAGCCTTCGCGTTTAGGCGGGAACTAACCACGCGAGCTAATATGTCGCCCTCGAAATGCAGGCCCACGCCGTCATCACAAGCAAGACCCGGAACGATATCACCGGAAAGAATCATCTGGTGATACGTTGGACGGCGGTTATCTTCGCTGTCATAATGTGGGCAGTTACTGCCTGCAAGGAAACCCAGACAATCCATTGCTGTTAGTTTGCCAGGCTTGGAGTCGGTTGATCCCTGCTCGAACCAGCAAATTGATCCGGCACTGGTTCCTCCCAGCACAATGCCTTGCTGCCAGGCTTTTCGCAGAATGTCGTCGATACCGTGTTGCTTCCAAATAGCAACCATGTTCAACGTATTGCCACCGCCGACGTAGATCGCATCCATATCCAGCAAGTAGGGCTCGTACTCATCGATGTGCGGACTAAAAACACGAAGATGTCGTGGCCGGCATGACAACTGTGTCATTGCCTCATAAAAAGTAGCGACGGTTCTACCAGAATCACCTGACGCAGTTGGAAGAAAACATACTTTGGGGTTATCTTTTTTTGTCGCATTCAAAAAATACTTTGCAAGCAACAAATTGTCGTCCCTCCAATTTAATCCTTGCCCACCAATTGCGAAAATATTTGTTGTCTTTTTTTTTCGCGGGGTGGGAAGTGTGGTCGCGGGTGACAATTGCGATGAAAATCCAAGCCCTCCAACTCCAAGAGAGAAGAGCTTAATAAAGTTTCGGCGAGCAACTGATTGCTTAAGCTGATGAATTATTCGCATGACTCTCCTCGATGCATGCAATCACACGTCACAAGTACAACCCTGGGGGCTCGCAGCACAAGTTGCTCATGGCTGAAGTCAACGCCGATCTTGGTGCCCCGCTGTGTGTCGGGGATTCTAAGACTGGGCCGCCACCACGGATCACATATATAGGAGTGGTTCACGAGCAGGCATGTAGCCAAAAGTGTCAGTTTACGAGCTGCGTGCCGCAATACCAGCGTGATATTCCTGTAAAGGTCGGACCTCGAGCTTCTCTGAGCGTAGGGCACGAATAGCGCTGACGGTCGCCGCTGCGCCGGTAAGAGTGGTGATACACGGAACACCGAGCAGCATAGCGATGCGTCTTACGGTGATGTCGTCGAAAAACGATTCCTGGCCAAGCGGCGTATTGATGACCAGCGCAATCTCGCGGTTGAGCAACCGGTCGCCTACGTGTGGACGTCCCTCGTTTATTTTGTACACGACCTCTACATCGAGCCCGTGGGCACGAAGATAGGCAGCGGTTCCCCTCGAGGCTACCAGAGTGAACCCCAGCTCCGCGAGGTCGCGTACCACATGGACGACGTTGGGCTTGTCGACGTCGTTCACGCTAATGAAGGCGGTGCCGTCGTCAGGGAGTCGCTGACCAGCGGCAAGTTGAGCCTTAGCGAACGCCGCGCCGAACGTTTGAGCCCCGCCCATTACCTCGCCGGTCGACTTCATTTCCGGCCCGAGAAGCGTGTCGACACCAGGGAAACGAACAAACGGAAACACTGGAGTCTTAACGAAGACCCCGGCGACCTCCAGATCATCGACCAGCCCCAATTCAGCGAGAGTCTTCCCGACCATGAGACGCGCCGCAATCTTTGCGAGAGGTACGCCGGTGGCCTTCGACAAATACGGTACCGTACGTGAGGCGCGCAGATTGACTTCGATGATATAGACGGTTTGGTCCTTGATCGCGACCTGGATATTGAGCAGGCCAACCACCTTCAACGCGAGCGCGATACGCCGCGTGTAGTCGCGGATAACACTAAGGTGGCGCTCCGACACCAGATACGGGGGAACGACACACGAGCTGTCGCCCGAGTGAATACCGGCCTCCTCGATGTGCTCCATGATGCCGCCGATGACCACCGCGCCCGTTGCGTCCGATACTGCATCGACATCGAGCTCGAACGCATCATCTAGAAACTTGTCGACCAGGATGGGGTGCTCCGGCGACGCATTCACAGCTTCGGTCATGTAGCGATCGAGTGCTCCCGAATCGTAAACTATCGCCATCGCCCGCCCGCCTAACACGTACGAGGGGCGAACCACCACGGGGTATCCCACCGACTCTGCCACCTTGCGTGCCTCGCTGCGAGAGGTCGCGATGCCGCTCGGAGCTTGGGGAATACCTAGATCCCAGAGTAGCTGGGCAAATCGCTTACGGTCTTCGGCTAGATCGATGGAGTCTGGTGACGTCCCAATGATGCGAACGCCCGCAGCCTGCAGCGCCAGCGCCAACTTGAGTGGGGTCTGTCCGCCGAACTGCACGGTACACGCAACGTCCCCGCCGGCGGACTGCTCCCGTCGGATAACGGCCTCCACATCCTCAAGCGTCAGGGGCTCAAAGTAAAGCCGGTCGACCGTGTCGTAATCAGTGGAGACCGTCTCGGGGTTACAGTTGATCATGACGGTCTCGTAGCCCTCATCCCTCAACGCGAATGCCGCATGACAGCAACAGTAATCAAACTCAATTCCTTGCCCGATCCGATTGGGCCCGCCACCTAAAATGACCACCTTGGGGCGGTCGGTTGGTGCGGCCTCACACTCTGACTCGTAGGTGCCGTAGAGATAGGGAGTGAACGACTCGAACTCCGCCGCACAGGTGTCAACCCGTTTATACACCGGACGCAGTCCAGCTTTTTCGCGCCGTTCGGCGATGATCTTGGAACTAACACCCATGATAGCGCCCAATTCTTCGTCGCCGAAACCAGTACGCTTGAGTTCGCGGAGCAGATCGTCCGACATCGCACGCGCGTCGACCAGGCCAGCCGAGCGTTTCAACTCAACGATTTCCGAGAACTGGGCCAGAAACCAGCAATCGATTCGCGTCGCCTCATGTACCTGGTCCACCGACCACCCCAACTCCAGCGCCTGGAACACGGCCCAGAAGCGTCGGTCGCTCGGCGATACAAGTTGCCGCCGCAGTTGACCGGGCTCGAGAGCCTCTGTCCCTTGTACCGAAAAGAGCCGCCCGCTGCGTCCAATTTCCAGTGAGCGTATTCCTTTGAGAAAGGCCTCCTTAAAAGTGCGGCCGATCGCCATCACTTCACCAACCGATTTCATCTGCGTGGTTAACCCGCGGTCGGCTTCCGGAAATTTTTCGAACGCCCACCGGGGTACTTTAACAACGACGTAGTCAATCGTCGGCTCGAACGACGCCGGCGTCAGCCGAGTTATGTCGTTCGGAATCTCCTCCAACCGATACCCGAGTGCTAGCTTCGCAGCAATCTTGGCTATCGGAAACCCCGTCGCCTTCGAAGCCAATGCCGACGATCTCGAGACACGGGGATTCATCTCGATCACTAGCATGCGCCCATCGTCCGGATTGACCGCGAACTGGATATTGGACCCTCCAGTCTCGACACCGACGCGTCGGATGATTCGTCGAGCCGCGTCCCGCATGCGCTGGTATTCCTTGTCAGCTAATGTCAGCGCCGGGGCGACCGTAATGCTGTCACCCGTATGAACGCCCATCGCATCGACGTTCTCGATCGAGCAGACAACGACGAAGTTGTCGGCCACATCGCGCATCACCTCGAGTTCGAATTCCTTCCATCCAATCACGGACTCTTCGACAAGGATCTCGTGTGCCGGGCTCAACTCGATACCCCGACCCGCCAATTCACGGAATTCTTCGATGTTGTAGGCGATCCCACCCCCCACGCCACCGAGAGTGAAGGAGGGGCGGATAATCACGGGGAACCCGAACTGCTCGACAACTTTGACTGCCTCTTTAAATGATCGCGCGTAAGCGCTCGTCGGCACCTCCATACCGATCGACTCCATCGCCGCCCGAAATTCAAATCGGTTCTCGGCTATCTTGATGGCATTCAGCGACGCACCTATAAGCTTGACCCCAAATTCCTCCAATACGCCGTGCTCACCGAGCTCGATCGCGAGATTAAGCGCGGTTTGACCGCCGACGGTAGGCAGTAACGCATCCGGACGATCACGCTCGATAACCAAGCGGGTAACTTCCCACGTCAGCGGCTCGATATAGGTGCGGTCGGCTACCTCGGGGTCGGTCATGATAGTCGCGGGATTACTGTTTACCAGCACGACCTCGAGCCCCTCGCTCCGCAACGCCTTGCACGCCTGCGAGCCAGAGTAATCAAACTCGCATGCCTGCCCGATGACAATCGGACCGGAGCCGATCACGAGAATACGTGTAAGGCCGCTACGGTGTGCCATGGCGAAGTGCTTAGCGTCCAGTGCTCAATTGTTTAGGGTAGCAGTGACGCACTACCTGGCCCGCCGCTCCATCTCCTCCAGAAACGATGTGAAGAGATAGTCAGCGTCGTGCGGGCCGGGCGAGGCCTCCGGATGGTATTGCACACAAAACATCGGCACCCGCTTATGACGCAACCCCTCAACCGTGCCGTCATAGAGGTTGAGGTGGGTCACCTCGACATCCGACGGTACCGACTCTGGAGCCACGGCAAACCCGTGGTTCTGCGCGGTGATTTCGACTTGCTCGGTAACGAGATTCTTAACGGGGTGGTTCGCGCCTCGGTGCCCAAATTTTAGCTTATATGTACGTGCGCCCATCGCCAGTCCGAGCACTTGGTGTCCAAGGCAGATCCCGAAAGTGGGCACGTCGGCAGCCATTAGCTCACGCGAGTTCGCAATAGCATAGTCGAGCGGAGCAGGATCGCCTGGACCATTACTCAAAAAGGTCCCATCGGGTTTTTCAGCCAATAACTCGCGTGCCGGTGTCGACGCCGGAAACACACGGACCTTGCACCCGTAGGCCTCGAGCCGCCGGAGAATGTTCCGCTTCATGCCAAAGTCATACGCCGCCACGCGCATGGGGCGCCCAGCGCGGCGCCCGGGGGCAACCGTAAACTCGCTGGCCTCATCCTCACCCGTCCAGTCGAACGGGGCACCACAGGTCACGCCTGCAACAAGGTCGCTTCCCTCCATCAGCGGCGCGGTTTTTGCCTTTTCAACCAACGCATTCGGGTCCACTGACCCAGTCCCAATCACACCACGCATTACGCCTGCCGTTCGAAGCAGCCGGGTCAGCGCGCGTGTGTCAACACCTGCGATCGCAACAATATTGTGATCCGATAGGTAGTCCTGCAGCGTCCCGCTCGCCCGCCAATTGCTCGCAATTGGCGACGCCTCTCGCATTACGAAACCCGAAACCTTAGGCCCGCATGATTCGACGTCTTCAGGCACGATCCCATAATTGCCAATCTGCGGACACGTCATAGTAACGATCTGGCCAGTGTACGAAGGATCGGTCAGGATCTCCTGGTAGCCTGTCATGCTCGTGTTAAAGACGACCTCACCGCACGTCTGACCGGACGCACCAACAGATACCCCCCGACACCAGAACCCATTTTCAAGAGCGAGCACCGCATTCATTGTTAACGGACCACCTCAAGGGAAGCCGCGATGCGAATCTGCTCCGAGCGAGGAACGTCAATCGTGATCGCCCACGGTCGGTATCCGTCCCGTTCGATCCGAACACGGTACGAACCCGCAGGAAGATCGGGAATAAGGATGGGGGTCACTCCAGTGAACGCAGCGTCAACCAGTACTCGGGCACCGGCCGGTCGCGAGTCGACGAAGACCGATCCGTGCCCCGTGACCGCAGTTTCTTGCGTGACTTCGCTCCCATTATCCCCGCGGATAAGCTCGACGCGAACCGCAGCGATCGATTCTTCTGCCGACAACACCACGTCGAGTTTTTTGGGCACATAACCCGCGGCACTGACGTGCACCTGGTGTGTGCCGTAAGCGATGTCTGGCAACGACAGCGGCGTCTGGCCCCGACTGACTCCGTCAACTGTTACGTCGGCAACCGGAGCGTTCGTCCGTACGAGGAGCCAGCCCGCGTCGGCTAACGCCGGCGCTCCAACGGGGTCACTGTGTGGCTCCGCGAAAGACGGCATGGGAGACGAGATCCAAGATTGGCTTTTCACCGGCATTGGATCCAATGGAGGGTCTAGGAGAACGTTTGACGGCGTCTGGATCACATCCGCGGGGCGCAGGTTTTCATCTGGCACTTCAGCAACCGTCCCCTCGATCCATTCGTGACTGGCCGTGGCAGACTCGATGGCGGTCAGCGTTTGGTCTACAGGAGAAATGAGGTCGCCGGCATTCGAGATTAGATCGCTCAATCCTAGGCCTCCTACGACGACGTAGGCGGCCAGAATTCCCAGCACTGCCGCGGTAGCCAGCAACGGTATGGTTCGCACGGCCGATCGCAACGGCGGGGTTGCCACTGTGGCGGCGGACACCGGGAACGCAGCAGCGCGCGCGCGCGTGTCCGGGTCATCGAAAAGTGTAGGCGCTGCCGTCCCCGAGTCCGGATCCATCGCCCCCGCCGGCGCGCTAGCCATTTCGTAGCGCGTGTCAGTTGCGCGAACGATCCGCTCGGAGGCTGGCACAAAAGTCGCTCCGCTGTGCCCCGCCTCCATCCGAGCGATCACGTCACCAGTTGCTGGTGCCTCAAGGTTGGACGCAGTCTCGACGTTAGCATCATCGCTAGCTACATCGCTTAAAGGCAACAATGGTTCGCGCACAGCATCCTGGAGCTCCTCCTTTCGATCGCAGGTCTCCGAAGCTGAGGCACCCAAAGCCTGAACCGCCTGCCCGCGCACACGGCCTTCTGCCGTAGGGCCAGTCAAACCGATGGCATCGGCTAGCGCAAACCCGAACTCGCCAACCGTCGAATATCGCACCGTCGGCACGTCGGATAAGGCAGTCGCAAACACGTCACGCAAGGCCTCACGATCACCGCCATCCTTAACGCTAACCTCGTCAAGACGCACGACCATTTGTTTGCCAGCGCCAGCGGCTCGCTGGCCCGTTAATAATTCATAAGCGATAGCGGCCACGGCGAACCGGTCAGCTTCTGGACTACAGGCACGGCCGGCGATCACCTCAGGCGCCGTGTACGGGCGCCGCACCGGGACACGCACCCCGACGTCCTCGAGCGCCTTAGCAACACCAAACCCACTCACGCGAATGTCATCAAGCGTGACGAACACATCGCGTAAGTGGAACCCCCCGTGTACGACCCCGCGTGTATGCGCCGCGTCCATGGCTGACGCAAGTTGCGAAACGTATGACAGCGCGGTATCGAGCGCCACTGGCGCGTAGTGCCGCATCGCCACGTCCAACGACCTGGCAGCTACGTACTCTTGAGCGAGATACGGCACGCCGCCTTCGAGCCCAGCGGCAAGAGGCATCACGATAGCCTGGTGTGTAAGCCCGACATCAACCAGACGGGTGAGTGCATCAATGAGCGTCTGTGCTTGCTCTGGCGTGAAATCGAGATGGAAAACCTTTACGGCGACGAAACGATCCCCGGCTGGGTCGTACGCGCGGAACACCGGCCCGACGGCGCCAGCCCCGATCTGATGCATGACCCGAAAGGGCCCGAATGTATCAGAGGCGGAAAAGAGGCCAGCGTCCCAGCGTGTCAGTAGTTGAACTCCCCCAAGCCGATTTTCGAATGGTACCACGGACACGCCACAGGCTTAAAGCTATCACAATGATCAAGCCAACTGGATCGTGCGCTGAGCGTGTTTAGCGCAGTAACGTTTCATCAATCAACATAGCCCATCGGCACAGTCTGACGAACCAGCCTTAGTGGTCTATTCAGCATCTCTCCGTAATCCGCATCACCTTGACACTCCCCCAACGTGTTTGAAACAGTACCCTGGAAGTGTCGGTCCACACACCCGCCCCGACCACACCCACCTCGGGCATCCCTATCGACTTCCGCCGACTATCGTGGGCTGGGCACTTCGTGTGCGACTACTGGCACGCGTTCGACCGGCTAGCGCCGTTTTATGCTGGCTCGCCGGCCTCCACCTCAACCTGGAAACGCGTACTCGACGAGCGCCGCGCCCTCGAGGCAGCCCCCCCTGACATCGCGACAGTGGTCGCACGCCAGCTCAGGGCTAGGCAGGCACCAAATGATGCGCAAGCGACCGCCGAACGTCTCCGCGAACCCGGCACGATCGCCGTCGTCACGGGGCAGCAGGCTGGTCTATTTGGCGGGCCGCTCTTCAACTTACTAAAGGCCATCACCACAATCGATCTTGCGCGTCGGGTCGCTCGCGAGCACGACGCCACGGTCGTGCCAGTGTTCTGGATCGACGCTGAAGATCACAACCTCGACGAAATCCGAACCTGTGGAGTGCTTGACGATGAGCTGGAATTCAGGCAGATAACACTTGCCCTTCAATCACCACCGGGCACGACAGCAGCCTCAGTTCGCCTCGACTCATCGGTCAACGAAGCCATCGAGCGATTGAGGAACCTTCTGCCACCAACGGAGTTCACCGAAGCGACCGTGGACGGGATCGCGGCCGCCTACACCGAAGGTGTTGGACTTGTTGAAGCCTTCGCCCGCTGGCTCGACTCGCTGTTGGGACCTCTAGGTCTGGTGGTCTTCGACGCGTCCGATCCCCACGCTAAACCACTCGTGCGGTCGGTGTTCGAACGTGAGCTCCAGATGCGAGGCGAGACCTCGCGTCTGGCCACCTCTTCCGGGACCGAACTGGTCGCACGTGGCTATCACGCGCAAGTGGACCCCCAGGCAAGAACGGTAGCGTTGTTTCAGCTCGATGGCACGCGCCAGCCGATTCGGATCGATGGTGCTGACTTCACCGTCGGTGGCGCCGCACTTTCTTCGGAGGCCCTTCTCGATCAGGTCAACACTCGACCAGAGCGCTTCGGCCCGAACGTACTGCTCCGGCCGATCGTGCAGGACTCGCTGTTCCCGACCGTGGCCTACGTGGCCGGACCGAGCGAACTTGTGTACCTCGGCCAACTCCGTCAGATTTACCAAAAGTTCGGCGTCCCGATGCCCATTATGTATCCACGGCTCAGCGCAACGATCACTGACACCGCCACACTTAAGTTTTTGAAACGGTACAACCTTAACTTCGAGAGCCTGCAACCAAGAGACGACACGGTACTTAACCAGCTGCTTGCGACACAGCTGCCAGCATCCGTAGACCGCGCGGTGGCCGACACCGACCGAACAATCGCCGAACGGATACACGCATTGGAGGCAGCAGTGCCCACAATCGATCCGACCTTACTGGGCGCTGTCCAATCGACTCGGGTCCGCATGGAGCGTGACCTGCGAAACCTTCGCAGCAAGATCATTCAGGCGGCGAAACGCCGAGACGCGACGCTCCGCCGTCAGTTTCGGCGTGCGCGAGCGCAGGCCTTCCCCGAGGGCCAGCCTCAGGAACGAAGCCTCGCCGGCGTGTTCTTCCTCAACCGCTACGGCCCTGCGTTAGTCGACCGCTTGCTTGCTGATCTTCCGCTCGACCTTGGACACCATTGGCTCCTGACCTTATGACCGTCGCGGGTGGCCTCAAGCTCGTGCGGTATACTGTCGACGATTATGAACGAAGAAGTGTTCCAAGCCGTCGGTGAAGCTCTGCGACGAGGAGAGCCGGTGGCGTTGGTAACGATCGTTAGGACGCACGGCTCGACACCGCAGCGTGTCGGAGCAAAAATGCTGGTGTTCGCCGATGGCCGGACCACCGGCACCATCGGAGGGGGCTGCTATGAGAACGACGCCTTCTGGAAGGCACGGCGTGCTCTCGAGACACGAAAGCCGCTGGTGGCAAAGTACGAGCTAACCGACGACATCGCTGAAGAATCCGGGTTGATTTGTGGGGGACAAATGGAAGTCTACATCGAGCCGCTAGAAGCGGCGCCCCACCTGTACCTCATCGGTGCCGGCCACGTCGCGTATCATCTCGCCCGTCTGGCGGCAACTGTCGGATTCCGCGTCCACGTGCTCGACGATCGCGAAAAATTCGCTAACTCTGAGCGGTTTCCGGATGCCGTCGAGGCAACGGTTGCCACCATACCCGACTGGCTCGAACAGGCGACCCTACCGCCCAATGCGTATGTTGTGATCCTTACGCGCGGGCACCGCTACGACCTGGATGCACTCCGAGCGTTGGCAAAACGCGACCTGCGGTATCTCGGCCTGATCGGAAGCCGAGCTAAAGTCGCTTCCCTGCACGAGGCGTTGCACGATGAGGGGGTCGAACTGGAGAACCTCGGCCGCGTGCACGCGCCCGTTGGGCTTGATATCGGCGCCGTTACCCCTCAAGAGATAGCCGTCAGCATCCTGGCTGAGCTCATCGCGGTTAAATACAGTAAGCTCGTCGACGGCTCATCCGTGCAAAACGGGTCAGTGAAGTCGCTACGATGGACGCCACGTCACATCCGGCCGCGACCTGTCCCCGCCAACGAGTAGCCCCGTAATGGCGACTGTGCGGCCATGACACCACGGTTTGGAACCCAAGACACCGCGCGCGACAAGTTGCCAGAGCGGTCTCGGCGCATTTTCGCCACGATCGCCAAGCAGCACATCGAACACGACGGGCCGGTATCGTCTTTGTGGGTGGCTCAGCGTGGCGACTTCAATCTATCTTCGGCGTCGGTCCGCAACATTATGGCTGAGCTTGAACAGCTCGGCTACGTGTCCCAGCCCCACACATCTGCCGGCCGAGTGCCAACCGACCGAGGCTACCGATGCTACGTCGATCTTCTCCTCGCGGCTGTCGATAGCGTATCTCGTGCAGTGAGCCGCGTCCCCGTCACTCACGTGGCCTCGTCAGACTTATGATCGACGACGCGAAACCGGAACAGCGTGACGAGGTGGGGTCCGAGCAGCCTGAAACCGGCGCCGCTTCACTCCCGTCACCGACCGGGAAAGAAGCCGAAGTCAAAACTGAGGCCGCCGAAAACCCTGAGGAACTCAGGCTTCAATGCGACGAGCACCGCAATCTGCTACTACGAAAAACAGCCGAGTTTGACAACTATCGCAAGCGGATCGAGCGCGAGCGCGCTGAGGTGTCTCAGGCGGCTGCCGTCGATTTGATCGAAGGGCTGTTGCCACTCATCGACGACCTCGAACGGGCGCTTGAAATCGAAGCAGATACCGAAGCTGCTGCTGCCTATCGTACGGGCGTCGAGCTGATCCATAAACAGCTACTGGAAGTCTTAGGAAAGCGAGGCGTCATGCCCATCGAAACTGCCGGCAAAGACTTCGATCCCAACGTCCATCAGGCACTCACCCATGAGGTCAGTCCGGAACATCGGGAGGGTGAAATAATCGACGAGCTGCGTCGCGGCTACACCATCGGAGGCCGTCTGCTTAGACCGGCACTGGTGAAGGTGGCCAAGGCGTGAGCAAACGAGACTACTACGAAGTGCTCGGAGTTCCGCGAACGGCGGATGCCCAGCAGATCAAGAGTGCTTATCGAAAGCTGGCCCTCAAGTACCATCCAGACCGAAACCCGGAAGACGCAACTGCCGAGGAACGCTTCAAAGAAGCGGCCGAGGCATACGCCGTCCTCGCTGACTCAGACAAACGGACCCGCTACGATCAATTCGGCCATACAGGTGTTGGCGCCACACCGGGGTCCTCTGGCTTCGACCCGACCATCTTCGCCGATTTTGGTGACATCTTCGGGGGGCTTGGCAATTTCTTTGGGGTCGATGATCTGTTCGGCGGCGCGCGGCGGCGTGGTGGGGCCACGCAGGGGGATGACCTACAATATGACCTCGAAATCTCATTCGAAGAAACCGCGGCCGGCACCGAGACAACCATACAAATACCCAGCGAAGAAAGTTGCGGCACATGTAGGGGCTCTGGCGCCGCTCCCGGGTCTCGTCCTGAGACGTGCTCCCAATGTCGCGGCCGTGGCCAGCTCCGCTATCAGCAGGGTCTCTTCACCGTGGCGCGCACGTGCGGACAGTGTCGCGGTACCGGAAAAATTCTCACTCATCCGTGCACGGACTGTCGCGGCGGTGGCCGCGTCCAGCGAGAGCGCAGGCTCACCGTAAAAGTTCCGGCTGGTATCGCCACCGGCCAGCGCTTACGCCTGCACGGTGAAGGCGAACATGGAATCAACGGCGGCCCGCCTGGTGATCTCTACGTCGTCGTCCACGTCAAGGAACATCCCTTCTTTCACCGGGATGGGGACGACCTTCTGTATGAAATTCCGATCGCGTATCCCACCCTGGTTCTTGGCGGGGAAATCGTGGTGCCAACGTTGAACGGCCACGAGAAGCTGACCATTCCATACGGCACCCAGACTAATACGCGGTTCCGCCTGCGTGGCAAAGGACTGCCAAACGTCTCCGGTCGTGGACGCGGTAACCTGTACGTCGCGGTTCAAGTCGAGGTTCCAACGAAAATGTCGCCAGAGCAGCGGGGCCTCATCGAAAAGTTGGACAAAATAATGCCACAGAAATCGTTTCAGCCAACCGCGAGGACTGCCGAACAAGAGACTCGGCCTTTCTTCGATCGAGTCAAGGACATCTTTGGCTAAGAGCCGTTTCACGCTCGCCATTCACTCGAATGAGTGGCGCTCACGTTCACGCGCAGCCAACGAACACCGAGCGAATGCCTCCACGCTTCTTCGCTCCTGAGGCGTCCAGTGCAGGAGTCGTCGTAAAACTGCCCCCTGATGAAGGGCGTCACCTCGCTCAGGTGCTACGACTCGCGGTGGGTGCTACCGTTCGTGTGTTCGATGGCTGCGGGCACGAGCATGCCGCGCGCGTGGATAAGATCGGTCGCGGAGGCGTTTTCGTTTGTACGCTCGAAGCGGTAGCGGCGGTTCGTGAACCCAGCGTGCGGCTTACCCTTGCCCTCGCGCTCCTAAAAAGCCACAAACTCGATGAGGCGGTCCGCGACGGTACGATGCTCGGTGTGTCGGCCGTCCAACCGCTCGTCACCGCTAGAACCGAAGTCGCACCGCCAAAGCCCACTCGACAGCGACCTGAACGCTGGTTCAAGATCGCGGTAGCCTCGGCCAAACAATGTGGCCGCGCTGTAGTCCCACACGTCCACCCACCAACACCCTACGGTCGCTTTATCAGAGAGGATCAACACCGCGTCCGTATCCTGCTAGTCGAACCCGCTGCAGGATCGCACCGCAGTAAACTGCTGACATTCCAGTCGCTCGCAAATCGCCCTCCGCCCGATTCCGCCGTCGTCGCGGTAGGACCCGAAGGAGGGTGGACGGCAGGTGAGCTAGTCCGCGCAGAGAGAGCAGGCTTCGAGCTGCTCACGATCGGGGCCAGGACGTTGCGTGCCGACACGGCACCGATCGTCGTGCTAGCGGTATTGCAACTCTTGTGGGGCGATCTTTAGTGTTCGAGCCCGCTGGCCTATCCTTAGTCGTCCGTCACTAGCGGCGCAACCGTTGGTCCCCCAACGTTTCGTTTATACTGCCCCCACCCGCATGCTATTTCGAGGGCAGATGCTCGGAAAATATAAGATCCTCGCCCCTCTCGGCAGCGGTGGCTTCGGGGCCGTTTACCTCGCCAAAGATACCTGGATCGACAAGGATGTCGCGATCAAGGTCCCACACAAGCAAAACCTAAACTTCAGCGAGCTACTTCGCGAGCCTCGGTTACTCGCGGTGCTAAACCATCCGAATATCGTCTCGATCACCACGGCGGATAAAGAAGACAATGTCTTCTTTATCGTGATGGAGTACATCAAGGGCGACACGCTCGAAGACGTCGTTGCAAACAGCGGTGCGCTGAGCGTAACCCGTGTCATCGATTACGCTACCCAAATCGGCTTGGCTGTCGAACACGCACACAGGCAGGGTGTCATCCATCGCGACTTGCGACCACCAAACGTGCTCGTCTCGGCAGCGGGCCTCGTGAAAGTCGCCGACTTTGGTACCTCTCGTTTTTTGGAAATTGCCGCACATGGCACAACACTGGTCGGCAGCCCCTCTTACATGGCGCCGGAACAATTCGAAGGAAAGGCGGTGTTCGCGTCTGACATCTATTCGCTCGGCGTCACGATGTATCAGATGGCGACTGGCGTCCTGCCCTACGACACGCCGACTCCGAGCGCGTTGGGCAAGATCAAACGAGGCGAGCTGGTACGGCCACCGCGCCTGCACAAGCCGGACATCCCCAAAGCGCTAAGTGACGTCGTTATGAAGGCAATGGCACCAGACCTCATAGCCAGGTACCAACGAGCCGGCGAATTATTGGCCGATCTCGAACACATCCATAGCTCAGGTGCTCGGACCGTTCCGCCCACCGCCCACGAACCGAGCATCTCCAGCCATGGCGAAGCAGACATGGGAGGCATCCACGATCGGCCAAAGACAGGCGTCCAATCCTCAGGACGTTTCTGTTGGCACTGTCACAAGCCGCTACACGCCCGCTCCGACCGGTGTCCGTTTTGCGACGAAACTCAGTGATGCTAGACTGAGAGGCTGTAAGTTACTTACCGCGCGAGATTTTACTGGAGTCTTGATGAGTTTCGGAACGGGCAAGATTTGGATGGACGGCACGTTGGTCGAATGGGCCGACGCTAAGATCCACATCGGTTCCCACGCCCTTCACTACGGTAGCGGGGTGTTCGAGGGTGCACGCTGCTACGACACCCCAAAAGGTTCGGCCTGCTTCCGGATCGATGCGCACGTTCGTCGGCTGTACGACTCAGCGAAGATCTACCGGATGGAGTACACCCTGAACGCGGCAGATTTCGAGCGTGCGATTCTTACCACGATCCAGGCTAACCAATACAAGGCATGCTACATCCGTCCGCTGTTCTACCGCGGGTACGGCTCGCTGGGTGTCAATCCCTTCACATGTCCAGTGGAGGGCGCAATCCTGGTTTGGGAATGGGGTGCCTACCTCGGTGAAGACGCTTTAGAACATGGCGTCGATGTGCAGGTGAGCTCCTGGGGCCGTGGCGCTCCAAACCGCTTCCCCTCCATCGCAAAGGCGACAGCCAATTATGCTAACGCTCAGCTTGTCAAAATAGAATCGACACTCAACGGCTTCGCCGAAGGAATTGCGCTCGATCCGTGGGGGTTTATCAGCGAAGGGAGCGGGCAGAACATCTTCATCGTTCGTGACGGCGCCATTGCAACGCCGGCGCTGTCTAACTCGATCTTGCCTGGTATCACGCGCGACGTCGTACTCACACTGGCGCGCGACCTCGGTTTCACCGTCCGGGAGGAAATGCTGCCACGCGAAATGCTCTACATCGCCGACGAGTTATTCTTCACCGGAACCGCCGCCGAGATCACGCCTATCCGATCGGTTGACAAGATCACTATCGGGAACGGCTCGCGCGGGCCCGTAACGGCAACCATCCAACAACGCTTCTTCGACACCATCAACGGCCGTCAGCCTGACACACATGGCTGGCTGACCTACGTCTACGGTAAGGACGCACCCCGCCAAGAATCGGTGCTGGCGCCGGCCAGAACTCGTTAGTCAGGGTGCACCTCGCCAAACTTGACGTTCACAGCTGGACGCGACTGAGACGACCAGCCGGATCCACCGCGGCGCTCCCACTGCACCAGCAGCGCCAAGCACGACTGCAACTCTAGCTTGTTTGCTGGTACATCTACAATGAGGACAGAACTTGCTAGACTCCTATTGTTGTCCCTCAAGGGACGTCACAACGCTTCATGCAGACCTTCCATCAGGCATCTACGTGCTCTGTAAGAAGACCCTCATCGCCCCAGAGGGGACGGTAAGCTAGGCGTCGAACGTCGTCAAGTCTAAGCTCATGGTACAGGAGATTCCAAGCGCGTCCGACACGACCCGTGCCAAGGTGGACTAGTCGATCAACGCCGGTGCACCGCACGCCGCACAAAAAATCCACCAATGCGGCAGCTGGTATCGTGTCCCCGTGATGTCAGACGCGTACGCCATCGCCTTGACTATGCTGTCCCGGGGCGAGCTCTCAACGGCGCAGCTGCGGGATCGCCTTCGTCGGAAGGGCCTAGCGCACGACCAGATCGACCGAGCTCTGCACCGGCTTCTGAGTGAGGGCGCTCTCAACGACCGCCGCGCCGCCGTCTCGTACGCACGGCATGCTGCCCTCATCAAGCTGCGGGGTCGGTTTCGTACGACCAAGGAGCTCGAAGCACGCGGGATCGGAAAGACCGATGCCCGCGCGGCCGTCACTGAGGTTTTTGGCGAACTCGACGAGCAAGTTCTTCTCGAACGGGCCTTAGCCCGGCGACTTGAAGGTCAAGTGAAGAGCCATAGCCAGTTCCGCCGACTGTATCACTACCTACTCAGGCAAGGGTTCGACGGGGCCCTGGCCATTGCCGAGCTCCGTTCGCGTACCGATCCTGAAGTGTTGCCAGACGACTAGTGTTACCTTTCATAAATACAACACATCGAGGGGACGAGACCCCATCATGGAAGGCACAGGGAGGGAGGACATCTGGAGTATTTAATGCGATCAACGTATTTAGGCAGATGCACTAATGGCCGGCTGTCAGAGTGCTTCAAAAAGGCGGCGCTAGGTCCAGATCGTCCCTTGGTCCGACACCGTTGCCGGAGACGACCGAGTAATGAAAGACGTCGATCGGCACGGCACATTGACTCCGATGACGACCAGGACTAGCACTTCGAAGGCATAAACTACTATTGTGACAGGACAGGATCTATGACGTCCGCTGAGATCAGACAGAGCTTCCTGGATTTCTTCGAATCGCACGATCACCGCATCGTGCCAAGTGCGTCGCTGGTGCCTAGCGACGACCCGACGCTTCTGTTCACCAATGCCGGGATGAACCAATTTAAGGATACCTTTCTCAGCGAGGGTCGCTACGATTACCGGCGGGCTGCCAGCGTACAAAAATGTATGCGCGTCAGCGGCAAGCACAACGACCTCGACAACGTAGGTCCCTCTCTGCGCCACCACACGTTCTTCGAAATGCTTGGCAATTTTTCGTTCGGCGACTACTTCAAGGCCGAGGCGATCGCGTTCGCCTGGCAACTGCTGACTGACGTCTGGAAGCTTCCACCGGAGCGGTTGTACGCAACGATCTTTAAAGGTGAAGCGGAGATTCCAAAAGACGACGAAGCGTACTCCACCTGGCGACGCTTGCTGCCGGCGGAGCGAATCGGCGAGATGGGCCTAGCTGAAAATTTCTGGGCTATGGGCAACACCGGGCCCTGCGGCCGCTGCTCGGAAATTCACTTCTATCGAGGAGATCATCTCCCCTGCCCGGAGTCGACGTGCTTAGGCCTCGACTGCAGTTGCGATCGCTACGTGGAAATCTGGAATAACGTCTTTATGGAGTTCGAGCGCCAAGCAGATGGGACATTGACGCCACTACCGGCCCCCTCGATCGACACCGGCATGGGGCTCGAGCGGGTCGTGGCGGTACTCCAAAACAAACTCTCGAATTACGACACCGATTTATTCACGCCTCTGTTGAGTCGGATCGGCCAACTCGCGGGTGTTAGTTACGGCCCGCTCGTCGGCAACGGTTCCACCGGCGCCGGCGACGTGTCCATTCGTCTCATCGCGGACCACATGCGAGCGATGACGTTTCTTATCGCCGACGGCGTGCTCCCATCGAACGAATGGCGCGGTTATGTCCTACGGAAAATCATGCGGCGCGCCATGCGCCACGGGAAGAAACTGGGAATGACCGAGCCATTGTTACACATGCTCGTGGAGGTCATTGTCGACGAAATGGGGACAGCCCACCCAGAGCTTTGCGCCAACCGAGACGCGATCGTGAAAGTTGTGCGGACAGAGGAGGAAAGGTTCGACGCAGTTTTAAGCGGTGGTCTTCCAAGGCTGGAAGCGGCGCTCGCCGAGACGGAACGGACGTCACGGACGATCGCCGGTGACGAAGTTTTCAGACTGTACGACACGTTTGGGCTACCGCTTGATTTTATAGAGGACATTGCGGGCGAGCGAACTTTTGGCGTCGACCGCGCGGGTTTCGAACGAGCGCTCGAGACCCAGCGCCAGAAGTCTCGCGCCGGTCAGGCGTTCGGCACGGGCAGTAAGCAGGAGTGGATGTACGCTTCAAAAAAGGATCGGCAAACTTTTCAGAAAATGGAAAATCGCTCAGAAAGCTACGACATAACGACGGTCCAGACAATACCGATCGTTGCACTGTTCGACTCCGAGTGCCGGCAAGTCAAGGAACTGGGCGAAGGTGCCACGGGCTACGTCCTACTGGAGCACACGCCCTTCTATCTCGAGGCCGGCGGCCAGGTCTCTGACACGGGGTGGCTGCGAGGTGAACATAGCGAAGCTACCGTCGAGGCGATGGTCCGCTTGATCCCAGGCGGACCACGTGTCCACGCGGTCCGTGTCGCATCGGGACGTCTGGCGCCACGCATGTCCGTCACAGCGGAAGTCGATCAACGTCGTCGAGACGCGACGGCTCGTAACCACACGGCGACACATCTACTACATGCGGCCCTCCGTCAGGTGGCGGGCACCCACGTGAAGCAAGCCGGTTCCTTGGTCGCCCCCGACCGTCTCCGGTTCGATTTCGTACACTCCGAAGGCCTCACAGCCGCACAGATTAACGAGCTTGAACTGGTGGTCAACTCCCATATCTATGGCAACCAAGAGGTCCGTACTTACCTGCGCGCAACCGAGGAAGCAATTGCTGACGGGGCAATGGCACTGTTCGGTGAGAAATACGGCAAGCAGGTGCGTGTAGTGTCAATCACAGGCTTCTCAATGGAACTGTGCGGCGGTACGCATTGCCGTGCCACCGGAGATATTGGGCCGTTCGTCATCACGCAGGAAGTTGGCGTGGCTGCGGGCGTTCGCCGCATCGAAGCAGTCACGGGTAAATACGCGGTCGAACAGCTACAGCAGCGCCGTCAGGCGGTCGGCGGCATCCTCGATGTGCTCGGCGTGACCGAGGACAAAGCAGCAGCAGTTGTCCAGAAACTGCAGACAGAAGCCAAGCGTCTCGCCCGGGAAGTCGAGCAGCTCAAGGTCGAGGCCATTATGGGATCGCCGGGTGGTTTGACCCACGACATCATCAATATTGATGGGGTCAAGATGGTGACGCGCCGCGTATCCGGCCTTGACAAGGGGACTCTCCGAGCGCTGGCCGACTCGCTTCGGGATCGACTCGGCAGCGGCGTTGTAGTACTGGCATCGGAGACCGATGACAAGGTTTCCCTCGTTGCTTCGGTGACTAAGGACCTGACGGATCGCGTGCACGCCGGTGACCTCGTGAAAGCAATCGCCCCGATTATTGGCGGAGATGGTGGCGGACGTCCAGACTTTGCCCAAGCGGGCGGGCGCTTGCCAAACCAAATCGACGCGGTGTTCTCCGAGAGTCAGACGGTTGTGAGCCGCATGCTCTCAAGCCGCTAGCCACTAAACCATCTAGCAGAGTTGTGCTGAAGGGTCTTCTCGCGCTCGGTTCCTTTAGGCTAGCCACCCTCGCGGCACCGGCCGCATGACTGCACAGTGGCTACCAAACCGCGATAGTGTCCACTCTCCCACTGTTGCAGATACGGTTGGATGTGTGGCCGGATGTAACCTGCCTCTTCAGAACGCGCGGCGCGGCTCAAAAGGCATGCAGGGGCGGTAAAATCAACGTAAACGGCCAACGAGCGAAGCCGCACCGTAAAGTCTACCGAGGCGATCAAATCACCATCACACGACCGACCGGTCTAAAACAGCGGATCGCAGTGAGGGAACTCACCGATCGATCTGTCCCGAAAGCGATAGCCAGAACCTTGTACGAGGACCACACCCCAGCGCTGAGCCCGGATGAGGTGGAGTTCAGACACTTTTTGCGCCGGCTGGCACCTTCGGCGGCACCCGGTAAACACGAGCGCCGCCGCCGCCGTCAGTCAAAGGAACGCGGATAACCACTATATCGGTATATAATGGCGTGTTTATGGCGACACACAAATCGGCTCTTAAAGCGCACCGGCAGAGCCTAAAGCGCCGCGAGCGAAACCGCCAGCTCCGCAGCCAGATGCGACGCGCACTGAGGTCGTTCAGGACAGCTGCCGGCGATGGCGATACCATCAAGGTAGCCAAGGCCCTAGGATCGACCGTTTCGTGGGTCGACAAGCTCGCCGGAAAAGGCGTTATCCATGCCAATGCCGCGGCGCGTCACAAGTCGCGACTGGCCAAGCTCATGGCTAAGGCCGAGTTAGAGAGCTAGTTGCCACTAGCGCCGGAGTGGATCAGCGCGGCGCCACATAGCTCCACTACCAACCGCTCCAGCAACACCCGTGGCTCACCTGCTGATCGCTTGAGGTCGAGATCCGTACGGAACACTGCGTCAACCGCTGTAGGGACCCGGACGCCCAGCAGGCGTGTCCGCACCACCCAGGCCAGTTGACCCAGGACCATGTGCGGTACAGCCCCAGCCTCCAACGCTAGCGCGAGCTCACGCAAGGCAACCTCAGTGGCGCCCCGCTCGATGGCCCGCGCGACTGCCCAGTCGTCGTGAGCGGCTGCAGGCCCAGCAACCTCCTGCACATCCGTGATAGCAATCGACGGCTTGCCTGTAGCGAAAAGGAGAAGTCGATCGACTTCACCCCGCAGACGTCCAAGGTCTGGGCCCACTAATTCACCGAGGAACCGAAGCGCTGCCGGTTCAATTTGTTTACCTGCCGCTGTCACACGCGCACGGATCCAGCGCTTGGCGTCCGTCACGTCCTCAAGCCCACCACACCGCACAACGGTGGCTCGGCTCAGGAGTCGCTTGCTGATCCGGCGCCGTTCATCCAGATCAGCCGCCACGAGGACAAGCGTAGCGTGCACAGCTGGCGCGTCGAGATACCGCTCGAACGCGTCTAGATCCTGCATGGTCGACTGGTTTTCACGCTTTGGATTCAGAAAGCGCTCCGCCCGAAGCGCGATCACGACACGCCGCGGCGCCATCATGGGTAGAGTGCGCAACGCATCGAGTACGGCACCCAACCTGACGTCACCACCGTGCAAGCGCTCGACATTGAATGCACGAATTTCCTCGTCGACGATATCTTCAAATTCCGAGGCAAGCTCAGCCTTCTCATGTTCATCATCACCAAGAACAAGGTAAACGGGAGCGACCGCGCCAGACTTAATTTGTTTTCGTAGAGCGGCTGGCGTAAGGCTTGGCATTGACTAAGTGCTACCTTCCAGAAACGCAGCAGGGCCAAAAACACCGGCCCCGTAAGGCGCGAGGAGAAAGAATATTTGGAGCATTTGGCCAACGACCAATTAGAAAGCTTCAAGGATAGAGCTGACAACTGTCTGCGCGAAATCCTGGGCGATGCGCTCAACAGCGTTAGAGCGCTGCCCGAAGAAGGCCGAAACATCGGCAACTGCTCCCGCCCCTGAGGCCACCTCATACTCGTCACTAAATACGAGCTGCGGATTGTTCCACAGTGCCTCATCAGAAGCCACGTCTAGAAACTCGATGCTGGCCGTGAGCGTGAAGATATAGCGGGACGCCTGCTGATCGCCGGTGAAGCTTGCGGGCACGACAGTGATGGTGCTGATGGTGCCGTTCAGTACAGCGTCAACACCAGTAGCACCTGGAAGCACACGGTACCGACCGCGCCCAATGAATGCGGTTCGCACCTGCTGCGTCAGCAGCTGCTCAACCTCAAACGCGGCCGTGTTATTGACGAACATCGGAATACCGATCGTTTTGATGTGGTCCGGGATAAAAGATCCCCGCCCAGACAGCGTGTAGCCGCACGATGTCGTCATTGCAACTATCACAACGAGAGTTCCCAAACGGCACGCCTCGTGGAACGGCTTCCCCATGATGTGCTCCCTCATAACCCGAACGTTACTATTTCGTGACGACGCTCACGACCTTTCGTGGAACGACGACGACGCGGTCGATACTCTTGCCCGACGTATATGTCTGAACGTTCGGGTGTTCTAGCGCCAACTGTCTGAGCTCTGTCTCAGGTGTTTCTGCCGCCACGGTTAACCGAGCCCGTACCTTGCCGTTCACCTGGATCGGAAGAACCAGCTCCTCCGCCCGCGCTATGTCCGGGTCGAACGCCGGCCAACCAGAGGCTTCGACCCCCTCACTATGGCCCAACGCCTCCCAGAGCTCTTCGGCCAAGTGGGGCGTAAAGGGCGCTAGCATTAGGACAAGTGCCTCTGTTGCCTCCTTCAGGACCGCGGCCGTACTCGATGATGCGAACAAGGCCTCTTGGCCAGGCTCCGTTAAATATGGTCCAAGCCGTTCCTGTTCGCAGAAGGCGTAGAGCTCATTGGTTAACTCCATCAGGGCCGACACGGCCGTATTAAGATGGACCCGGGGATCAAGATCGGCCGACACGCGCCGGATGGTATCGTGGGTCTTACGGCGCAACGAACGCTCGGCATCGGTCAGCACGGCTGGCACCGGAACTACGACCACGCCACTCCCAAACGTCGCCGCTAACGGAGTCACGAGCCGCCAAACTCGGCTGAGGAACCGTGCGCTTCCCTCGAGCCCTGCATCAGTCCACTCGGTTTCCTTTTCCGGCGGTGCAACGAACATTTCGTAGAGCCGCAAGGCGTCGGCACCATATATCGACGTCATTTCGTCAGGGTCGACCACATTACCTTTCGACTTCGACATGACCGCTCCGTTACGCAATACCATTCCCTGGGTAAGTAGACGGGTAAATGGCTCGTCATGCGCCACCAACCCAAGGTCCCGGAGTACCTTGCAAAAGAACCTAGAGTAGATCAAATGAAGAATAGCGTGCTCCACACCACCGCTGTAGAAATCGACCGGCGCCCAATACGCTACGTTTGAGGAACTAAATGGCGCCGCATCGTTCCGTGGGTCGCAGTACCGGTAGAAGTACCAAGACGAATCGACGAAGGTGTCCATCGTATCCGTTTCGCGGCGAGCCTGGCCTCCGCACTCTGGGCAGGTGGTGTTAACAAACTCGGCCACCTGTGCCAACGGCGACTCGCCCCGACCCGTAAACACATCGACGCTCGGCAACTCGACCGGCAGCTGCTTATAAGGCACTGGACACACACTGCAGTCATCGCAGTAGATGATCGGAATTGGTGTGCCCCAGTAGCGCTGACGAGAAATCCCCCAGTCTTTAAGCCGAAACAGAACTTCTGCCCGGCCAATGCCACGTTCTGTCGCCGCACGCGTCATAACCGCGATGGCTTCGGCGCTCGGGAGGCCAGAAAACTCCCCGGAGTTAACCACGCGGCCAGGCTCCGTAAAGGGCACCTCTAGCTTCGCTCCCGACACCGGCTCGGCCCCATCCGGCTGAACCACCACCCGCACCGGTAGACCATATTTCCTGGCAAAATCGAAGTCGCGTTTGTCATGAGCGGGGACAGCCATGATAGCGCCCGTTCCATATTCCGCTAGCACGAAATTGGCAATCCAGATCGGAACCGACGCGCCGGTGAACGGATTGATGGCCCGGCGCCCCGTATCGAAGCCTTCCTTCTCGATTTGCCCAGTCAGGCGAGCTGTCCGGTCAAGCGCGCGAAACCGTCCGACCCGCTCGCGGAACATTCCTGCCTCTGGGCTTTCGGCCACGAATCGCTCGACGAGCTCGTGTTCAGGTGCCAACAAGACGAACGTCGCGCCGTAGACCGTGTCGATCCGCGTCGTGAAGATCTCAATCCCGTTATCGATCGTGTCGGCCGAACCCTCCGCCACCATAATTAGAAACCGGACCATCGCTCCTTCTGACCGGCCGATCCAGTTCCGCTGCATCGTCAGTACCTTGGCGGGCCACTGGTCAAGCTCGTCCGTTTTCGTGAGCAACTCATCCGCGTAACGAGTGATCCGCAAGAACCACTGTTCGAGATCGCGCGTTCCTACTTGTGTGCCGCACCGCCAGCAGCCGCCCTCCACCACCTGTTCATTAGCTAGTACAGTCTGGCAGCTCTGGCACCAATTTACGCTCGAGCGTTTTCGATAGGCGAGGTCACGCTCGTACATCTTCAAGAAGATCCACTGATTCCACTTGTAGTAGTCCTGCTCGCAGGTGGCAAATTCTCTCTCCCACGCATAGCTGATCCCCAAGCGCTGAAGCTGGCTTTTCATGTGAGCGATGTTGGCTCGCGTTAAGGTCTCTGGATGGATGCCGTCCTTGATCGCTGCGTTCTCGGCCGGCATCCCGAACGCGTCCCAGCCAAACGGATGGAGCACGTTGTAGCCACGCATCCGCTTCATCCTAGCGACCACGTCTCCTATCACGTAGTTCCGAACATGACCCACGTGCGCGTGTCCAGAGGGATATGCGAACATCACAAGGCAATAGAATTTTGGGCGAGCCGGGTCCACCGCCACCTCGAAGGTTCGGCGCTCAGCCCATCGTTGTTGCCACTTACGCTCGATGGCTTGCGGGTTGTACTCGCGCACAGGACTTTGTGCATAGTGTAGGCCAAAACGAAACTCTGGTGAACCACGTATTCGCGAAACGCTATGTAGTGCGCTGGAACAAAAAACAGATCATCCTGGCATTAATGAACTAGAGCGGCCACTGACCCAATGCGGTGCACCAGAAAGCATCGCTCTAAGATGCCCCATGGTACGTACTCGAAATCCCAAAGAACGTGATCCTAAGAACTACCAGCGGATCACAGGCACCACGAATCTCAAACCGTTTCTGACAACACGGCGTATTTTTAGCGTGTCGCTGACGCTGACACTCGTGCTCTTACTGCTGTCATTCGTCCCTCGCGTGCAGGTAAGCGAAATCCTTACTCAGTCGTTCTGGGGAGCGGCCGCGATGCTACTAGCGTGGCAGCTAGTGCTTTTTCTAAAACTCAGACGGTGCGCCGAAGAGCGGTCACTCGGAATACTGATCCGCCCACAGTGAATCGTACCGGGTTTCTCGGAGACCGAATGCGTTGAATCAGGCCACCTCAGCCTGCTCATAGTACTGCGCCTCGAACTCTGCTGGTGGAATGTCCCCGAGCGGCCCCAACAGTCGTCGTGTGTTGAACCAGTCCACCCACGTCAAGGTGGCGAACTCCACGGCCTCGAGGGTGCGCCACGGGCCCTTCCGTCGAATCGCCTCCGTCTTGTACAAGCCGATCACCGATTCGGCGAGGGCATTGTCATAGGCATCGCCTTGGCTGCCGACCGACGGCGCGATGCCGGCGTCCACGAGGCGATCCGTGTACCGCATCGAGAGATATTGCGACCCGGCATCACTGTGATGTACGAGGCCGGTGAGGGCGTCGCCCCGGCGGGCGTAGATCGCCTGCTCCACCGCATCCAGCACAAAGTCCGTGCGCATGGAGGCCGACACCCGCCAGCCCACAATGCGTCGCGCAAACACGTCGATGACGAACGCGACGTAGCCAAAGCCGCCCCAGGGTGCGACGTACGTGAAATCGGAGACCCAGAGCTGATTCGGACGGGTGGCCACGAATCGGCGGTCAATGAGGTCCACCGGGCGACCGCCCTCACCGGCGTGGGTCGTGGTGACCCAGGCCCGGCCCCGGCAAGGCCCATCGCGCGCATCAGGCGCGCCACGGTGCAGCGCGCCACGCGGACGCCGTCCCGTCGCAGCTGCTTCCAGACTTTCCGGGGGCCGTAGACCTGCTGGTGCGCGTCATAGACCCGCTGAATCTCGACGCGGAGCTGATCGTCGCGCTGCGCCCGTGCGGACCGGCGCGTCGGATGTGTCCGCTGGTGCCGATGGCGATGAGTCCGTCGACGGGGCGATCGGCAGCACGGCGCAGATCGGCTCGACCCCGACCACGGCGCGATGGTCGGCGATGAACTGGACCATCGTGGCGACGTCCTCCGGCGGTCGCGCTCCGCCTGGGCGAAATACGCGAACGCTTTCCGCAGGATCTCATTCGCCCGCTTCAGCTCACGGACCTCGCGCTCCAGCTCCTTCAACCGCTCCCGCTCGCTCGTCGTCAGGCCCGGCCGATGCCCAGCATCACGCTGCGCCTGCCGCACCCACTTCCGCAGCGTCTCCGCCGTGCAGCCGAGCTTCGGCGCCACCGACTGCAGCACCGCCCACTCTGAGGCGTGGGCCTCCCGGTACTCCTCGACCATCCGGACGGCACGTTCGCGCACTTCCGGAGAAAACCGACTGGGACGCCCCATAGCCCCCATCCTCCCAAGCAATGAGGTCTCCGAGAAACCCGGTACGATTCACAGCACTACGTGCAGACTGCGGTTCAGTTCTCGGTCTTCGCCTATTGGGGTTGGTACTGGCGTCCAGTCTACGACCATGTCTTCCTACTCGTGGCGCAACTCGTATTCGCCTACGCCTTCGATATGCCGCTGTCGTGGTCGAGGCGCGATCGGCACGTCGTCGGCTTCGGGCCATTTCCGATTATCTTCAGCGCTAACCTATTCCTCTGGTTCCGCGACGACTATTTCTACCTACAGTTCTTAATGATCGCTGTCGGGTTCCTTGGCAAGGAATTTATTCGGTGGCAGCGAGAAGACCGGCTTACCCACACCTTTAATCCGTCTGCTTTTTCGCTTGGTTTGTTCTCCGCAATGCTTATAGTCACCGGCACTACCGACCTTACTTGGGCAGAGGAAATCGCGACGACCCTCAGTCTGGCGCCACACATCTACCTCTTTTTGTTCCTTACCGGCCTGGTTGTCATGTATTGCTTCTCGATTACTTTGGTCGCCAGCTCAGCCGCGATCGTCCTGTTTGCGATGAGTGCGCTCTACGCGCTGGTAACCGAGGTCCCCTATTTTCTAGATTCCGAAATCCCGACGGCCGTCTTTCTTGGCCTGCACCTGCTGGTAACCGATCCGTCAACATCTCCGCGTACGCTGCTCGGGAAAGCGACCTTTGGCGCATTCTATGGCCTAAGCGTCTTCGCGTTGTACGCGCTTCTCGGCATGCTGGGCATACCGACCCTTTATGACAAGTTGCTCTCGGTGCCGCTATTGAATCTGAGCGTGCAGCAGATCGACCGGGAGTCCATGCCATCGAGAGATGGTCGACGTTTAGGCTTCCTGGCAAGCGGCTAGCCTTTCCGAAACCCAATATGGTGCACATGGCGGTCTGGGTTGTGTTTTTCAGCATAATGACCATGATCGGCAAGACCGACGGACAACACCGCGGCGACACTGTCCCGTTCTGGGAGCAGGCGTGTGCTGAGGGTCGTAGTAACGCATGCGAGCGGCTGCTTAAGATCGAGGCGTCATACTGCAGCGACGTGTCAGCGTGGGCCTGCAACGAGCTGGGCCGCTACTACACCGAAGGAATGATCACCCTTCCAGATGCTGGACTCGCCCGCGAGTACTTCTCACGATCATGTGAGCTAAGGTTTCCAGCCGCGTGCCTAAACCTCCTTGAGCCTGGAAGCACACGACGCTCAAACCCAAAGCTACTCGATCTCAGATTGCTTCTCCGCGAAGGGGGACACAACCTAATAGATATGCCGAAAGCCGAACTGTACGCTCGGGCATGCGACCATAAGTGGGTGTTCGCCTGCATCCAAGGGGCACGATAGTCCGTTGCAAGGTCCCACAGAACAACTGACACGGTCAGCCTGGATGAATCGAACCTTACTTCTAACCGCACTTAGTCTAACCATCACGGCCGCGGCATTCTGCCAGCGTAAGCCATCGGAGGCGCCAGCTAACTCTGCAACGCTAATGTCGACAGCGCTTGTCGGGTTCCGCGCGGACGCCTGGTACCTCCCGGACGATGAGCTGCTCGGGTTCGTCAAGATACCAGCCGGGCCGTTCGTGATGGGCAGTGACCCGGCGATCGACCGTTGGGCGTTCGAAAACGAGCGCTGGTCACACGGGCACGCGCAGGGCACGGTGGATCTACCCACCTTTTACATAGGGCGGCACGAAGTTACCGTGGCGCAGTTCAGAGCGTTTGTCGAAGCAACCGGCTTTCACGTGTCTGACGAGACGCTTACTAGCGTACCGGATCATCCGGTGGGATCCCTCTCATGGCCAGATGCCCTTGCCTATTGCTGGTGGCTCGAGACGACCCTCCAGGAGTGGTCAGAAATCCCCCAGTTGCTACAGCAGCGCCTCCGCGACGGTTGGCGCATCAGCCTTCCGAGCGAAGCGGAATGGGAGAAAGCAGCTCGGGGGACGGACAGACGAATCTACCCCTGGGGTAACAACCCGAGCCAGGACCGAGCGAACTACGGTGGCACAAGCCCCACGCCGGTCGGCAGCTTCGACTGCCCGGAGTGCCCGTTCGGTCTGCACGACATCAGCGGTAACGTCTGGGAATTGACGCGGAGCCCCTATCAACCCTACCCCTACGACGAGAGAGATGACGACAAAGACCTCGACTCGGATGCCCTCTGGGTAATGCGGGCGGATCGCTCGCCGACCCGGCGAGCAACGTGCGCACCTCCATCCGTGGCGGGATCGATCCAGGCGTCCGGCGTCCCTTCATCGGATTTCGTATAGTGATCTCGAGCCTTTAAGCTGAGGGGTCGCAGGTTCGAACCCTGCCGGGCGTACCACTTATTAGAGGTTTACGGGATCGGGCTATTCGGCGGGTGGGGAATTGTGCCAAATTTTGTGCCCCCCTGCATCAAATTTACTGCCTGATGTGTCCAGTTCGGCGACTGCACCGTTTAGCCATGACCGCCGTGGTAGCCGCCGACCAGCCCCGGACATACGAGCCGCACGGAAACGAACAACTTACGTTGCGCGCCCACTGCCGTGCTTCTTCGTGATTGTCCTACCTGCGCCTTTGGAGCATTGTTTCCGCACGAGTCGCCAGGGAGTTTAGTACCTGTTCTACCTCGGCCCGTTTGGCTTCTAATTGCACCTCATCCGACTGCTCCGGTACCTCAATCCCCGAACCAATAGCAACGGCCACGCGGCTAAACGGCTTCGGTATCTGAGTCTGGTCCCAGCTGTGCGCCGACCAGTGTCGGTCCGCCTCGATGTGAAACGGTAAAATCGGACTCCTAGTCAAGCTCGCCAGCCACAGCGCCCCCGGCTGCACCGCCCGCGCGGGGCCGCGCGGGCCATCAACCGTGAACGCCGCGGCTCGGCCAGCCTCCATGTCACGACGAAGCTGAGCGAGTGCGCGGCGACCACCCCAAGAAGTTGAACCGCGGGCCGTGCCATATCCGAATCGCTTGATGATGCGTGCAATCCACTCACCGTCAAAGTTCGCGCTGGTCATCACGACGATCCCACGGCGGCGCCAGAAATAGGTCGCCGGTAAGATGCGACCATGCCAAAAGACAAAAATGGGTTGCCGGCCAGCCTGACGGATCTGCTTGTAGTGCTCAAAGCCTGTGACGGACCACCGCAGTGTCCGACTTAGGATCGCGATCACGGGGTAGCCGACAGCAGCGATCCCGGATACGCTAGCGAGTTGACGGCGTGAGAGGTAGGCCGAGGTCACATCCCTTCGTACTGCGGGCCACCGCCGCCCTCAGGCGGCACCCAATCGATGATTTGGTAGGGATCCATAATGTCGCACGTCTTGCAGTGCACACAGTTTGAGGCATTAATTTGTAAGCGCTTCCCTGAACCGTCATCGGCATCAACGATCTCATAGACGTTGGCCGGACAAAAGCGGGTGCACGGGTTCCCGTATTCCTGGAGGCATCTGGTCCGGCAGATGTTTAGATCATGGACGAGGAGATGCGTTGGTTGATTTTCGTCGTGGCGCGTGCCCGAATAATGGACGTTGGTGAGCTTATCGAACGTGAGCACGCGGTCGATCGTGACGGGCGCACCCGGTTCGTCCGTCTCACTCCCGCGATAGTACCGATTTAACATCTGCATTCGGTCGTGCCCAGCGAGTGCCGGCATCGGATCACGCACCCACCAGCCGCCGGTGACCAGGGAGAGTCCCGAGTACAGAAGACCCCAGACCAGCCCTCGCCCAAAGCTCTGATGTACGTTACGGACCGGGTAGAGCTCCTTGCGGATTTCCCCCGAGTTGACAAGTGTCCAGTAACGCTTCAGGCGAGCCGTAGATAGATCGCCAGTGCGCACCGCATCGAACGCGGCCTCAGCCGCGCACATCCCACTGCGCATGCCGAGGTGAATACCCTTAAGTCTGAGGGAATTTAGAAAACCAGCAGCGTCCCCGATAATTAACGCCCCATCCACATGACACCTCGGGATGGCATGCCACCCGCCTTCTGGCAACGCCTTGGCGCCATATCGGATCATCTGCCCACCGCTGAGCAAAGCCGACACGAACGGATGCTGTTTAAAACGCTGAAACGCGACGTGCGGGTCGAACCTCGGGTCTCGGTAGTCGAGACCAGCTACGAATCCAATCGATAGGCGCCCTTCAGGCAGCGCGTAAATGAAGCCGCCGCCAAACTCCTCAAACCGCAGCGGGTACCCCATCGTGTGCACGATAGTTCCCAGCGCACACCGGCCAGGCGAGATCTCCCAAAGCTCCTTGATACCGATAGCGTAGGCCTGCGGTATACGTCCCTCATCGAGCGAAAACCGTCGAATCAACGCTTTCGTGAGATTACCGCGCACGCCGTCAGCAAGGATCGTCACCCGTGCATGGATGTCAACGCCAGGCTCGAACGTCGGTTTGCGGTGACCGTCCCGGTCGATGCCGCGATCGCCTGTCCGAACACCGACTACGCGGTTTTGGTCATACAGCAGCTCGACACCGGAGAACCCAGTAAACACGTCGATGCCTGCGGCCTCGGCCTGCTCAGCCAACCATTTGACGAAACGGTTGAGCGACACGACGTAATTCCCATGGTTGCGAAGCGGGGGCGGCGTAATTGGAAATCGGATCTTGCCTCCTCTGGTGAGAAAATATACGCGGTCATCGCGGACCGGTGACTCGAGCGGTGCGCCACGCGCCCGCCAGTCCGGTACCAACTCGGTTAGGGCCGAAGGATCCAGGACGGCGCCTGACAAGATGTGCGCGCCATGGTCGCGTGCCTTTTCAAGCACCGCAATGGCAAGCGGCTCACCGCCACGCTCCCGTTGAAGGGTGGCCAGGCGGATCGCCGCGGCTAGGCCGGCAGGGCCGCCGCCCACGATGAGAATGTCGACGTCAAGTGTCTCGCGCGCCAGATCACTCCCCCAGTGCAGCCACGAGCGCCGGTACCACCTCGAACAGATCGCCTAGAATTCCATAATCTGCCACTTCGAAGATCGGCGCATCAGCGTCCTTGTTGATGGCGACGATGGTCCGTGACCCTTTCATGCCAACCAAATGCTGGATTGCCCCGGAAATACCGAGTGCCAGATACAGCTTCGGGGCCACTGTTTGACCCGAGCTCCCGATCTGTCGATCCATCGGCAGCCACCCTGAGTCGCAGATGGGCCGAGACGCAGCAAGCTCCGCGTCCAGTGCCTTGGCCAGCTCCTGCGCCAGCGGAAGATGCTCCTGGCCCTTGATCCCGCGACCTACAGCCACAATCCGCTGAGCTTGGGTAAGGTCAACCGCTTGCTTCGCCTCCCTAAATGCCGGCTCTGGACGCTGTCGGATGGCCGCCCGGTCGATCGTCACCTCGACCTGACGTCTGGCTGCAGGACTCGTGCCGTGCACAGCGGCGTCCTCTCGGTACGCGCCAATCTGGAAACTGGCAAAATGCGGCCCCGGGCCTTCGAGCATTACATCAGCTACGAACTTGCCCTGAAACATCGGTCGAACAAGGATTCTGTCGTCCACTCGCTGTTTTAAGCCGATGCAATCGGGAATCAACGCGCGGCCGAGTCTAGTTGCTAACTTTGGCGCATAGTCTCGAGTCTGATAGGTATGTGGTAACAGCACGAACTCTGGCCGTTCCCGCTCGATCACTTGAGCGAAGGCTTGCACGAAACCATCGGGCGTGTACGGCTCGAGGGCGCCATGCTTCACTATGAGCACCTCGGCCACGGCAGCCGTCGATAGTTCCTCGGCTACGGCACTGATCCTACCGCCGGCAACCGCCACCTTCACAGCAGCACCCATCCGCTGGGCTACAGCAATTATCTCCCAGCTCACACGATTGAGTGTGCCGCTCCGATGTTCGGCAATAACGAGAATCATGCGAGCGCTCCGACGCTGAGTACCACTAATAACAGGGACCTTAAATCGCCCGTGCGTCTTCCCTGAGGTGGCGCACGAGCTGCCTGGCTGCCTCCGCCGGCGATCCCTTGATAAATCGAGTCTGTTTACCCTTCTCCGGGACGTAGAGCTCTAAAATTCGGTAACTCGTAGTTACACCTGCCTCCGGCGTGACCTTGCGAATCTCTTTTTTCTTCGCAGCCATAATGCCTTTTAAGGTCGCGTAGCGGAGCTGATTGATCCCACTCTGGATGGTCAGCAGTGCAGGCACTGGCACGGTGATCCACTGGGACCACCCGCTCTCGAGCTCCCGTTTCACGCGTAGCTCATCATGCCTAGCCTCCACCTCCATAATGATCGTGGCGTGGGAAAAACCAAGCAGTTCAGCCAAAACTACACCGGTCTGGCCAAAACCCTGATCATCCGACTGGAGTCCCGTCAGGACGAGATCGAACGCCTCTGGGCGAATCGCGGCTGCTAGCGCTTCTGCAATGACGCGCGCATCGGCAATCGCCAACGCATCACTTTCGACATGAATCGCGCGGTCGGCGCCTCGAGCCAGTGCCTCCCGGATAACCTGAGCGAGCCTCGCCGGACCTGCCGAGCAAACGACGACCTCTCCGCCGTGCTTCTCTTTCAACCGTAGCGCCTCCTCGAGCGCGTAAGCGTCAGGCTCGTTCAATTCGAAGCTGGCGTCGCGATCTCGAACCCACGTTTTGGCATCATCAACGCGAAGAGGCCATTCCCTCGTGACGACTTGCTTAATGCAAACAGCTATCTTCATCGTCTCTGGCCGCAATGAGGTAGAAGATCTCTGAGCCTCGGGGTCCGTGGGCTAGCCTTCGTATTTCTTGAAGAGCAAGCTGGCGTTTGTGCCCCCGAACCCGAACGAATTCGACAATGCATAGGATATTGAGGCACGGCGTTTCTCGTTGGGCACGTAGTCCAGATCGCACTCTGGATCGGGGTTGTCGAGGTTGATTGTCGGCGGGATCACTTGGTCGCGTATGGCCAGTACAGTAAACCCGGCCTCAAGCCCTCCCGCGGCACCCAATAGATGGCCGGTCATCGATTTTGTAGACGAAATTTTCAGCGCGGACGCGTGGTCCCCAAAATATTGCTTGATTGCCAGCGTCTCGAACTTATCGTTGTACACTGTCGAGGTGCCGTGGGCATTTATGTAATCGACTTCGGATGGGTCGATCGCCGCCTGACGGATAGCTGCTTTCATTACCCGAACGGCACCGTCACCGTTTTCCGCCGGCGCTGTCATGTGAAACGCGTCGGCCGACATACCATAGCCGACGAGCTCAGCGTAGATCGGCGCACTCCGGCGCTTGGCCCTCTCGAGCTCTTCCAGAACGACTACACCAGCACCTTCCCCAATGATGAACCCATCCCGATCCAGATCGAATGGACGGCTAGCGCGCTCTGGCTCGTCGTTACGGGTCGAGAGTGCACGCATTGCCGCGAACCCACCAACTCCCATCGGCGTGATAGCAGCCTCCGAACCCCCCGCAATCATCACATCGGCGACCCCCCGTCGAATGATTTCGAGGGCGTCCCCGATTGCATGAGCCGAGGCCGAGCAGGCCGTGCAAGTTGCCAAGTTAGGCCCCTTGGCGCCGAAACGGATCGAGACTTGTCCGGCCGCCAGGTTAATGATTGCCGATGGAATAAAGAAGGGCGAGATCTTGCGCGGCCCCCCCTCTAACAAGTTCCGGTGCTCGCGCTCGATCGTACTAAACCCGCCGATCCCTGATGAGATATAGACGCCGACCTTCGGGCCGAGCGCTTGATCTGTCCTCAAGCCAGCATCGCGCACCGCGAATTCTGACGCCGCGATTGCGTACTGAATAAAGACGTCCATCTTCTTGACGTCTTTCCGGGCAATGAACTGTAGGGGGGCAAAGCCCTTAACTTCACCGGCGATTCTGGTTGTAAACTCGGACGCGTCGAATTTGGTGATCGCCCCGATGCCGCTCCGACCGGCGCAGATGGCCCCCCAAGTCGGCTGCGTGCCGATTCCTAGAGGCGACACAAGGCCCACACCAGTCACAACGACGCGCTTCGGTGAAGCTTCGCTCATAGACCTCAAGCCGCACGTCTATTTTTTGTTCTTGGCGTGTGACTCGATATGCTCGATCGCTTCCTTCACACGTGTAATCTTTTCCGCATCTTCGTCTGGAATTTCGAGGCCAAACTCCTCCTCGAATGCCATGACTAACTCGACCGTGTCGAGAGAGTCGGCGCCCAAGTCGTCGATGAACGAAGCATCCGGTGTCACTTCTTCCTCATCAACACCCAGCTGCTCGACGATGATGCTCTTGACTTTGTCAGCAACGGCCATCCACAAACCTCCTACATGTACATCCCACCATTGACACCAACCACCTGCCCGGTAATATACGATGCTTCTTCCGATGCAAGAAAGCAAACAACCCCCGCGACGTCCTCCGGTGCGCCAAACCGGCCCACCGGTATCTGTCCGCGCAAGGCCGCCAGGGTCCCTTCGTCGAGTGCAGCGGTCATGTCGGTCTCGATCACGCCTGGCGCTACGGCATTAACCGTGATTTGACGCGATGCGACTTCACGAGCCAGCGCCTTAGTGAACCCAACAAGACCGGCCTTAGACGCAGCATAGTTCGTCTGTCCCGGACTCCCAGACTGCCCAACCACCGAGCTGATGTTAATGATCCGGCCCGACTGCTGCTTGAGCATCGGCCGTAACACCGCGCGGCAACAAGCGAAAGCTCCGGTCAAATTGGTCGCCAGAACAGCATCCCAGCTTTCTGCCTTCATCCGTAGCACTAGCTGGTCACGAGTGATCCCAGCGTTGTTAACTAGTATATCAATCCGCCCAAAGCGTTTAATTGCTACCTGGACCCCTAGTTCGATGCTGTCGGCGTCAGTGACCTCCAGACTAATACATTCGGCAACACCCCCAGTGTTAACCACTTCGCGCACGACGGGTTCTGCATGCTGGGCGCGTGCGCCGGCCAGCACAGAAGCGCCTGCCGCCGCGAGCCGGATCGTGATCGCTCGCCCGATGCCGCGTGAGGCACCAGTTACTAGCGCTACCCGTCCCGTCAGATCGTTCATCACGCCGACCTCAACGTTAACTGGCCCCGGCCGTCCCTATGCTCAGCGCTCCTCGTGCCGACCATTTTGAATCAAACAATAACAGAGGCTAGGCAGCTGCAAGTAAAACTTCCGTCGCGATCAGGTCGTCCGGATCCTCCACGCTCGCAACCCGCGCCGACCGATCGATCTTCCTGATCAATCCGCTCAAAACGGTCCCCGGTCCCATCTCGACGTACGTACGAACACCCGCCTGGGTAAGATATCGCACAACAGCCTCCCACCGGACCGGCGAACTAATTTGGCGGACGAGGGCGTCGATGGTCGCCGGACCGTCGCGCTTTGGCTGCGCATCAACATTTGCCACGACGGGAACCACCGGGTCTGAGACCACCAGCGCACGGAGCTCTGGCTCTAGGCGGGTTTCCACTGACTTCATCAAGCTACAGTGGAAGGGGGCACTCACCGGAAGCGACACCACTCGACGGGCTCCGAGCTCCTTGGCGCGTATCCCAGCTCGCCGCACCGCCTCTCGCGTGCCTGCAATAACGACCTGCCCAGGAGCGTTAAGGTTGGCCACACTGACGACCTCATCCTGGGCTGACTCTTCACAAGCTTGCTGAACGGCGTCCGCAGCTAGTCCCAGCACCGCGGCCATAGTGCCTTCCCCGAATGGGATGGCCTCCTGCATGTAGCGACCGCGTTGACGTACAATTCGCAGGGCGTCGGCAAACGACAACGTGCCGGCCGCGACATGTGCGGAGTACTCGCCGAGACTATGGCCAGCTACATACGCCGGCATATGCCCGCGAGACGCCAGCACCCGGTAGACCGCCACGCTGACGGCGAGCACAGCCGGCTGGGTATTCTCAGTCAACGTTAGGCGATCCGCTGGCCCCTCAAAACACAGCTGGCTCAGCGGCTCTCCCAGCGCCGCGTCCGCCTGCTCGAACGTTTCTCGGCACACTGGGAATTTCTCGGCGAGCGCCTTCCCCATGCCGACGCGCTGAGAACCCTGCCCGGGAAACACGAAGGCGATCATGTGTTCTCCTTCGTTGCCGGCTTGAGAGTAACGCTCGAGATCCCACGCGAAACCTTCGTCACGAAATCCTGGCTCGCAAAGTGATACGCTAGGGTTACGGCGTTCCTTACGGCCTTTACGGACGAGCGTCCGTGACCCACAATAGCGAGCCCCGCAACCCCCAACAGCGGCGCACCGCCGTACTCAGAAGAATCCACCAGCCGTTTGAACCGCTGGAAGGCGCGCCGCGACAACAGGTAGCCTAACCGTGTCATAAACGTACGTTGCAATTCTTCGCGAAGAAGTTTCTCGACAACCTCGACAAGTCCTTCACTGGTCTTCAGCGTAACGTTGCCGGTGAAGCCGTCGCAAACGATGACCTCAGCCTGACCCGTGTAGATATCACGCCCCTCGACGTTGCCAACGAAGTCGAGACCACTGCTGCGCAACATCCGATGAGTATCGCGTGTCAAATCGTTACCCTTGGTGGCCTCCCCTCCGATCGACAGCAGGCCGACTCGTGGACTCGACAAGCCTAGGATCAACCGTGCGTAAACTGTTCCCATCGATGCAAACTGGACTAGGTGGCGCGCTCGACACTCGACAGTCGCACCAACGTCGAGAAGGACGGCGCCGCCACCGAGCGTCGGAATCGTCGTGGCCAGCGCTGGGCGATCCACGCCGGGCAGCATGCCAAACGCTCCATGCGCTGCCAGCAGGAGGGCACCAGTATTGCCCGCACTGAAGAAAGCCGCGGCCTCTCCACGAGCCACGGTCTCGGCCGCAATGCGCACCGACGCACGCGGCTTTCGTCGGAGGCCCACAGTCGGTACTTCATCCATCGCAATCACGTCCGGCGTATGGATGACTCGAAGATCGACCGATGCCGTGTCGTGACGCCGAAGCTCAACGTCCAACACCCCGGGCGGCCCAACCAACGTCAAGCCAAACCCCAGGCGGCAGCAACCGCGCCCGACACGACATTGTGTGGCGAGTAGTCGCCCCCGGCCGCGTCGACGGCGATACGGATCACACTTCCTTGACGGGCTTAACCTGCCGGCCCTTGTAGTATCCGCAATGTGCACAGACCTGGTGCGGGAGCTTAGCCTCGTGACACTGGGGGCATTCGCCCATTTCCACCGGGCGAAGCGCATCGTGAGCTCGACGCTTGGCGGTACGCGCCTTGGAATGACGCCGTTTCGGATTCGGCACGTGTTTAGCTCTTTCGCCTCGGCTCGCCACGCTTCTCGTCGGACAGTAACAACTCGAGTGATTCGAGGCGTGGATCGTGCCAGCTCGTATTGCAATCACAACTCTCAGCGTTCCGGTTAATGCCACACATTGGACATAATCCGAGGCACTCCTCGCGACAGAGCGGTTTCATCGGCGCCGCCAGTTGGAGTTGTTCTCGTACTAATTGCCCGAGGTCGATCTGATCCTCCCGATAGAACCCCGTCGAGAGATCGTCGTCCGACACCTCAAACTCGCCCTCACCATGATTCACCCGCTGTGGAAAATACCGGAGGTCCACGGCAAGGTCGACAGGTTTGTCGTAGGATTCCAGACACCTGCAGCATGACAGTTCCACGGTCGTCTGCATCCGACCAAGCAGGTGGTACTTATCACCGTCCTTCCGTACATCCAGAGCCATCCGTACGTGGCTAGCCACCACATACTCGCCCCCCACTTCGGCCGCGAAGGTGGCCGCCGGGTACGATCGCTCGACCCGGTCACCGGTAGCACGCACCTCGCACAAGTTAAGAAACATTGGGTTCACTGAACCTTTGCCTGCTAGACGAGTGGTGGATTATATCACGCGTTCCCACGGACGCGGGATGAAGAGCTCCTCGAAAAGGCTGATCGCAAACCGGTCAGTCATGCCAGCGAGGAAGTCACTGGCAGCCACATCGACCCCATCGCGATCGAGGGTCCGGTGATCAAGAAACCGCTCGGGCACCTCTCGCACCTTTTCCCATAAACCTCCGAGGACACCGAAGGTTTTCTTAAACTCGGCCGTGGCCACGTCGTTCTCATAGACCGCACTGAATAGGAAAGCACGCAGGTCAAGTGTGGCCTTGAGCACACCGGTGCTCATGTCGATCTCAGGTTCTGCATCGCGAGCCAGGGTCTGTTCTACAACGTCAGCCACCATACAGCCAATACGCTCCGACGACGTTGAACCAAGCACTGCAATCGCGTCTCGCGGCAGTGCCTCCGGTCGGAGTACTCCGGCACGAACGGCATCGTCGATATCGTGATTCACGTAGGCGATGATGTCAGCCACGCGGGCGACTTGCCCTTCCAACGTAGCCGCCCGATGAGCCGGGTCAGTTCCCACGGGCGCACCGGCCTTCCCCTTCGAGTGTTTGGCGATACCGTCCCGAACCTCCCAGGTCAAGTTCAGACCGCGACCATCTTGCTCCAGAACATCAACAACACGAAGACTCTGCTCGTAGTGATTAAAACCTCCAGGAATCAGGTCTTTGAGGACCAGCTCGCCCGCGTGCCCGAACGGGGCGTGCCCAAGATCGTGGCCAAGCGCGACCGCCTCGGTCAGTTCCTCGTTGAGACGGAGCACCTTCGCGATGGTACGTGCAATCTGTGAAACCTCCAGCGTGTGCGTAAGGCGTGTCCGATAATGGTCCCCCGCCGGCGCCAGAAAGACCTGTGTCTTGTGCTTTAGTCGCCGAAAAGCCTTCGAGTGCACGATGCGGTCGCGGTCCCGCTGAAACGCTGGACGGATCGGATCCTCGGATTCGGGGCGCAACCGCCGCTTACTTTCGGCACTTTTAGCGGCCCGCGGCGCGAGTTCACGCCGCTCTCGTTCCTCGAGCTCTATTCGAATCACACCCACTCGCACTGCGTCAGGCATCACTGGGCCTGGTCACGGACACTAATATTGTCCAGAAACTAAGGGACTGAGCCCGATCCGCCGCTCTCGAATGGCGAGCTTGAAGCGATCGTTGGCGATCCGTCCTGATCAGCTCGCACGGCGCGTGCGACCGACACCAACGCGTTTGGATGCTCCCCTGGCAGGTGAACCCACCGTAGATTAGGCTCTTTGCTGAACCAAAGCAACTGACGACGGGAGTACCGCTGGTTTTCTCTAACTATAAGTTCCCGAGTAGCTTTCTCATCCCTAACGCCCTTGACATGCTCCAGAACCTGGCGATAGACCAATCCACCAAACGGAGGTGCATCCTCCGGAACCCCACGGTCGAGCAAGTACTGGACTTCTTTGAGAAGGCCCCGGTCGAACTGTCGATCGACTCGTTCAGCGACCCGCCTGGCCGTCTCAGCAACAGGGAGCCGTAACCCGAAGGCCATAACACGATATTCCCCCAGCGGTGACCGAGTCTCGGCGAAGTGGTCCGTTAGCGGCCGGCCCGTCAAGAAATACACCTCGAGCGCGCGGACCAGGCGCTTCTCGTCCCGCGCATGGATGCGTCGTGCCGATGCCGGATCTACCCGCGCGACCATTTGATGCAAATACAACGTGCCACGCCAACGTGCAATTTTGGTCAACCGCGCGCGTAACGCTACATTCCGGGCTGGACCAGGGAACAGACCGCGCGCAAGAGCACGATAGTACAGGCCCGTTCCACCAACTAGAATAGGCAGTCGGCCTCGGTCGGTAACCGCCCGGATCACCGCCGCCGCCTCACTGGCGTAGCGAGCCGCTGAATAACGATCGGTCGAGTCTGTCACGTCGACAAGGTGATGCAAAATTCCTCGGCGCAGACAGGCCGGCACCTTGTCGGTACCGATGTCGAAACCGCGGTACACCGCGGCCGAGTCGCAGCTCACGATCTCGCCGTCGAGCCGCTCCGCCAATGCGAGCCCAAGCGTGCTCTTACCGGTCGCGGTTGGGCCGACAATCGCGATAAGCCGGCGACGTCGACAGAAAACTGTCATGTCAGCCTTGACTACCGCAGTAGCACGGTGGCCACCAGCGCAGCCCTTGGCAGAATATGTCTGGAACCGAATACGACCGTAATTGTGAGACGGGCCACTTGGCTTATCTCCCTACGCTGGCGGCGTCTCGTTAAAATAGAACGTTACCGTAAAAAAAACCCTGTCATCAGGGTACTCGGGAGGCAGGGGCTGCGTCGGATTCGATGAGAGCAATGCATTAAACGCAGAGTGGTTAAAAGCCTGGGTGCTCGATGGATCGACGATTTTCAGATCAGACATCGTGCCGTCGTCATGGACAAAAAAAGTCAGCACCACGTGGCCGCGCATTGTCAACGCGGCATAAGGTACGAACCAGTTACGCCGGAGCTGTGCCACGAACCTCCGGATCCACGGCCCGAACTCTACACCCTTCGAGTCGAACTGAATCGACGGCCCGTACTTGCCCGTATCGCCGCGAAGATTGGCGAAGTTCTCCTGGCGCACGTAGCGTTCCATGTCCTGCACCGCTTGATCAAGCAACCCTTCCGCTGGCAGGTCGCCGCTAGACCCACGTAGACCTGAACCACCTAGCTTGACATCAGGCATCGACAACGTCGATCCTGCAAAATCCGGAACGGCGACGTCATAGGATTCCCGCTCACCACCTGGTTCACCGGCGCGCTCCGCTAGCTCTCTTGCATCTAATTGAGGTTCGGGTACGTCGGCAAACTGTACGTCCGGTGGTTTTGGCATATCACCGCCCGCGAGGGCACCAATCAGATCGGATTCGGTCAGGCCGTCGCCGGGATTGTCTGGTTCAACGAACTCAAGAGAATTGCCTTCCGCAATCGGTAGGCGGTTCTCCGGGTCCTCTGCTCTCCTCGGTGACTGGGCGATCCGATCGCGGTCGGAAAAGACAGCATCGGTTCGAGGTGATTCGATCGCATCCAGATCCATCCGTGGCTCGATGAAGACGAACCGCCGATTGTCAGCCTCCCTCGCTTGCCGAGACGCCTTCGACTGCAACTCTGCCAACTCGGCCAAGTGCTCAGCCCGTCGTGCCTCCGCTTCCTGGACGAACGGCAGTCGTGGGAAGAGGAGCACTATTAAGACGACGGCAAGATGCGCAAAGAGCGACAGTAGGCTCTGCTCACGCCACGACATCGCCGACTCAATAGTCGGAGTGTCAAAACGACGGTCTTCGAAATCGAAGTACATAAAAAACTTCGCCGATTATAGCTCGCTCATGGTCGACGTGCCTCGTATAGATAGACGATCCCAAAATTCAGAGGAACGGCGCGAATCTCCGTGAACCCCGTTTCGTGCAACAGCTCGCAAAATTCCGGTACGTTCGGGAACGCGCCAACCGATGCCGGTAAATACGTGTAGGCACTTTGGTGTCCGGAGATAATCCGGCCGAGGCACGGCAGAACCAGACGGAAATACCATCGGTAGAGCGATCGAAGCAATGGCATCTTCGGCGTGCCGAATTCCAGGATGGCGATTCGACCACCTGGCCGAACGACGCGGCACATCTCGGTGAGCACGCGCCTTGGCTCCTGCACGTTTCGAATGCCGAAGGCTATGGTGACCGCGTCAATCGATTCGTTCGCGAGCGGCAAACCAGCAACATCTGCCTGCACAAGACGAATTCGATCGGATAGCTCGGCCCGGTTGAGTTTGGCGCGCCCGTGACGAAGCATTTCGGCTGCGAAATCTACACCGATGACCCAGACCGCGCCGCTTGTGTCGTGCATGACCGCCAATGCCAGGTCGCCTGTCCCGGTACATAAATCGAGGACCCTCTCACGCCCGGTCAACTGCAGCGAGCGGGCCGTACGTACACGCCACCTTTGGTCGAGACCGGCGCTCAAGAGATGGTTTAAGAAGTCATAACGCCCCGCGATCGCATCGAACATGCTCGCGATCTGTCTGGGCGCCCTATCGAGCGGGAGCGGAGTTGAAGACGAGCTTTGGCGGCTCATCTGATAGCCTGGCCACTACCCGGTCCACACCGGGTAAAGCCGGTGCTCGATTCCGAGAGACGATAGGATTTTTCCAGCCATGAAGTCAGCGAGATCATCAATGGTGCGCGGTTTCTGGTAGAACGCCGGCATTGCCGGGAGTACTTGCGCACCAGCCTCCGCGCAAAGCGCCAGGTTGCGCAGCTGCGGAAGACTCATAGGCGTTTCCCGTGGCACGATAATGAGGGGGCGCCGCTCCTTCAGCACGACATCGGCAGTCCGTTCGATCAGATTACGCGAGAGCCCATGTGCCACGCCAGCCAGTGTCTTCATTGAACAAGGTACGATGATCATGCCATCGCAGGGATAGCTTCCACTCGCAATCGAGGCCCCGACGTCCTTATTGCTATGCGTGATGAGCGTGCCGTGGTGCACCGTACTGCCGTAGCGATCAACGAGATACTGGTCTAGGCGGTCGATGGCCGCGGCCGGCCCGAGTTCGTCCCGCAGTAGCCGGCGGCCCATGTCAGATACGACCAATTCGACACGAAGGTCCCGTCCGAGCAGTGCGGCGAGCGTCCGGACGGCATACAGTGCTCCGCTGGCGCCGGTGACACCGACTGCGACGATGCGTGGAGACTTATCTGACATAGAGGGCCGCCGCTGTTGCCACCAGATAAAGAATCCCTACATAGCCATTCAGATCAAACGCCAGCTTCACGCGTGAGAGGTCGCTGGCACTAACAAGTGACTGTTCATACGCCAACAGTACAGCCACACCGGCGACTCCGACCAGGTAGAGTGGCCCCAGGGACGTCACGAGTGCGAGCGCCGCCAGCGCTCCAACCGCCAGCACATGAAAGGCACGCGAAATCCAAAGAGATCGAGCGACACCAAACCGCACAGGAATCGACTTAAGGCCCTGCGCTCTGTCAAATTCGAAATCCTCACAAGCGTACAGGATGTCGAACCCCGCCACCCACGCGCCGGTCGCCAATCCCAGCAACCAGGGTTGCCACCCTACGCGGCCACCTGCCGCTAGCCACCCGCCGACCGGTGCCACGGCAAGCGCGAGGCCGAGAAAGACCTGAGTGTACATCGTGTAACGTTTAGCGAGCGAGTACCAGAATACGATCGCGAGTGCAACCGGAGACAGCGTAAAACAAATTATCCCCAATGGATAGGTGACCATTACGAAGGCCAGGGACATAATGACCACAAGCGTGATGGCCTCCGCATGTGAGACACGCCCGCGCGGCAGCTCCCGGTTCGCCGTACGTGGGTTCAGCGCGTCGTAGCGAGCGTCAACCAATCGATTGAAGCTCATCGCAGCGGTGCGAGCTATTATCATCGCCGCCACGATCCAAGCAACGCGCGTCACGGTGAGCGTGACGACTTCACTTGCCAACAACGCTCCCGTGAGTGCAAACGGCAACGCAAAGGCCGTATGGCTGAAACGGACAAACGAAGCGTACGTGAGAAGGCGGCCTACCACCACAGGGCACCAAGATCCGGTTTCATGATTTATCGAAGGGCAAACTTTAGTCCTGTGAATGTCATGTCCAGTTAATAACCTCTCGTCAGAAGGACTTCAGTGTTTAGCAATAACTAGTCCTGAAGACCAGCGCCAGTAATGTCTTCCAGCCAACTGATCTGGTCTGGCTCGATCCCACTCAGTAGGTATTCTTCCACATCGTCAATTGGTCCAGGAAGCTCGACCGCGATCAGCGCGGCGCGCCGGGACGGCTCGATCGCCCCAAGCTCATCGCCAAAACCGAGTGCTGTGGCGCCCTGGAGGGTCGCGGTCTCGAGAACAGCCGAGGCTGACACGGCTGGTGCCAGGCGCCGAATCTCCGCGATCTCAGCGAAAAGGTTGAGGTCAGGCGTGCTCGCGAGACTGTCGGTACCTACCGCAAGACGAACGCCTGAGGTATAAAAGAGCGTCTCCGGCGGTACCCCGGCACCGGTCCAGACGTTGCTACGCGGGCAGGTCACCAGTGTCGCGCCCGCCCGTGCAAGTCGGTTGAGCTCGGCCCGCGTTAGGTGGACCCCATGCACGACCAGCGTGTCACATTTTACCCATCCCAAGCGTTCGAGGTACTCGACCGGCCCTTCGCGCGGCGGGTGCCAGCGGGGGTTCCAGCGGCCATGCTCCTCCAGGATCGCACGCCATGGCCCGGTACCTGAACGCAGAAATTCGAGTTCCTCCAACGACTCGGCCAGATGGACCGACAAGGGACCAGGGAGGCGACCGTCGGTCACCGCTCCGCGGAGCGCAACGAACAACGCCGGCGCCACCGAGTAGGGCGCATGGGCCGCCGGCACTAGACGCACTTGATCCCGCCTGTTCTGCGCGATTTCTGTGCGCAGGCGCTTGACGAGAACCCCCCCGTCAGCCACATCGAAGCCTAGCACCTCCCGGAAGACGACCGCGTAGATCGAGCTCTCTTCAAGTGGCCCGACGGACGCTAGTGTGTTGCTAACGTCCCCGACCAGAGCGGTTCCGGCACGCCGTAACTCACCGACCGCCGCTCGCAGCGCCGCCTCGTCCTCTAAGGTTCGAGCGCCTTCCTGGTTAGCCATCACCTGCCGTGCCCAGGCTGGCATCGTCTGCGCAGGAGGTACTGACCCGCGTAGACCAGAGAGTTCGAGATGGGTATGAGCGTTGACCAAGCCTGGCAGGATAACCTTCGAGTCAAGGTGGATCGCGCCGCCAGCGGGCATGCGCCGTGGGCGCGGCTCATCTGACCCAAGGGCGGCAACGACACCGTCAACAACTTCGACCCATCCGCGCCGGATCGGAGGCGCCGTAATGGGAACGATCCAGGCAGCGTGATAGCGAGTCATCTTCCGCGAGAGGATCCCAACTTCAGGGTGTCACCTCGCCTGTCACTCAATTTCCTTGGGACGAGCGATCAGTTTCGCACTTCGAAGATGGCTCAGATCCTGACGAGCTAATTGGCCAGCGGCGACACTATGCCAACGTCCTTGTACCGCCTTTACCCATTTCTTCGCCGAAGATCTCAACCATCGACATGGTGAGGGCCTCGACTATTCCAGAAACTGGCGACGTTTGCCGGGCCGGCTCCGTGCAGGATACCGGTCGAGCTCTGGCGGCACTCTCGTATCGCCAGTGGATCGAGCGACCGCAAGCTCGAGCATTCGTGGAATTTCCTGCTTACGAAAAAGTGGATCCCCAAGAATCGCGTAGTGCATGTTGCGTCTCTTCGGAATAAATCCGGCGTCTTCGATGTTCCGAACGATCTCGACTTCATCCATACAGCAGCTCGCACCGGCAGCACGAACTACATTTTCTTCGATCATCACGCTTCCCATGTCGTTAGCACCATAGGCCAGGCTGAGCTGCCCAACCTTGCTTCCCTGCGTCACCCAGGATGCCTGCAGGTTGTCGAAGTTGTCCAGCACCAACCGTGCAATAGCTAACGTTCGGAGATAGTCAACGGCAGCAGTCTCAGCGCCTCCAAGCTTGGTATTTGATGGTTGATAGCTCCACGTAATAAACGCTGTAAATCCTCCCGTCTCGTCCTGTAACTCTCGTAGTCGAAGGAGATGCTCGATGCGCTCAGCTTGGGATTCAACGCTCCCGTACATCATTGTCGCCGTAGTTCGCAGGCCTGCCTCGTGGGCCACACGCATAACCTCGAGCCACTCGGATGCAGTAGCCTTGCTATAGCAGTTGAGTCGCTCGCGGACACTGTCCACCAGGATCTCCGCGCCCCCGCCAGGAACGCTGTCCAGCCCAGCCACGATCAACCGATCGACAACCATTTGGACTGGAAGCTGTGATAGTCGAGACAGGTGAATGATTTCAGGCGGCGACAACGCGTGTAGCTTGAACGTCGGGTATCGAGCCTTTATTGCTCGAAATAAATCTTCGTACCAAGTGAGCGGAAGGTCGGGGTTGTGCCCACCCTGCAATAACAGCTGCACCCCACCGACGGCGATCGTCTCGTCGATTTTTTTGAAGATTTCGTCAAATCCAAGCACGTAACCTTCCTCGGAGCCGACCGGGCGGTAGAACGCACAGAAGTTGCAACGGGCCACACAGACGTTCGTGTAATTAACGTTGCGGTCGATGATGTAGGTGACAACGCCCGCTGGATGCTTGCTGGCGCGCACCTGATCGGCCAGCCGACCGAGCTGATGGGTTGAGGAGCCGAGGTAGAGACCGAGCGCCTCCTTACCGGTTAAGCGTTGCCCGCTGAGAATCTTCTGAGAGGCTCGGTCGATGTCACTTGGCCTCATAACTCATAAAACCGCAACGCCACTGAGCTCTGGACGATGCCGAGATCAAGCGCCGCAGCAAAGAACTTCTTCAACCCGGCTCGAGCTTGCTCAGTCAACACATACCGCACATTTTCGCGGAGATACGTGCCGGCCCACTCGACCAGTTCCTCGTTGTCCTGGCCGTACGCGACCGCGATTTCGTCCAGCGCCGCCACGCCACCGTCACGTGCGGCACGCAACGCTTCGATATGGACAGCCTCGACTGCCCTCAGGCGCCCGGTCCAGAAGGCCCAGACGAACGGCAAGTTGGTCATAGCCGTCCACTCGTCACCGAGGTCAATCTTGTCGAGTCCTTCGGTTTCGTGCTCCGTAAAAAGCGCGACGTCCCCGATAAGAAGCGCTGCGTCACACCGCTTCAGCATCGCTGGAAGGTCCGGAGGTAGCGTGACAAACTTCGGCTCGATGTCAAACCACTGCGCACACAGGATTCGCAATAACGCTACGGCCGTCCTCGAACAAGAATCGATGGCGATCGAACGAATCGCAGTCGTTGGCCGTTTGGTGAACAGCGCTACCGACGCTACCGGACCCTCAGAGGTCACGGCGATATCTGGGACAATATGGTAGTCCGTCCGCCGGAGATACTCGATACTGGGAATGAGGCCGAGGTCGATTGAACCGTTGTGTAAAAACGACGCGCACTTGGCAGGAACGTCGAACTGAAGGGAAAATAAATCAGTTCGCTCGCTGAGACCATGTACGAGCGGTCTAGCATTCAGATACTGGACGGAGCTAACGCGGATCGCGCTCATCCAACTTCTGCTTCAAGCGTTTCGAAACGGCCGTTCCGTTGGACCGGTACGAGCGCTGCGGCGCTGATGTTCCGCTTAATCTCCTCAAGTGGTGAACGCCGCCAGCCATTCTCCATCGAGTCGATCGAGGATACCGCGTCCACGTCATTAGCACCGAACGTGAGTGCCACCTGCGCCAGCTTCGGCCCGTGCAGGCTCCAGTCAACCTGTATCGATACGATATTGTCAACCAGTAGGCGTGCCAGTGCAACCTGGCGGACGTCTCTGTATCCAGTCGACGACTGAGACCCGCCACGCTGAGGCAATGGAACAAATGCGTACACGCTCGCAACGGCCGAGCCCCAAGCCACAATCTGGCGAACGAGGGTCAGGGCATCCTCAGTGGGGTCGCCGAGCGTGAGCCGCGCCACGCGTAACTCCGCGCGCGATACAATGTCCAGCACGGCCGTGCCATTTAACCGTGCGACACGTGCCTCGGCGATAAGCGCAAGGCCGGCCGATCTAAGTGCCATCAAGGCCTCGACAAGGCGTTGGCTGTCGCCGCCACTCATCGCTTCGAGCTCGTCGAGTGCAAAGCCGGTGACCGGAGTGCCGCCAGCTGCAGCGACGACCTGCTGCGTCACCATGACGGCCTGATCTAAATCAGTTGGGTGCCCGACTATTCGCACTTCGCCGGCTGCCTCAGGTATCTGAGGCTGGCTGCCAAGATCGCCATCGGCCGGCACCTCGGCAACACGCACGAACGTCGCTCGGTTGCCGTGGAGGGCTCGACGTCGTGTGTCCGCAAGCGTCCCCAGGCTGAGTAGGTCGTGCGTCTCTATCAGGGCGTCGATGTCGGCAGGCTCCAGCCGCCCACCTCGCTCAAGTTTCGCTCCGATCCGATCCAGGTCGATCGACACTTTAGAGTTCTCTCCAGATTCTAAGTCGAACATGGAGCCGCGATACTTACGGACTCAGCCGCTTGCTGATCCCGGCCCAGATCTCTCCTGCCCGCTTGGCGGCGGCTTCAGTTGTCCTAATCCGGTGTGGCCACTCCCGCTTGAATCCCTCGGATGCCCACTTCCGAGTAGCGTCGATCCCCATCTTGCTACCGTAGGCCGGCCGAGGTGATGCTTGTTCGAGGTCGTCAACCGGGCCGTAAGTGAACTGAATATCGCGCTGAGGATCGATATGGGTACCCACGATCCACGCTACTTCCCCCTCGTCGTGCACGTCGACGTCCTTGTCCACCACGACGATAATTTTAGAGAACATTAGTTGACCGAGCCCCCACAGCGTATTCATGATCTTCCGCGCGTGCCCCGGGTATCGCTTGTCGATCGACACGATCACCAGGTTGTGAAAAATCCCCTCAGCCGGAAAGTGCATGTCGACAATTTCTGGTGCCGTCTTGCGTATCAGCGGTAGAAAGATCTGCGCACTTGCCAGCCCGAGGTGGTAGTCCTCCATTGGTGGAATCCCGACGATCGTGGTGAGATAGGTCGGCCGGTCCCGCTGCGTGATGCACTGGATGTGAAACACGGGAAAGTCGTCTCCCAGTGAGTAGAAACCCGTGTGGTCGCCGAACGGACCCTCACGACGACGCTCCCCAGGCTCGACATAACCCTCCAGCACGATCTGTGCGCTGGCCGGCACCTCAAGGTCGACCGTCTTGCACTTAACAAGCTCCACCCGGCGGCGTGCAAGTAAACCGGCAAGTAATAGCTCATCCAATCCCTCTGGCATCGGCGCCGTCGCAGCGTACGCCAGAACGGGCGCCGGGCTGAGTGCTACCGCTACCTCCAGCCGACGTCCGAGATGCTCGGCCACGCGGAAGTGCTGGGCACCCCCTTTGTGACGCTGCCAGTGCATAGCTGTCGTGCGGCCGTCGAACACCTGCATACGATACGTGCCGATGTTGCGGACGCCGGTCTCTGGGTCCTTGGTAATGACGAGCGGGAACGTAATGTACCGCCCCCCGTCTTCCGGCCAGCAGCGGAGGATAGGAAGATCGTCTAGGGTGCCATCTGGTCGGACGACCTCCTGGCACGCCGCGTCACGTACCATCTTCGGCATCAGATCGGAGAGCCGGCTGACCATCGGCACCATTTTAATGACATCCATCAAGCCCGACGGCGCCTTCGGCTCGGTCAATTCCTCGATCTCCTTGGCTATCTGGTCGAGCGAATTGACGCCGAGCGCGAGACACATACGATCCACTGACCCGAAGAGATTCGTCGCGACGGGAATCGCGTAACCTGTCGGCTTTTCGAATAGGAGCGCTGGTCCACCCCTGGCCGATTTCGATACCAGATCGGTCACCGCACAGATCTCAAGATCTGGGCTCACCTCCTCACGAACACGTTGCAACCAGCCCCGCTGGCTGAGCGCCGTGATGAACTCGTCCAAATCTCTATGCATCGTTCTAGTTTCCGTCCATAGCGTCCGCAATCCGTTGTGCCAAAGCGAGCGCTCGACGCCCGTCCTGGCCACCGACCAGAGGCGATTTTCCACTGCTGGCCGATCTCACAAAATCGACGATCTCCCGTTCAAGTGGTTCAGCAGGTGTCACTTCTAGGCGTCCCCCTTCAATGACCGGCTCCGCGCCGGGGTGGCGCTTCACCTCCCACGCTTCGACCTGCTGTTCCGCGTAGTCGATCGACAGGTAGGTGTGCGATTGAAAGATACGCAACTTGCGAACCCGGTCGCGGCTGATTCGACTTGCCGTCAAGTTAGCAATGCACCCACTTGCGAACTTGATCCGGGCATTTGCGATGTCAACGCGATCGCTCAGCACGGGAACCCCGACTGCCTCGATCGCGACCGGCTCAGAATTGACGAACGCGAGCACGACGTCAAGATCATGGATCATAACGTCAAAAACCACGTCGATGTCGAGGCTGCGAACCGAAAATGGCGAGAGTCGATGCACTTCAATGAACCGGGGTGTCGTAACCAGCGGCAACGCCGTCGCGACGGCTGGATTATACCGTTCGGTGTGTCCGACGGCGAGTGTCGCACCCGAGGCAGCAGCAGCCTCAAGCATGGCGTCGGCCTCGGGGACCGACGCCGAGACCGGCTTCTCGACGAGCACGGCCACTCCCGCGCGTAGGAACGGAAGCGCGACCCGAGCGTGCGCTTCGGTCGGAACGGCCAGCGTGATGGCGTCAACCTCCAACGGCCCGACGGCGCCCTGAAGATCTGAAATTTCGTAGACGGCGCGTGTGCTGGTTTCTGACGCCACCTTTTCGGCGCGAGCGGTATTGGTGTCAACAACCGCAACGAGGTCGACCTCAGAAAGATTGGCTAGAATCCTAGCATGGTGACGGCCGAGGTGGCCCACTCCGACGACGGCGACTCGCAACACGCGACCCGTTGTCACGATGTCACACTCTGCGAAAGGATCGCGCGGCCAACAACCGTGATCCCAGCCGCGTTGGCAGCGTCGAACACCCGCCGGCCATCCAGTACGAGTGACCGTCCCGCATCAATCGAAAGCGCCGATGCTTGCGCATCACGAAGGGCCTCGATCGTCGGTAAACCAATCACTGGCACGTCGAAGCGCATGTCCTGGTCTGGCTTAGCCACCTTGATGACTCGCGTCCCTGGCCCGGCCAACCGGCCGGCGCGCGCGATCACTTCGTCAGTGCCCTCCATGGCCTCGACCGCGACCACCGCTCGCGCTTTGACCACGATAGTTTGCCCGATATCAAGCCCGGCGATCGCGTCGCCCGCCTTGTAACCGAGCTCGAAATCAGACCGTTCGTCATCGGTCGGCGCGCGCCTAGTCAGCGTGCCGACGCGAGCCAGCAGCGGTTCGAGAAATACCGTCGAGTCAACCAGCTCGATCCCATAGTCGCGTAACACCTCCGCTACTGCAGAAATCAGGGCGTCGGTGTTCCGCGTCCGAAGGCGCCGCAGAACGGACAGTAGCGTAAGATCCGGCGCGACGCCCGCAAAAAGCTTCGTGTGCTTGACCTGCCCGGCCATGAGCGCCTGGGAGATGCCGGATTCTTTTAGGATGGAAATGCAATGGCCGAGCTGGCCCAACGAGACCCAGTGGAGATCGGCTGGACGCCCAGCCGCTACCGCCTGCTCAAGTGACGGACTCGCCTCTTCCCGAATCGCCACGACCGTGACGTCATGCCCCAGACTCCTCGCCGCTTCCAAGGCAAGAAACGGGAATTTGCCGTTGCCGGCAATCAGGCCGATTCGCATGGGCAGTGGCTAGCGTGCCGAGTCAGGCATCCGCTGATGTTTTCCGGGCAGGGCATCCCGCTTTGTTACGTGGCTCATCGCTTCTACGCTCCCAGTATGCGCGAAGTTCGCGCCTCACTAACCAGGCGCCTCGCCCCTGATAATTTCTCACCACACTCCAGACTCGCGATACTAGGAAATCACGCTAAAAACGCAGTACGGTAGAGCTTCTACTCTTCCACGCCAACGGACTCGACGCGCCGGGGAGGTCGACGCAGGTTGACGCCTCGCGTTGACGTGCGGATGAATTCGGCCAAGTAGGAAACCTCAGGACATGCTAGGACCACATCGGCTGCGATCCGCTCCAGCGCCTGGGTTGTGTTGAGCTTCGACTGTAGGAGATACCGGTAGGCATGCTTCAGTTTCGCGATCGTAAGCTTCGGTACACCTCGCCGCTCGAGGCCGATGGTGTTCAGCCCATAGATACGGGCGCGGTTCCCGACCGTCTTCCCGTACGGCAGGGCATCCATCGTCACCACGCTGTAGCCACCGATGAAGGCCTGGCGGCCGACCCGGCAAAATTGGTGGACGCCAGAAAACGCGCTGATGGTGGCGTCATCCTCGACGACTACGTGGCCGCCCAACGTCGCGCCGTTACCGAAGATCGTGTTGTTTCCAATAATGCAGTCGTGCGCCACGTGGGCATAGGCCATAAACACGTTGGCGTCCCCAATGAGAGTCACCCCTCCACCCCCGCGTGTTCCACGGTGGATCGTCACGAACTCACGAAACACGTTGCGGTTCCCGATCACGAGCCGCGTGTCCTCTCCCCGGAACTTGAGGTCTTGGGGAATCAGTCCAACCGACGCAAAAGGGAAGATCTGGCAATTGTCTCCGACTTTGGTGTCACCGGCGACGACCGCTGAGGCGCCAATGCGGCAACCGCGCCCGACCCGGACGCCAGACCCAATGACAGCGTAAGGGCCGATGACCGTGCCGGCCCCGATCACTGCACCAGAATGCACGATGGCCGTCGAATCGATACGTTCGGCCCCGTCGTCGATACTGATAAGCAACTCCGCCTCTGCGACGGTACGTTCGCCAACGGTAGCCACCGCCCGGGCCACAGCTAGCTCGCTCAGGCGGCGCTCAAGCGTAACCTCAAGACGGAGTCGATCGCCTGGCACGACCTGATGACGGAACCTAGCGTTGTTAACCCCGCGAAGTGCCGCACGTCGATGCGATGCCTCGCCACTCTCATGGAGGAGGAGCAAGGTCGCAACTTGAACCAAAGCCTCGATCATCATCACACCAGGCATAAGAGGTGTGCCGGGGAAGTGACCCTGGAAGTACTCCTCGTTGACCGTCACGTTCTTCACGGCAACAAGGCGCTTACCTGGCTCGTGTCCGACGACCGCGTCGACCAGTAGCGATGGGTACCGATAATCAAGGCGGTCGAGAACGAGAGGGATGTCAAGCGACACAGCGCTAACAGTCAGCAGCGTACAGGGTTCCGAAACGCCGCATCTACCGAGTCCACTGAGAGGTCACAGGCAGCCACATCCAGCACACTACGGTGTGCCGGCCGTGGCAGCGTTTACAGCATCAATGAGGTCTTGCGTAAGATCGAGCGATCGATCGGCCCAGACGAGACCGCCATCACCGACATTAAAAAGAAATTGTAGCTCCTTCTCTGCCACTAGCTGTTCGATGGCTGGAACGAACTGCTTCTGAAACCCAGTCTCGAGCTCTTGCCGGAGTGCCTGCACCTCAGCATCGGCGTCCTGAGTTATTCGCTGCATGTCCGCTTGTGCATCCTGGTTCATGCGCTCGATGTCGACCTGTAGTCTCGAAATCTCGCGTTGGAGGTTAAGCCTGGCTACTGAGCTTAGAACGTTCCGCCCCTGCTCAAGCTTCACCTGTGTTTGCTGCAACTGCTGGTTGCGCGCGTCAATTGTTCCCTGCAGTTCTTTGCTTTTTGCTTCGATCTCAGCCAGTTTTTGATTGGTCAGCTCCTCAACCTTCGCGTTCGCGGCCTGGCCAACGGTCGACTCTGCCGCCACTCGCTGAAGGTTGATGTACGCGTACTTCGACCCGGCTGGAAAAACAGGCGCTGCCAGGCTGGCTTGCTGCGCCTCAGCAGCGACGGCTGCTGTCCCTAACACGAACCCAGCCAGCAGTACTGGAGCCGTAAACTTTATCACTGGAATCACAGGCCTCATCAGCGATGCCCTCCGTCGTGCGCGTACCGCCTCGCAGTGCGCACTTTCGTTGTGTCTGAATTGCTCGGTCCCCGCTCGCGCGCAGAACACTAGAACATCGTCCCGACCGCGAATCGAAACACGGTCTCTTCCTGCTCGCGCAGCTTGTCGTTGTACATGCCATCTCGCTGCATATTCCACGCGTAAATGAAGCGGAACGGCACGTTCAGCATCGGCAGGAAGAAGCGAAGTTCAAGCCCGGTCGAGGTTTTGAAATCGTTCATCGCGAATTCTCGACCGAAGTCCTGTACCTGCCCTGCATCGTAGAACATGACCAACCGAACCGGACCGCCGATGACAAACTGATACTCCGCGTTGAACAACAAGCTCTTGTTACCGCCGACGAGCGTCCGCCCCTGATTACTCCTCTCTGGCACCTCGGGATTGATGTCGTGGAGGGTCGGACCGATACGACGGATATCGAAACCGCGCACCGAGTACTCCCCACCCAACCATAGCCGCTCGAATACCGGAATCGTATTTGGGTCGCTAGCGTTCAGGTGTTGGTATTGCATCCGTAAGCCGATGATGGTCCGGCTCGTGTGGGGAATGTACCAAATGCCATCCAGGATCGGCTTCCAAAATTTGGTATTCCCACCCGTGCCGGCCAGCTCGATGGCCGCCGATAGACTCCGGCCTGAGTTTGGGAAAATCGGGTGATCGATAGTGTTCGACACAAGCGTCGGCGTGATCCTGCTAATTGTACGGCGTCCTCCCATACCAAGCAGTAACGTATCCTGCAGGAAGGGATTAAACGAGACCAGTTCAACATTGCTCGCGAGATACGGGTTGATGTCGGAGACCTCAGTCGACTCGAAACTGTAGCGAAGAAACATGCGGGTGAAGATCGTCAGCGGCCACCCAAACGTAAAACTCCCCCCCTTCGTGTCCTCGGTGAAACTTCCGATCCATTTGATCCGCCTCGAGAATAGATTAGTGCCGAGCGATAGCGGACGGCCGAGCAGGAACGGCTCCGTGAATGACACCTGGTAATTCCTCGCGCGGGACCCGCTCTGGAGCGCCACCGAGAAAGTTTCACCCCGCCCCCTAAAATTGGTCGTCTGAAAGGACACCTGCCCGAAGAACCCGTCGTACTGGGAAACCCCCGCGCCAAACGTGAGCTGATTGAGGTTCGCCTCCGTCAAATCGAACGTGATGTCCACTTCGTTGGAGTCCGCTTCGCTCTTTTCGATCCGAATAGCGTCTTCATCGAACTGCTCGAAGTACCCCAACTGATTCAGCCGTCTGACGCTGTATTTAAGCCCCTCGGTGTTGAAGACGCCGTTCTCGACGAGCTGCAGCTCGCGCCGGATGACTTCGTCGTGTGTCGTCTTATTGCCCGTAAACGTGATACGGTCGATGAAATACTGCTCGCCTTCCTGTACTCGAATCGTCAGGTCAACGACCGGGGCGCCTTCGATGTGGGTGGGGCGACCCGACCCATCATTGCCGCTCCCGTGACCATTCCCGCCCTCGCCCTGACCGGCCTCAGCTTCCATCCGCGGCTGAAGGTCCGGATACAGGGTCATCTCGTAGTAGCCAATCGCGCCGTACACCTCACGCGCCGTCTCGAACCCTTTGCGGACGGCGCCCTCACTGTAGTAATCGCCGGGCTTAAGCTTCTTAAAGATTTCGCGCAGCGCAGCTTCCTTAAGGACCTCGTTTCCGGCAAAGTTTACCCCAGCAATCCGGTAGCGTTGCCCTTCATCGACTGGAATCCGCAGATGGAGCCCGCGCGTCTTCCCATCGGCCGACTCCTCTAGATAGTCGAGTTCCGCCGCACCGACCTGCGCTTCGATATAACCCCTGTCACGGTAGTAGGAGACGATCCGTTCGGCATCTTCCTCGAACAGCGGCTCTTTGTAGGTACCGCGACCTGTAAGCCAGGAAAGCCACCAGCGCTCCCTCATATTCTTCATCTTGCCCTTGAGAACGCGGTCGCTTATCGCCGTGTTGCCAATAAACTCGACCTGCTGCAATTGGACCTTAGGCCCCTCGCCCATGTGAAACGCTAGGCGAACGAGCTTTGGGCCGCCAGGCATCTCCGAGATTGTGTGGTCAACCTCGGCGAACTGGTAGCCCTTCTCCGCAAACATTTCCCGAACAACACCCTTAACACGGCGAATCGTTCGGGGATCGATGAACGAATCGAGACGGACCACGATGCCGTCTTCCTGAAGCTTCGTGTCGATGTCCCCACGTGTAAGCTTCTTAGAACCCTCAAACGTGACGATCTTAACGCGCTCGCGCTCCTCGAGGTTAAAGATGATGCGTTTGCCCTCAACTCCGTTCTCCCACGGCTCGTCGACGGCTTCGACCCAGAGGTCATTCAAGAAGCCGGTGTCCCACAGCCGGCGAAAGTCGTCACGGACAATTCGCTCTGTCGCCTCGTTGTACGGAACCCACTTGCCCTGAGAGGGCAGGCTTACATGATTCTTGATCTCCATGTAGTAGAGGTAGGTTAAATAATCAACACCAGATACGTTGCCTTGCGTCGGAAAGCGAAGTTCGATGTTCCGAAGCAAGGCGGGCGACCCGGCTGGCGGCTGAGGGCCGAACGCCTGACCAACTGTCTCTTCACCAGACACCACCTCAGCCCCAGCATCGTCCGACGCCAAGCTCACGCCGGAGCTAAGCGATAGGATCGCGAGGGTTGCCACCGCGACGCGCATGATGAGCATGAAGTTAGCGATCATCGGTCAGACACCGCCATATAGATTGTACCGGGACCACAGCCAGGGTAGCGTCACCTGACACAGCCTGCGCCCATCATTTTACCAGTCTACGAAATCTTAGACGCCCTGAGCCAGCCGTTGGCCTTCCAATTTCGGCATGCCGGCGATCCGATAGGCGAGTCCGCCCCCGTCAAAATAGACTTCGACGTCGCCGGTTTTAAAATGACCTCGAATTAGCTCTTCAGAGAGGGGGTCCTCAACATACCGCTGGATGGCGCGGCGCAGGGGCCTGGCACCGTAGGAGCGATCTTGGCACGTCATCTCGATGATCCAGTCGATCACTTCTGGTGCCAGGGTGATATGGAGTTGCCGGTCGACAAGATGCGCGTTGAGCTGGTCCACAAGCATTTTCGTGATCTGGCGTAAATCGTCGTCCGAGAGCGCCTCGAAGACAATGATTTCTTCAACACGGTTCACGAATTCAGGGCTAAAGGTGCGTTTAACTTCATTCAGCACCGTGTCGGCAACACTGCGTTGAATCCCTTTGATGTCCGGTGACTGGAAGCCGACCGATGCCTGTTTCTGGATGTAGCGCGCACCAATATTTGACGTCATGATGACGATCGTGTTCTTGAAATCGATGCGGCTTCCAAGCCCGTCGGTCAGGTGACCATCCTCGAACACTTGCAGGAGGATATTGAAGATGTCCGGGTGAGCCTTCTCGATTTCGTCCAGCAAGATAACTGAGTATGGGTACCGCTTGACCTTTTCCGTCAGCTGCCCACCTTCCTCGTGACCAATGTAGCCGGGTGGCGAGCCGATCAACTTCGAGACAGAGTGCTTCTCCATGTACTCCGACATATCAAAGCGAACCAGCGCCGTGTCGCTCCCGAACAGGAAGTTGGCCAGGGCCCGGGCAAGCTCGGTCTTGCCAACGCCCGTGGGTCCGAGAAAGACGAAACTGCCAACCGGCCGTCTGGGTGATTTAAGCCCAGCACGGGAGCGCCGGACAGCTCGAGCCAAAGCCGAGATCGCTTTTTCCTGACTGATCACACGCTTGTGGAGCTCCTCCTCCATGCGGAGTAACTTAGCGCTCTCATCCTGATTGACGGACGTAATCGGGACCCCTGTCCACTTCGACACGACCTCGTCGATATCCTGTTTGCCTACCTCGACGCAGCGTTTGCTGGACTTGATGTAGAATTTCTCCCGAGCGAATTGCAGATTCTCGCGTGCCAAGACTTCCTGCTCGCGGAAGAACTGCGCCCGCTCGTAGTCCTTCTGAGCAGTCGCGTGCTCCATCTGCTCGACGGCGACGCGGAGACTCTTATTGACCTCACTGAATTCCTCGCTATGGCCAGCTTGGCGCAACTTGGCCCGCGCGCCCGCTTCATCCACGAGATCGATAGCCTTGTCCGGTAGAAAGCGGTCACTGATGTAGCGGCTCGATTGGTAGACTGCCGCCTCCATTGCCTGATCGGTATAGGTCACGTGGTGGTAACCTTCATAGCGGTCTTTAATCCCCCTCAGGATCTCGATCGTCTCGGACTCTGTTGGTGGATCTACCTTGATCGCTTGGAACCGGCGCTCAAGCGAGCGATCCCTCTCGATGTACTTGCGATACTCGGCTGGCGTCGTCGAACCAATACACCTAATCTCGCCTCGTGACAGGGCTGGTTTGAGGATGTTCGCAGCGTCCAACGACCCTTCAGCAGACCCAGCGCCGACGAGCGTGTGTAGCTCATCGATGAACACGATAATGTTTGAGTTTTCGGTCAGTTCCTTCATGATCGCCTTCAGGCGTTCCTCGAACTGACCCCGGTATTTTGTGCCGGCGACGATGAGCGAGATGTCGAGGGCGAGGAGTCGCTTGTCTGCCAATAAGTGCGGCACATCGCCGCGCACAAGCTTCTGGGCAAGACCTTCAACGATCGCCGTCTTCCCGACTCCAGGTTCGCCGATCAAGACGGCGTTGTTCTTCGTGCGGCGGCACAACACCTGCTGCAGCCGATCCACCTCGCCGTGGCGACCAACCAGCGGATCAAGCTGGTTCTTCATAGCCGCATCAGACAAATCGCGACTAAACTCCGCCAGCAGCGGTGTTTCTTTCACACGAGTAGGGGTCGTCTTCTCATTAAGGAGGTGGACGATGTCCTCGCGCACGGTGTTCAATCGCATGCCCTTCTCAGACAGAAGCGCCGCGGCAACCGAGCGCTCCTCGCGCAGGATACCGAGTAACAAGTGTTCCGTGCCGATGTGGTTGTGAAGAAGGCAGTCGGCCTCTTCGGCGGCAAGCTGAAGCAGGCGTTTAGTTTCCGTGCTGAACGGGATCTCGACCGAAGTCGAGACCTTCTTGCGAAAAACGGTGCGCCCTTCGATTTCTTTTCGGATGTCCTCGAGAGACAGGTGCGACCGAGCAAAGATTTGGCTCGTCAGGCCCTTGCCCTCTCGAATAAGACCAAGCAGGAGGTGCTCAGTCTCAATTGAGATACTCCCAAGCTGGCTGGCTTCGTAGCGGGCGAAAAACAACACACGCCGCGCCCGTTCCGTGTACCGCTCAAACATCCACCCTATCCACCGGTCAGTAGTCCCGGACAAATACTGACGACCAGACCCCCTCGCGCATTATAAAGCATAGGAGGCAAGTCGGCCTTTGGTAAATTTGGCGACCTACTCTACTCGGAAATCATGCGGGGCTCAGACGACCGCCTGCCAAATGAAGCACCCGGTCACACGCGGCGGCTAAACGCGGGTTGTGAGTGGCAATAACAGAAGTCAGACGATGCTGCTCGTGCAAGTCATGAAGCAGCCGCTGCAGCCTGATTCCGGTTTGCTCGTCGAGGTCGCCGGTAGGCTCATCTGCTAATAGAAGGGACGGACGCATGACGAGCGCTCGCGCAAGCGCCACGCGCTGTTGCTCACCACCCGAAAGCTTCCCCGGGCGATGAGTCAGCCGGCCGCCGAGACCGACCTGCACTAAAAGCGTTTGAGCTCTGGCACGCGCTTCTGTGACCGGCAAGCGAGCGATCCTCATCGGCATCTCGGTATTCTCTACCGCGCTGAACTCTGGAAGTAGGTGGTGAAACTGAAAGACGAACCCGATGTGGCGATTGCGAAAGGCAACTAATTCTCCATCTGTGAGCTGGGTGAGCTCGGTCTCGCCCACGCGGATGCGTCCCTCATCTACCGCGTCAAGGCCGCCCATGACGTGCATCAGGGTGCTTTTCCCAACGCCTGAGGCCCCGACGATCGCTACCATCTCTCCAACCTCCACCGTGAGATCGAGCGCGCGCAACACCGGCAGGATGCGGTCGCCAACCTCATAGGACTTAGAGAGGGAGGAAATTTCAAGAAAGGACACAGGAGTGTAAGCCTTGAGTCTTCGGGTCTACGTGGTCAGCCTTGGAAGTCTGTAGTTGGAAATCGCTGACCTGATGTCGAGGGTCGAAACTGAACACTTAAGACTCAGACCTTAAGATCTGAGAGGCCAGAAATCACTGATATCTGAGCGCTTCTGCCGGATCGAGCCTCGACGCTTGGCGCGCAGGGTAAATGGTTGCAACGAGACAGATGGCGATCGCCGAGACGATCACGAGCACGAAATCGAGCATCTCAATTGTGAACGGAACATACGACACCTGGTATACCTCCATCGGCAACCTGAGTAGACGATAACGGTCCATCACAGTCGAGATGGCGTAACCCCCACCAGCACCAACCGCGGTACCAACCGCACCGATAATCACTCCCTGTAACACAAAGATCCCCATAATGCTCCGAGCACCAGCGCCCATGGTCTTCAATATCGCGATATCTCGGCTCTTCTCCATTACGAGCATAATTAGCGAGGCCACAATGTGAAGAGCAGCCACCACGACGATCAAGCCAATAGCAATCGAGATCGCCATCTTCTCCAACCACATAGCCGAAAAGAGAGATCTGTTCAGCTGTGACCAGTCGTCGGTTAGATAAGACGTTCCCAGCGTCTCAGTGACCAACGTCGCAATCTCACGCGAGGCGTAGATGTCGTCGACCCGCAGTTCCATCATCTCAACGCGGTCTTTGTTTAAAAGCCGCTTAGCTACATCCAGCGTCACGAAACCGTAGGCGTTGTCGTATTCGTAGAGCCCGAGTCTGAAGATCCCAACCACACGTAGCCGGCGTGGTCTGGAAATCATGCCCATCGGCGACAGGGTCCCGTGCGGCGTGATGAGCGTGACTTCATCGCCCAAGAAAGCGCCTAGCTGTTCGGAGACCCCCTCGCCAATAACCAATCCCCCCAAGACCGATCCGTCGACCAACTGGAGGTCTGCCAGACTGCCGTGCCGGACCGAGTGGGCCACCTCAGTAACATCCTGTTCCAAGATGGGATCGATTCCCTTGACGGTAATAAACGCCTCCCCATAGCGGGTGGTTGCCAAAGCTTTACCGAGAATCGACGGAGCCGCTGCGAGAACACGCGGCAGTGCTGCGAGAGTCTCGGCCTCCTGACGATAATCTTCGAAGCCACCAGCGGCGACATTCCACACGTAGACATGTGCGGCAGCGCCTACGATCCGGTCACGGAGTTCCTGTTGTAGACCGGTCATCAGGGCAAGCGCGATGACGAGCGCCATCACCCCAACGGTAACGCCAGCTGTTGAAATGACAGAGGTAAGCGAAATAAAAGCTTGTTTACGCCGCGCTAGCAGGTATCGCGTGGCGACGTACAGCTCAAACGGAACCTTCACGGCTCCTCTACTTCTTGTTTCGGCCTCAATAGGGGAAACAAGATAACGTCCCGGATGGAATGGCTGTCTGTTAACAACATGACCAGCCGGTCAATACCGATCCCCTCCCCTGCCGCCGGCGGCAGGCCGTACTCGAGTGCGTGGATGTAATCCTCGTCCATCGCGTGCGCCTCGAGATCGCCCCCATGGCGCTGGCGTTGCTGCACTTCGAATCGCCGACGCTGCTCTGCCGGGTCGTTCAGTTCGCTGAAGGCGTTCGCTACCTCCATACCCCCCGTATAAAGCTCGAAGCGCTCAACCGTTTCGGGATCGTCTGAACGCTGCTTCGAGAGTGGCGACACCTCGATTGGAAAGTCGTAGACGAAGGTTGGCTGCACTAGCGTGTCCCCGCACAGCGCCTCAAAGAGCTCCATGGTAATCCGTCCGGCTCCTGCCTTCGGCAGAACCTCGACACCTAGTCGGTCGGCCAGTGCGGCAACTGTGGCGTGGTCGCGGAGATCCGCCTTAGCCACCGTTCCGCCGAGCCGGCTACTGGCAGCCTGCCGAACCGCATCGCGCAACGACACCCTCGAGTAGGGCGGGGTGAACGAAAGGGTGTGTTCCCCGAAGGCACACTCGTCACGACCGAGGACGGCTCGCGCGACCGACGCCATCAACTCCTCGGTCATCGTCATTAGTGCTCGGTAGTCACTGTAGGCCTCGTAGAACTCAAGCATCGTGAATTCTGGATTGTGCTGGGTTGAGATCCCTTCGTTTCGAAAGTTCCGGTTGATCTCGTACACGCGCTCAATACCCCCAACGACCAACCGCTTTAGATAAAGCTCGGGTGCCACGCGCAGGTAGAGCGGCAGGTCGAGCGCGTTGTGGTGTGTTACGAACGGCCGCGCGAGCGCGCCGCCAGCCACCGGCTGCATCATCGGCGTCTCAACTTCTAGATAGCCCCGTTCGTCGAGGAAACCGCGAATGGCCTTGAGAATACGAGCGCGAGTCTCAAAGATCCGGCGCACGTCAGCATTGGCGATGAGGTCCACATAGCGTTGTCGATAGCGGATCTCAACATTAGTAAGGCCGTGCCATTTTTCAGGCAACGGCACGAAACACTTAGCAAGAAACTCGAGTCGTGATGCCCAAATGGTGAGTTCGTCAGTCTTGGTTCGAAACACCCGCCCTTCAACCCCCACGAAGTCGCCAAAGTCGAGTAGCGTGAAAATTTTAAAATCGCGCTCCGACAGGGAGTCTTTTCGTATGTAAGCCTGAATGCGTGCCTTGCCATCAGAAATAACCAGAAAGTTCGCTTTACCGAAGGTCCGGATCGCCAGCACGCGACCGGCCGTAGTGGTCCGCGCTTGCAGCTCTTCGAGCTCAGATCCCGACCGCTGGCCGTGAGCCTCGACGAGCGCCTCGACCGTGTGGGTGCGAGCGAAGCACTTCGGGTACGCCTCCACGCCGAGTGCCTGCAGCTCGTCCAGATTAGCCTGACGTTGCTCTAGCTGATCTTGCTCTCGGTCGTGCATTGCCGTCGCCCGTCATTAACTTGGCCGGCCCACATCGTTCGTCGACCGTTGTCCATCCACCGCCCCAATGTTGTCCTGGATTTCACGGCGGATACCATCCAGCACGCCGTTGATGAACGCTACCGCCTGGTCACCACTGAACGTCTTGGCCAGTTCGAGCGCCTCGTCGATAACGACGCGCTGAGGGGTGTCGAGGCACAGAAACTCGTAAACCGCCATCCTCATAATCAACCGGTCGAGTACCGCCATCCGCGCCAGGCGCCAATTTTTGGCGTGCGCTTCAATTAGTGGATCGATAGTCGACAGATGCTGGATCGTTCCCCGAACCAGCACGGTAGCGAAACCTCGCCGAGACCCGATGGCGGGGTGAACCGTCCAGAATAGATCGATCGCCTCATCAATATCGGCCTCCCCGAGACGGGCGATTTCCCACTGATATAGGAGCTGCAGCGCTGCTTCTCGACCCCGATGACGCTCATCGCCACGGTGCTGAGCCAAGCTCATTCCCCCGACGCGCGCATAGCACCCGGGAGGGCACGCACGACATTCGCAAGCTGCACAGCGGCCATCGCCGCTTCCCAGCCCTTGTTAGTCGAGGCCTCCCCAGCACGTGCGACCGCTTCGTCTTTGGAATTCGTGGTCAGCACCCCGCACGTCATCGGTACTCCCGTGGCCTGTGACGCCATCGTAATACCGTGCACCGCCGCCGCGGCGATGTACTCAAAATGAGGTGTCTCACCGCGAATGACGCAGCCCAAGCAGACGATGGCGTCGAAACGGCCCGACTCCGCCGCGCGTCGAGCCGCCAACGGGATCTCAAACGCTCCGGGCACCAAAATGATCGAAACGGCTTTATCCGAGGCGCCGGATTGTTTCAGCGCCGAGAGGGCACCATCTCGCAACGACCGGGTCACAGAGGCGTGATATGAGGAAACGATCACACCGACGCGCAGACCGCGCGCATCACTCACTCCCTCGATAACCGCAGTATCTTTCATGCGCCCTTAAAATTCGGCCTTCGTTTCTCCAGGAAGGCCCGTGTGCCTTCCCGCATGTCGTCGGTAGTCGCTACGAGACCAAACAGCGTTGCTTCGTGTGCACACCCCTCCGCAAGTGACATCTGAAACCCATCGCGCACGGCGTCCAGGATATAGCGGACCGCGATCGGTGCCTTGGAGGCCAGCGCCGCGGCCAGGGACTTAGCCTCTTGCATCAGCGCTGTCGCCGGCACGACGCGGTTCACAAGTCCGATTCGCCAGGCTTCCTCAGCGCTAATCGGATCTCCGGTCAGCAGTAACTCGAGGGCACGCGCCCGTCCAACCAGGCGCGGCAATCGCTGCGTGCCGCCGTATCCGGGAATCAGGCCGAGATTGATCTCCGGCTGGCCAAGCTTGGCCGTGTCAGCGGCAACGCGCATCGTGCATGCCATGGCGAGCTCGCACCCCCCGCCCAACGCAAAACCATTGATGGCGGCAACGACCGGCTTCTCCATCCGCTCAAGGAACTCGCAGAGCTCCTGGCCGCGCTGGGCCAACTCACGCGCACGAACCGGCTCAAGCTGCGCTAGCTCCACAATGTCGGCACCGGCAACGAACGCTTTTTTGCCCGCACCAGTAACGATGACTGCCCGCACGGTGCCATCGGCCCCGAGTGTGCCAACAGCCTCCCGGAGCTCACCAATGGTCGCCGCGTTTAGCGCGTTGAGCACCTTTGGCCGATTGACGGTGACGACCGCAAGATCATCTATGCGATCAACAACGAGGTTCTCAAATGTCATTGCAGGGCACCTCGTGAAGGCACTACCTGACCGAAAGAACTATACTCCACGCCCAGACAATCCCGACGCCAAGGAACGCACCGACCGTGTCGGCAACTAGGTCCCGTGCCGTTGCGGTGCGCCCAGGGACAAAACTCTGGTGAAACTCGTCGCTGAGTCCGTAGAACGAAGTCACCACGACCGCTGCCACGGCAGCACCGCCGGTGATGCCTAAACAACGTCCGCTAGCGAGCCCGCGTAGCACAAGCATACCGAGCACCGCATACACGACAGCGTGCGCGTTCACGTCGGACAGGCCGCCCGGCAGCGCCGGTGGATCCGACGCCGACGAGACGACAAAAATCAATACCATGAGTACAATGGCCGGGCTCCACGCCCAGACCACTCGCACCGATCCTGGCGAGTCGACGCGCGCATCCATCACAGCGGGAACGGATACATGAACCAGCCAAGCAACAAAGCCACCGCGATAAAACCAGCAAAGGCCATGGCGCCGAACCGCAGCTGTTCTCTCAGGGAATCACGCATCAGCACGGCAAAGACAAGCGAAACGAACCCAGCGAACGTCAGCATCGCGGCAAAATGGTTAGTCATGCTCTTGGTGGCCACTTAGAACGGTCGGTCTCACTTTCGCCCGAGGGCGATGTCGAAGGCGTCGACCACAACGAGCATGTTCAGCAACCCGGCTACAACGAGAAAAGAATTGCCGTACTCATAGGTGGTCGCGACCACGCGCCCATCACCCAGCTCGAGCGCGCGTGCGAGGAAATAAGGCGCCCCGATGCCAAGGTCCGCAAACGCGGCCAGGGCCACAAGCGGCTGGGAGAAGTCGAAGGGAAGAATTCCTCCTTCCAGCCAAAGACCAATCGCGAACATCGTTGGTAGGGCAACGAGGAAGATCACGCCCTTGCTCAGTCGACCTAGCCAAAGATGACCGGCACCTGGCACGATCCAGGCGACCGCACAGACGAGCGCCGTAGTATAGGTCCCGGCAGGTCTGGCGTACACCATGACGTTCGTGTCCAATGCCCCTAGGTTAGCTAGCGCCTATCTCACAACGACAGCCGCATTCGGCCGCCCTCAGTTAATCACCGTTAATAATGAACGGGACCACTGACCCGTCAGTCTAGTGCTCTGCCTAACGTTAAACTCACAAACCGGGCGGCCGTGAAACCGAGCGGCGGTCATCGATCAAAGCGCGTCGAAATGCGTTAGCTGTTTGAACTCTGCAAACCTAGCTTCGATCTCACCACGTGTGAGCCGCAGCAAGCGATTCAAACCAAAGTCTTCCACTGAGAACGATGCCATCGTGCTCCCGGCGATGACAGCCTGCCTCACAACGTCGTCGGTGATTGTGGGCGCGGCCGCAAGGTACCCAACGAACCCTCCGGCGAACGTATCCCCGGCACCAGTTGGATCAAAGACTTCCTCGAGAGGCAGACCCGGGACAGTGAAGAATCCGTCGTTAACCGTCATGAGCACGCCGTACTCCCCCCGCTTGATGACAACCCGCTCTGGTCCCATGGCTCGAATCGCCCTCGCTGCCTTGACCAGATTTGCCTCACCAGTAAGCTCACGCGCCTCTTCGTCGTTAATGACGACCGCGTTCACACGGCCGAGCACAGCCAAAAGCTCGTCCGGAGTCCGCTCGATCCAGTAGTTCATCGTGTCTAGCGCGATAAAGTGAGGTGACCGTACCTGAGCGAGCACGTCGAGCTGCAGGGCCGGATGTATGTTAGCTAGAAACACGAAGGGGCTGGGTTGAAAATGATCTGGGATCGTCGGTCGAAAGTCTTGGAACACGTTCAGCCGCGTGTAAATCGTGCTACGCGTACTCAAGTCTAAACTGTATCCCCCTTTCCACCGAAAGGTCTCGCCAGGAACCCGCTGCAACCCCTCGAGGTCTATACGACGCCCGACAAAAACCTGGACGTGCTCGTCCGCGAAGTCCTCACCCACGACTGCCACTAGCCGGACGTCGGTGAAAAACGAAGCTGCCAGGCTGAAAAAGGTCGCTGCCCCACCCACCACACGCGACACCTCACCCACTGGCGTCTTGATGGAGTCGAATGCGACGGATCCGACAGTTAGAATGGGATGAGTCGATTTCATGGCCTTCGGTGAGCGACGGATACTCACTTTAGATACTTCCCGACGATTGGCGCTAGGTCAACCTTGGTTCGATCCGAAATCGCCTCTGGCCTCGTGATGATCGCCGCCGCCAACGCAGTAGCACACTCGCAAGTTCGCTCGACCGGCAGGTGCGAGAGCGCTGCTTTAATAATCTTCAGCGCCGTCTCTGCGTTCTCCTGCAAGATTTGAACGATCTTATCTACGGTGACGTGGTCGTGCTCCGGATGCCAACAGTCGTAGTCGGTCACTAGTGCGAGCGTCGCAAAACAGATCTCTGCTTCGCGCGCGAGTTTTGCCTCCTGCAGACTAGTCATCCCGATCACATCCATCTGCCACGAGCGGTACAGACGTGACTCGGCCAACGTGGAGAACTGCGGCCCCTCCATACACACGTAGGTTCCGCCGAGGTGTCCCGTCGCGCCGACCTCCAGCGACGCATCATAGGCAAGCTGCGTCAGGATAGGACAGAGCGGACGAGCAAACGAGAGGTGTGCCACAAGCCCGCGCCCGAAAAAGGTGCTGATCCGCCCACGCGTCCGGTCGAAAAACTGATCCGGAACGACGATGTCACGGGGCCGATAACGCTCCTGCAGGCTGCCAACGGCACTCGCCGAAAGGATCCACTCGACGCCGAGGGTCTTAAGCCCGAAGATGTTCGCGCGAAAATTTAACTCCGACGGTGAAATATGGTGGCCGTTTCCGTGTCGCGCCAGAAACGCCACTCGCTGGCCGGCCACCGTGCCAACGACGTACGGCGCCGAAGGTTCGCCGAACGGGGTCGCAACCGTAATTTCCTCGCGCTCGATGAACTCAGCTATATCGTACAACCCGCTGCCGCCTATTACGCCGACACGAATGTCCCTTCGCTTAGCGGTCTGCTTAGGTTCCATCATTTGCTACTCTCGGCTGACTCTGTTTGAGCTCGACCAGGACCCCGTGAGTGCTTGAAGGGTGAACGAAAGCAACGAGCGCGTCTTCCGCACCCCTACGCGGATGCTCGTCGATTAACCGGACACCATGCGCCTTGAGACGGGCCACCGCTGCCTCAAGATCGTCGACACGTACGGTGATGTGGTGCAGTCCTGGCCCGCGGTGCTTCACAAAGCGCCAAATGGGAGACTCCTCGACAGTGGCTTCGAGCAGCTCGAGCGATGTATCCCCAATTCGAACGAAGTGGGCACGCACGCCTTGGGACGGCACCTCTTCCGTCGTGGTTACCTCTAGGCCCAACGCGTCTTGATAGAACGCGAGTGCCTGGGTCAGGTCCCGAACTGCAATGCCGATGTGGTCCAGCGCGGCTTTCATGGTTCTGTTGGTTACTTGATCACCCGTCTGAAAATGTCATCGGCTGCCGTGTACGGATCCAGTGTTCCCTCGGCGATGCGTTCAACCACTTCGTCCAGGTCCAGCGCCGCGGCCGCTTTCCTCTCAACGACATCTACGAACAGACGGCTCAGAATCTCTCGGAGTCTAAACCGCGCCCTCTCGCGGCGGCGGCGGCCATCGTGTTGTTCCTGCGTGCGCTCGAAGCGGTGGATCGCTGCCAGCACTTCCGGCACGCCCTCCCCGGTGGTTGCTTGCACCTTTATAACCGGCGGGCGCCACGCCTGATCTGCTCGCTCGCTGAGCCCAAGCATCGTCTCGATGTCGGCCACGGCTCGGTCCGCCCCTTCGCGATCCGATTTGTTCACCACGAAGACATCGGCGATTTCCATAATCCCGGCTTTAAGAGCCTGGACGTCATCGCCCGTTCCAGGCATGGTCACGACAATCGAGACATCGGCTGTACGAGCCACGTCAACCTCACCCTGCCCGACCCCCACCGTTTCAATGAGCACGACGTCCTTACCAGCTGCGTCCAAAACTACCACCGCATCACCTGTTGCGCGGGCAAGCCCGCCGACATAGCCACGGGTGGCCATGCTGCGCACGTAAACACCGGCGTCAACAGCATGCGCCTGCATCCGGACTCGATCCCCGAGGATCGCTCCGCCGCTAAACGGACTAGTCGGATCGACGGCGATGATCCCAACGCGGCTCCCTCCGTGCCGCCACTCGGCCGTGAGTCTATCGACAAGCGTACTCTTGCCGACTCCGGGCGGACCGGTCACGCCGATTACCGTTGCGCCACCAGTATGCCCGAACAAATGTGCAATCAACTGCGACGCTTCAGGCGACTCGTCCTCGATGATTGAAATAGCACGGGCAACAGCCCGTCGATCACCGGCGAGCACGCGGTCTACCAGATTCACAGCCCCGACCCCTGCCCTCCTATCCCCTGCGACGTAGCTCACCCCAGACATTTCCTGGAAATCATCAGCCGCTGCTTGCACTGACCTCTTCTCTGATAGTCATCAGTTGAGCGTCACGGAAGTGTTTTCCCACGGGTAGTTTTTTACGCAACTATAGTCGTTGTGGATCGGCGCACACTCCCCTACGGTAAGCACCGCAACTCCACTACATTACAACTTCGCCCTCGACGATTCCGAGACGTCTGCCAGCCCGGGTCTTTGAGAGACGCCACTTGGCACCTATGGGGTCGGGCGCCTCAACGCTTGTCCCCATCTCGGTGAACTTCCATTGAATCTCCGGAACGACGCGATCGGTTAGCCGGATAGGCTCGCTCGGTAGCGTAAAGGCGAGAGCCCCGCTTCCAGGAGCTCACGCACAGCGCGTCTGGTGATTTGTCTTACGCCACGGGGCGGAAGCCCATGGCGTCGAGACTCTATCACACTGCGCCGCAGCCCTTGATCTTGACAACGGTTCACCAAATTCAGACTATCCAGGCCAGCTCGAAGGTCAACCACGTGCTATGCGACGAATTGTGAGGGTGGCCGCGTTCGTCTTCCTGCTGCTGGGCGCGGTGCGTCCAGCATTTGCCGATTTCACGACCTTCATCGGCGCCACCCAGGCCCCTTCGACCCGCACCGTGCGCGGGGCGGCGCTGGGCCTGTCGCTGATCATCGTCGGATTCGAGTTCGAGTACGCCGATACGCCAGAGGATCGGATAGCCGGCATTCCATCGCTGCGGTCAGGGATGTTCAACATGCTTGTCCAAACCCCATTCGGGCTATTACCTGGGTTGCAGTTCTACGGCACAATCGGCGGGGGAGCGTATCGTGAACGGCTGGACGCTCACCAAGAGACCAGCGTTGGCGGCAATATCGGTGGGGGCGTCAAGATGAACCTGGTTGGTCCGTTCCGGGTGCGCCTAGACTACCGCCACTTCACGCTGCGCGGCTCACCTTTCCACGACAAGCCACAGCGCGTCTACGTTGGCCTGAACCTCGCCTTCTGAGGACGAGGCAAGCAGAGCTGCCAAGGATCGGTACCGAAAGTCACCGAGCAGGGGCGCCGGGCGGCACCCCCCTCAACTGTTACGACGAGGGCGGGCGTGTGCGACGCCCGCCCATCACCGAACGTAAGAAACCTAGAAGGATGTAATCAACTCTAGGTTGACCATCGCCTGGCCGCCAGCGAACGCATCGTTAAACCTCTCGTATATCTGCTGGACTTCGACAGGGAAAGCCTCGCTCAGGATCTGCGATACAGCGTAATCAGCACCCGAGACTGTGGGATCAATGAACCACACATAGAGCACACTATTATTCGGTCCGGCCTCTCGCGCTCGGTAGACCTTCCATCCTCGGGCCTGCGCTCTCCGATTTGGTGCCTCGCTCTTCTGCAACGCCTCGCCGAGCTGCGCCATAACGCCTTCGAAGTCGCCTGTGCTTCCGCGTTTAACATAGTTGAGTATCATGCCCGTGGGTGTTGTGAACGAGCGAGCTGCCTGGGCCGCTTCCGACGTAGTGGCGGTAAAAGCCATGCCAATCAAGATACCCACGGCCAACACTACGGCAAGCACACAGCCCACCCAGATATGTCGCTGATTCAGAACCGAACGCATGTTTGTGTCCTCCTAGTTTCGGTTAACAGGCGGGGTACTTTACCGTACCAATCGTCTAGACAAAAGCCCCCATGATCTCATTGGAGACAATCATCCCTGATCTGGTCAGCCGGAGCCGATCCGCCGTGTGAACCAGTAACCCGGCATCCAGAAAGGGCGTAAGTACTGGTTCGTAGCGAGCCATGACGTCAACAGCGTACCGGCGGCGGATGACGTCCAGGTCAATTCCGTCGGCGAGCCTCAACCCAGTGAACAGCGCGTCACCCAACCTTTCCGCCATCGGGACCGATCGGCGCTTGAGCATTACAGGGTCGCCTCTGTACACCGCTTCAACGTAGTGTCCTGTGTCGGCCACATTCTTCCACCGACACCCGGCTCGCGTGGAGTGCGCACCGCAGCCGAACCCGAGCCATTCGCCGTCCTGCCAGTACTTGAGGTTGTGTCGGCACCGCTTGCCAGACCGAGCCACGTTCGAAATTTCGTACTGCTCATAACCTGCGGCATCGGTTCGCTCGAGCGCGTCGAAATACATGGCTGCCGCATCGTCGTCCGGGGCACACGACCAGCCGCTGCGAGCCATTTCGTCTCGCAACGGAGCATTCGGATAGAGCTCGAGTATATACAGGGAGGCGTGGTCGGGCCCCAAACCGATAAGTGTGTCGACCGACGCCGAACAATCCGCACGCGTCGCGGCCGGCAGCCACAGCATCAAGTCGAGGCTGACGTTCGCGCAACCGGCTTCGACAGCCGCCGACATTGCTGTGCGCGCGCGTTTCGCGGTGTGCCGGCGGCCGAGCCGCTCAAGTTCGTGATCATTAAACGACTGCACCCCAAGACTGATACGCGTGATGCCCGCACCGAGCAACTCGGTGACATAACCTACCGAGGCCGACTCGGGGTTCATCTCCAAGGTGACCTCGGCCTCAGCGTCAACGTCAAACGCTGCGCGGCACGCCGTCAGTAGCCGGGCGGCCTCCGCTGGTGTAAGGAGCGACGGCGTACCGCCGCCGAAGTAAATCGTGTCAACGAGCGATCCGTCACCGCCCTGTCGAATTTCCTTCTCGATCGCACCGACATAACGGACCTTCACGGCGCCGTCGAGCAAGCCACGGTTGAAGTTGCAGTAGTTGCAGATGGATTCACAAAACGGAATGTGCAAGTAGAGCCCCAGCCGGTCCGGCACCTTACCAGCCTTCGGGTCGTTGCATTGTCCAACATCACCGCACGAGCCACGATAGCCAGGTCGGCCACGAGACCCCTGCGCGATTGAGCCGCTGTCATCACCGCTCATTTGGCCCACTACGAGCTGCTCGCTTTACCACCCGACCACCCAAGCTCGAGCTGGCCTCCCTTGGGTTGCGCGCGAGCGCGGGCAGATGTGCGCTTAGGTAATCGCTTTCGTGGTCGCGACTTCCAGGCTCGAAACAGGTCCTCCGAACTGGGTGGATATTCAAAATCTCGGTAGTCAGGTCCGGAATACTCGAGGAACTCGCACATTTCGCGGAGACGCGAGTGCATGCGGAACCCCACCCGGACAAGCAGTGAATCCAGGTCATCGTTGTCTGGCACGTCCTCGTAGTTCGAGGTGAAGATCGTCGGCCTTCGATCGTTGTATCTGGTGTTAACAATAAGGTTCATCGTCTCCTCGACCCAGTCGGTCAGCCGTTCGGCACCGAGATCGTCGAGCACGAGCAACTCGGCCTGCATAACGCGCTCCAGGATCTCGGCCTCTGACGTCCGGGTCACAGGGTTGTAGGTGCTCTTGATCGTGCTAAGCAGGGAACGCGTGTCGTAATAGAGGCCACGCACGCCTTTACGAAGAATCACCTCCCGAAGCACCGAGACTGCGAGATGTGTCTTGCCAACACCTGGCGGGCCAATTAGCAAGAGACCTTTGTCGACGATCGGAAACGAGCCGCCGAACTCGCGCGCTTTCGTGACCGTCCGAATCACCTGCTCGTTTGGATACGTGACGAAGGTGGAGAAGTCACACTTGTGATAACGAGGTGGAATCTTCGCCTCGTCGAGCAACTGGCGAGCCACCTGCTCGCGCCAACACTCGCATCTTTCAACGCGTCGCACTCCTTCGGATTCCAGTGCGCGCCAACCGGTGCCGTTGCAATGAGGACACACCATCGAAACCCTGCCGATAGTCAGTGTCGTGCCAGACTCACGCCTGGCTCGACGCGACAGCATACCGCGAGCCGGCACAAAAAGGGATAGCTCAAAACAGCGGCCGGACAATTCATACTGGTATTAGGGTCGCCTTCCGCAAATACGGCCGCCCACCGAGAGTCCGCTGGTAGATGTTTCACCTGCCTACTGTAAGGCGCGAGGATGGAAAATCCCTGGAATATTTGACCCGCCATTGAAAGGTTCAGTGCGGCCTTTGGTGGAATGCAGCGGCGGCCAAACGCCATAGTAACGTATAAAAACCAGCACTAAGCCCGCGTGCGCTCGCCAAATTTTGGCGCGCTCGAAGACGTAACTGGCCGCGCGGCGCTAGGCTGCACGGCGCGCACCAGATCAGTCGGGTGAGACTTAACCAGTGCCGTTCCAAGCCGCTGCTCCCAGTCGCCTAACCCGCGCGCAAGCTCTTGCTTGACGTACGCCACGAACTCGTTCACCTCGCGCTGCATCTGGTCCATCTTCCGCCGCATGTTAAGAATAATCTCGACGCCGGCTAGGTTGACACCTAAATCACGAGTAAGCGACAGGATCGTCGCAAGCTGCTCAAGATCTTCCTCGCTGTAGAGCCTCGTGTTCCCCTCGGTCCGGGACGGCTTCAGCAACCCCTCCCGCTCGTACAAGCGCAGCGTCTGGGGATGAATGTTGTAGCGCCGCGCAACCGCACTGATCATGAAATAGGCCTTGCCCGGTCGTTTAGCGGTCATGTCTACCTACTCCGTAAACAAGTCCTTCCTTACATCGTCCGAATGGATCCGCCCAAACTCTCGGAGCAACTTTTTGGATCGCTCATCCTGAACTGGCGGCAGCATAAGTTGAACTTCGACAACAAAATCGCCACGCGCGCCCGTACGCGGCGAGGGCGCGCCGCGCCCGCTCAGCCGGAACCGCTGACCCGATTGCGTGCCCGGCGGGATACGCAACCGCGTCGATCCGTCTACCGTCGGCACCTCAATTTTGGCACCCAGTGCCGCTTCGTGAATCGCGATCGGCACCTTAATGTGCAGATCGTGACCTTCACGTTGAAAGAGACCGTGCGAACTCACCTTCGCAGTGATATAGAGGTCACCAGGCTGAGCGCGGCGACGACCGGCATTGCCCTTGGCCGCCACCCTCAGCCGTGCTCCGTCGGCAACTCCCGCGGGCACGTTAATCGTGATGTCCTCGTTTCGTGGAACTACCCCATCCGCGCGGCAGGCCACACAGGAACGGTGACGTAAACGCCCAGACCCACCACAATTTTGGCATAACTTCGAAAAAACCATGTGGCCGCGGCGCCAGCTGGTGGTACCCGCGCCATGGCACTTAATGCACCGCTCTTCAACTCCCCGGCGCTTCCCGGCGCCGCTGCACGCAGCGCAGACATCGAGCCTCATCACGGTGAGCCGGCGCTCGGCGCCCAGAAGCGCCTCCTCGAAGCTCAAGGAAATCTCTCCGTAGAGGTCGCTTCCCTGCCCAGCCTCCACCGTGACCTCACGCTCGCCGGTCGCCTGAAACAAGTCAAAAAACAGTTCGCCGAACGTTGCCGATATGCCGGTAACTGGCGCGGAAAAATCGAAGCCTTGGAACTCGACCGACATGCGCTCAGCGGCGTGGGCACGTACGCCGTGCGTGTCGTATTCCTGCCTGCGGTCAGGGTAGCTCAGCGTCTCGTAGGCCTCGGTCACCCGACGAAAGAAGGCCTCCGCTTCGCGATCGCCAGGGTTAATATCGGGATGATACCTCCGGGCAAGATGCTTAAAGGCGCGCTCAACGTCGCCCTGTGTCGCCTCGCGATTCAACCCGAGGATCACATAGAAGTCCATGCCTGGCCTATTTCTTGTCTTCCTCCACAACCTCCGCGTCGATCACATCGCCATCATCGGCTGCGGAACCGTCAGTTTTGGTCTCACCGTCGGCGTCGCGCGCCGACGCACCTGACGGCGCCTCGGCGCTTTGACTCTTGCTGTAAAGCACCTCTGCCGCTTTATGCTGCGCGGCACTTAATTGATCCATTGCCTTATTAGTCGCGTCCAGATCGGCACTTTCGTTCGCTTTCTTCAATGCGGCGATGGCCTCTTCAATTGGTTGCTTTTCATCGGCAGATAGCTTATCGCCAGCATCCGCCAACATGCGCTCTGCGGCATACACGGCTTGATCTGAACGGTTCTTTACCTCGACCTCCTCCTTCCTCTTCTTGTCCTCCTCGGCGTGCGCGTCCGCCTCTTTCATCATCTGCTCAACTTCGTCCTTATTGAGGCCACTCGATGCCGTAATGGTGATCTTCTGCTCCTTCCCGGTGCCGAGATCTTTAGCAGATACGTTGACGATACCGTTGGCGTCGATGTCGAAGGTTACCTCGATCTGCGGCACGCCGCGTGGCGCCGGCGGGATTCCGACCAAATGAAACCTGCCAAGGGTTCTGTTGCCCTTTGCCATCGGCCGTTCACCCTGCAAGACGTGCACCTCGACGCTGGTCTGGCTCTCGGCAGCCGTTGAAAAAATTTCGCTTTTCTTGGTTGGAATGGTCGTGTTGCGAGTGATTAGCGTCGCCATCACTCCGCCCAGCGTCTCGATCCCGAGTGAGAGCGGTGTGACATCTAGGAGCAGCAAGTCCTTAACTTCGCCCGCGAGAACGCCAGCCTGCACTCCAGCACCAATGGCCACGACCTCGTCGGGGTTCACACCCTTATGCGGCTCCCTACCGAACAACTCCCGGGCGATCTCCTGGACCTTCGGGACCCGCGTGGAGCCACCCACCAACACAACCTCGTCGATTCTCGAAGGCTCGAGCCCAGCGTCAGCCAGCGCTTGCTCGACCGGCTGGACCGTTCTCTGCAAGAGGTCGTCGACCAGCTGCTCAAACTTGGCGCGCGTCAGTTTCATCTGGAGGTGCTTCGGACCCGTCTGATCCGCGGTGATGAAGGGCAAATTGATGTCGGTCTCCATCACGCTCGACAGCTCCATCTTGGCCTTCTCAGCCGTTTCCCTCAGCCGTTGAAGCGCCATCCGATCCTGGCTGAGGTCAATTCCCTGGTCGTTCCTGAACTCCTCGACGATCCAATCGATGATCCGCTGGTCGAAGTTGTCCCCACCTAGATGGGTGTCGCCATTGGTCGATTTCACCTCGACGACTCCCTCTCCTACTTCGAGGATGGAGATGTCGAACGTACCGCCACCGAAGTCGTACACGGCGATCGTCTCGTCCTTCTTCTTGTCTAACCCGTAGGCTAAAGCCGCCGCTGTCGGCTCGTTGACAATGCGCAACACTTCCAACCCAGCAATCTGCCCGGCATCTTTGGTCGCCTGCCGCTGGGAATCGTTAAAGTAGGCCGGAACCGTAAGGACTGCCTTGGTCACGGTCTGGCCGAGGTACTCCTCCGCGGCCTGCTTCAGCTTCTGCAGTACCATCGCGGAAATCTCCGGGGGTGGGTATTCCTTGCCACCCGCTTTGATATGGGCGGCCCCGTTGGACACCTTAGAGACAGCGTACGGCACCATCCTCATCTCCTCGCTGACCTCGTCGAACCGGCGTCCCATGAAGCGTTTGATCGAAAAGACGGTATTCTCAGGATTCGTGACCGCCTGTCGTTTGGCGACTTGGCCCACGAGACGTTCATTCGATTTCGTGAACGCCACCACCGATGGCGTCAGTCGACTGCCCTCGGGATTGGTGATAACGGTCGGCTCACCACCTTCCATGACGGCAACGACCGAGTTCGTGGTACCCAAATCAATACCAATGATCTTGCTCATCTTTTGCGTCCCCTATGCGCGCCTCATGGTCCAAAGCCACGCGGAAATTAGCCGGGCCACAAAACGCCAGGCTAACACTCAAAAGTGTATGATCTTAGTCTATTAATATCAAACATTCAATGAATAACGTCATCATACCGTCTGATCGCTACCAGCGTGCTATACTAGCCTTTATTGGTTTGTTCTAGAATAACGCCTTTATGTGCAGTGATTTGAAGGATTTAATGTGCGGTTTAACGGCCTTGGCGGCTCGCCAGTACTACTAGAGTCAGACGCTGGTCAGGTGCAATCAAGCGGGGCTTTGTCGTGACAGCTGCTCACAACCTGTTCACTCGCCAGGCCACGATCATCGCGTTGTTTGCCGTGGCGGCCCTACTGGGCGCGATCAGCGGCGTGTTGTTCGCCTACTCACCGGACCTTCCGGAAATCACCGAGCTGGACGACTACGCACCGAACACGATCACGCGAGTCTATGCGAGGGGTGGCGAAGTAATCGGCGAATTCGCAACGGAACGTCGGGTCATCATCGGCTACGATGACATCCCCGAAGTGTTGCGCAACGCGATCATCTCGAGCGAGGATGCCAGCTTCTTCAACCATGTCGGCTTTAGCATCCCACGCATCCTAGTCACCATCGTGCGGGATATCCTCGAACGCGAGATGCACGGCGCCAGCACCTTGACCCAGCAACTGGCGCGCAACATCACGCTGGGGGGCAACCGGCTCGGACTCGAGAAAACAGTTCAGCGCAAGCTAAAGGAAGCTTATTACACATTTCATATCGAGAAGCGCTACACGAAACGGGAAATTTTTACCCTGTATTGCAACCAGATGTACCTCGGCAGTGGGGCGTACGGCGTTGAGGCCGCAGCCAGTCTCTACTTCGATAAACCTGCGAAAGACCTAAAACTCGAGGAAGCGGCTGTGATCGCCGGAATCATTCAAAGCCCGAGTCGGCAAACGCCACTGGTAAACATCGAACGAGCCACGGCGCGACGAAACTATGTACTGCAACGAATGGCCGAGGATGGTCACATCACGCCGGAGGAGGCAGGCGCGATTAAACAGGCGCCGATCAGACTGGCTCCGCGGACCGAGCACAATAAATCAATCGCCCCTTACTTCGTCGAAGAGATTCGGAAACACCTGGAGCATGAGTACGGCGCCGAACGGCTGTACGAAGACGGAATGGTCGTTCGCTCGACGCTTGACGCGCAGCTCCAAGAGGCAGCGAATCATGCCGTCTCCAATGGGCTGCGCACCCTCGACAAGCGCCAGGGTTTTCGCGGACCACGCCGCAACGCTGTCAAGGGCATGACTCTCGACGCACTGGACGAGTTCGACCACGAACGCTGGCGCTATCCTATGGAAGTTGGCGACATCGTGCCTGCCGTTGTGACCGGTGTGTCGAACAGCAACATACAGGTACACCTCGGCCACTACGTCTCGGAAATTGGACCCGAAGGATTTGCCTGGACCCAGGCAAAGTCGGCCGAGGAGCTAGTTAAACCTGGCGATCTGGTGGACGTCCAACTCGTGGCACTGCCCGGCGGCGCCAACGATCAGACCGTTGAGGCCACGCTCGACCAGGAACCGGAGGTCGAGGGAGCTCTGTTCGCCCTCGAGAACCGTACCGGTCGCGTGCTCGCGATGGTTGGCGGCTACGATTTCAAGCGCAGCAAATTCAATCGGACCACGCAGGCGTATCGGCAGCTCGGGTCCCTCTTCAAGGGGGTGCTCTACGCCGCGGCGGTTGACCAAGGCTACACGCCGACCTCGATCCTACTGGACGAGCCAGTCAGCTACGATGTCAGTCCCGACCAGTGCCCGTACGAGCCGACGAACTACGACCAGGAGTACGAGGGCCCGATCACGCTCCGGCGTGCGCTAGAGCACTCTCGCAATGTGCCGGCCGTCTGGCTGATAAACGAGATGGGACCGGAGACCGTAGTTGGGTTTGCCCGAAGGGTCGGATTTAGCTCGCCGATTCCCCCGTTCCTATCAGTCGCATTGGGAGCCGCTGAGGCCACTCTGATGGAGGTCACGAGCGCCTATTCGGTGTTTCCAAACCGTGGTAACCGAATGATCCCCTTACAGATTAATCAGATCCTCGACCGCGAGGGGCATGTGCTCGAAGAGAACAGACCCCGGTCGCGGGACGCGCTTCGTCCCGACACCGCCTATATCATGGTCAGTTTGATGCGCGGCGTAGTCGAGCGAGGAACCGGGATCCGGGCGCGATCCCTGGAATGGCCGCTGGGCGGCAAGACCGGCACGGTGGACGATTACACAGACGCTTGGTTCGTAGGATTCGATCCGGAGATCACAGTCGGTGTCTGGGTGGGCTATGACGAAAAGAAGACGCTCGGTGACAAAGAGGAAGGTTCCAGGGTAGCATTGCCAATTTGGATCGAGTTTATGAAAGCGCACATTGCCAACCAACCGACGCTGGAGGGTTTCGTCCCACCAGACAATATCGTGATCGCCTCCATCGATCCCATGACCGGGGACGTCACCGCGCCATGGGCCGTCGGCGCGATTCAGGAAGCCTTCATCTCTGGCACGGAGCCTGGCACCGCGTTCCGGCGGTAAGCCAGCCGGTAGTTATTTATCAGCTCTCTCGCCCTGACCCATCTTTCCCGTCACTTTCTGCATGAGATAGCTCTTAATGAAACCATCGATGTCGCCATCGAGCACGCGATCGACGGCGCCAACTTCCACTTTAGTCCGATGGTCCTTGACCATCTGATACGGGTGCAGAACGTAACTCCGAATCTGGCTGCCGAAGGCGATATCCTTCTTTTCCCCCCCTATCTGCTCTAGCCGTTCCTGCTGCTCCTTAAGCTTGAGATCGTAGAGCCGTGCCCGAAGCACTCGCATCGCGGCGTCTCGGTTACGATGCTGAGATCGCTCGTTCTGACATGAGACGACAACACCGGTCGGAAGGTGGGTGATCCGAACCGCTGAATCGGTGACGTTAACATGTTGTCCGCCAGCACCACTCGATCGAAACGTATCAATCCGTAGATCATCCTCGTTAATATCTACCTCGACGTCATCTGGAAGCTCCGGCCAGACGAACACTGAGGCAAATGATGTATGTCGACGTGCCGCTTGATCGAATGGCGAGATGCGCACTAGCCGATGCACACCCGCTTCGGAGAGCAACAGGCCATAGGCGTAGTCACCGCTGACCGTGAGGGTCGCGCTCTTAATCCCGGCTTCGTCGCCGGGCTGCAGGTCAATTACCTCGCGCTTAAACCCCCGCCGCTCCGCCCACCGGAGGTAGGTACGCAGGAGCATCTCGGCCCAGTCTTGTGACTCGGTCCCGCCAGCACCAGGATGGATCGAGATGATCGCGTTACGGTGATCGTGCTTCCCACCCAGCATCTTCTTGATTTCGGCAGCCTCAACTTGACTCTGTAGGTCATCGAGCGCCTTGGAGAAATCCTCAGCGACGTCCTCGCCCTGGGTAGCCCAGCCTGCGAGAACCTCGAGGTCATTACTCCCTTTCTGGATCGACTCCAACAAGTCGAAGTCCTCTTGCAGTCGCTGGCGGCGCTGGAGCACGCGCTGTGCCTCGACCTGATCGTTCCAAAAATCTACCGCGGCCGCGCATTGCTCCAATCGCGCGACCTCACTGCGGGTGCCAGCAGGGTCAAAGATAGCTCCGCAGGTCAGCCGCACGTTTAACTAGGTCCTGATATCGCCGAATCTGTTCGTCCAGAGTGATCGCCACTAAGTCCTCCGTCTCTAACAGCGGGTGTCCCATCACAGCAATTCGTGGCGTCAGTCCAGGCCGCTGATCCCAAGCTACGCCAGGTCCGCATAAGGCGTGATGAAGAAATAAACCTGGCATTTGCGCCCGCGGCAACATCACCAGGTGGGACTTCCCATCCGGGAATTACGTTACGGATTACTGTAACGAAACGCTAGGTCACGCCTGCCGAGCCGACGCGCCGGACGCGTCTCCTACTCGCCCACACGACGAACGCCGTGAGCACCGCGCAAGTGTACGCCGGCAAGTCCCCAATGCGGCCGTAGAACGTGCGCCCCGCCAGTAGGCGAACATCATCGACCACGACCGCGGTCTCAAAGAGCGGTGTCCGCGCTAAGACCCGCCCGTAGGGATCAACGATGCTGCTGATTCCGGTGTTAGCTGCCCGCACGAGGAAGCGCCCCTGTTCAATAGCCCTCATGGTTGCTTGCTGAAAATGCTGATAGGGCGCCGACGATCGACCGTACCACGCATCGTTGGTGATCGTCGTGAGCAGCCGACTCCCACTCACCACAAGGTCACGCACCAAACCAGGATAAATAATCTCGTAGCAAATGGCAGCGCTGACGGGCTGTCCTTCGACCGGCAACGTGCGCGGCCCGGAACCCGGTGAAAAGTCGGCCACCGTCTCAACCAGCGGCGATACAAAGAACAGCGCACGCCGAAGCGGTACATACTCACCGAACGGCACCAGATGCTGCTTCCGATACACACCGGTCGTCTCGCCAGACGGGTCCACCATGGAGGCAGTGTTGTAATAACGAAGCTCGGCGTCCGACGTCACATAAGTACTCCCGATGAGCAGGTACGTGCCTGTTTCCCGCGCTAGGGCACGAATGACTTCGCCCCTCGTTACATCGTTCTCGAAGGAAAACGGTGTTGCTGCTTCCGGCCACACGATGAGCTTTGCCCCATCACCAGCCGCACGCCGAGTCAACTCTAGGTAATGTCTGAGGATGGTGTCCCTCAGCACCGGTTTCCACTTGTCGTGTTGGGCAATGTTTCCCTGCAAGGCCGCGACTCGCAGCGGGGTACCCGCGCGTACGAGCGAGGCATCGCGGAGCCGCCAGCCCCCAAAGGCGATACTCGCTAGCACCACGATGGCCGCAACACCGACGGGCTCCCAGCGGCGGCGTTGGCTCATGATCCCGTGGGCAATGGCCGTATTAACGAGGGCCACCAGTCCCGATATACCCAGCACGCCGGCCAGGCTAGCAACCTGTGCGATTGGGAGAACGGAACTCTGACTGTAGCCCAGCAACTCCCACGGGAACCCGGTGAATAAATGGAGTCGTCCCAGCTCCGTCGTGACCCAGACGGCTGGCGCATACAGGAGACCGGTCGGCCCGAGTCGGCGATACAGATACGCCACCGTAACAGCGAACAGCGCCGGAAACATCGCGAGATATACAAGGAGAAGCGAGTGCACGAGCCACGCCACAGGGCGCGCCAGCCCCCCATAGTTCGCCATCACCTCGATAATCCAATACAGAGTCCCCCCAAAGTAAATCACCCCGGCCACAAAGCCAAGCGAGAAAGCACGGGGCGCCGAGGCAGTTCGGACGACCGCGAGGAGGAGCGGGACGAGCCCAATCCAGGCGAATGCGGGATGCCCGTAGCGCGGGAAGCTCAACGCGAGCAGCGTGCCTGAAAAAACCGCAAGCGCGAGTGTGCTCGCCCCATAACCCATTACGCATCTTCCGAACGAGGCATCCCACAAAGGGCTTCGCCTAGCTTCAAGTCAGCGATCCGAAACACTCTCGGCATCGGCAGCCAAACGCAGCAGAAATCATAAGATAGCCACTAAGCCGCGAATTTTCTGGGACAGGCCATTAACGCGTAATCCAGGGCTTGAACTGTTCTTCGCTCTCGAGACGCTGCAAGATGTGCACGGCATCGCTACGATCGGGGTACGGCCCGACCCGAACGCGAAACAGCGCCACCGGGGCGTCTTCCGCCGGGTCGACGACATACGCCGGGAACCCTTTCCCTCTCAGGCTGCTGGCAATCTGCTGCGCGGTTTCGCGTGCTCTTAGGGCCGTGACCTGGACAGTGAAGCCAGATCCGCCAAGCACCCGAGTGGCACCAACCTTGGTTGCCGACGAGGGCAGTCCAGCTGATCGAGCAACCGCCGGCTCGCCGATATCCACCTTCGGCCCCAGAAGCGGGCTCTGATCCACCGCGGCGCACGTTCCGACGGTCTCGGACGCTTCGACAACCGGCGCCGGTGATTTGGGGCCTGGGATCGCCGGCGCTTCACGGCGGAGGATCTCCACAACCGGTTCGTCACTTTCGAGCCTGCGGTGATAGCTGAGATCACCATCTGACGTCGCCGCCGCTGGCGGCTCAGCGTTCAGCGGGGCAATACCGGACGGCCGGCGCACGTCAACGAATAGACCATCATCTCCCCTTCCCACCCCAGCACCCTCGGCCGTCCGGCTTGGAGGCACCCCGCGGCCCACGAGGACACCGCACAAAAACACCACCACCGCCACGACGGTGGCGGCCATGAAGAGAAAGACAACGTGCTTTGGACTTGGGATTACCTCGCCCGAGCCTTGGGACGCCATGAACTAAAACCGACCACTAGCTACGCTTCGCACCTAGGTCTCGCGCTTGGGCAGTAACGCGCTGAGCAGGTCAATCGGTATCGGAAACAAAAGCGTTGAGTTTTTCTCGCCCGCGATCTCGGTCGCCGTCTGCAGATACCGAAGCGTGACAGCAAGCGGTTGCTGCGCGATCACGGCTGCCGCTTGCGACAGCTTCTCCGAGGCGGCAAACTCGCCGGCGGCGTGAATAATTTTAGCACGCTTTTCGCGCTCGGCCTCGGCTTGCCGCGCCATCGCCCGCTGCATATCTACCGGGAGATCCACATGCTTAACTTCAACGGCCGACACCTTTACACCCCAAGGATCGGTCTGCGTGTCTAAAATCTGCTGTAGCTGCTGGTTTAGTCGCTCGCGCTCGGCTAAAAGCCCGTCGAGCTCGACCTGTCCTAGTACGCTCCGGAGCGTCGTCTGAGAAAGCTGCGACGTAGCGTAATGGAAATTCTCGACTTCGACTATCGCTCGCCTCGGATCCATTACCCGAAAATAAACGACCGCGTTGACCTTAACTGAAACATTGTCTCTAGTGATGACATCCTGAGGCGGCACGTCCATCACGATAGTGCGGAGGCCAACACGCACCATGCGATCGATAGGAGCGAATACCAGAATGACCCCTGGGCCCTTCGAGCGCGGATACAGCTTCCCGAGCCGAAAGATAACAGCGCGCTCATATTCGTTCAGGATTTTGATGGAACTGATGAGGTAGAGCAGGATAACGACAAAAAAGATAAACCATGGGCTAATGGTCATACCTCTGATCCTCCGTTAGACGGCGGCGCCAGACGTCGCACGGTGAGCTTCATTCCGTCGACGGCGACCACACGAACCTCGTCGCCATTCTCGATCGCGTGATCCGCCGTCGCCGACCAGAGCTCGCCGCGCGCGGACACCCGACCAGTACTACCAGGCGTGATAGGGCTCAACGCCTGTCCGATCTGGTCGATCATCCCAGCCGGTCCGGTCACCGGTTGTCTTAGCTGCGCGCGAATAGCGAGTCTGACGAGGCCAGCGACAATGATTCCGAGCGCTAACATCGTCGACAAGATGAATGTCCAGTCTAGTTGAAGCTCTGGTGCAGGTGAATCGATAAGCATCACCGCGCCCATCACCATACTAATGATCCCGCCCGTACTGAGCAGGCCATAGGTTGGCGTCAGCATCTCCACCACCAACAGCATCAAGCCGAACGCAATCAGGAGTAGCCCGACGTAGTTAATCGGCAAAATTTGAAAAGCAAAAAACGCAAGGAGCAGACAGAGACCCCCAACGATCCCTGGCACGATCGCCCCCGGGCTCCACAGTTCGATCGTAAGCCCAAGTGTGCCCAAGCTGAACAACAAGACCGCCACCTGCGGGTGGGCAATCACACTGAGCAACCGTTGTCGCCAGTTCATCGCGACGCGCTTGACGCGAGCATCCGCGGTGCGGAGGATGGTTGTGTCCCCATTCCACCTGGTGATTTCTCGTCCGTGTAGCTGCTCGAGCAGATCGTTAAAATCCGAAGCGATGAGATCGATCAGCGGCGGGTCAGCCTCCATGGCCTCTTCCTCAGTAAACGACTGACTCTCGATCACGGCTTTCTCCGCCAGATCCACGTTACGGCGACGCCGACTCGCCAGCGACCGCGCATAAGCAGCAACGTCTGAGGCGGCCTTCTGCGCCATCGTCTCGTCCATCGGTGCCCCGGTTCCAGATACCGGACGCGCTGCCCCGATGTGGGTGCCAGGCGCCATGGCCGCAATGTCGGCGGCAATCGTTATTAAAAAGCCAGCCGAGGCCGCCCTGGCGCCGCTCGGACCGACGTAGACAACTACGGGTGTCTTAGCTTCGATGATTCGGGCGTTGATCGCGCGGGTGGAATCGACCAAGCCACCTGGAGTACGCAGCGTAAACACGACTAGATCGGCCTGCTCTTCATCAGCCCGATCGAGCGTCTGGATGATGTACTCGGCAGACACTGGGTGGATCAGCGCATCAACCTCAGCGTCGTACACCACGGGCTGACGTGCGGGCAAGCCCGGGTCGTCACGTCGAGCATCGAGGCTCGACATGGGCAGCAACAAGATCAGCCAGCCCACGGCAAACCCGATCGGGCGACGGGCTGGCCGTACGAACTTAGCCGTATTAGCGTACCCCGGTATCGTACCGTAGCCGACCGGCTGCACGCTGTCAATAAAACCGCAACATCGAATGAGAAATTTTTTCGCCATTCACTTATCTGGTAAGGTTGGACTCAAACGAATGACGGCGGCCATCCTTGCCGGCGGACAGGCCCGTCGCTTCGGCGGCCGCCAAAAAGCTCTTCTCCCCATCGGCGACCAGCGCATAATCGATCGTTTGTTGGCAGTCCTTCGATCGGTCGCGGACCATGTGCTCATCGTCGCAAACGAACGCCATCTCTACGACGCGCTGGGCGTTCCGGTCCGAGAAGACATACTGCCCCACGCGGGGCCATTGGGTGGAATCTACACGGCATTAGTCGCAACCACAACGCCGCAAACACTGGTGGTAGCTGGCGATATGCCATTTCTCAGCGTGCCGTTCCTGAGGCACCTGGCTCAGGTCGGTCGTAACGTCGACGTCGCGATACCATGTACGGTGGATGGCTACCATCCGCTCTGTGCGTCGTACGGTGACCGCTGCGTCTCAATCATCGAGCGTCAGATCGGAGCCGGCGCGTTGAAAGTTGCAGATCTGTTGTCTGGTATCGACGTCCACGAGCTTGGGCCTGACGAAACCGCCAGGTTCGATCCTGACGGCACACTCTTCTTTAACGTGAACACGCCAGGTGCCTACGCGCGTAGCCTCGCATTGGCGGCGCACCGGCGATTGTGATTACCCAGGTACCTCAGGTCCCTGAAATCCTTTGGCTCAGGGGAACTAGACGGCATAGCCGCGGGGGTTATTCGGAACACCGGAGCGATGATACTCCCAATTCATGCGATCCTTAGGGCGCGCGTCCACGCGGTACTTGGCGAACTGTACGCGCTTGAGCCTACAGCGCTCCAAACGATCCCGATCTCCTACCCCCCCAACCGCGTGCTCGGCGACCTCACCTTCACCGTTGCCTTCGAGCTGGCACGCACGTTGCGCAAAGCACCGACAGTGATCGCGCGAGAGATCGTCGACGCTCTAGGAACGATCGCAGGGATCGCGCGCGTAGATGTAACGCCACACGGCTATATCAACGTTTTCCTGGACCGCCCGTTATTTCTGCAAAGAATATTCGCCGGTGCCGAGGCAACCTCGGCGGCACAGCCGGCACCAAAGGTAATCGTTGAACACACTGCCATCAACCCGAACAAGGCGGCGCACATTGGCCATCTCAGAAACTGCGCGATCGGTGACACCCTAGTCCGCCTTCTCCGGTTTCTTGGCGTCCCGGTAGAAGTCCAAAACTACATCGACGACACCGGCGTCCAGGTTGCTGACATTATCGTCGGATGCCACGAGCTGGAGCACATGACCCTCGATGAGATCAAAGCAGCCGCGGCCAGACCCCGGTTCGACTACTACTGCTGGGATCTATATGCGCGAGTGACAGCATGGTACGAGGCCGACCGCTCGCGTCTGAACTGCCGAGCCCTCACGCTTCGAGATCTCGAGCAAGGGGACAACGAGTCCGCTGAGATCGGGCGGTTCGTCGCTGACCAGATCGTCCGCTGCCATCTAGCCACAATGGATCGCCTAAATGTCGAGTACGACCTCCTAAGCTGGGAGAGCGACCTGCTGCGCCTGAAATTCTGGGCCCGCGCCTTTGAGATCCTCAAAGAGGCTAAGGGGATCTACCTGCAGACAACCGGCACGCAAGCCGGATGCTGGGTAATGCGTCTCGATGATGCCGGCGCCGACACGGGCACCCCCGGCCAGTTGGCCGATCGTTCGGTGCCGAAAGACGACAGCGCGGAGCGAACGAAGGTCATCGTTCGCTCCGATGGTACGGTGACCTATGTCGGCAAGGACATCGCGTATCAATTCTGGAAGTTCGGTCTACTCGACCGAGATTTCTGTTATCGGGTGCACGATCGACAGCGATCTGGCCGGCTGCTCTGGTCGACCACCACTACGGCAGCAACCGGTGTGCCACCACACCCCGCCTTCGGACACGCCGCTGCCGTCTACAACGTCATCGATACTCGGCAGTCGTATTTACAACAGCTCCTAAAAAAGGCACTGGTTGCTATTGAGCACGCCGACAAGGCTGAACGATCCGTACACGTCTCGTACGAAATGGTAGCGTTATCTCAAGCCACCGCTCAGGCGCTTCGTTATGACACCAACGCGAACGCCGGCCGGCCATTCGTGGAGGTCTCTGGGCGAAAGGGGCTCGGGGTAAAGGCCGACGACCTCCTGGATCGCCTCACCGAAGCGGCTCGGCGCGAAGTTATTGCCAGACACGCTGAGCTCTCAGCCAATGAAACTGATCGGATCGCGACGACGATTGCAACGGCTGCGGTTCGGTATTTCATGATCAAATATTCGCGCGGGACTCTAATCGCATTCGACATCGACGAGGCGTTAAGCTTTGAGGGCGAAAGTGGACCCTACCTTCAATACGCCGTCGTTCGGGCCACTAACATCCTGCGAAAACTTCGAGAGCGGGACGGCACCGATGAAGAAGCACTCCGCAAATCGCTGACAGCCCTATCCAGTACGCCACTCGAGGACCCAGAGGGCACTCACCTCTGGAGGCTCGTGCTAGCAGCCGCGCGGCTCGACGAAGTGGCCAACCAAGCGGTACGGACACTGGAACTGTCGGTTCTGGCAAAGTACGCCTTCGGGCTGGCTCAAGCGTTTAATGCCTTCTACCACCGCTACCCGGTTATCAGCGAGGAGCGGCAGGGGGCACGCATGTGGCGGGCCGCTGCCGTCCACTACTGCCGCCTCCAACTAACCCGCGCGCTTGACCTCATGGGATGCGAGGTCCCACCCAAAATGTAGCGTCAGCCCCACCCTGCGCTAATCAAACGTTAAGCGGGGTAGCTCGAAATGGCCGAACACGAGCCGGTCTGTGCCAGCATCAACGGCCTGCCGGAAGGCGGCTGAAGGCATGCGGTCCCGAAACGGAGCCAAATCCCGCTCCGCCTCTAAGCGGAAGCACCGGCGTTGTGCGTCGCCGACGGCAACCCGCGCGCTTTCAAGCAACGCGCGTTCAAGATTGCCCAGCCGTCTGACCAGACGCCGGCGAACCTCACCGCGGGCCCTCTGCGCTTCGGCGCGCGTGACGCCGAGATCCTGGACGACGGCGGCCACCTGCAGGTCGAGCTCCGTGGGCCGCTCGCGGGCTGACCGCCAGACGGTGAGGCGGGTAATGACCTGATCGAGGTGCGCGGCCAACGAACGTCGTCGCGCAGTCAGCCTCGGCAGCGTATCACCGTCATCACAACCGTTGACGCGATCCGGCGCGTGGTCTGCACCTAGCCCCACAGCACGTCTCCACTCGTCAAACAGGTCGAGGACGTCGGCCTCGCAGTAGTCGATCCGGACCGGGCGTCGTTTCGGCCCCTTGGCATGGTACCACTCGTAGGTCCGGTCGATGCCCCGACGTACGACGCTCAGCGGCACGCCACGTGCCGCCCACCCACAGACGATCTCGAATGCCGGGCCGACGATCCGGATGAGATGGCCGTCGTTCTTGCGGCACAGGTAAGATTCGACGTTACGGCAATAGGCACCTGGATCCATCTATATTCAGGCCGGAGGATTCACTCGGGTTCTCACCTTCAATAGGTGAAATGCGTAACCGCAGAGCCGCTCATGGCGGACTCTACGCCGGGTGGCCGCCCACCGCCGGCTGCTGATTACGTTCCCACACCAGACGGAGCCCCACCAGCGCAAGGTCTGAGCTTACTTCGTCGATGACATCGGTTTCTGCGGCGATTACACCGGCTAAGCCGCCCGTTGCGACGCACACGGCTGCTGCGTGCCCACCGAGCTCGTCCCGCAGGCGCCGTACGATACCTTCGACCATGGCGACGTGTCCAAAGAAAAGCCCCGACTGCATCGACGTAACCGTCGTGCGACCGATCAGGTTCTGAGGCTTTCGTACATCGACCCTGGGTAACCGCGCGGCACGCTGGAACAGCACATCCGCAGAGATCTCGACGCCCGGACAAATAATACCCCCGCAGTATTCTCCGTCGGTTGAAAGCGCGTCAAAGGTCGTGGCTGTGCCGAAGTCCACTACGATGACTGGCCGCGCGGATCTTCCGTACAGCTCAAGCGCGGCCACGCCGTTCACGAGCCGGTCGGCACCGAGTTCGTCCCGATTCTCATAGCGAATAGGAAGCCCCGCGTTGTGCGCGTCGACGCTCAGGACCGTTCGGTCGAGTGCACGTGACACCATCTCCGTAATAGTCTGCGTAAGCGAAGGCACGACGGACGACAGCACTACGTTATCGATCTGGCTGAGGCCGATCCCGCGCTCAGCAAAGATGCGACTCACGAGCACCCATAGTTCGTCTGCGGTCCGGTCGCGTAACGTCGCGAGTCGACAGCTGACTCTGAGTGTCTCGCCCTCAAAAATCCCCAGCACTATGTTTGTGTTACCGATGTCGACCGTCAGCAGCATTGTCTCTCTCGCTCGATACGTCAGATCACCAAGTGGCCCCGTCCGCAATCATGGCAATGTGCCGAGCCGCCCGCTTCGCAGGACACCGGCTGGATAATACCAGGAGTGTTCGACTAACGGGCGGCGCTGAAGGGCGGAGTGTGTCGGCCTCCAAATGTCCCCGTAATGACGAACAGGGCGCTAAGCTACCACGCCACCTCACCGCCAACGATCCGCTCTATCTTGTGCCCGCACTGCACGCGCAGAGCGCCTTCCGGATCGATACCGGCGGTGACCCCGCGGCGCCGAGTCCCCGCGTCGTTCCAGGTAATGACGGTGCCTTCGCTTGTTGGCGATAGCTCCCTCCACCGGTTAAGCAGATCAGCGGCGTCCGCTGACGCCAGCACGGCACGCCACCGTGCCAACCGCGCCAAACACTCCACCAGGAGCCGCGAACGCGCAACGGGCGCGCCTACTAGTTCAGCTTCGAGCGAGGTGACACGTGACTGTAGCGCTTGCGGGTAGTCCGCGCGCGCCACGTTGATACCAATCCCGAGCACCACACCAAACTCCCCGATGGCTTCAGCGAGGATGCCCGCAACCTTCATCGCGTGTCGCAATCGCGACGCTGGACTAGCGCCCGACGGCACGACGACATCATTGGGCCACTTGAGCTCCACCCGAAGACCGGTTTCGTCGCGGATCCCTTCGGCAACCGCCACCCCGGCCATAAGAGACACGAGCGGCGACTGCGGCCACGCGAGAACCGTCGAGAAGTACAAGCCGGCCCCGGGTGGCGAGTACCATTCACGGCCGTGGCGACCCCGACCCGCCGTCTGCGCGGCCGCCAGGACAGTCGTCCAGTCACCAGAGCCCGATCGAGCCAACCGAGCCGCAACGTCGTTGGTCGACGAGACAACGGAGTAATAAACGAACCGGTCGGCAAAGTGCCCCACGCGGCCGCTGGCGGCGGCAAACGCCTCGGTAATGTCTGGCGGCGGGGACTCGGCCATATAGGGGATTCCCTTAGTGATTCATATCCTGAGGCTTAAGCTCGAAGCTCATATCAACAGCCGGAGCGGAATGCGTCAGAGCACCTACCGAAATGTAGTCTGCGCCCGCGGCCGCGAGCGCAGCCACTCGATTAAGTGTGACTCGGCCAGAGATCTCAACCTTGGCACGCCCGCGACACCACTTAACCGCTTCGCGCACGTCCTCAAGTGAAAAGTTGTCGACCAGAACGATCGACACGCCGGCGTCGAGCGCCTCCGTGACATCCGTAAGGCTTTGAGCCTCGACCTCGATAGACATGTCATGGCCTGCTGCGCGGACCCGTTTGACCGCCTTAGTAACCGAGCCGGCCAGCCGGATGTGGTTGTCCTTAATCAGCACACCGTCGCCCAGCGCCAGGCGGTGGTTGGCCGCCCCTCCTGTCCGAACCGCGTACTTCTCCAGAACCCGCAGCATCGGCGTGGTCTTTCGTGTGTCCAGGATCGTGACCAGACCACCGGCGGCTTTGACGTATCGCCTGGCCAGCGTCGCGATCCCAGATAAGCGTTGCAAAAAATTTAACGCGGTGCGTTCAGCCGTCAGTAACGCCGCGGCAAATCCGCTGACACGAGCAACCAAGTCGCCGGGACGACACAGGTCGCCGTCTTGCCGCAGTCGTTCGATCTCCGTGTCCGGGTCGAGCTGGAGAAACACCTCGACCGCCACATCGAGCCCGGCCAGTACGCATGCCGCCTTTATCTGGATCTCCCCACTCGCCCGCTGCTTGCCCGACACGGTTGCCTCGGTCGTCACGTCTCCCCCTCGCAAATCCTCTGAGAGCGCGCGCCGGACGATTTCGCGGTAGAGAACTGGATCCAAGGGAGCAAATGACTCGATCTTCACCGTCCCATCTCCCTCAGGATCCGTTCCAACTTGGCTTGGCGCAGGCCGATTTCCTGCTCCTGGGTCCCAGCTTCGCTGACGACGTCCGGATCGGCACGTTCGACAAACGCCCGATTGGCCAATCTAGCCTGGAGCGCCCCGCGTTGTTTGACGAGCTTCGCTAGGTCGCGTTTGATGTGCTCAGTCTCCTTGGCTTGATCAACAATACCGGCCAGCGACAAGTGAACCTGAAATCCTCGCACGACACGGCGCACGGTATCTGGACACCGGTCGACCTCGGCCGCGAACGCAAGCGTATCCAGACCCGACAGACTGGTGACGTGCGTGCCGTGCTCGCGAAGGATGCCTTCGACCGTCGCATCAGCACCCTCGACCACGGCGGAGATTTTTCGAGGGGGGGGCACGCGCCACTCAGAACGTACGGTTCGAATCGTCGTGATGACCTCTTGAAGTAAGTTCATTACCGCCATCGCTTCACTGTCGGACCACTGTGGCTGCCGAGTCGGGAACGCTGCCAGCGTAATCGTCTGGCCGGCCCCTCGCGGCGATCGTCCATCCTCAGGATGCTGGGGCAGCGCCTGCCAGATTTCCTCAGTGACAAACGGGGCGAACGGATGCAACATCCGCAGCACGCGGTCGTGAACCTCGAGAAGCACCGCAATTGCCTGATCATGCGACGGCCCCTCTTGATGCAACTCCGGCTTGACTAGCTCGATGTACCAGTCTGCGTACTCATGCCAGAAAAAGTGGTACAGACGATCGGCAGCATCGTCAAAACGGTAGCGCTCCAGTGAATCGTCGAGCTCACCCGCCACCGCACTCGTCCGATGGAGGATCCACCGGTGAATCAACCCCAGCTCACCCGTAGGCGGCACCGCCGGACGTCGCCGAAGCGTGGTCGGGATGTTCATCAGAACGAACCTGGATGCGTTCCAGATCTTGTTAATGAATTGGCGATAGCCACGCATCCGGTCTCTCGAAAGCGAGATGTCCATTCCCGGAGACGCCAGGGCCGCCAGCGTGAAGCGAAACGCGTCTGCACCGATATCCTCGATTAACTCGACCGGATCGACGACATTACCCTTCATTTTGGCCATCTTCTGGCCGTGTTCGTCACGTACTAATGACGTGATATAGACCGTTGTGAAGGGCACATCCCCGGTAAACTTGAGACCAAGCATCATCATGCGAGCCACCCAAAAGAAGATGATGTCGTGTCCTGTAATCATTAGGCTCGTCGGATAGTAGCGGGCGAGGTCCGTCGTGCGATCCGGCCAACCCATCGTGCTGAACGGCCAAAGACCAGAACTGAACCAGGTGTCCAGTACGTCTGTGTCCTGCCGCAGCGGCCCCCCGCATTCACACGCAGCCGGCGCCTCTTCCGCTACGATAATCCGGTCGCACGTATCGCAGTACCACGCGGGAATGCGGTGCCCCCACCACAACTGGCGCGAGATGCACCAGTCGTGGATATTGGTCATCCAGTCGTAGTAAGTCTTAGTCCAGTTGTCCGGCACGAACCGCGTCCGGCCCTGCTCGACCGCCTCGATAGCCGGCTGGGCCAGTGGCTTCACACGAACGAACCACTGGGTGGACACGAGCGGCTCGACCACGGTGTCGCATCGCTGGCAGTGCCCAACGGCGTGCACGTGCTCCTCCGCCGCGCTGAGCAATCCCTCAGCCTCGAGCTGCGCGACGATCTTCTCGCGTGCCACGAAGCGATCCTGCCCAGCATAGTGGCCAGCCGCTGGCGTCATCCGGCCGTCCTCGTCAATGACTGACACCTGTGGCAATCCATGCCGTTCACCAATCACGAAGTCATTCGGGTCGTGAGCAGGGGTAACTTTGACTGCTCCCGTCCCAAATTCTGGGTCCACAAGCTCGTCCGTTACGAACGGCAACTCGCGCCCGATGACCGGCAGCCGGACCTTCCGGCTGCAGTCGTTCTGATAGCGGTCGTCCGCTGGATGGACCGCGACCGCCGTGTCACCCAACATCGTCTCCGGACGCGTCGTCGCGACGGTGACTGCTCCCCTGCCGTCCACGTACGGATAGCGAATGTAATAAAGTGTTCCCCGCGTCTGTTTGTGAACCACCTCGAGGTCCGACAACGCCGTTCGGCAGCGCGGGCACCAGCTGACGAGGTGATTTCCCCGGTAGATGAGACCGTCCTGATACAACGCCACGAAGACGCGGCGGACCGCGCGTGAGAGGTTCTTGTCAAAAGTGAACCGCTCACGCGACCAATCGACCGACGACCCGAGCGTGCGCATCTGGCTCGTAATGGTGCGGTGGCTCTCTTTAACCCACTGCCAGACTCGAGCCTCGAACGCCTCGCGTCCAAGATCGTGACGAGTTTTTCCATCAGCCGCCAATCGCTTTTCGACGACGTTCTGCGTCGCGATCCCGGCATGATCGGTCCCTGGAAGCCAGAGCACGTCGTACCCTTGCATCCGCTTCCAGCGGGCGATAATGTCGGGCAATGTCTGATTGAGAGCATGGCCAATGTGCAGCCAACCGGTCACGTTGGGTGGCGGCAATACCATGCTGAACGGCGGACGACCTGATGACGGATCTGCGCGAAACGCCCCCACCTTCTCCGAATAGGCGTACGACTTGGAATCGACGCGTTTATGTTCAAAAACCTTCGTCAACTCGTGCATGACCGCCCCATCGTAGCAGGACACCACGCCGGACAACTAACAGCAGGAGACTTCAGGACATGAAAAAGGAGGGCACAGATTTACTTGAAGAACGCGTAACCCAAGCGTGCCTGCACGTCAGACAGAAGTCAATGACCGACAGCGAGCTACAGCGGCTGAATGGCCAAAAGTAACGCGCTACGGGCGCGTCGCGCTGACGGGACGCCGCACGTGCTGTTCGATGAAATCGATGATTTTCTGCATCGGCGTGCCGGGCGGGAATACCCCCGCGACACCAAGCTCCTGCAGTTTAGGCACATCGACGTCCGGAATGATTCCCCCTATGATCACCAGCACATCGTCGAGACCCTTTTCGGCAAACAACTCCATCAGCCGTGGACAAATATGAGTGTGAGCACCCGACAGGATCGATAAACCGAGGACGTCGGCGTCCTCTTGCAGCGTGGCCTCGACGATCTGTTCCGGTGTCTGACGCAACCCGGTATAGACCACCTCCATACCAGCGTCGCGGAGCGAGCGAGCAATCACCTTAGCCCCGCGATCGTGGCCGTCGAGGCCGGGCTTGGCAATAACTACCCTGATCTTGCTCATGATCTCTAGGTGCGACCGATCCTAAACCGATGCGGTCTCCTCATATTCCCCCCACACGTCACGTAGGGCATCGCACATCTCACCGAGGGTGGCGTACGCCCGCACCGCTTCGATCAGCGGAGGCATGAGATTCTCAGAACCGGCAGCTACCAGTCGCACATCGGCCAGTGCGCGCGTGACACGCGCGGTGTCACGGTCGCGACGGAGGGCACGCAGCCGGTCAACTTGGCGTTCGGCTGTTGTCTCGTCAATGTAGAGCGTCTCGATCGACGACCGGTCGCCGGTCACATACTGATTGACACCAACGATCGTTTTCTCGCCAGACTCTACTGCCTGCTGGAACCGATACGCGCTGTTAGCGATCTCCTTTTGCGGGTAACCTTGCTCGATGGCTGCGACCATACCGCCCAGCTGGTCGATCGCCTCAAAATAGTTACGGGAACCTTCCTCGAGGTCTCGGGTTAGTCGTTCCAGAAAATATGACCCGCCGAACGGATCGACGATAGCCGGAACCCCACTCTCATAGGCAAGGATTTGCTGTGTGCGCAGCGCCAGCAACGCCGCTTCGGCAGTGGGTAACGCAAGTGCCTCGTCAAGCGAGTTAGTGTGAAGCGAGTTAGCCCCACCCAGCACGGCGGCCAACGCCTGTAGCGTGGTCCGAACCACGTTGTTAGGCGGTTGCTGGGCCGTTAACGATACACCGGCCGTCTGCGCGTGGAACCGCAGTTTCCACGAGCGCTCGTCTCCCGCCCCGAAGCGGTCGCGCATGACCGTGGCCCAAAGCGCACGGGCGGCCCGATACTTTGCAATCTCCTCGAAGAAATCGCTATGGGCGTTAAAGAAAAACGAAATGCGCGGCGCAAAATCGTCGACGGCGAGGCCGGCGTCGATTCCGTACTGCACATATTCGATGCCATCCCGCAACGTGAAGGCCAGCTCCTGTAGGGCGGTCGCTCCCGCCTCGCGAATGTGGTAGCCGCTGACCGAAATCGTATTCCACCGAGGCACGTGCCGCGAGCAGAACGCGAAAACATCCGTCACCAACCGCATCGAAGGCCGCGGCGGGTAGATATACTCCTTTTGCGCTATATATTCCTTGAGGATGTCGTTCTGGATGGTGCCAGACAAGTTAGACCAATCCGCTCCTTGCTGTTCAGCCACAACCAGATACATCGCGAAGAGCATCGCCGCGGGCGAATTGATCGTCATCGAGGTCGTCACAGCATCGAGCCGAATGCCAGCAAAGAGCCGTTCCATGTCGGCAAGCGACGCGGTGCAGACACCGCACTTGCCTACTTCGCCCAGTGAGAGATCATGGTCCGGGTCCCGCCCCATTAACGTCGGCAGGTCAAAGGCCACGCTCAGGCCGGTGCCGCCAGCCGCGAGAAGCTCCTTGTAACGCGCGTTGGTCTCCTCCGGAGCGCCGAATCCAGAGAACTGCCGCATCGTCCAGAGCTTGGTGTCATAGCCTCCCGCGTGAATGCCGCGCGTGTAGGGAAACTGTTCAGGATCGCTCAGATCGCCCGCGCCAGCGACATCTTTAGCTGTGTACAAGGGGGCAATGGGACGACCGGAAACTGTCGTGAACGTGCGTTCACCCGTCTCGGACAATGGCTTAGTAGCCATCCTATGATGTTAGCCTGAAAGCAACGAGCTCTGTCGCGTCACCGCCTGGCGTGGTCGCCGTGAGTTCGATAATGTACTCGCCCGGCGGCAGATTGGCTGGTCTGACGTCAACCTGATACCAATGGCAGTCCTCGCTGGGTAGCAGGACAAGGGGATACATAGAATCGCCGCTGCGGTTAAGAAGTCGCGCTGTAATATCCGGTATCGCTGTTCCGGGCGTGTAGGCCTCGAAACGGATTAGCAGTCGATCCGTACGGCGGAACTCTCGGGTTGCCGTGGGCGTGGCGGCCCTGTTCTCAACGAGCGCCTTCCATTCCGAAGCATTGGCGGCTCGGACGAACGAGGGCGTGCTGAGCACGATATCTGGGCCGGTGAAATCTGGAATTTTGATTTCGTCCCTATCTCGGTCTAGCACTTCCCCGCTTTCATCTTCGATGGCCAGGCTCAAGAGCATAGTGCCGGGGTCCGCCTCGAACTCGACATGCGTCGCCGGCGGCGACCCCGAACCCGGCCCACTGGCCTGGCGTGCGACACCCTCCGGCACTCGCCCGCGGTAATAGGCACCACCCTGATTGCCCATCGCCGTCACCAGCACGCGCGACGGTACCTCACGGCGGCCTCGCGTGGTAGTTGGCTCCCAAACGAACGTCACGCGCGTCTTGCCGCTCTCCCCTCTCGAGGTGCCGACCCAAGTACGCACGAGACGCCCCTGCCGGGGCTCGGCTAGGACACTCAGAGCAACATCGACCGCTTTGGGTGGCTCGTTCACCGGCGGGGCAAGTGCGCGCTTGGCGTCGCGCTCGGTCACGGCCCAATAGCCCTTCCGTGCGCGAGCCCTCACACCTTCACGCTTCACTCGCACTGCGATCTCATGGTACTGACCGTCCGTTGCCGCCTCGCTGGAGTTGTAGCCAAGGAGGTAGTAGGTGCTCGCATCGCGCAGCATCTGCCGGAGCCCAGGCACTAGATCGTTCTGGTTAATGATGGCGCGTCCGTCGGTTTCTTCGGCGAGCACGTACAGCGTGTCCTGCGTGTTTCGAAGCGCTTGCCGATCAGTTCTCATGCCGACAACCGGCTGGTCGAGATCAAATTCGAACGGGGCGAGACCTCGAGGATCGACTGTATAGATCGCTGTATTGAAACGGTTCGCCGTGGAGAACAACCGGCGGAGATCCATCATCAACGTGCTGTTCTCAAAGAACGCGATCGTTTCTTCGGAGTTGCTGGAGCCGGTAAACGGATCGGGGCGCTGTGGGGTGGAGGGCGGCAACATCGCGTTCATGCTGCGCAGCTGGTGCGGAACATAGTACGTGTAGCCTTCGCTCACCAACAGCACGTGCTTACGTCCTTCGCGCAAACCTCCAAGGTGGATCATCAAGCCTCTCAACGCCGAGAGGGACACGTCGTTACGAATCCGCTCCACTACCACCGTCGGGTAATCGTTATAGCGGGCTTCGAATCCGTTGCGAATCTCATAGTTATATTTTACGCCCAGGAAATTCTTGACCTCTTTGATGACCGCGTCGTGGTTGCGAGTCAAGCGCACACTATCGAGAGGTGTCAGCGGATACATGATACCGACCAGATCCGTCGGGATCAGAGAGGTTTCCAGGAACTCGGCGAGCATCTCGCCGGCTCGAACGCCACTTCCCCGGCGCACGTGATAGTCGTCGAAGAAGATGACGAAGACGCGCACGTCCGCACGCGCTGCCTCTCGCTCCTGATCAAATTCGTTAAAAATCTGGCGCGCCGGCTTGGCGCCTGGCGCCGGGATGGAGCCGATTTCCACCAGCTGGAACGACTCCACCGTCTGAAGACTGCCATCTTCATAAAGCTCAAAGTCATCCGCCGTAAGGTCGGTCACCATATTGCCGTCACTGTCAGTCACAATGACGTCGACCCGGATGAAGTTGATTCCGCTGCGGAAAAATGGGACCGACTGCCCAGGCTCTTGTTCAGGAGGTTGTGCCAGCGTATTGTCTTGCTCGGAATCCAGCGGTTGATCTGTGGTCGGCCGTCGTTGCTGCTGCGCGTGGCCGTTCGCCGCCAGCATCAGCGGGACAAGGAAGGGAACGGCCCAGCGTGCGATCATACGTGCCTCGACCTCCTTGGGGAGGGGCGGTGCGCCTGAGCCGACCATAGTAACATCGCCGTGGCCGTACTCGTCGCTACCAGTCGGCACCGAGAGCCTGCGACTAGACGGATCGCTGAAACATGGCTTTGAAGCATGAAAGGCTGTCCGCGACGCTATCCATTACCGAGTTTCTCGAAAATTGGCTTAAGCCGCTGGACCGACGCGTTCGGTTCTTCTGGAACGATGCGGGTATTACCCACTACCGCCATAAAGTTCGTGTCCCCTTCCCACCGCGGCACAAGGTGGATGTGCAAATGGTCCAGAACCCCCGCACCAGCCGGCCGCCCAAGATTCATACCGACATTCAAACCTTGCGGCTGGTAGGCCTGAGTCAGAACCATTTCGGCCATCTGCGTAAGGACCATTAACTCACTCAGCTCATCTGCCGTAGCATCGGCCAGTGCGCCGATGTGACGCAACGGGACAACCATTAGATGGCCATTGTTGTACGGAAATTTATTGAGAATAACGAACGCGCGCTCGCCGCGGAACACGACGAGAGGCGACGGATGCTCACGATCGAGCGCCACACAGAAGATGCATGAGTCTCGGTCCCGGGCTGTGTTCGTCACGTAGGCCAATCTCCACGGCGCCCAGAGACGTTCCACTGCCAGACTCTTGTCAACGAATCAGAGAAAGGAGGCGAACGGCAAGAAACCCTAGCGTCGCGTCACCCCAGTGTCAGATGCAGGGGTCGTTGGTCCAGTAGACATCACCAGCTTGGGCTCACGGTTAATGAGCTCCTTGAGCTCCTTGCCAGGTTTGAAGTACGGAACCTGCTTCAACGGCACATCCACCCTGTCCCCAGTCTTTGGGTTCCGCCCCTTTCGCGGCTCTCGGCGACGCAGCCTGAAGCTACCGAACCCGCGGATCTCGATCTTTTCACCACGGTGCAGGGCTTTAATAATGCTTCGAAAAACGGTGCCTACGATAACCTCTGAGTGCTTCTTGGTGAGTTCGCAAATACGCGCAACCTCTTCCACCAGCGCCGCCTTGGTCATGCTGCCTCCAGCCACTGGATCCCCTCAGCTCGCCGGCTCGACGGTTCTCAACCGCTCCACTACTCGGACGACGTCTGCTGCTTGAAATGGTCGCCAAGCGTTATGTCTGGCGAGTCGCTACCCGCGTAGCTTTGCCAGTCGGCTTCAGAGTCGGATTGCAGCGCGCGGATGCTGAACCCAATTTTTCGCTCGGCCGGACTTAACTTGATGACGCGCATCTTAACAGTCTGATCGACCTTGAGCTCAGTCTTCTCGCCACCCGCCTGATCGTCAAACTCCGAAACGTGGATAAGCCCCTCGAGGCCTTCGGCGTTCTCGACGAACGCACCAAAATTAGTGATCCGAGTAACCTTGCCCTCGACGATGTCTCCCACCTTGGTGCTGGCAAAGAACTTATCCCAAACGTCTGTCGATAGCTGCTTTAACCCGAGCGACAGTCGTTGGTTATCAGGATCAATACTGATCACTACCGTCTCAACCTCATCGCCCTTATTGAGAACTTCAGAGGGATGCTTGAGGCGCTTGCTCCAAGACATATCCGAGATATGTATCAAACCGTCGATATCCTGTGTGATTTCGACAAAAGCGCCGAACTCGGTCAGGTTGCGCACCGTGCCGGTAAGGCGCGCGCCAACAGGATACTTCTGGGCAAGCTCGTCCCAAGGATTGGTTTCGATCTGCTTAAGACCAAGCGAAATCCGACGAGCCTTCGGGTCAACACCCAGCACCATCGACTCGACCATGTCGCCTACGCTAAGAAGCTTCGACGGGTTTTTGACCCGCTTACTCCAGGACATTTCCGAAACGTGGATCAAGCCTTCCACGCCCGGCTCGAGTTCGACGAAAGCTCCGTAGTCAGTCAGGCTCACAACCTTACCGGTCAGCCGTTGCCCCACGGGATAACGCTCCCCGGCCGAAGCCCACGGGTTAGCGTGGAGTTGTTTGTAGCCCAAAGACACGCGCTCGGCCTCTGCGTCGTACTTCAACACGATGACCTCGAACTCGTCGTTGACCTTAAAGAGTTCGGACGGGTGCTGGACACGACCCCAAGACATGTCCGTCACGTGAAGCAGCCCGGCGATACCACCAAGATCGATGAACGCCCCGTAGTCGGTGATGTTCTTGACGAACCCCTTCATCACCTTACCCTCTGAGAGGTTGGCGAGCGTCTCCTTCTTTTTCTCCGCGTTCTCCTCTTCAAGAAGCGCCTTCCTCGATAGCACGATATTACCGCGCTTCTTATTAACCTTAATGACGCGCATCCGGAGCTCCTGCCCCTTGAGCGAGTCCAGATTACGTACCGGGCGAACATCTATCTGTGACCCCGGCAGGAAGGCACGAACGCCAATGTCGACCGCCAGGCCACCTTTGATCCGCTCGATGACCCGGCCGATAACGATCTTCCGCTCGGTGTAGGCTTTCTCCACCTCGTCCCAGATCTTCATCTTCTCGGCCTTCTCCCGCGACAGCACGATGTGCCCATCACGATCTTCGGTACGCTCGAGCAGCACCTCGACCGTGTCGCCGGGCTGCACCGTCACATGACCGTGCTCGTCGAGAAATTCCGAGATCAATATGATGCCCTCAGACTTGTAGCCGACGTCGACGACAACCTCTGATTCTGAGACCTTGAGGACGGTACCTTTGATAACCTCGCCTTCCGCGATGTTCCTGAAGCTGCTAACGTACATCTCCAAAAGGCGAGCATGTTCGGCTTGGTCGATCGTTTCCTCATCGATGTCCGATACCTCCGGCGCGACTGCCATATCAGACGTCACCCCCTCGGTAGCCTCGACCGTGGCTAGATCGTTTACGTCGCTCATTCGCTACGGGTCCTCCCCTCACTACTCAGCTGGGCCGGGATCCCCCCGACCTCCCCACGAGAGGGCTATTGTGAATGTGACAGTCACAAACCGACAATTTGCGCTAAGCATAAGACTATATGATACTTACCGACGGTCAGTCAAATTTGAAAGGAACCTGCAATGGCGAAGTCACGAGCGAAAGCCAAGGCCAAGACCACACGGCGCCGCACGACCCCCTCTCAACGAGCGAAAACCAAGCGCGCCGCGTCCCGGAAGGCCGGGCGGAAAACCGCACCGAAGGGACGCAAGACCACGAAGCTCCGTACCAAAGCAAAAACCGCGAAGGGAAGATCGCTGACTGTTCGGAAGGCAGGCAAAAAGAAGAAGACCGCGCGGCGCACGCGCGCCACGCACGGCCGGAACGTGACTCGTCAGAGCCGGCGCCATACGCCGGCGAACCTGAACCGACCTCGCCGCGTGCTCGCCGAATCCGAGCACGCAGCTTCGCTCGCCCCTTCGACTCAACTCACCAAACCGGTCGAGCCGACACCTGGACTCGCACCGATTCAACCGGTCACGGGCAGCGACGTCGATGCGCAATGGAACGCGACATTAAGCGGGGACACCAATCAACTAGCGCCGCCATCGTTGGCGCCACGCGGCCCAGCGAGTCCACCAGATGATTCGACGGAGCGGATTTGGCTCGACGACGCGGAGTAAGACCAAGGAAAGAGAAGACCTGAAACGTTCGAAGCTCAAGCTCCGGAAGGATCTAAGGTTGCGCCTGCCCCAGTTTTTCCCGAACAATTTCCATCACTTGCCGTACCACCTCGTCGACTGGCACGCCTGTCGTGTCAATGAGAGTAGCATCAGCCGCCATGGTGAGCGGAGACGCCTGGCGGGTCCGGTCGAGATGATCGCGTGCCTCCAGGGCACTAGCAACCTCAGCGAGCTCGGCAATCTTCGATAGTCTATGTGCCGGATCCTTCGCGCGACGGGCTGCACGCTCCTCAGGGGACGCGTCAAGATAAATTTTAACCGCCGCCTCGGGAAACACCACCGTGCCGATATCGCGACCTTCCATGACGACGGTGCCTTCTCCCGCGTACTCCCGCTGCTGCCGAACGAGCACCGCTCTGACTGTTGGCATCCGTGCGACGCGGGCCGCCGCGACATCCACGTCTGGAGTTCGGATGGCGTGCGTCGCGTCGTGACCGTCGATCATGACGCGGGTCGCCTCGAGCGTGAAGGCTGCCCGGGCCGCAACGTCCGCGACAGCCACTTCGTCATCAAGTGAACGTCCTTCCTGACCAGCCTTTAAGGCGACCGAGCGATACATCGCGCCGGTATCCACATACCGGCAACCAAGCACGTCGGCCACCTCCCGCGCGACCGTACCCTTCCCTACGCCCGAAGGTCCGTCAATAGCAATAACGGTGCTCATAACGCCTGTCCCCGTCAACTCAAGTGGCGGTCGACGGCCGGTGCGCCAGACCATGCTCTCCTGTCAAGGTCGCGGCCCGGCGAAGCGCCGCGACCTCCGATGGGAGCAGATCACGAAATTGGCCGGGTTTGAGCCTGCGATCGCGAATGGGACCAATTTGAATACGACGCAAGCGCTTAACTGAATGACCAACTACCTCGAGCATCCGGCGAATCTGCCGGTTACGCCCCTCACGAAGCACGATGCGCACGCGTGCTTCCTGTCCCTGCCGCTCCACTCGCCCAGCCAACACCCTGACATTGACCGGAGCGGTTCGACGTCTCCCCAAGAGCACGCCAGACGATAGCCGCCGCAACCGAGCATCGCTCGGCACACCCCGCACGGTGGCCTCATAGACTCGCTCCACGCCATGACGTGGGTGCATGAGCCGCGCAGCCAGGTCCCCGTCGTTTGTCAACAGTAGGAGACCTTCCGAATCATAATCGAGCCGCCCCACCGGGTAGACGTACTCGCGAGTGCCTGGGATCAAATCGAGCACCGTCCTCCGACGCTGTGGGTCGCTCCGCGTGGTCACGTAGCCGCGAGGCTTGTAGACAAGCAGGTAGCGTCGCCGTGTGGAGTAACTCGTTCGGCGGCCGTCCACGCGAACGTCATCACGCTCGGGATCGGCGCGGCTCCCAAGCGTGGAGACCGTCCGCCCATTGACGGTGACACGTCCGGAGCGGATTAGCGTTTCGGCCGCGCGGCGTGACGCAACCCCCGCGGTTGACAGAAGCTTCTGGAGACGTACCCCCGTTCTGTCGGCACGCAACGTCATCGCTGGGCTTGGTGCCGTCTGATGCACCGGACTTGGTGTCTCTCCGTAAACAAAGGAGTTGGCACAACACGGCTCAGCTACTGAGGAATGATGTTGTGGCGCCTCAGACGGCTTTGCCGTAACCTCCACAGGCGACTTCAGTTGGGAACTTTATTCGCAAAAATTTAGCACTCGTACGCTAATGGATTTGTTCTTCCGCATCCTTAAGCCGCTCTGGTTCCTGCTCGAACGGTAGGGCCTCGCTTGTAGGGTAAGCCGGGGACAGACCGGGTGGCACTTCCATTCCCAGTGCTTCTGCCATGTCCTCAACTTTTGGTAGATCATTCAGGTCCTTGAGCCCGAAGCGATTGAGAAACTCGCGCGTCGTGGCGTACAGAAACGGCCGCCCGATAACCGGCTTACGCCCTACGGCCTTGACCAGGCGGCGCTCAACCAGCGTGCCAAGCACTCCCGACGTGTTGACGCCCCGAATCTCGCCGATCTCCGGCCCGGTAATCGGTTGCCGGTAAGCAATAACCGCCAAGGTCTCAAGGGCCTGGACCGACAGACGATACTTTGAGTGTTCGTGAAATAGTCGCCGGACCCACTCGTGGAATTCAGGTCTAGTAACAATTTGATGCCCACCCGCCACTTCGACAAGCTGCAGCCCACCCGGCCGTTCCTCCCACGCCCGCCTCAACGACATTAGGGCCTCTTCAATATGCTCTTTCGGCTCACTATCGAGGATCCCGACGAGCATCTTAAAAGTCACCGGCTCGGGAGACGCGAAGATCAGCGCCTCAACGATGGCCTCGAGGTCACTCAGGTCGTCTGACACAACGAGCTCCTTCTTCCTTCCCTGGCTTCGCAACTAGCAGCGCTTGGTGTATACCTGTCTACATTCAGCCGACTCGTACCACGAGTTCCTAGCGCTCGGCCTTCACCGACTTGCTGGCATTGGGGATCCGCGCACGTCTATAAATCCGGATCGGGCGAAACGCACCCGACTGAAAGACACGGATCGCCCGCACCAGCACCATCTCGAGCACCGCGAGAAACGTCGTGACCAAATCTTGTCGCGAGGCACCATCTGCGAATAGCTCGTCGAACCTACAAGCTTCTGTCTCGGAGAGCCGACCGAGTAGCTGCTTAATGCGCGTCTCGATCGACATGCGCCCCTCAGGTAGTTGAACCGGCGGCCGCTCACGCGCCCGCATGAGCACCGCCTGGAACGCTTGCAACAGGCCAAACAGATCAATCTCGAGCTCGCGCTCGAACGGCTCGCCAGCGACCTCTTCGACTCGACCGTCTGGCCTCGTCCACTGCGCGCTCCGAAGCGTTTCCCGCTCGTACAGCAGTTCGGCTGCCGCTTTGAACTGCTGATGCTCCAACAAGCGCCGCACCAGGGCGTCGCGCGGGTCTTCCTGGTCCACCTCCCCCTCTGACTCACTCTCGATCCTCGGCACGAGCATGCGCGACTTAATATGGATGAGCGTGGCGGCCATCAGCAGAAACTCTCCGGCCACGTCGAGGTCGAGCTCCTGCATCAGTTCGAGATACTCGAGATACTGAGCCGTAATCGTCACGATCGGGATATCGTAAATGTCGACCTCGTTCCTCTTAATAAGGAAGAGGAGCAGGTCGAGCGGCCCCTCGAACTTTTCGAGCTTGACCGGATAGTCAGGCAGGATCGACTCGAAATCGGATGGGATCTCGAGCTTGGCATTGTCGGCTACCCGTTCTCCATCATCCCCCATCTGTCCCTGACCCCTGGCCGATAGCCTTTGCCCTTAGTTAGTTATACGCCAGCTTGACGGTCTCTCGGACTCGCTCCATAGTCTGACGGGCGATCACACGCGCCCGACTGGACCCGTCAAGCAGGATCTCCCGGATTCGTCCCGGCCGACGGCGAATCTCCGCCCGCCGCTCGCGCATCGGCTCCAGCAGCGCGTTGATGGCACGTGCCAACTTTTCCTTCACTTCCACATCGCCTACCTTACCGGCCCGGTAGCGCGCCTTCAGGTCTTCAATCTCGTCTTTATTAGAGTTGAAGGCATCGTGATAAGTGAACACCGGATTGCCTTCTACTGCCCCCGGAATGTGAGCATGAATCCGCTTCGGATCGGTATACATCCGCATGACTTTCTTGCGGACAGTTTCGGCATCGTCCGACAGGTTAATCGTATTCCCGTAGCTTTTGCTCATCTTCCGGTTGTCAAGCCCCGGCAGCCGCGGAAAGCGTGTCAGCAAGGGCTGCGGCTCCGGAAATAACTCCCCGAAGAACCCGTGAACGCGCCGGACGACCTCCCGTATCAGCTCGAGGTGGGGCACCTGGTCATCACCAACCGGTACATACTCCCCGCGATAGATGATGACGTCGGCACACTGTAACAACGGATAACCTAGAAACCCGAATGTTGACAGGTCACGATCCGCAAGCTCGTTGATCTGCTCCTTATAGGTCGGCACCCGCTCTAGCCAGGGAACTGGGACCACCATCGAGAGTAGCAAGCAGAGCTCGGCATGCTCCGGCACCAGCGATTGCACGAAGAGCGTGCTCCGTTCGGGAACAACACCGGCCGCAATCCAGTCCGCAACGTTGTCGTAGGCGTAGCGCGTTAACTCGGTAGTATCAGCGTACTCACTAGTCAACGCGTGCCAATCAGCAACGAAATACATACAGTCGTAGTCTGACTGCAGGTCGGCCCACTTCCGTAGGGCACCAACTAGATGACCTAGGTGGAGGTTGCCAGTCGGCCGCATGCCTGATACGACCCGTGGCTTTACTTGGTCAGCAACCATGACAGAAATAAATACGGTGGCATGATGAGGGCACTCAGGGCACCGGTGAGAAGCAGCGCATACAGGCACAAAAATCCCCAGGGGCGGATCAGTCGGTCATAGCCACTGGCGATGCCGGCCGGTAGCAGACCGGCGAGCACGTTGCCGCCATCGAGCGGCGGCACCGGCACCATGTTGAAAATCGCCAGTAGCAAGTTAAGCTTAAATAGAATTGCGGTAATTTCCCATAGGGGTAGTTCCAGCCCGGCACCGACGGTAAGCGGGCTAACGGGGAGCGCGCGCATCGCCCCGGCAGCAATCACGGCCAGCACCATATTGCTTGCTGGCCCGGCCGCTGCGACACACAGAAAATCTCGCCTCGGCCTCGTCAGGTTCGCGGGAATGACCGGGACCGGCTTTGCCCAGCCGATGACTGGCGCCCCAGTCGTAAACGCCAGTAACGGCAGCAACAAAGTCCCGAACGGGTCGATATGAGCCGCCGGGTTGAGCGTGATTCGACCGAGCCGTCTGGCGGTCGGGTCACCCAACCGCGCAGCGGTCCAAGCATGCGCCGACTCGTGGACTGTAAGGGCAAACAGCAGAACGAGAAAGGTAATGACGAGTTGTCCGAGATCGAAGCTCAACGGTTACAGAATAAGGCAGCCGGAAGGTCTGGGCAAGTGGGATCGTCCATCGTCCTCCCCGCTAGACACATTAATTAAGGACAACATCGTAACGTTTAAAGCCAGTCTTTAGTCGACTCGGGAACGCGACGCCGCCCGAGGAGCGGGACGGAATTTTATGTGGTCCTGCTCTGCCCATAGGTGGGTTTGGTGAAATGCTCGAGCAGTGCATCAGCCAGCTTAGCCCCCACGACGGTCTTAAGCTCTTCGCGCGTCGCCCGGCGCACGTTGGCAAAGCTCCCGAAACGGCGCAGGAGAGCACGCCGACGACGGGGGCCGATCCCCGGCACCACGTCCAACTTAGACTGGAGGTCACGCATCGTCCTGGCACGCCGGTGATAAGTCACGGCAAAGCGGTGGGCCTCGTCACGAACGCGCTGGACGAGTCGGAGTGCGGAGCTCTGCCCCGGCAGTCGAATTGGTTCGTTCGCGTCGCGAGCGAAAATCACTTCTTCGCGCTTGGCGAGCCCAACGGCAACAAGATTGGCTAGCCCGAGCTGCTCAAACGCGCGATACGCCGCTGAGAGCTGCCCTTTGCCTCCATCGACGATTACCAGATCGGGAAATGGGCCGCCCTCTCCCAAGAGCCGACCGTAACGGCGCAGGACGACTTCTTCCATCGCAGCGCAATCGTCTAGCCGGCGGCCGGTGGCTGGTAAGTGGGGACTAAGAGGCCTCTTGGCTCGACGTCCCCGGTCCCCAGTCCCTAACCCCTGGATCCTGTACTTTCGGTACTCGCTGCGCTGCATGCGCCCATCCTCGCAAACCACCATAGATCCGACGGTCTCGCTCCCCTGGATAGTCGAGATGTCAAAACACTCGAGGCGGCGTGGCGTGACAGACAGACCAATCACACGCCGCAGCTCCTCTAACGCGTCACCCTGCACTCGCGTGTCCTCGCTGTGCCTGGAGTCGTAAGCTAACACGGCGTTTCGCGCGGCCAGTTTAAGCAACCCGCGCTTATCACCGCGCTTCGGCACTAGTAGACGCACGCGACGCTTGACCCGCTCGGACAACCATCGCTCGATCGAGTCCCGCTCGTCGATCTCGACAGGTAGATGCACCTCTGGTGGGACCGCGCGGCACTCATAGAACTGCTGGACCGCAGCCTGCAGCACATCCGCTTCTCGTTCACTCGCTCCCTCGATTTCATCAGCGACCAGCTCCACCCGTTCGACGACCCGCCCGCGTCGCATCTGGAAGACCTGGACAATGGCGCCCGCGGGCCCCAGTTTCAGACCAAAGACATCGCGGTCCCCCAAACGCGCCGTTGCCATCTTCTGCTGGCGATCGCGGAGCGTCTCAATGGTCCGTGTGGCATCTCGCAGCTGCGCAGCTCGCTCGTAGTGTTGCTCATCTGACGCCGACTGCATTTGGTGTCGCAACTTCGAAATAACCTCGTTGTTTCGACCTTCGAGAAACAGCCGTGTATGCTCGGCCGCGCGCGCGTACTGGTCCTGGCTACAAAGATCCGACACGCAAGGCGCGATACACCGCTTGATGTCGTATTCTAGACAGGGCCGACCGCGGCGCCCGGTGATGACTTCGTTACATGACCGGATGCCAAACAGCCGGTGCGTGAGCAACATCGTCTTCCGCGCGAATGTGGCCGGGAGGAACGGTCCAGCATAGAAGTTCCCGTCGCGCGTTACCTGGCGTGCGACAAGTACACGCGGGAAAGTTTCCGCAGTGGTCAACTGCAGATATGGGTAGTTCTTGTCGTCGCGAAGTAGGATGTTGTACCGGGGCTTTCGTTGTTTAATCAGGTTGCTCTCGAGCGCCAGCGCCTCAACTACCGAATCGGTGACAATAACCTCAAGTCGAGCGATTTCGTCGAGCAGCGCATCGATCCTGGGACTCGTCCCGTAGGCTCCGAGGTAGCTGCGAACGCGATCTTGAAGGGCGCGCGCGCGGCCCACATAGATAGTGTCTCCGTGGCGGTTGAAATACAGGTACACTCCAGGCTGCTCGGGTAGGTGTGAGATCTCGGCCTTGAGATCAAGAATAGCCATGGAATTGGAATTATAGCGCTCGGGCGACCCGCTCCAGATGACCTTCACTGGCACCGTTGGCCTGATTTGCCTGTTTCCGTTGCGTGCCATCATCAAGCTCTGCGTTCGATGCAGGATTCATCCGAACCTACTGACGCTGACCGGGGTCATCATCAACGCCGGCGCGGCCTGGATGCTTGCCGCTGGACGGTTCCATATGGCCGGCGTCGTCATGATCGTGGCCAGCACCTTCGACTTTATCGACGGCAAGGTCGCTGACGAGCTGGCCCTCAAGTCACGCTTCGGCGGATTTTGGGACTCGGTGATGGATCGCTTCTCGGATATCTTTCTACTCACCGGCCTGATCTACCTGTATGCGGATCTCGGCCGCACCGACTACGTCCTGATCACCGCGCTGGCACTGATGTTCTCAGTGATGACGAGCTACACAAGGGCTCGGGCCGAATCGCTCATTGATCAATGTAAAGTGGGATTCATGGAGCGACCGGAACGCATCGTGCTTTTAATGATCGGCGCGTTCACAAACCGCATGGGCGCCGTGTTGTGGGTCATTTTGGCGTTGTCAGTGATCACGGTGCTGGACCGCATCTACTACACCTGGCGTGAGCTGCGTGCCACTGAACGTGAGACGGCCCCATGACGGTCAAGCGGCTGCTCGCGTTGCCGGCGTTAGCTGTCTGGCATGCGCTCTTCTGGACGTTCGAACGCGTCACCTGGCAATACGACCTAATGGTGATTGTGATTCTCGCATTCATCTGGATCACGCCACCACAGTGGCTCGGGGATCCGATGACGAACGGGCCAGGCCTGATTGGGTTGGTTTTAGAGTGGCTCAGATAGGAGGCAGGCGTTAACACCGCCGCGCTAGCTAGACCAGATTCCTCTCGTCCGATCCCAAGTCCAGCGTCTTACCCGTGAAGTGAATGTCGTGCGCTGCGATTTTATCGCGGAGTAGCCGCCGAACCTCTCCGTAGTGCACGTGCGGTACTTCGAGCGAGCGAGCGAGACTACGGAAACGATAAATGATGAAGAGGGTAATACCTCGTCCTTCACGCCAGCTCAATCCACCGATCTGAGAGTAAGGCACGAAGCCCGATTCAGCCCAGATCCCGTCTTCGTACAGGCCACGGCCAATGCGCAAGCTAAGCGGGAACGCGTAGGCGTAGTACACAAACATCATCCCCTCACCGAATATGTGAGACGGCGGTCGCTGCTGTACGACGAGCTTGAAGAAGACCAAGGCACCCAACATGACACCGAGCCCCAACAGCATTCCGTATAGGGGCGGCTTGCGTCCGGGCCACGTCAGAAGCACGCACGAACGCAAGCGAAGAAATCGTACAAACTGCGCGAAGATTCTTAGATTGGCGAGCAGGAAGCCGACCCCGAGAACGACGAGCGCGATCCGAAGCGCAGTAGACACATCGATGTTGCTCACGTCTGTACGATTAGGCGCGCGACTGATACTCGCCGGTCTCAGTATTAACCCTGACCTTGTCGCCGTTACTGATGAACGGCGGCACCTGGATTACTAGACCAGTTTCGAGGCGCGCCGGTTTGAGCTGGGCACTCGCGGTGGCACCCTTAATGGAGGGTACCGTATCCAGAACGGTCAGGTCGACCGTCAGCGGTAGCCCGACCCCAACTGCTTCACCCTCGATAAACTCTACCGTGATCGTCGCGTCTGGCAAGAGGTAGCTAACAGAACCTCCCAGCGTTTCACCGGTCAGGGGGATCTGTTCGTAGGTCTCCGTGTCCATGAAGTAGTGCACGTCACCGTCAGCGTAGAGGAATTGCATCTCCCGTGCATCCAGCACGGCCCGCTCGATAAAATCGTCCGAGCGGAACTTGTGACCCGTAAGAGTGCCAGTACGAAGATTACGCATTCGAGACTGCACAAAGCCCCGTTTATTGCCGGGCGTCGAGTGGTTCAGATCAAGCACGCGGAAAAAATCTCCGCCCATCTTAATTAGCATGCTCTTACGAAGTCTCGTCGCTTGGATCGAACCCATGTCAGACTTCAGACTAGCCTACTTGCTCAGCGGCCGAACAGTCCCCGATCGTACTACAGGAACCGAAGTGATCTACGGCGCCTGACAGTTCAGTGAAACCAACCCGTCACCCGTTTCAGAAAGATGCCTCGATTCAGTAATTGAGCGAAGATTCCGCTGGTCGCTTAACATAAAGCCCATGCTGATGATGTTGCCAGTAACAGCCACGCATCGAGCGTCGGTCAACCAATAGATCATAAAAACGCCACTTATTTAAATGTCTCACGAATCTGCGTAGGCATTCGCACGTCCTTTGGCGAGAACTTGTCGAAGGTATCGGCCCGTGTGTGAATCGCTCTGCGCAACCTGCTCGGGTGAGCCAATTGCGACGACATGGCCACCGTGCTCTCCGCCTTCTGGACCAAGATCGATGATCCAGTCGGCGGTCTTGATGACATCGAGATTGTGCTCAATAACCAGCAGGTTGTGACCGGCCTGAAGCAACTTTCGGAAGGCCGCCAGCAACTTGGCAATGTCGTCGAAGTGAAGGCCGGTTGTTGGCTCGTCGAAAATATAGAGCGTGCGCTCCGCGTTATGCGATCCGAGGTGAGCAGCGATCTTAATACGCTGTGCCTCGCCGCCGGAGAGCGTCGTCGCCGGCTGACCGAGCCGTAGGTACCCTAGGCCGATCTCGTCGAGGATCTTCACGCGCCGGACGACCTTCGGAGACATGCTGAAAAATTGCAGCGCCTCCCGAACGGTCATGTCGAGCACCTGATCCACGCTCCGGCCTCGGTATGTAACTTCAAGCACTTGCGGTTTGAATCGCTTCCCGTCGCATTGCTCGCACGGCACGAACACGTCGGCGAGAAATTGCATCTCAATCCTTATCTCGCCTCCGCCCTCACAGACATCACACCGTCCACCGCGCACATTAAAGGAAAAGTGACTGGCAGTGAGCCCGCGTGCATGCGCAGCCTTAGTCGACGCAAACAATTGGCGAATTTGATCGAACGCCTTCAAGTACGTCACCGGATTTGAGCGCGGCGTACGACCGATTGGAGCTTGGTCGATAAGCACCACATCGTTCAGATACTCCAGTCCCTCCAGCGCCGCGTGCGTACCAACCCGCTTATCCCAATGGCCCTTGGCTCGCTTCACAGCCGCGTAGAGCACGTCGTGGACGAGCGTGGACTTCCCTGAGCCGCTCACGCCGGTCACGCAAACCACCATATTTAACGGAATTTCGACGTCGAGATTCTTGAGATTATGCTCAGCAGCACCGAGCACCCGAAGATACCGCGTGGCGGGAACTCGCTTGCGACGGGTCGTCGGCACCGGAATGGCGAGCTCGCCACGCAGGTACTTCGCAGTGAGCGACGTTTGTTCCCCTTGTAGGCCCTCGGGCGGTCCCGCGTAGACTACGCGACCGCCATGCGTGCCGGCGCCGAGGCCAAGGTCAACGATGTAGTCGCCGGCCCGGATCATGCTCGCGTCGTGCTCAACAACAAGTACCGTATTGCCCTGATCGCGCAATTGCTCCAATATGCGCATCAGGCGCTGGTTGTCGCGCGGGTGCAACCCAATGGAGGGCTCGTCCAGTACATAGAGCGTGCCAACCAAAGCCGAGCCGAGTGAGGTTGCTAGGTTGATTCGCTGCGCTTCGCCGCCAGAGAGCGTCGATGACAGCCGGTCCAGTGCCAGATAGTCCAACCCGACATCGCTTAAAAAGGAGAGCCGCTTGTGGATCTCACGGACGATCCGAACAACGATTGCCTTCTCCTTCTCAGTCAGCGCCAGTGCATTGAAGAACTGGCGCGCCCCGGCCACCGTCAGACTACAGACCTCGTCGATAGTGCAACCGCCGACGCGGACGTCGCGGGCTTCGCGTCGCAGCCGCGCCCCGTGGCACTCCGTACAAACCAGGTACCCACGGTACCGACTCAGGAACACGCGCACATGGACTTTGTATTTCTTCCGTTCGAGCCGCCGGAAAAAGCCCTTAATTCCTTGATAGTTCTCCCCGTCTCCCTCGACAACGAACCGCCGCTCCTTTTCACTGAGCTCTGACCAGGGTATGTTCAGACGCACGCCACGCCCGCGAACAGCACGTTTCAGCTCCACCAGATGTGAGCGATAGTGCGGCTTACTCCACGGCTCGATAGCATTCTGCTGAATGGACTTTGACGGGTCAGGTACCACCAGACTCATGTCGAGCTCGATGATGTTGCCAACGCCGTGACAGGTCGGACAGGCGCCGAAGGGGCTATTGAACGAGAACAACCGCGGTTCCGGAACCTCGTACTTGTTCCCACAAGGTCGGCACTCGAAACGCTCACTGAAGAGATGGACCTGGGGTTGGGGTTTAGCCACGGGCGTTCCCCGGTTGCTATCTGTGGTGAACTGCGAATGGTCGACGGTCGAGGATCGAGGGTCGACCTCGATCGCAAAAGCCGCACCACCGCCTTCCAGGTAGGAGGTCTCGATCGAGTCGGTCAGCCGGGTCAAAACATCCGGTCCGACAGTGATCCGATCTACGATCACCTGAATCGTTGGCTCGCCAGCAAGCGTGGCCGGATCGAGGTCGTCGAACGACACGGCGTTCTGGTTAACAACCACACGGCCAAACCCCTTCCGCCTTAGCGCGTCAATCGCTACACGGACCGACCCAGCTCCGTCAGCGGCCGGCCAGGTCTCCGGCACACTGCCGTCAACGAGCACCTTGCCGGTTGACGAGGAAGAATCACAATCGCCGGCCGCACTAATGTTGCCATCACGGCCGAAGCCGTCACGTGAAGTGAGTGCGTCAAACACTGGCATGGCGAAGCCGATCAACAAACGTGTCCCCTCCGGCAAGGCCTCGAGTTTACGTGCCGCGACTTCCGTCGTCTCGTGCACGACTTCCTCCCCGCACTGCCGGCAGATCGTACGACCGACACGCGCGAACAGCAGCCGCAAATAATCGTGGATCTCGGTTGTTGTCCCGACCGTTGACCGCGGGTTCCTTGGGCTATTCTTCTGGCGAATGGCAATGGCAGGACAGATGCCATCGATCCGGTCCACATCCGGCTTCTCCATCCGCTCGAGGAACTGTCGCGCATAGGCCGACAGAGACTCGACATAGCGTCGTTGCCCTTCAGCGTAGATTGTGTCGAACGCGAGCGATGACTTCCCCGACCCGCTCACGCCAGTCACAATGATGAGCTGGTTTTGGGGAAGGGTCAGGTCAATGTTTTTCAGGTTGTGAGTACGCGCGCCACGAATAACGATCTGGTTGTCCTGGTGCGGACGGGACTCCGGCATACTTGCCTACTAGAACGCGACTTCGTCAGGAACGACAACCGGCTATTCTAGCCGCAGACTCCAGCCCGTTCAAATCGCCTATTCGCTCTCGTCACCTTCACGGAACAGCACGTTAAAATTCTCACGGTGCTCCACCTCAGCCCCGGCTTCCTGGAGATCGTCGCTATCTTTGGTGGCGCGACATGTGCCGTATGCTAGGATGGCTCGTTTGTTGCGTAGTGAGCAACTATGCGACCGTTGCGGAAGCCATGGCTCCTAGCCCAGGAAAGCCGGCGTAGCTCAGCTGGTAGAGCAGCTGATTCGTAATCAGCAGGTCAACGGTTCGAGTCCGTTCGCCGGCTCCACTTTTTCCTAATAAAACCGACTGTTTTAGATCTGACGCCGCTGGGTCGGGGGCAGATCTGACGTTTTGTGCGACGTTTGTACGACATTTTCCGAAAACCCTTGCCGCGGACGGGTTTCCATGCGCGTCAGTGCGTCCGCTAACCGGTGCGATGACGACTGTAAGTAGCGGGAGGTAGTAGTGATGTTGGCGTGACCGAGGAAGTCGCGCACGTCATGAAGTCCCGATCCTGACTCCAAGAGCCGACACCCAAATTCGTGTCGCAGATCATTGAGATGTAGATCGGTGATGCCCGTACGGCGGCGGGCGGTTCAACGGGGACGGGAGTTAGTTGCACGGGTACGGTTCGTCCCATTCGCGGGCAAGGCGCTGGGCTTCGGCATGCCCCTGCTCCGCTGCCACCCGGTACCATCGCACCGCTTCCATATCACCCTGCGGGACACCCGCGCCGGTGTCGTACACCACCCCGAGGTTGCATTGGGCTTCGGTATCCCCTTGCTCCGCCTTCGCCCGTAGCTCCGCGACCGCGAGGAGATGCGAATACCATCCAGGCGTGACAGCAGTAGTCTGCCGCTGGCTGGCAGGGGGTTTAACGCGATTGAGGCGTGTATCAACTTATTCCAATAAGTTGCGTAAGCACTTTTCATTCATTTTCATCGCAGTTAGCATCTATGCGATGTTCAAACTCAAGCGTTGAATGAGTGACGTTAAATTTATCTTTGAGAAGCTGCTTAAAATTATTTTTTATAACCTCAATTGAATCGTACCGGGTTTCTCGGAGACCGAATGCGTTGAATCAGGCCACCTCAGCCTGCTCATAGTACTGCGCCTCGAACTCTGCTGGTGGAATGTCCCCGAGCGACCCCAACAGTCGTCGTGTGTTGAACCAGTCCACCCACGTCAAGGTGGCGAACTCCACGGCCTCGAGGGTGCGCCACGGGCCCTTCCGTCGAATCGCCTCCGTCTTGTACAAGCCGATCACCGATTCGGCGAGGGCATTGTCATAGGCATCGCCTTGGCTGCCGACCGACGGCGCGATGCCGGCGTCCACGAGGCGATCCGTGTACCGCATCGAGAGATATTGCGACCCGGCATCACTGTGATGTACGAGGCCGGTGAGGGCGTCGCCCCGGCGGGCGTAGATCGCCTGCTCCACCGCATCCAGCACAAAGTCTGTGCGCATAGAGGCCGACACCCGCCAGCCCACAATGCGTCGCGCAAACACGTCGATGACGAACGCGACGTAGCCAAAGCCGCCCCAGGGTGCGACGTACGTGAAATCGGAGACCCAGAGCTGATTCGGACGGGTGGCCACGAATCGGCGGTCAACGAGGTCCACCGGGCGACCGCCCTCACCGGCGTGGGTCGTGGTGACCCAGGCCCGGCCCCGGACGGCCCCGGCAAGGCCCATCGCGCGCATCAGGCGCGCCACGGTGCAGCGCGCCACGCGGACGCCGTCCCGTCGCAGCTGCTTCCAGACTTTCCGGGGGCCGTAGACCTGCTGGTGCGCGTCATAGACCCGCTGAATCTCGACGCGGAGCTGACCGTCGCGCTGCGCCCGTGCGGACCGGCGCGTCGGATGTGTCCGTCCGCTGGTGCCGATGGCGATGAGTCCGTCGACGGGGCGATCGGCAGCACGGCGCAGATCGGCTCGACCCCGACCACGGCGCGATGGTCGGCGATGAACTGGACCATCGTGGCGACGTCCTCCGGCGGTCGAGCTCCGCCTGGGCGAAATACGCGAACGCTTTCCGCAGGATCTCATTCGCCCGCTTCAGCTCCTTCAACCGCTCCCGCTCGCTCGTCGTCAGGCCCGGCCGATGCCCAGCATCACGCTGCGCCTGCCGCACCCACTTCCGCAGCGTCTCCGCCGTGCAGCCGAGCTTCGGCGCCACCACCGCCCACTCTGAGGCGTGGGCCTCCCGGTACTCCTCGACCATCCGGACGGCACGTTCGCGCACTTCCGGAGAAAACCGACTGGGACGCCCCATAGCCCCCATCCTCCCAAGCAATGAGGTCTCCGAGAAACCCGGTACGATTCATAAGTAAGTTTTGACCACCATTTGGACCACCATTTGGACTGGATACATCTAGGAAGGTTGGACGGCACTGTAAGTTTCCTGAACAAAACGTCCAGTGCCGTCCACACAATCCGCGTGCAGAGACTTTGTAATCAGCAGGTCAGCGGTTCGAGTTCGCTCGCCGGCTCCACATTTTCAGTAGTTTGCAGACACACCGCACAGACAGAGCTGACTATTAGGGGACAAGACCCGTGGCACGGAGGCCACTCCTCCATGGGGCAAGGGGAACAGTCCTTAATTGGTAGGAGGCCGAACTCAACCCGAAAACAAACGACGGGCCAAAGCGATACGCCGCTGACTGCCTCCTAGCCGTTCTCGTGATCTCCGTCAGTTGGCGTTCCGGTAGTAGTCGCGTTCCTGGTTGGTGCGAGGGGGCTGGCTCAGTGTTATCCCTCGCGTCCAGGCATGGGCGTGCCGGGGGAGGGAGAGTGTCGACGCCGAGAAGCTAAGGGACTGAGGTTGGCTATGCGGGCCGCGGCCTCCTAGACTAGTGGCTGTTAAGGGTAATCCCCAAGGAGGAACTCAAAGCGCGCGTGCCCGTCCTGATAGGCAATGGGTAAAGTCCTTCGAAAGGTCGGTGTGGCCGCCGTGCTTCTCGTCGCGCTGGGCTGGCTGTTCTGGCAGACCGTGCAGGACAGCCTGTCGGAGTCGTATGTTGTCGATCCTGGCCTGGTCGCCGAGTGGCGACTGGCACTCCGGAGCCCGATGCAGTCGGGCGCTGGGCTCCTCACGTTGCTGCCGCCCGATCAGCTCCGCGCGGAGCTCTTCCATCAGGTTTTCACCAGGACGATGGAGTCAATGACCTCGCCGGCGGAAGCGTCGATGCCGATCGTGCTGCACTCGGAGTATCGAGACACGCTCGGGACGGTTCTTTCGCCTGACGACATCCTCGAGGCCGCCGAAGAGACCGGCCTTTCGAACGTCACGCCCATGCCGGTCTGCATCGGTGTCGCGCGCAAGTTGGTCGCGGGTACGCCTCGGCAACTCTATTTCGCGCTTTTCGACGCGCCGGAAGTCGACCGGTTTCGCCAGGATCTGGCACGCAGGTACGCCGACGGCGACGGAGAGACGACGTTCGATCCCGGCGAGCTGGCATTGGCCGTGCCGATCGCCGCGTCCGATGGCAACTTCGCCGGCTGGTGGCCACTCAAGATCCATGCCGAGACCGATTGCCAGGCCCCGCTCACCGCTGGCAGCTAGAGCGGATGGCTTCGGCCGCACTACCGTCGTTGACAATAACTCCTTAAACGCGCGTCGTGAATCCTCGCGGCATCTGTTCTCCAGAGCTGACTGGCTGGTGGCGCCGGTTCTAATGCTCCCGGTACGCCGCGCGGCAGGTCGCGCGCTTCGGCCTCGTTGGCTGCCTAGTGACGCAGGAGGGCCGGCTGACTGCGAACCCCCGTACGTGAGATCCGCACGAAGCTCGTCAGGCTCGAAGTCGGCCGCGGAAGCCATGGCTAGAGCTTCCCGATCGAAATAAACGGGGATCCGCTAGAAGAACGCCTGGGCGTGCCACGAATCAGAGGCCGGGACTTCCCACCGGCCGGCCCGCACGTCTGCGAGGCTCGTCAAGGTGTTGTTGAAGACCGTCGTGTCGAGACTGACCTCGCCCGACGTCGCTAGATCGGCAAACACCTCCCGCGGCACGCGCTCGATCTCCTCGCCCCGCCGGAACAGCACGGGCGCATGGTCGACCAATCCGACCCCCAGCTCCTGCTGTAGCGCCTTCATCTGCCGCACGAGCGCATCGACCGAGCAGCCCGACGGCCCAGCCGTTCGCTGATCGACCGCGACAAAGAGGAACTGGTCGTACCGCAGATCCCGGCCGGCCGTCAGCGGCACGGTGTGCGCACCCCACTGGTCGGTGAACCGGTCGACTTCGGCAAGCAGCCGCTGCCGCTCTGGCTCGTCGAGCGGCCGCTCGGCGGCGAAGATCCACAAGCGAGCATCCTCAGGCAATTGTTCGAACGGCACACGAGGCATGCGCGATCTCCCTCACTCCTCGTCTTCAGTGTAGTAGCCCAGAATACTCCTCATGAGCCAAAGCGAGACGCCGACGGGCGCGATGATCGAAGCGAGGACCCCTTGAAGGACATGCGACCGCTGTTGCCTCTGATTCCCACCGACCGCCGTCTCAATCGATTCCATATATTGGAATACAATTCAGTTACACGGCGCCTTTGAGAGTATCGCTGGGTGAGCGATCCTGGTCAAGGCAGCTGAATCATGAGCCGGCAGAGCGCACAGGCGGCCGTTTCGGGGTCCACGTCGGTCGACAAGGCTCTGGAGATTTGTGAAGCGTTGAACGATCGAGCGACTGGCCTCAGCGTGAGCGCCCTGGCCCGCGCACTTGACGTGCCACCGCCGAAGGTGCGCCGACTGCTCTCGCTCCTGAAGCGCCACGGAGCCGAAGTGGGTGATCTCGCTGGGCGCCCGTTCGAACGCCGGTGGGTCATTTCCGACTTGTAGCGTGCTCCAGGGCGTCGACATAGTCGTGCCGGTCGATGTCTACGTATTAGGATACCCGCCGCGTCCAGAGGCGTTGCTCTACGGGTTGATGCGGCTACAGGACGAGACCCGCAGGGAGAACACCATGACTGAGACGCACGACGTGAGCCGCTACCGGGGCCGATGTGTCCCCGACTCTTGAGATGAAGGAAGACGCCGGAAGCATGCCAGACCCGCTTCAGACAGTCTTCCACTATCACCAGGTCACGAAACATCATTTCCAAGGCTCTGCCAGGGGCCCCGGGTACTTGGATTGGGCCACGCAGCCGAACCCGTTTCGTCGGTTTGAAGGCGCGCGCCTGGTACCCCTGGAGAAAATCCAACCAACGGATGAACCCCTGTACGACAATGCCTTTGTGCGTGGCCGGATACCGCCCGTTCTGGTGAACGTGCAGAGCGTCTCTCAATTCTTTTACGACAGCTTAGCGATATCGGCGTGGAAGAGCACCGGTGAGACCAGTTGGGCGCTCCGAGTCAATCCGTCGAGCGGGAATCTGCATCCAACCGAGGGGTACCTGATCTGCGGTCCGATCGAGGGGCTCTCCGATGCGCCCATGGTCTGCCACTACGCACCGAAGGAACATGCGTTGGAGGTGCGGGCAGAGTTTGGATTAGGACTGTGGAATAAGCTCTGTGTGAGATTTCCAACAGATACATTTCTTGTGGGACTCACGTCCATTCATTGGCGAGAGGCCTGGAAGTACGGTCAACGCTCCTATCGTTATTGTCAGCACGACGTTGGTCACGCCATCGGCGCGATCAGCATCGCCGCAGCGGGGCTAGGATGGCAGACAACGATCCTGGACGACTTGGGTGCGGATGAGCTGGCGCTCCTCATGGGCACATGGCAAGATCACGGTGCCGAACCGGAAGAGCCGGATGTGCTGATGGCCGTGGCACCGCGTGACGTACCAACAAATCAGACAAGGCTGCCCGAGGATCAGGTCCTGGCGTTCAAGTCCCTCGGTTGGCGGGGCCATCCCAATCAACTGAGCACGTCGCACGCCGAATGGGGTGTGGCTGAAGCGGCCGAAGCGGCTCGGAAGCCGCGTGGCGTCGGTCAGTTTGAACCGTTTCACGATCCGCCGGCGCCATGGTCTTTGGACGTCCGTCCGCTCTCTCTTCGCAAGCTTATTCGTCAGCGCCGTAGTGCGGTGGCCATGGATAGAGAGACTCGAATCGATCGAGAGACGTTTTATCGGATGCTTCAAAAGACGCTCGCCATCCCTGGCACCATGCCATTCAGGACACTCCCCTGGAAGCCGCATCTTCACTTGGCCATTTTTGTTCACCGGGTGGATGATCTTCCCACCGGTCTGTACTTCCTCGTTCGCGACCGCTCACAGAAGAGAGCGCTCAAAGGGGCGCTCACCCCGGCTGGTCTGTGGCGGCGGCCTATCGGCTGTCCGGACGAACTTGAGTTATATTGCCTCATCGAAGCGGATGCACGACAAGCCGGCCAGCAGGTGTCCTGTTTCCAGGAAATTGCCAGAGATGGTTGCTTTAGTCTCGGGATGATCGCTGAATATGAGGAAGCCCTAAACCGGTACGGCCCATGGTTCTATCCTCGCCTCTTTTGGGAGGCCGGTGTCATCGGTCAGGTGCTCTATCTGGAAGCTGAAGCCGCTGGTGTCCGCAGTACCGGTATCGGCTGTTACTTCGACGATCCGATGCATGACGTCCTTGGCCTCAGGGACCACGCGTATCAAGACCTCTACCACTTCACGATCGGCGGTCCCGTCGAGGACACGCGATTGACAACGCTCCCGCCCTATCCGGATACGTAGCGGACTGGTGCCGTGAACCATCGGCCTTGGAATAGAACACCACGCACCCACGTGAGCCAAGGGAGCGTGCCAGTGATGTGCTGTCGGGTGAGATCTGTCACGAGATTAGGCGGTCCCTTGCCAGCGGACTCTCCTGTTCTTTTGGGAATCAGGTGGCCAGAGGTCAACGGTTCGAGTCCGTTCACCGGCTCCACTTTTTCTCTGCAAACACTTTGTTTCGGATCTGGCACTGACGGAGCACCCGACTGATCCGTCGGTTTGTGTAATTTTTTTCAGAAAATCCTGTCCTGTCCTGTAACCCGACTCGAGACCCGTTCAACCGAGCCTAGTCCGAGCGTCCTTCAACATCGTGACGAGGGCGGCCCTGACCTCCTCCGGCGTGCTAATCGATTCGGTGAACGCCAGCCGGACCGATCGCGGTCCTTCGGCGGTCACGGCCGACATCTCGAAACCGTACCGGTCGACGCCAGTCATGCTGGCGGCGGTGATGTCGGTCGCCTTCGAGAACGCCTTGCAGTAGAGCACCATCGCATCAGCGTGGTCGTCGTTCATGTGAGCGATGACGCCGGCGGCGGCCGCGGCGAGCGGATCCGGTTCGGCGGCGTGCCAGTCAGCCGCATCCACCCAGGACATCCGTCCGTATCCGCCGATGTACCGGATCGATTCCACGCGCAGCTGCCAGAATGCAAAGTCGCGAAAGTCAGCGTAGTAAGCGGCGTTCGGGTGTGTGGCCAAGAACGCCGCACGCGCGGTCCCACCATCTCCTTCGACCTGCGTGCAAAGACCGAGCAGTGTCGCACGGCCGTTCGCAAGCGGGTCCTCGGACCCCCCTTCGACCATCAGCAGCGACGCCCGGGGGTCGTGCTGCAGATTCCTGGTGTGCTCAGCCATCGTGCTCACGAGAAAGACCGGGGTGCCGTCGTCGAAAGCCACCGTCACGAACGAGCCATAAGGGTAGCCCGCCTGGTCAGCAGCCAACGTGCACAACGTACCAGTCGTCAGGCGCGCCACCAGGGTCCGCGCCTGCTCGGCGTGCGTGGGTGTCGGAATGCTGACGTCGTACAGCGGTTCCGGCGCGTCCCCAGACGGCCGGGCGTGAGCATCGTTGGTCATCGGCGGCCTTGGTGTTAGCGTAGTGGCCAGTCTACAGGCCAGCCCCTAAATCTCCAGCACCCGGTTCATCGTTTTTGCGGTTCGTGCGGCCGTTTCATGTTTGGTGGCAACAACAAGTGAAGCGCTGACAGTTAAGCGTGTATCAATACAGTCAAACAATCCTCAATAGAAGCATCCAGGGCACTACCGGAACTGTCAGACACAACTAAGTCTATTAGACAGGCAACACCAAAGTCTGCAACGTCCAATACAACTGAATCGTACCGGGTTTCTCGGAGACCTCATTGCTTGGGAGGATGGGGGCTATGGGACGTCCCAGTCGGTTTTCTCCGGAAGTGCGCGAACGTGCCGTCCGGATGGTCGAGGAGTACCGGGAGGCCCACGCCTCAGAGTGGGCGGTGCTGCAGTCGGTGGCGCCGAAGCTCGGCTGCACGGCGGAGACGCTGCGGAAGTGGGTGCGGCAGGCGCAGCGTGATGCTGGGCATCGGCCGGGCCTGACGACGAGCGAGCGGGAGCGGTTGAAGGAGCTGGAGCGCGAGGTCCGTGAACTGAAGCGGGCGAATGAGATCCTGCGGAAAGCGTTCGCGTATTTCGCCCAGGCGGAGCTCGACCGCCGGAGGACGTCGCCACGATGGTCCAGTTCATCGCCGACCATCGCGCCGTGGTCGGGGTCGAGCCGATCTGCGCCGTGCTGCCGATCGCCCCGTCGACGGACTCATCGCCATCGGCACCAGCGGACACATCCGACGCGTCGGTCCGCACGGACGCAGCGCGACGATCAGCTCCGCGTCGAGATTCAGCGGGTCTATGACGCGCACCAGCAGGTCTACGGCCCCCGGAAAGTCTGGCAGCAGCTGCGACGGGACGGCGTCCGCGTGGCGCGCTGCACCGTGGCGCGCCTGATGCGCGCGATGGGCCTTGCCGGGGCGGTCCGGGGCCGGGCCTGGGTCACCACGACCCACGCCGGTGAGGGCGGTCGCCCGGTGGACCTCGTTGACCGCCGATTCGTGGCCATGAATCGTACCGGGTTTCTCGGAGACCGAATGCGTTGAATCAGGCCACCTCAGCCTGCTCATAGTACTGCGCCTCGAACTCTGCTGGTGGAATGTCCCCGAGCGGCCCCAACAGTCGTCGTGTGTTGAACCAGTCCACCCACGTCAAGGTGGCGAACTCCACGGCCTCGAGGGTGCGCCACGGGCCCTTCCGTCGAATCGCCTCCGTCTTGTACAAGCCGATCACCGATTCGACGAGGGCATTGTCATAGGCATCGCCTTGGCTGCCGACCGACGGCGCGATGCCGGCGTCCACGAGGCGATCCGTGTACCGCATTGAGAGATATTGCGACCCAGCATCACTGTGATGTACGAGGCCGGTGAGGACGTCACCCCGGCGGGCGTAGATCGCCTGCTCCACCGCATCCAGCACAAAGTCCGTGCGCATGGAGGCCGACACCCGCCAGCCCACAATGCGTCGCGCAAACACGTCGATGACGAACGCGACGTAGCCAAAGCCGCCCCAGGGTGCGACGTACGTGAAATCGGAGACCCAGAGCTGATTCGGACGGGTGGCCACGAATCGGCGGTCAACGAGGTCCACCGGGCGACCGCCCTCACCGGCGTGGGTCGTGGTGACCCAGGCCCGGCCCCGGCAAGGCCCATCGCGCGCATCAGGCGCGCCACGGTGCAGCGCGCCACGCGGACGCCGTCCCGTCGCAGCTGCTGCCAGACTTTCCGGGGGCCGTAGACCTGCTGGTGCGCGTCATAGACCCGCTGAATCTCGACGCGGAGCTGATCGTCGCGCTGCGCCCGTGCGGACCGGCGCGTCGAATGTGTCCGCTGGTGCCGATGGCGATGAGTCCGTCGACGGGGCGATCGGCAGCACGGCGCAGATCGGCTCGACCCCGACCACGGCGCGATGGTCGGCGATGAACTGGACCATCGTGGCGACGTCCTCCGGCGGTCGAGCTCCGCCTGGGCGAAATACGCGAACGCTTTCCGCAGGATCTCATTCGCCCGCTTCAGTTCACGGACCTCGCGCTCCAGCTCCTTCAACCGCTCCCGCTCGCTCGTCGTCAGGCCCGGCCGATGCCCAGCATCACGCTGCGCCTGCCGCACCCACTTCCGCAGCGTCTCCGCCGTGCAGCCGAGCTTCGGCACCACCGACTGCAGCACCGCCCACTCTGAGGCGTGGGCCTCCCGGTACTCCTCGACCATCCGGACGGCACGTTCGCGCACTTCCGGAGAAAACCGACTGGGACGTCCCATAGCCCCCATCCTCCCAAGCAATGAGGTCTCCGAGAAACCCGGTACGATTCAATGCACAGAACATATCTCGGTGGGCTGGGCATCGCCGCCGCGTTGACTGGAGCTACAGACAGCAAAGTCGATGACATCGTAGCGTCGATGTTGTCGTTCACAGCCGACATCTTTTTAACGGGGCACGGACGAGACCGAGAACGAGAAGCTGACATGTTTGTCAGCTTCTACCTTGCCGACATAGGAGTCGGCGACAGACCCCTAGTGAACGCATTTAAGAAATTAAAGTTTGCGCGTGACGCCTACGACCCCGTTTGATCGTGGTGGAGGCTTTTTCTCGACGCATCCGCACATTAAGCGAACGGCTTACTCGGGCGACAAGCACTACGGACTGGAACGTTTCCCGAAGAGGAATTGTTTAATGGGTTGAATAGAAATGGAGCATT
>CBDAMZ010000006.1:0-166791 GCA_965197375.1 Vicinamibacterales bacterium
CATGACCCAGATTTCCTCGATGGCAACCTGAATACCGCCTTCATGGACCGCTTCACCAAGTCCAGCGTCGCGCCTTCTCCACACGAGCCACGGTCCCTAGGCTGAGATTTCTACTCGTAGCCTTGGCCTCTAATCGCTGACATGTTGTTCCCGCCGCTCTGCGCCATCGTGGACGCCACAACCGCAGCGCGTCACGGCTGGGATGTGCCGGAGCTTGCTGAGGCCTACCTCAAGGGGTGTGCCCGCTGGCTGCAGATCCGCGCCGCAGGCGTCTCGAGCAGTACGTTCCAGCGCTGGTGCGATCGCATCGTCGAGGCAGCGCGCCGCTACGATGCCACCGTTGTCGTGAACGACCGTGCGGACGTGGCCCGGCTCGCCGGGGCCGCCGGGGTCCATGTCGGACAACAAGATATATCGGTTGAAGATGCGCGCCGGCAGCTCGGCGCGCGCGCGATCGTCGGCCTGTCAACTCACACGATCGCTGAGCTCGACGCATCACGTGCGCTGGCGGTCACCTATGTCGCGGTTGGGCCCATTTATGCTACGACAACCAAGATGACGGGCTACTCGGAGGCCGGTCTCGGGCTGGTCCGGGCGGCGTCCGATCTGCGCCCGGCGCGACCGGTGGTCGCTATTGGCGGGATCACGCTCGGCCGGGCGCCCGAGGTGTTACGCGCTGGCGCGAGCTCGGTGGCTGTCATCTCTGATCTGCTGCGAGGCAACGATCCGGCGTCGCGGGTTCGGGCCTATGTGACAGCGTTGACCCCATTCGCGAAATAGTCGCTGGTGAGCTTCCGGACCGTGCGCACCAGAAACAGCAGCCCGATGAGGTTGGGAAAGGCCATGAAGCCGTTTAGTAGTGTGCCGACCGCCCAGACCAGTGGGACGGAGACGACTGCGCCAACCATGACCAGGGCGGTAAAGATAGCCCGATAGGGCACGATCATCTTTGACCCGAACAGGAACTCGAAGCACTTCTCGCCGTAGTAGCACCAGCCAATCAATGTTGAAAAGCCAAAGAGGAACGAACAGACCGCGACGAGGAGCGAAGCCAGAGGGATGGAGGTGCTGAGTGCCGCGGCCGTCAGATCTCCACTTGTATCTTGATACGCGGGGTCGGCCCACAGCCCGGATGTCAGGATTACGAACGCCGTCATGGAGCAGATGATGATTGTGTCCATAAAGACTTCGAAGATCCCAACGAGGCCCTGCTGCGCCGGGTGACGAACCTTGGCAATGCCGTGTGCGATCGGAGCGCTACCCAGGCCGGCTTCGTTCGACAAGACGCCACGACTAACGCCAGCCGCGATGGTCTGTGTCACGGCCGAACCCGTAAATCCGCCTACGGCGGCGGTCGAGATAAACGCGTTCGTCAGGATCTCGCGGATGACATCCGGTATCAACGTGACATTCAACAGGATGTAAATACCAGCGGTCAAGATGTACAGCACGATCATGCTCGGCACGAGATGCTCGGCGACGGCTGCAATGCGTCGGATTCCACCGAGGAGTACCAGGCCGACGGCAATCGTGATGAGTACGCCTGGCACCCACAGCGGCACATCGAGATCGAACACGGTTCGAGCCGCCCCAACGAACGTTCGGGCCACCGTGTTGGACTGCGCCATGTTGCCCGTACCGAACAAGGCCGTGGCGGCGCCGAAGAAGGCGAACAGATATCCTAGCGTCCAGCCAAGCGGTCCGTACGGCACTCCGCGGGCGATGTAGTACATTGGGCCACTTGCGAGCTCGCCCGCTTTCCGGGTCACGCGGTAGTGCACACCAAGAATTGCCTCGGCGTACTTGGTTGCCATGCCGACCGCCGCGGTCACCCACATCCAGAAGATAGCTCCGGGCCCCCCGATCAGGATAGCGGTGGCCACGCCACCGATATTGCCGTTCCCCACTGTGGATGCCAGCGCCGTGGACAGGGCTTGAAACTGTGTGATCGTCCCTTCACCCGGCGCATCCTTTTTGAACGCGCCAGCTAATACCATCCGGAGGGCGGCGGGGAACCGCCGGATTTGCACCACCCCGGTCATGATGGTGATCAATCCGCCGACGACAACCAACACCATCGGCATCGCCAGCGGCTGCCAGACGAAATCATTCCACGTGAGGATACGGTTGGTGAGGGGGTTCACTGTTTGTGAGCTGCGTGGCCGGAACAGGCTACTATGTCACCGAGTAGATTTTGGTGACGATGATGAAAAAGATACCGAGTGGGCACACCCACCGGATCAAGAATGCCCATAGACCAGGCACCGGAAACCAGCCTCGGTTCATCAGCAGTTCTTCCAGTGCGCGGTCCACTTCCCACACCCACCCGACAAAGAAGGCCGTGAGCAGACCACCGATCGGCAGGGCAAAGTCGCTCCAGACTGTGACCATCAGCGTTAGGAAGTCGATCTTGAGCCCAGGCAGCGTTGTGAACAATCCGACCGAACCGTTCGCCAGGGCGCAGGGGATGGCGAGCGAGAACACGGCGATCGTCACGACCGCCACCGCCTTGCTACGCGACCAATAATGGGAGTCGACCAAGTAGGACACAGGCACTTCCAACAGTGCGATCATTGAGGTGAGGGCGGCCGTGGTCAGGAGCATGAAGAACGCGGCGCCGAAGAGCTGTCCTCCAGGTAGGGTCGTAAAGAGTCTCGGCAATACCGTGAAGACCAGCCCTGGGCCGCCGCTGGATGGGTTAAATCCATCGATGGCGAAGCCGAACGGAAAGATGATGAAGCCAGCGAGCAATGCGATCGACGTGTCGAGCAGGACGACCCAGACGGCTGAGCTTGCAATGCCCTTCCGCTTGCTGAGGTAGCTGCCATAGGTGATCATTGCGCCCATACTCAGACTCAGAGAGAAGAATGCCTGCCCGAGTGCTGCACTGAACACGCTGACGTCAAAGATGCGGGACAGATCGGGGCGGAGAATAGTAGACGAGCCCCGCGCCTGCACCGGGCAGGGTGAGTGCCCGGATGGCCAGCAAGAGAAGTAGGCCGATGAGGAATGGTATGAGCGCTTTGGTGAATCGCTCGATCCCGGCTCGCACGCCACCGAGGATCATTCCAGCGGTTACTGTGAGGACGAGGAGAGCCAGTCCAGTGGTGAGCGGCCCGTTCGCCGTAAAGTTCGCAAAAAACGCGCCGATAGTCTGTTGGTCGTCCCCCACGACGCCAGTAGCGGTGAACCAGTATGTACGCGACGGTCCAGCCGGCAATGACAGAGTAAAACGATAGGATCCCAGCGCCTGCTAGTACCCCGAGGGCACCGACGAGCCACCAGCGCGTACCGGGACACAACTTGGCAAACGATCCCACCGGGCTCTGCTGGCCGCGCCGGCCAATTGCCAGCTCGGCGACCATGATGGGGCAGCAGATAAAGAGCACGCATGCGAGGTAGACGACAACGAAGGTACCGCCGCCGCCCTGGCCAACCTGGGCTGGAAATCGCCAGATGTTGCCCAAGCCGACGGCGGAACCAGCCGCCGCCAGAATGAAACCGGACCGTGAGCTCCACGTCCCGCGTTCGGCTGCCATTGTTATCGTCTCGTAGCCGCGTACGAGCAGTACGAAACCAGCGGCATTCTACTGAAACCCAGGGTAAATTCGAAATCAGATAGAATGGCGCCGTTCGTAAGCTGCTTCACCGATCAGACGCAGCTGTGAGGGCGAACGCGAGCGTGGGACAGACGGCTGCGAACCTGCTTGATGGCACGGCGGTGGCTGCGGAGATCCGCGAGGGGCTTCGCCATCGAGTCGAGGCGTTCACGCAGGCCGCCGGGCGATCCCCGACGCTTGGGATCCTTCTTGCCGGCCATGATCCCGGGTCCGAAATTTACGTGCGTAACAAGATCAAGCACAGCGAAGGGCTGGGGATCGCGACTGACCTGCAGCGCCTCTCCGAGACGGCGTCCTTCGACGAGGCAATGGGGATCGTTCAGGTCTTTAACGCGAGCGACCGTCATGACGGTATCCTCGTGCAGTCACCACTGCCAGTAGGTATGGGCGCGGATGCCGAGCAGAAGATTTTTGATGCGATCGATCCGGCTAAGGATGTTGACGGGTTCAATCCGGTCAATGTGGGACGGCTAGTTCAGAAACGCTCAGCGTTCGTGCCCTGCACACCTTCGGGGATTATAGAGTTGCTCGAGCGTACCGGGATTAAAATCGAGGGCAAGCGAGCCGTGGTAATCGGGCGCAGCGACATCGTGGGCAAGCCGATGGCGATGCTGCTCCTACACCGTAACGCGACGGCGACGATCTGCCATTCGAAAACCGTGGACCTGCCGGCGGTTGCGGCGTCGGCCGATCTGTTAGTGGCGGCGATTGGGCGGGCGGCGTTTGTGACGCGAGACTTCGTGAAGCCAGGGGCGACCGTTGTTGATGTCGGGATGAACCGGCTGGATGACCGGTGTTTGGTCGAGGCACTGTTCGGTTCGGACTCGAAGAAGCTAGCGGCCTTCGATAAACGCGGCTCGATCGTCACGGGCGACGTCCACCCCGGCGTAGCCGCGGTCGCCGGGGCGCTGACGCCGGTGCCTGGTGGAGTCGGGCCACTAACGATCGCGATGCTGCTGTCCAACACCGTGCGTGCCGCCGAGGCCAGGCGGCACGCCCGTTCACCCACGACAGCGAATTCGAGCCGAGGTGCCAAGCTTGGTCTTAGGTGATTCAGATGCTGTATTTAAACATCGTTTCTCAAACACCAGCCAAAAGGCTTTTATAGGCCTCCTCCACTTGTTGTTCGGTCTGAGCAAAGTTGCCATCGGTTCGGATGACGAAATTAGCGCACTTAACCTTGCCGGCAATCGGGAGTTGAGCCGCCAGCCGCTTTCGTGCACCATCCTTCGATAGCCCGTCGCGGGCCATAACCCGCCGGAGCTGAGCGTCAGAATCACAGGCGACCACGATTACACGGTCGAACTCTGCTGCGCGGCCCGTCTCGAACAGGAGCGGGATGTCGGCCACCGCGAAGAGAATTTTGCCATTGGAGCTGAGCCGGTTAAACCAGTCGGCGATGGCCTGCCGTACATAGGGGTGGACGATGGCTTCGAGCTTCGCTCGCGCTGTCGGGTTGTCGAAGACCTGAGCCGCCAGATGTTTCCGATCTAATGATCCGTTGGGGAGGCAGACCTCCGGGCCGAACTGTTCTCGCACAGCTACCCATGCCGGCCGTTCGGAGGCAACCGCCTCACGAGCGAGAACGTCAGCATCGAGAGTTGGTACCAACCGCGCTCGAAACCGATCCAAGACGTAGGATTTTCCAGTGGCGATCCCGCCGGTGAGCGCCACGCGTAGCATGTCGAGCCTCAATCAGCGCCTTACGCCGGGGTCTCCTCGCTATCCTTCGCAGGCGCAATACGTTCCTCGACGAAGGTATTCCATTCGTGGCACTGCGGACACTGCCAGAGGAGCTCTGTGCTCCGATAGCGGCACCGCGTGCACACGTGGGGATCGAGATAGAACACCGCGTCACGCGTAAGCTCGACGTAGCGGCGCACCAACGTCGGGTTGAGCTCGAGGGCGGTGAGGGCTCGCCAAATCGCCTGGTGGATGGCGTGAGCATGCGGATTGTGGGCCAGGGACTCAAGGAGAAGGTCAAGAGCCCGCGCGGGTTCACCTCTCGCCGAGAAGTGTTGGCCGAGCGCCAGGCGGGCGCGCCAGTCCTGGGGGTTCGCGTCGATGAGCCGCTGGCAGAAATCCAGGAAGCGCGTTGGCCGATGATCAAACTTTGCGTACGCTGCCTCGAGTCGGTCGAAGGCGAGATAGGCGCGCTCCGGTACTGTGCGAGTGATCTGCTCCCAGAGTGCGATCGCCTCCTTGGGACGGCCTTGATCCATGTGTACATCGCCCAGGTTGAGCGAGGCGGGCACTGTGCGGGCATCAAGGTCGAGAGCGGTATCGAAATGTCGAATAGCTTGTTCCGGAGCCCCGTCGCGGACACACTGCTGCCCGAGTTCGTTTTCGAGAAACGCCAGGATCGCCTGGTCGCGCGGCTTGTCGGTGCCGGCGGCCACGTCGGCTAGTCGCTTGCGGACGGCCAACGCGTCGCTCCATTCGTGCTGCTCTTCGTGAAGCTTCTCGAGGTTGAGCAGGGCGTACTGGTTATCGGGGTCAAGCCGGAGCACCTCGGAAAACGCGTGATCCGCCCGGTCTACGAAGCCGCCACGTTTAAAGTCGAGTCCTAAAGACAACAAAACGTAGGCCTGTTCGAGCGGGGCGAGCTTGGAGTGCTGGAGCAGGTTCTGGTGAAGCTGGATGGCTTTGCTGACCTGGCCGCGCTCGCGGTAGAGGTTGCCCAGAATGAGGTGAATCTCTAGAGCGTCTGTATCGAGGCCGGCCGCCTTGGTTAACTCCTCCGTTGCTAGGTCGATCTGGTTCATGACCAGGAAGTTGAGACCCAAGATGTAATGGGGCGACGCCCGAAACTTCCGACGATCGATCCAGCGACCCTCTTTGAGCTTATATCGTTCCCAGGCTTTACCGGCTGCGAGACCCGTCAATAATGCGACGGGCATAGCCAATAGGAGCAGGGTTTCGGTCATTGGGGGAGTCAGTGTCTAAAAGAGCTCGGTCCGCCACAGGTCGTGGAGGTGAACGATGCCTTCAAGCCGGTTCTTTTCGTCGACTACGATCAGGGATGTGATGCGACGTTCTTCCATGAGGTTGAGCGCCTGCACGGCAAGCGCGGATTTGAAGATCGTGAGAGGTTTTGCGGTCATCATTTCCGCCGCCGTGAGCCCGAGAGGTTTTGCCTGGTCACAGAGGTGGCGTCGGAGGTCGCCGTCGGTGATGATTCCAGCGAGTTGGCCCTCGGCGGTCATCACGCAGGTCATTCCGAACCCCTTGCTGGACATCATTGCCACGATGGCTGGCATTGATGTGTCCGTTGTTACCCGCGGTACTTGATCGCCGGCATGCATCAAGCGCTCGATGCGAAGGAGACGCTTACCGAGTTGACCTCCTGGGTGCAGGTGCGTGAAGTCCTCCTCGCGGAAGCCTTTCTTGACGAGCAGCGTCATGGCCAGTGCATCGCCCAGCGCAAGGGCGGCTGTCGTGCTGGCTGTTGGAACGAGGTTCATCGGACAAGCTTCATTACTGACCCGGCAATTAAGGGCGACGTCCGCTGCTTGGCCGAGGGTACTGGCTGTATCGCCGGTCAGCGCGATCAGGCGAGCACCCAGGCGGCGGAGGGTTTCTAGGAGGCGGAGGAGCTCGGGTGTCTCCCCGCTGTACGATAGGGCAACGACCACGTCGTTTCCCTGGATCGCTCCGAGATCGCCGTGAACTGCTTCGGCCGGGTGCAGGAAATAGGCCGACGTCCCGGTGCTTGACAAGGTTGCGGCGATTTTGTGGGCAATGATGCCTGATTTTCCCATGCCGGTGACGATGACCCGACCCGCGCAGTCAGCGAGCAGGCGCACGGCTGCCGCGAACCGTGCGTCGAGGCGATCGACCAGGGCGAGTGTTGCCTCCGCCTCGATCCGTAGTACTCGGCGCGCTAAGTCTAAATCCACATCTGTTGCAGTGACTTCGGTCTTCGAGATATCCGCCATAGGTCCGTTGGTCAGTCCTTGGACGTCCCGGTCGCAGCCGGCTGCTTGGTGACAGCGTCGAGCGCTGTGAGCCGTCGAAGTAGTGGCTCGAGGCGATTCAACGGCAGGGCGTTCTCGCCGTCGCTCTTAGCGACTGCTGGACGCTCGTGGAGCTCTAAGAAGATACCGTCGACACCGGCGGCCACCCCGGCGGCGGCAAGTGGTTCGATGAATTCCGCCTGCCCGGTGGTAACGCCATCACCACCGCCAGGGAGCTGCAGGCTGTGCGTGACGTCGTACACGACGGGATAGCCGAGGCTCTGCAATTGTGGGAAGGCGCGCATGTCGACGACGAGGTTGTGGTACCCCAGCGAGGTCCCGCGCTCGGTGACGATAATTCGCTGGTTCCCGCTGCCGGTGGCTTTGGCCACGGCGTGACGCATGTCGAGCGGCGCAAGAAACTGACCTTTCTTGAGATTCACCGCCCGCCCGGTCGCAGCCGCGGCTAGGATAAGGTCGGTCTGACGTGAGAGAAAGGCTGGAATCTGGATCACATCGGCCACTTCGGCGACGGGAGCAGCCTGGGCGGGTTCGTGGATGTCAGTCAGGACCGGGATCCCTACCTCGTCCTTGATCCGAGCCAATGTCCGGAGGCCGCTTTCGAGGCCGGGGCCCCGAAACGACCCGAGCGATGTCCGGTTGGCCTTGTCGAACGACGCCTTAAAGATGAGGGGAACGGCACAGCGCTGCGCGATGTCCCGCACGGCGGATGCCAGTTCGAGCGCATGCATGTCGCTCTCGATGACACACGGGCCGGCAATGAGCACGATCGGGCGGCCGCCACCCAGCGTGACATCGCCGACAACTATCTGGCGCACAATTACATTATAGAGGTTGGTCGGTCCGGGTCACGGCACGAGCGATTCAGTGGCCGTATGGGCGGCCAAGAGATGTTCGTAGGCGGCTTTGACGAAGCCAGTGAACAGAGGGTGGGGCTGGAGCGGCTTCGACTGGAACTCCGGGTGAAACTGCACGGCGAGGAACCACGGGTGGTCGGGTAATTCGATGACCTCGACGAATTTGCCATCCGGGGACTGCCCAGAAATACGCAGACCGTGAGCAGTGAGCGGTTGCTCAAACTCACGATTGAACTCGTAGCGGTGACGGTGCCGTTCGTGGATGGTTGTCTGGCGGTAGGCTTCGGCGGCCAGTGTACCTGGCTGGAGCTCGCAAGGGTAGCTACCCAGCCGCATCGTTCCGCCCAGGTCGTCGACGCCGAGGAGGTCACGCAGCTTGTAGATGATCTTGTGAGGAGTGTTCGCGTCACACTCGGTCGAGTCGGCTCCCTCTAGGCCACAGATGTTACGCGCGTACTCGACCGCCGCCCATTGAAACCCGTAGCAGATACCGAAGTATGGGATCTTGTGTTCCCTGGCGACCCGCGCTGCCTGCATCATGCCGCGGCTGCCGCGGTCACCGAACCCACCGGGCACGAGGATGCCGTGTGCATCGTGCAGAAGTGGCTCCCCGCTGTCTGGCTCGAGCGCCTCAGCCTCGATCCACTTAATTTTGACCTTGAGCTGATGCGCGAACCCGGCGTGATACAGCGCCTCGGCCAGACTCTTGTAGGAGTCTTCGTACCCGACGTACTTCCCGACGACGTGCACGGTAACCTCGTCGGTGGGGTTCTGGATTCGTTCCAGCAGATTCTGCCAGGCATCCATTTTACGGGCGCTGTCGTCCGGCAGGTGGAGACGCTTTAACACAATGCGGTCAAGGCCTTCCTCGGCGAGCACCAGAGGGACTTCGTAGATGCTAGAGACGTCTTTGGCGGTGATTATGGCATCCTCGCCGACGTCGCAGAAGAGCGCGATCTTGCGCCGGATGTCGCGTGGCAGGAAACGGTCCGTTCGACAGAGGAGGATGTCTGGCTGGATACCGATGGACCGTAAATCCCGTACGCTGTGCTGGGTAGGTTTCGTCTTCAGCTCCCCCGCCGTGCCGATGAACGGCACCAGCGTTAGGTGGACGTAGAGCGTGTGCTCTCGTCCAACATCTTGTCGAAACTGCCGGATGGCCTCCAGATACGGTTGGCTTTCGATGTCGCCCACCGTCCCCCCGATTTCGACGAGGACAATGTCAACGTTTCCTGTGGAGGCGACGGTCCGGATGCTGTCCTTGATTTCATTAGTGATGTGCGGGATGACCTGGACGGTACGTCCGAGGTAGTCCCCCCGACGTTCTTTTTGAATCACCGACAGGTAGATCTTTCCGGTGGTCCAGTTGTGGTTACGGGTGGTCACGGTGCTGGTGAACCGCTCGTAGTGCCCGAGGTCGAGATCGGTCTCCGCGCCGTCGCTGGTGACGTAGACCTCGCCGTGCTGGTATGGGCTCATCGTGCCAGGGTCGACGTTAACGTAGGGGTCGAGCTTCTGTAACGTCACGCGGTAGCCATGGCCCTCGAGTAGACAGCCGATCGAAGCGGCGGCCAAGCCCTTGCCGAGCGAGGAAACGACCCCTCCCGTGACGAAGATGTATTTAACAGGATGGTCCGAGGAAGAGCGCAACGGCGCCGTCATGGATTGGTTCCGGTCGACACGAGACGACGTACGTGCTCGAGATCGTCTGGAGTGTCCACGCCAATCGGATTTTGCGTGGTTTTGACGGTGTGAATCCGGTATCCGGACTCGAGCGCCCGCAGCTGTTCCAGACGCTCCATACGCTCGAGTGGCGTCGACTGGAGGCTGGCGAGATGTAGCAGGCACTCCCGGCGGTACGCGTAGAGGCCAACGTGCTTGTAGCCGAGTGTGGCCCCCGATTCGTCACCTGAGGGTGCCCGGTAGTACGGAATCGCCGAGCGCGAAAAGTAAAGCGCATCGCCGTTGTGATTAACGACGACCTTGACGACGCTGGGATCGGCGAGCTCGGCAGGCCCGGAAATGGGGCAGCGGACGGTTGATATCGAGCATGTAGGATCGCCAGCAAGTACCTCGAGCGTGTCGTCAATCAGACTGGGGTCGATGAGTGGCTCGTCCCCCTGGAGGTTGACCACGAACTCGCACGCGACGTCGCGCACGACCTCGGCTAGCCGATCCGTCCCGGTCTGGTGTGCAGCACTGGTCATCCATGCTTCACCGCCAAAGGCCGTTACTGCAGCGTGGATGCGTGCATCATCCGTCGCGACCAGCACGCGCCCCACCGCCGTGGCGGCTGCGGCTCGCCGATATACGTGCTCGACCATCGGGCGACCGCCGATGTCGGCCAGCGGCTTGCCGGGTAGACGGCTCGATTGATACCGAGCGGGGATGACGGCGACGACGGTGGCAGATGGGGAAAGGATGCGCGTGCTGGACGGCGCGCCGCGGTGCACGAGGGATCTTACCACAGCTCCCGCGTAACGTCTTTTGTCATGGCTGGCCGATGCTTTCATTAGCGGGACCGCAGCGCGACGGTGTGACAATTGACTTGTGACTTACACCACGGGCCGCCTGTGCAAATCCGTACACGCCGACTTTTGTGACGTGGTACGATGGACCGGATGTCGATGTCCCCGTTGCGGATCGCCACCCTAGTGGGAGCAGGCGCGCTCGTTGCCGCGTGGCTAACTGCTGCGACGACCACGCGGCAGGTCGAGCGTGGCGGATTGCCTCCCCAGCCCCAGCCGATCCGATCCGCGGAAAAATCGAGTCCGCTCGCACTCGATCTTGCGGCTGAAGTTGACCGCCTGCGTCAGCGCCTGGACGAGGCTCCCGTGCCTCGCGAGAACGTGCGAAGTCCCTTCAAGTTTGGGATGACCCCGCCGTCGGTCCCCACGGCCCAGGCTGCTGTTTTTACGCCGCCGCCCGCGGTGTCGGCATCAAGCAAGCTGGCGGTGACGTTAGTGGGGATCGCCGAGAACCGAACCGCTGAGGGCCCGGATCGTATAGCTATCTTGTCCAGTATGGGTGAGGTCGTTCTGGTCAGAACAGGAGACTTGGTGGGCGGGCGCTTGATCGTCGACGAAGTGTTGCCCGATGCGGTAGATCTTAGTGATCCGAAAACCAGTACGGTTTATCGACTACGGTTGCCCTAGCACTTTCAGGACGTTAGGGCCGTTCTAGCTTGGTTCCTCCCAGTTTCTCTTAGGTCCCGGCGCCTCTATCCGACTTGCGGGGCCGGTATGCGTGCGCGCGGGTGCCCCGTGCCCGTGACGAGAAGTGTTAAAGCGGCACTATCCACGCGAAGTTCTCGAGCTGCTTTGACTTTCAACCTTACAACCGCACGAGGCCGGCCCGTCGCACGGCCCGCACGCTACGTATTTCGTCGAGTACAGCCGTGCTGATCGGCGGTGGGCCAGAAGCTGTTGGGCTGGCATCGGACTCGACGCTGACAACGCCGACCGCACCGCCAGCACTGCGGCCTAGTGCGAAGGTGGCGATGTTGATGCCGTGGCGACCGAGAATGGATCCCACCTCGCCGATGACTCCCGGCTGGTCGTTGTTGCGGATGACGATCAGGGTGCCCTCAAGCGGTGCTTCGACCTCGACCCCGTCTAACAGAACCAGACGGGCGCTGTCAGGTTCGAACACCGCTCCCTCGATCCAGAGCTCGCCGTCACTCGTGTGAAGTTTTAGAGAAATAAGACTGGTGAAGTTCCGTGGGCGTGAGCTTCGTGACTCGATGATCTCGACCCCGCGTTGCTTGGCGACGCTTCGGGCGTTGACGAGCGTCACTGCCGACGAGAGGACATGCCGGAAGAGCCCGACTAGCGTCGCGCCGACCAGTATTTCGTTATTGCTTTCGGCGAGCGCGCCGTAGTAGCGGATGCCAACTGCTTCAGTTCGGCCGTCTGTTAGCTGGGCGAGTAAGCTGCCAAGTCGCTCGGCAAGGGTCACGTACGGCTGCAGGCGCTTGAATTCATCTGGTGCAACTGACGGGAAGTTCACGGCATTTCGAACCATGCCGGCTCGAAGAAATTCTCGCACGCACGTAGCCGTTTCGAGCGCAACGAACTCCTGGGCCTCGCGCGTCGAAGCGGCAATGTGCGGAGTCGCCACGACTTGGGAGAGCCCCGTCAGTTGCGTGGTGCTGGGGGGCTCTTTTTGAAACACGTCCAGGGCGGCTCCGCCCACGTGCCCAGAAGTAATCGCATCGGCCAGGGCATCTTCGTCGATGAGATCTCCGCGTGCGGTGTTGATGATCCGCACACCGCACTTACAGCGCTCGAGCCGCGCGCGGTTAAATAGGCCCCGGGTGCTCTCGGTCGATGGCACGTGAAGTGTGATGAAATCTGAACGCGCGCACAGTCTGTCTATTGTGACCAGTTCGACGCCGAGGTCGACGGAGATCTGGGTCGAGATGAAGGGATCGTGGGCGATAATCTCCATATCGAAAGCGCGCACCCGGCGCACGACTTCCCGGCCGATTCGACCCAACCCGACCACGCCGAGTGTCTTTCCCCGAAGCTCCGCCCCCTGAAACTCGTGCTTTTCCCAGCGCCCTGCTTTCATCTGCGCGTCTGCTAGGGCGATCGACCGCGCTGAGGTTAGCAGGAACGCGCACGCGTGCTCGGCGACGCTGACGCTGTTCACGCCAGGAGCGTTGAGGACAAGGATGCCGCGAGCGCTGGCCGCGTCGAGGTCGATGTTGTCGACGCCGGTGCCGGCACGTGCAATGACACGGAGGTGCGGCGCGGCGGCAATGAGGTCGGCACTAACTGTTGTTGTGCTCCGGACGATGAGCGCATCTGCATCGCCGAGGTCGGCTACTAGCTTCGATCGTGAACGCCCCGCGTGTGCGTGAACTGTCCATCCCTCGGCACGAAGCAGCTCGATGGCTGACGCCTGGAGCTCATCAGCGATGACGACCTTCATGTCATGAGCTCGATTGCGAACGGCCGACACACGCCGCCCGGTACCACAACGATTGGTGTGGGTGTGGGTGAGGACCGCATGTCGACGGTACAGTATAATGTCTGGCCGCTCTAAAAACGCCGGTCGCATTCGTCTTGCCCGCACTGAGATGGTGCAAATCGCTAGAACGGCCTGTTTGATGCGGCTTGCCCGCGTCTGACGCGACATTTTTCCACAAGGTTTTCCACACTTTCTGTTGAAGATCTTGTGGCGGGTCGCAGGGGCGTGCCCTAAAAGGTTGACACCGGTGATGAGGGAAACGGAGTAACGGAGTACGAGACATGGCAGAGTTTAGGGATCTAACCCCACCCAGCCAGGGCACGCCGATCACAGGGAAAGAAGGCAAGCTGGTTGTCTCCGATGATCCGATCATCCCATTCATCGAGGGGGATGGTATCGGACGCGACATTTGGCGCGCAGCCGTTCGGGTGTTTGATGCAGCTGTCAAGAAAGTATTCGATGGTCACAAGCGCGTTGTCTGGTTCGAAGTCCTCGCCGGTGAGAAGGCCAAGGAGAAAACTGGAGAATGGCTGCCCGCCGACACGCTCGAGGCGGTCACAGCCTACAAGGTGGCCATCAAAGGGCCGTTAACCACACCGGTCGGCGGTGGCATCCGAAGCCTGAACGTTTTGATTCGTCAGAAACTCGACCTGTACGCGTGTGTGCGTCCGGTGCGGTATTTCCAGGGGGCGCCGTCGCCTGTCAGACACCCCGAGCGCATGGACGTCGTGATCTTTCGCGAAAACACGGAAGACGTGTATGCCGGCATTGAGTGGGAGCGGGGCTCACCGGAGGCGATGAAGCTCATCGAGTTTCTGTCGAAGGAGCTCGGCAAGCACGTCCGCCCTGATTCGGGGGTGGGCATTAAGCCCATTTCTGAGACCGGAAGTAAGCGCCTCGTTCGCGTGGCCATCCAGTACGCATTGGACAACGGCCGGAAAAGTGTGACGTTGGTGCACAAGGGAAACATCATGAAGTTCACAGAGGGAGCTTTCCGGGACTGGGGCTACGAGCTGGCCAAAGAGGAGTTCTCGGGGCAGACACTTGGCGAGTGGGACGGTTCACCAAACGGTAAGGTTGTCATCAAGGACCGGATTGCCGACAGCATGTTACAGCAAATCCTAACGCGCACGGCGGAGTACGACGTGATGGCTACCCCGAACCTCAATGGCGACTACCTGTCGGACGCCTGTGCGGCGCAGGTCGGGGGACTCGGGCTGGCGCCTGGGGCGAACATCGGTGACGAAGTCGGCTTTTTCGAGGCGACGCACGGCACGGCGCCGAAATACGCTGACAAGGATGTCATCAATCCCAGCTCGGTGATTCTCTCGGGTGCCATGATGTTCCGTTACGTTGGCTGGCGCGACGTCGCAACTCTAATCGAAGAGGGGATCGCACGCACAATCCAACAGAAAAAGGTCACGTATGACCTGGAGCGCCTGATGGAGGGTGCGACGAAGCTAAAGACCTCCGAGTTCGCGGACGCTGTGATTGCAAACATGTAGCACATTGTCGGAGAAGAGAAGAGGCCGATGAATCGCAAAGTAACGGTGGTTGGGTCAGGCAATGTTGGGGCGACTGCGGCGCGCAGCCTCGCCAACAAGGAACTAGCTGATGTGGTGGTCCTCGACATCCTGGATGGTGTGCCGCAAGGCAAGGGGCTGGACATGTTGGAGGCCTGTCCAATCGAGGGGTCGGACGCGAGGGTTCTCGGTACCAACGACTATGCCGACACTGCCGATTCTGACCTTGTCATTATTACGGCGGGTCTGGCGCGAAAGCCCGGCATGAGCCGGGATGATCTCCTGTTAAAGAATTACGAGATCATCAAGGGCGTCACCGAGCAAGTGATGACGTATTCCCCAAACTGTATCATCCTGCCGGTCACGAATCCCCTCGACGCGATGGCCCAGGTGGTATACCGGGTTTCCGGGCTGCCGCGAGAGCGGGTCATCGGCATGGCCGGCGTGCTGGACTCGGCGCGGATGCGAGCCTTCATTGCCCAAGAACTAGCTGTTTCGGTCGAGAATACCCACGCATTCGTACTCGGTGGGCACGGCGACACGATGGTACCGCTTCCGCGCTACTCGACGGTTGCGGGGATCCCGATTACCGAGTTAATGGATGCTGCCACGATCGAGGCGATCGTCAAGCGGACGGCCCAGGGCGGCGCTGAGATCGTCAAGCTGCTGGGCACGGGCAGCGCCTACTATGCGCCCGGGTCTGCCATTGTCGAAATGGTCGAAGCTATCCTGAAGGACAAGCAGAAAATACTGCCGTGCTCGGTGTGCCTCCAAGGCGAGTACGGTATTCGAGACCTCTTCGTCGGGGTGCCGGTTAAGTTGGGCGCCAGTGGTCTTGTGGAGATCATTCAGGTCACGCTTACGCCCGATGAAGACGCAGCCTTGAAGCGATCGGCTGACGCGGTGCGCGAGCTGGTGAAGGTCATCAACGTCTAGCTGATTTAGACACCCAGCCTTGAAGATCCACGAATACCAGGCCAAAAATCTCCTCGCACGGTTCGGGTTGGCCGTGCCACGCGGCGAGGTTGCGTTCACAGCTGAGGAGGCGTACGCTGCTGCTGATCGGCTTGGTGGACGTGTGGTAGTGAAGGCACAGATCCATGCGGGGGGGCGAGGCAAGGGGGGCGGCGTCAAGGTCGTTGCGGGCGCGGATGAGGCCGAGCAGGTAGCGAGGACGATGCTCGGGATGACGTTGGTAACGGCCCAAACTGGACCCGAGGGTTGCAGGGTAGGCCGAGTCCTGATCGAAGAGGCCCTGGATATCGCCCGGGAGCTCTACCTGGGCCTTGTGATCGACCGAGCTCTTGCCCGACCGGTCTTAATGGTGAGCTCCGCGGGCGGCATAGAGATCGAGCAGGTTGCGGCCGACACGCCGGAGCTCATCCTGCGCGAGACGATCGAGCCAGCGACTGGTCTGCCGTCGTTCCAAAGTCGGCGGTTGGCCTTCGGGCTTGGGCTCGACGGTCGACTTGTGCCCAAGGCGGTGAAGATCATGCTGGATGCCTACGCGGCGTTTCGCGAATTGGACGCGTCGTTAATTGAGATCAACCCGTTGATCGTCACGACTGCCGGCGATGTCCTTGCTCTCGACGCCAAGGTTACGTTGGACGATAACGCGTTGTTTCGCCATCCGGACTTCCGTGAGCTTCGGGACCTTGCGGAAGAGGAGACTCTTGAAATCGAAGCCTCAAAGCACTTGCTCAGCTACATTCGGCTGGACGGCACGATCGGGTGCATGGTGAATGGGGCGGGGCTCGCGATGGCGACCATGGATATTATCAAGCTGGCGGGTGGGAAACCGGCTAATTTCCTAGATGTCGGGGGTGGCGCCAACGCGGATCAGATCCGAAACGCATTCCGGATCCTCATGTCCGATCCGAACGTGAAAGCGGTCCTTATCAATATTTTTGGCGGCATTCTCCGGTGCGACGTTCTGGCCGAAGGGGTCATTTCGGCGGTCAAGGAGTTAGATGTTCGCCTGCCCATAGTCATCCGGATGGAAGGTACCAACGTGGAGCGTGGCCGGGCCATGCTCCACGATAGTGAGCTTAATTTCACGACGGCCGATAGCATGGACGAGGCCGCGCGGCGGGTTGTAGCACTTGCACAGGAGTAAGGTGGCTGTTCTTATTGACAACGGGACGCGGCTGCTCGTGCAGGGTCTCACCGGGCGGGAGGGGACGTTCCATGCCAAACAAGCGGCTGAGTTTGGCACGAACGTCGTTGGTGGCATCACGCCGGGCAGGGGTGGAGCGATGCACGAGGGCTGGCCGGTCTTCAACACGGTTGAGCAGGCCGTACGGGAGACTGGGGCCAACGCCTCGGTGATCTTTGTGCCGCCACCGGTTGCGGGCGACGCGATTCTGGAGGCAGCTGATGCCAATCTCCCGCTCGTCGTCTGCATCACCGAGGGTATTCCCACGCTCGACATGTTGCGGGTCATCACGTTCCTCGAAGGACGCACGACCCGGCTGGTTGGGCCGAACTGTCCCGGGGTTATTTCACCTGGGAAAGCGAAAGCCGGGATTATCCCCGGGCACATTTGTAGTGAAGGCCGCGTCGGCATCGTGTCGAAAAGCGGCACGCTGACCTACGAAGCGATTCATCAGCTCACGCGGCTCAAGCTTGGCCAGACGACCTGCATCGGAATCGGTGGTGACCCGCTTATCGGGATGAGCTTTGTCTGTGCACTCAAGTTGTTTGCTCAGGATCCGGCAACGGAAGCCGTTGTGCTGATCGGCGAAATCGGAGGCTCGGCCGAGGAGGAAGCGGCCAGGTACATCCGGCAGGCCTTTCCCAAGCCGGTCATCGGTTTTATTGCCGGTCAGACAGCGCCGCCTGGACGCCGCATGGGACACGCCGGGGCGGTCATCTCGGGTGGGGAAGGCACTGCAGCTAAGAAGATGGCGGTTCTTCAAGGGGCGGGCGTGACTGTTGTTGAGAGTCCTGGCAACATTGGGACTGCAGTGGCTCAGCGGCTTCACGTTTAATTTTGACCGATCGGTCAACTTTCTAAATTTCTCGAGAGAAATCAAAGATATGACGGACCAATCGACGGTAAGTCGTGCTACAATTGGTCCTTGTGAGAACGGTGACGCGCGGGGTCGCTCATGGCGCTCTCTGACGCAGTAGTTGAAGTAGATCCTCTAGAGCCGCTCGCCAAACGGGTCGTTAACGATTTTAGTATTCAGGTTGCAACGGTAAACGGGTCCGGGAGCCAGACCGCGAACTTGGTTTTGCTGCGCTCCATCTTTCAGATGGGCGTGCCAGTTTCGGGTAAGAACCTCTTTCCCTCCAATATCGCTGGCTTACCAACCTGGTACACCATTCGCGCAAACAAGCACGGGTACACCTCGCGGAAGAAGGAGATCGATTTCCTGGTCGCGATGAATCCGGAGACAGCCAGGGAAGACGTCTTATCGCTTGAGCCAAATGCTGCGATCGTGTACGACGAGAAGTTGAAGCTTGACGCGTTACGGAACGACCTGATTTTCTATCCGGTGCCGTTCGACAAGTTGGTGAGTGGTATCTGCACCGATGCCAAGCTACGACGGCTTGTACGCAACATGATCTACGACGGTGTCTTGGCCAGGCTTCTGCAGATCGACCGAGGCCTCATGGGAAAAGCTCTCCAGAAGCAGTTGGGGCGCAAGCCGAAGGTGATCAGCCTAAACCAAGGGGCTCTGGATGTCGGGTTCGAATATGCGGACCAGCATCTCGAGAAGCAGGATCCTTATGTCGTCGAGCCAATGAAGGCAACCGAAGGGTTGATTCTGATTGACGGGAACGCCGCGGCTGCGATCGGGGCGATGATGGCCGGGGTGACGGTCGTTACCTGGTACCCGATCACACCATCGTCCTCGCTGTGCGAGATGCTGATCGAGAACCTACGTAAATACCGCATAGACCAAGATACGGGAAAGGCTACTTTCGCCGTCGTACAGGCTGAAGATGAAATCGCCGCGATCGGAATGGCCATCGGAGCGGGTTGGGCAGGAGCCCGCGCGATGACCTCCACCTCGGGACCTGGGATATCCCTGATGGGAGAGTTTAGCGGGCTGGGATATTACGCTGAGGTGCCGGCCGTTATTTTCGACGTGCAGCGGGTCGGTCCGTCGACCGGCTTGCCGACACGCACCGCGCAGGGCGACCTCTTAACGACGGCGTTTCTCTCGCACGGTGATACGAAGCAGCTTATGTTGTTTCCGTCGTCTGTTGGTGAGTGCTACTCGATGGCTATGGAAGCCTTCGACCTGGCGGAGCGGTTCCAGACCCCGGTTTTCGTGATGAGCGACCTCGATCTGGGGATGAACACCTGGATGTCTGAACCGTTTGAGTATCCGAGTAAGCCGTTCGATCGTGGCAAGGTCCTTAACGAGGAGACGTTAGATCGGATCGGCAAGTTTGGGCGCTACCGCGACGTCGACGGAGACGGAATTCCCTATCGCAGTGTGCCGGGCGATGGCATGCCAGGGTTTTTCTGTCGCGGGTCCGGCCACAACGAGTGGGCGAAGTACAGCGAGCGGCCTGATGACTATCAGAAGAATGTCGATCGGCTAGCCAGGAAATTCGAAACGGCCCGTGATTGGATACCGGCGCCCGTTGTGGAAATCAACCGGAAGGCCTCGATCGGTATTATTGCCTATGGCACAACCCACTGGGCGGTCGTCGAGAGCCGCGAGCAGATCAAAGCGGAGGCAGACGTGCAGACTTCCTACTATCGGATCTGTGCGTATCCGTTCCGGGCGGCGATTGCCTCGTTTATCGAGCGTTACGAGCGGGTCTATGTGGTGGAGCAGAATCGTGATGCGCAGATGCTCAGCTTGATGAAGCTTGATCTGGCGGCGGAGTTGGCGAGCCGGCTTCGCAGCGTTTTGCACTACAGCGGGAACCCGATCGATGCTCGCACCATCACCGACGGTATCCTGATTCAGGAGGGATATCGGGTGAAGCAGACGGGTGCCGACACCTCACGGGCACCTCGAAATGCTGGTGTTGGGGGAGAGTAGGGTGCATGTTCGTACACTGGACCGTGTAGGGTGCTGCGGAATCGGCCAACATACGTAACGACAAGAGGGGACACCGTGGCCATCGCCGGGACGTCGCAATCAGGTAAGAAAATTAATCGTATTGGACTTGAGGCCGCGCAGTACCGCGGGACCAAGACGACGCTCTGCGCTGGATGTGGGCACAACGCCATCTCGGAGCGGATCATCGGTGCCTGCTACGACATGGGTGTCGACCCCAGCCGGGTGATCAAGATGTCTGGCATCGGCTGCTCGAGTAAAAGCCCAGCATACTTTCTCGGATCGTCGCATGGTTTCAACACGGTGCACGGGCGCATGCCATCGGTCAGTACCGGAGCCCTACTCGCCAACCGGCAGCTCATTGCTGTGGGTGTGAGTGGAGATGGAGATACTGGGGCTATCGGGATTGGCCAGTTCGTCCACTTGATGAGACGTAACCTGCCGATCATCTATATCATCGAAGACAACGGCTGCTATGGTCTAACCAAGGGTCAGTTTTCGCCGACGGCTGACGTCGGTTCGAAACTGAAGACGGGCGTGGCTAACGCGCTTCCCCCAATCGATACTTGTGCGCTCGCCGTCGAGCTCGGTGCCAGCTTTGTGGCACGGTCGTTTTCAGGTGACAAGAAGCAGCTCACGGCGATTCTGAAGGCAGCGTTTAGCCACCGTGGGACCGCAATGGTCGATGTTCTGTCGCCTTGCGTGACGTTTAATGATCATGAGGGGTCGACGAAGAGCTATGCGTACGCCAAGACGCACAATGATCCGTTGGAGGAGATCGACTTCGTACCCTTCTTTGAGGACATTTCGATCGACTACGAGCCGGGAACAACCCAGGAAGTGACGATGCATGATGGGTCTCGGATCTATCTACGGAAGCTGGACCATGACCACGATCCCCTTGACAAGCTGCAGGCGCTGCGTGCGCTTATCGAGGCCAGAAGCCGCGGTGAATTTGCGACCGGCCTGCTCTACCTGGAACCTCGCAAGGAAGACTTCCTATCGCTTCTGAACCTGGTTGACGAGCCTCTGGCGAGGCTGCCAGAGGGCAAGGTTCGGCCGCCGAAAGCTGTGCTGACCGAGATCATGGAGAGTCTCCGCTAACCAACGCGGTCACTATAATCCCGCGAATGCAGCGGACTCTCGCCATCATCAAACCGGATGCCCTCGCGCGAGGGTTGGTTGGGGCCATCATTCAACGGGTTGAGCAGGAAGGTTTCGAGATCCGAGCGATGCGCCTCGTCCGCCTGACTAAGCTAGAGGCGGAGAGCTTCTATGCTGTGCACCGGGACCAGCCGTTTTTTGAAAGCTTGACCACGTTTATGTCGTCGGGACCGGCTGTGGTGATGGCGCTTGAGGCGCCCGATGCAATCCGGCGGTGGCGCCGGCTTATGGGCGCCACCGATCCGGCTCGAGCCGAAAGCGGGACGTTGCGTCTGGAATTCGGCAGTTCGATCGAACGTAACGCAACCCACGGGTCCGACGGGACGGACGCCGCTGCGTTCGAGCTGGAGCACTTCTTTCACGATCTGGAGCTTGCATACTAGGGAGCATGGGCAAACTGTTGCTCATCGTCGGGTTGCTCATCGCCGGTGTCGGCGGCCTAATCATGCTGGGGTTGCCGGTCGGTCGGTTACCAGGGGACATTGTGTATCGACGGGAAAACTTCACCGTGTATTTGCCGATCGGGACATCGGTCATCGCGAGTGTTGTGTTGACCCTGGTGCTAATGCTACTGCGGCGCTAGACGCGAGACGGACGGAATCTTATGACGATCAAGTCCGATCGGTGGATCGAACGGATGGCTACGGGGCACCGCATGATCGAGCCGTTCGTTGGAAATCAGGTGCGCAGTGGGGTCATTTCGTACGGATTGTCGTCGTACGGGTACGACATCCGTGTGGCAGACGAGTTTAAGGTCTTCACCAACATCAACACAACGGTCATCGACCCGAAGTCGTTTGACCCGCGGTCGTTTGTCGACTTAAAGGATGATGTTTGTGTCATCCCCCCGAATTCTTTTGCTCTGGCCAGAACGGTCGAGTACTTCCGGATTCCACGGGATGTACTGACAGTGTGTCTCGGTAAGTCGACCTACGCGCGATGCGGAATTATCGTCAACGTCACACCGTTTGAACCAGAATGGGAGGGGACTGCCACGCTGGAAATTTCGAACACGACTTCGTTGCCGGCGAAAATCTACGCAAATGAAGGTATCGCTCAGGTGGTCTTCTTTCAAAGCGACGAGCCGTGTCAAATTTCCTACGCTGATAAAAGAGGTAAGTATCAAGCTCAACGGCAGGTTACTCTGCCGAAAATTTGAGTCTGTTAATGATTTACTGCCTTGGCTTGTTACGCGCCCATACTGTAAGTGGCTAATAAAGCGGGAGTAACGGCTTAATCGACCACTGCTCATTGCTTGACCGGTCTTGCGCTTCGTAGTACCCTCTGCTGCCCCCTCGGCCGCTTCGGGTGCTGAGTCGTGTTCTGCAGGGCCTTCCAGAGACGCGCCGCTTGGTAAATCATCGATTCTCCCCGGCGCACGGATGAAGAAGCTGGTCGAGCGCGGGCCCGCGCGTCATGTGAACCCACTCGCCACTGGGCCTGCTGTGGCCGTCCAGTTCTTTCTGATTCCCCTGGCTGTCGTTGGCGTGCTCGTGCTCGTGTATGGGGGGTTCCGCATGCTAATGTCGACGGAGCGGACTCCCGAGGAGTACCTGAGTGACGTGCGGACGGGCGGACGTGAGCGCCGGTGGCCGGCGGCGTACGAGCTCTCGCGGCTGCTCGCAGATCCGGAGGTCGAACGACAGCACCCGAGCCTCGGGGCGGCGATCGTGCGGGCGTTTATGGACTCCGAGGGCGATGACCCGCGTCTGCGTCGGTATCTGGCACTCGCCATCGGCCGACTTGATACCCCGCCGGCTGCGGCAGTTAGCGAGCTGGTGGACGCGCTGGATGACCCAGACTCGGAAACTCGGATCAGCGTGATCTGGGCGCTGGCTTCCATCGGTGACGCGTCGGTTGTAGCGGACATCGAGGCGGTGTACGCATCGGACGACGCTGGTGTCCGGAAGATGGTGGTCTACGCGCTTGGGGCGCTCCCGTCGGACGTCCATTTTGCGACGCTTCGCAATGCCATCGACGATCCGGCGGCGGACGTCCAGTGGAATGCTGCGGTGGCGCTCGCCAGGCATGGTCGAACGGAAGGCGTTCCAGTGCTCGGGCGCATGCTCGACCGTGATTACGTTTCGCGCATGGTGACACGCACACCGACAGCCGACGCGACGATCGATCCCGTGAGCGAGGTCATGGTCAGTAGTCTGCAAGCCCTAGCCTCCTTGAAGGTGGCCGGGCTCCAGGGTGCCATCGAACGACTGAGCCGGGAAGACCAGAGCTTGCGCGTGCGCGAGGTCGCGCTAAGAATGCTGGGGACGCTCGGGCCGGCGAAGTCAACCGATGCCGTGAGTGCGGTCCTGAATGCTGAACCCTGACGCGATGATGATCTAAGTGAAGGACGATTTTAAAGATGGCTGACGATCCTGTGATTCCCCCGACCAGCGGCGCGAAGCCGGCGGCTCCCAAGCCCAAGCCGGTAGCACCAGCACCGAATCCCGCCCTGGCTGGCAAGACGACGACCGCTGCTGCGGCTGCTACGCGTAAGCGCAGCGCGGCGCTCGACGACACGTCACCGTTGATGTCACGTCGCGGCTGGATAGGGCTGTCCTGGGGTGCGTTTACGGCCGCTACGGCGGGCTGTCTCACGGCCACCGGCCGCTTCATGTTCCCGAATGTGCTCAACGAGCCGCCGCAGCAGTTCACGGTCGGTTTTCCTGACGAGTACGGCGAAGGCGTTGACGAACGATGGAAGGACCGCTTCGGCGTCTGGATCATCCGGACGTCGTTTGATCTTGTGCACGAAGCCCCAGGCTTCTACGCGCTGTTTTCAACGTGCACGCATCTCGGCTGCACGCCTAACTGGCTCTCCGCTGAAGCCAAGTTCAAGTGCCCGTGCCACGGGAGCGGCTTCCGGCCGACCGGGATTAACTTCGAGGGGCCGGCTCCCCGGCCGCTCGAGCGCACCAGGATCATCCTAGCGGAGGACGGCCAGATCATGGTCGACAAAGCGCGGAAGTTCCAGTTCGAATTGGGACAGTGGAGTGACCCGGAAGCGTTCTTGATACTCTAATCTAGCGTCTCGGGTCTGGCTCGAGATACAAGGATTAGGTTCTGATATGACCAATGCGAGACCAATCGAACCCAAAGACGGCGCGCTGGTGCGCGCATGGACTTGGCTGACCGAGACACAGGTCTGGACGTCGATTTTCCGGCACACGGCGCCAATCAACGATCGGAACCGCGTGCTGGTGATGCTGTCCAACGTGTTTCTCCATCTCCACCCGGTCCGGCTCAAGAAACACGGCGTTCGGCTCCGCTACACGTGGTGTATGGGTGGGCTGACGTTTTTCCTGTTCCTCAACCTCACCTTTACCGGCGTGCTCCTGATGTTCTATTACCGGCCGACCCTTGAGTACGCCTACTCGGACATCGTTGGGCTGCGCGAGCATGTGCCGTTGGGCATTATGCGCGAGATGCACCGCTGGGCAGCGCACGCGATGGTTATCACCGTCTGGCTTCACATGTTCAGGGTCTTTATGACCGGGTCCTACAAGCCACCGCGGGAGTTTAACTGGAACGTCGGCGTCATCATGCTGGTGTTGACATTACTCCTGTCCTTTACCGGCTATCTCCTCCCGTGGGACCAGCTGGCTATTTGGGCGATCACGGTCGGCTCGAACATGGCTCGCGCGACGCCGTTCCTCGGGTCCGAGGGCCCGGGTGCGGCGCTCCTCGTACTGGGAGGCGTCAAGCTGATCCACGCGGCCGATGATGCCCGGTTTGCCTTACTGGGCGGCACGTTTGTTGGCGAGGGGGCGTTGCTGCGTTTCTACGTACTGCATTGTGTCGGGCTGCCTCTGGTGATCGGGTTCCTTATGGCCGTGCACTTCTGGCGCGTGCGCAAGGATGGCGGGATCTCAGGTCCGCTCTAGTCCAAGATGGACGCTATCAAAAACTTCGTCAATCTCTTTGCCGACCCGCGGGTGTTCTTTATCCTGGGCGTCGGGGCGCTGACGGTCATTGTGTGGAAGCGCGAGATCTTTGCCCGGAACGCGGTCGGGTACACCCTGATCGGTTTTCTCACGGTGTTCTTCGTGTTCGGGTTCTTCGACGAGAACTTCCGCTTGATCATCGCCAAGCCTGACAATGTCCCGATCAGCGGGTTGATCTTCCTCTTGGTGTTCTTCACCTGGTATTCGATGCGGGAGGCGGTGCGCAACGATCAACGGATAGCGGCCGGTGGCGAACCGATCGAGAAAGAGGAATCGGACCGCGTGTGGGTTTGGCCCGACCTGGTCTACACGGAGCTCATCGCGCTGGTCCTGTGCACCGCCGTACTGGTGGTGTGGTCGATCTTGCTTGAGGCCCCGCTGGAGCAACCGGCGAATCCGGCCAACACACCAAATCCGTCGAAGGCGCCGTGGTATTTCCTCGGCCTGCAAGAGATGCTGGTTTACTTCGATCCTTGGTTGGCTGGGGTCGTCCTGCCATCGTTGATCGTCGTTGGCCTGATGGCAATCCCGTACATCGATACCAACGAAAAGGGGAACGGCTACTACACCTTCAATGAGCGGAAGGTGGAGATTACGATCTTTCTCTTCGGCTTCATTGTGCTTTGGTGCTCGCTTATCGTGCTTGGAACCTTCCTGCGCGGGCCGAACTGGAACTTTTTTGGGCCGTTTGAGTTCTGGGATATTCACAAGCTCGAGGCTCTGACGAATGTGCAGCTTTCCGAGTACGTCTGGATTCGAGGGCTCGGCCTGGCGCTGCCAGAAAACATCTGGCTTCGGGAGAGTGTTGGGATTCTGTTCGTGCTGGTGTATGTAGCGGTCTTACCGGTGGCTTTGGCTAAGACGGTGTTCAAGCGTTATTACGAGAAGCTCGGCGCCGGGCGGTTTTACGTGACGGTGGGCCTGTTCCTGATGATGCTGTCGTTGCCGATTAAGATGCTGATGCGGTGGCTGTTCAATCTGAAATACATCGTCTCGATTCCAGAGTTTTTCTTCAATATCTAGGCTATGGCCGAAAAGAAGAGCGTCGGACACGCGTACGATATCGATTTCCTGAACGTCATCTTCGCTGCTTCCAGCCTGTTCCTGTTCTTTAGCGTCGTCTGGATGGTCTGGGATGACTTCGACCGCGAGTGGAAGAGCTACCAGCGTCAGTTCGTTCAGCTCGAGACGGAGGTTACGCAGCTCAGGCTGCGGGCGGCGCAGGCCGACCTCGATCCGCAGCGGCTCGAGGCGCTGCGTGTTGAGCGCGCCAAGGCCGAGCAGGGACTAGCGTCTAACCAGCAACAGATCGAGGAACTTGAGACGGCACTCGAGGCAGTGGAAGCCGACCTGTTTCTAACGAATCAGGAATGGCAGTTCGCGAAGGCCGAATACGACGTCGACCGCTACGAGTTCGAGGAACTGCAGGAGGTGAACTCCGAGCAGGCCGCAGAGCGTCGCCCAGCAATCGAAGCAATGTTTAAGCACTGGCTCGATCTCGGCCTCGACGTCGAAGCATTAACTGCTGAGCGCGACGATCTACGCGGTCAGCTCCGGACGTTTACCGGACGGATGAGCGACATCGACACCGAGCTTCGCGACCTTATGGCGGAGGCCACGCGCCTTGAAGACCGCCTAGCTGTCCTCGAGGTCGATCTTGTAAACGATTACCTGCTCAATGCTCCGTTGCTCGACTTTATGGTACCCAGCATCACTGTTCGGCAGGTTATTACGCCGAATCTCGTCGACGACGTCAACTTCACGCGTGTCCGGAAGATGGACCGGTGTATGACCTGCCATCTCGCGGTCGACCTGGTCGGCTATGAGGATTACCCGCAGCCGTTCCGAACGCATCCGAATTTTGAGGTCTCCGTTGGGAGTGCGTCGCCCCACCCACTCGGGACGACCGGCTGCACTGTCTGCCATGAGGGGATGGGCCAGTCGATCACTTTCCGGGATGCGTCGCACACGCCGACGGGTGAGGAGCAGCGGGTCGCGTGGGAGGAGACATACGGATGGGAGGATCCCCCATCTGTGGGACTACCCGATGCTGCCTACGACTATGACCGAGGCGTCATGCGCGAAGTGCCATCGGGAGACGGTGTATGTGCCGGAGGCGCCGGCTCTTAACCTGGCGTATGGGATGTACGAGCGGGCGGGTTGTTATGCCTGCCACAAGACGCGCGGGTTCGAGGATCTCCGTAAACCGGGTCCAAACCTTACCAAGATCGCCTCGAAACTGACGCCGGACTGGGTTTCACGCTGGATCCGCGACCCGCAGGTAGTCAAGCCGAGCACCTGGATGCCACGCGTCTGGTATAACGCGAACACTAATTCACCTGAGGATGCCGAGCGGAACGAGGCCGAAATCGACGCCGTCGTGGCCTATCTGTTTGCGAATGCCGACGAGCACGAGTTCGCCGTTGCCGTGCCGCCGCGTGGAGACGAGGAGCGTGGTGCGGAGCTTGTTGAATCGGTCGGCTGTCTTGGTTGTCACATTATCGACGACCAAAGCCGGCTTGAAGCTGGGCCGCGGCGAACGTTCGGTCAACCGCTGCAGAATGTCGGCAATAAGACCACATTCGAGTGGTTGTTTGACTGGGTGCGCGACCCGAAGCATTTCAGTAGCGAGACCTACATGCCGGACCTCCGGCTGACGGATCAGGAAGTGGCAGACGTGGCTGTTTATCTGAGTAGCCTCACGGGTCCCGAGGGCGAAGGACCGAAAGCCACCTATGACCAGGTGTACGTCGGCGAGGTGCTACTTGACTATCTGCGCGCGGTCGTGCCAACCGAAGAGGCGCGATCGATGGTGGCCGCCATGTCTCCTGAGGAGCAACAACTCGAACTCGGTCAGCGGGTGATCGGCCGCTATGGTTGCTATAGCTGCCATGAGATCAAGGGGTTCGAAGGTACGCGGCCGATCGGGATCGAGCTTTCCGAAGAAGGCAGTAAATTGCTTCCCCGCCTTGATTTTGCTTTCGTGCACGAGATTCCACACACGAAGGTTGAGTGGTTTAAACACAAGTTGATCGATCCGCGCATCTATGATCGGAATCGGGTACTCCAGCCACTTGAAAAACTTCGTATGCCGGATTTCGGGGTGAGTGAGGAGGAGGCCACGTTGTTCGCCACGGCGATTATGAGCCTACAGAGTGACGTGCAACCGCTGGCGGCGCAGGCGCCCCGATCCGCGCGAGACGATGCACTGCGAGCTGGGCAGAATCTTGTGCGGCGACGCAACTGTGTTGCCTGTCACGAGATCGATGGGGACGGTGGCGATTATCGTGAGGTGGTCGATGACCCATCGCTGGCACCGCCACTGTTAACTCCAGAAGGAGCTAAGGTCCAACCGGACTGGCTCTATGCGTTCCTGCGTGGCCCCATAACCATCCGCCCCTGGCTGAATGTGCGAATGCCGACCTTTGGGCTCGACGATCTTCACTGGAACACGGTCATCGAATATTTCGCTGCGATCTCGGAGTCTGTTGGTCCATTCCGTACCCACGAGATCGCATCGGGCGCTGGTGTCACGCGCACGGGGCGTGAGCTATTTGATCTCTTGAGATGCCAGCAGTGCCATGTTCTGGACGCCGTTCCCGAGGACCAGCCGACTGACAATCTCGCGCCTGATCTGCGGATGGCGCACGAGCGGTTACAACCAGATTGGATTGCCGACTGGCTCATTGAGCCGCTAGCTATTCAGCCTGGCACGCGGATGCCGATGTTTTGGACGGAGTACCCTGACTCGCTCTACCCGCAGCTTGACGGTGACGCTGTGCGCCAGATCGAAGTGATCCGAGACTATCTATTGACCTTCCGTGGTGGCCCGAGCCCGTTACGAGGGAACTAGCGCGACTCCAGTTTCTTCTAGACCGAACCGATCATTAGATTAGTGTAGGACAACGGCGAGAGTAGTAATTGGTCGCGAGGCCTTCCATGCACAGGCGGCGCATGTTTCGTGCGGCGGTGGTCTTGGTTAGCGACCGGCCGGCCGCGTGAGCGAGCGACTCGAGCAGCTTACCGCCGAAGTTGGCGAAAAAATTTCGAAGATGACGCGGACGGCGCAAGCTTGCTAAGCGCTGCCTCAATTTCATTAAGGATCACTTCGGCTGGGCCCTGAAGCACCAAGTCAACGACCCGAGACGCCGGCGTGGGGTCGGGGTTAATCTCCACCGCGTAAGCGCCATGGCGCATAGCCTCGTTGACGAGTGCGGCAGCCGGGTACACAACGGCAGACGTGCCGATGGTGAGGAAGATGTCGCAGGTTGCCTCGGAGACGCTCTGCGCGATTACCGTCGGGTCGATAGCCTCGCCAAACCAGACGACACATGGCCTGGCAGGGCCACAACAGTCCGGACAGCGGGGCGGTACATTCGGAAGCGGTACCGTGTCGTCACGCCAGTACGGGGGGGATGTGTTGCACTGGTTCCAACAGCGGAGCTCCCAGATCGAGCCGTGAAAGCGAATGACGTCGCGGGTGCCCGCGCGCTCATGCAGCCCGTCGACGTTCTGGGTGATGAGTGTGAATCCATCGACCCGCTAGCTCCAGGCAGCCAGAACGTCGTGACCCCGGTTGGGTCGAACACGCGCTACCTGTTGTCGTCGCCAGTCGTACCACTCCCGGATCAGGTGCGGGTTACGACCAAACGCCTCCGGGGTGGCCAGCTGCTCTGGCCGGTACCGCTTCCAGAGGCCGGCGGCGCCGCGGGACGCCGCTGGCGGCCGACACGCCCGCTCCGGTCAAGACGGTGATACGCTGGGCGGACTGCAGGCGTTTGGCAAGGGACGGTATATGGTGTTCATTTGCCATGCCTCAACATTATTCTACGGGTGTAGCATTGCGACCAGCGATGACGCCGCTGGCGAGCAGATTGGACTTCCGGGTCTCGGCCAGACCTCGAGGTGCTCAGCGGTGTGCTGGCAGCAGAGATCGCCAAACAGGTTTCTTTCCCGGAGCCGGAATCCAGCCCGTGCACAGCCGTGTTGTCTGGTGGGCTGGCAGGGCGGCTACCGAACTACACTCCGAACAGGATGAGGTGCGTTAATGAAGGTCGCCGTTGCCTCGGATCACGCCGGATTCGAGCTAAAGCGCCGCCTGGTCACCTGGTTGGCCGATGACGGCCACGAAGTGCTCGACCTTGGCACTGACGGTCTGGCTTCCGTTGACTACCCCGACTATGCCGAGGCGATCGGCCGCGCCATTACGGCCGGTCAGGCCGAGCGAGGCGTTCTCGTCTGTGGCAGCGGTGTAGGCGCAGTTGTGGCGGCCAACAAGATCCGAGGGGTCCGCGCCGGGCTGTGCCACGATACCTACTCGGCGCGCCAGGGGGTCGAGCACGACGACATGAATGTCTTGGTGCTCGGCGCACGCGTGATCGGACCGGAGCTGGCGCGCGTGCTTGTGACTAGCTTTTTGCAGGCACGATTTAGTGATGAGCCGAGGCATCTCAGGCGGCTCGCTAAGATCAACCGGCTGGAGAAGATCGCCTGTAATACCGACGAATGAAGCCTCGCGCGACCCGAGAAACGGTGAGGTGACGGATGCAATTCGGGTCTTCGGCGTTATATGCGTGCTTCCGATCGCGACGGGATCACGCGTTTGCTGAGAAAGTGCTGTCCGCCATGCGGCACAAGTTCGGTGGTCACATCTGACGTCCGGCCGGCGGGTAGCCTAAGTACTCCGCGTCAGTCGCACGGTAGAACCTTACACGCCTTTCCAAACCGGCGGGCGTTTATTGAGAAAGGCCTTGACGCCTTCTTTAAAATCTTCGCTGGCATAGCACGTGGCGATCAGGTCGTGGCCGGCGGCGGATTCGATCCGGCGGCTGGCTTGGATCCGCCGGACCATCTCCTTGGTGGCGTGGATGGTCAAGGGCGCGTTGGCCACGATGCAGTCAGCATACTCTTGGACGACCTGTTCCAGGTCGTTTTGCTGGGCGATGCGGTTCACGAAACCGATGGTGGCTGCTTCATCAGCGGTCAACAGACGCCCGGTGAACAGGAGTTCTTTGAGCCGCGCTGGTCCTATCAGATCGAGAAGACGCGCGTAGTTCGTTCCGGAGAGGCAGTTGCCGAGCGTGCGCGCGATGGGCACGCCGAACCGGGAGGCCGGCGTGCAGATACGAAGGTCGCAGGCGGCGGCGAGCGCGCAGCCCCCGCCGGTCGCGACCCCATCGATCTGCGCGATCGTTGGCGTGGAAACGGCCTCGAGGTGGTCCACAACCGCATCGAGTCGTTGCTCATAGGCGATACCATCTTCGGCTGACTCAAAGGTTCGAAACTGGGCGATGTCGGTTCCGGCCACAAACGCCTCGTTCCCCGCGCCACGGAGAATGAAGACGCGAACGTCCGGGTCGGCCTCGACGGTGTTGCAGCAGTCGACGAGCGCCTCGTACATTGCCCAGGTCATAGCATTTCTGGCCTCTGGACGGTTGAAGGTGAGTGTAGCTCGCGGCCCATCCTTCGCGAAGATGACGTGGGGTGTCGACACAGTGAGCACCTCCTACCGGCACACTTGTTCATGCAACACGCGCTGACCGGTCTGCGCGTTCTTGACGTCACTCAGGTGATGGCTGGGCCCTTCTGCACCATGTTACTGTGCGACATGGGTGCCGATGTGATCAAGGTCGAGGCGCCAACGGGAGACCCGACCCGACGAATGGCTGGGGCGCAGGGTCTTGAGAGTCCAGCGTTCAATGCGGTCAATCGCGGCAAGCGCGGTATCGTCGTGGATTTAAAAACGACGCAGGGCTCTGAGATCCTCCGCCGCCTGGCGACATCGGCCGATGTGCTCATTGAGAATTACCGCCCTGGCGTCATGGGCCGTTTCGGCCTCGACTACCGAGCCCTCCGTGCCGTCAATGCACGTCTCATCTATGTTTCGATTTCTGGGTACGGACAGACTGGTCCGTCGGCTGGTAAGGGAGGGTTCGACCTCGTGGCCCAGGGAGTCTCAGGCATCATGTCGGTCACGGGTGAGCCGGGTCGGCCACCAACCAAAGCTGGGGTCCCACTGACTGATCTAGGCGCCGCGCTGTTCGCCGCAACTGGCATTCTCGCCGCGCTGCTCCACCGCGCCCGCAGCGGGCAGGGACAATATATTGATACGTCCCTCGTCGAGGCCGGGGTTGCTCTGTCGGTATGGGAAGCGACGGAATATTTCACCGGTGCCGGCATGCCACAGCCGATGGGGTCGGCGCATCGGATGATGGCACCGTACCAGGCTATTCGGTGCGCCGACGGATACATTACCCTCGGCGCTGCGAACGATCAGCTGTTCACCCGTCTGTGCGAGGTCGTGGGCCACCCGGAGTGGATCCTCGATCCGGCGTTTGCCAACAATACGCGGCGTGTCGAAAACAGATTGGCACTGACGGCGCGGATTGAAACGATCACGGCGGGCCAGCCACGAGCCCACTGGTTGGCTCTTTTCGAGAAGCACGAGATTCCATGTGGGCCGATCAACGACTACAGGGAGGTGTTAAACGATCCACACATTCGTGCACGTGAGATGGTCGTCGGGACTGACCATCCGACGCTCGGCCGCATTCTAACTCTGGGCACACCGCTCAAGTTGTCTGAGACGCCGCTGACGCCTGGGCGACCAGCGCCGCTGCTCGGGCAGCATACTGACGATGTGTTGCGCGAGACTGGCTATCGTCCGGCTGAAATTGAAGCGTTTCGGGCCGTTGGTGTGGTGAAGTAAACTGAGCGCCTCCTACAGCGTGTACCCTCGCTTATCGTGCAACGCGATATCGAGGCCTTCAATTTCCTCCTCGTCCGTTACCCGAAGACCGATCACATGATCAAGGATCTTTGCGATGGCGAATGTCAGCACTCCACTGTAGACGATGGTCGCAGTGGCGCCGAGAGATTGAAGCGCGACTTGGGTGCCTATGCTGTTGTTGAGGCCAGAGCCTCCAAACGCTTCAGCAGCGAATACACCAGTTAGGATGACTCCGACGAACCCGCCGACGCCGTGGATACCGAAGACATCCAAGGAATCGTCATAACCTATAGCCCGCTTCATGCTGCTGGAGGCAAAGAAGCAGAGTCCCCCAGCTACGATTCCAAGGGCGATAGCCCCGATCGGTCCGATGGTGCCGGAGGCCGGCGTGATCGTGGCCAGACCGGCAATCGCTCCTGTTGTAATTCCTAGGGCGCTTGGCTTCCCGTGGCGCAGCCACTCGATGGCCATCCAGGTGAGCGCTGCCGTCGCGGCGCAGATGTGGGTTACCGCCATAGCCATACCAGCGACGCCGTTGGCGGCAAGCGCACTCCCCGCGTTAAAGCCGAACCACCCGACCCACCCGACCCATAGCATCGACGCACCCACGACTGTCAGCACCAGGTTGTTCGGGGCCATCGGCACCTCGGGGTAACCCCTACGCTTGCCCAGGACAATACAGAGTACAAGCGCTGCAATGCCGGCGTTGATATGCACGACGATACCGCCGGCAAAGTCAAGCACCCCCATCTTGTGTAGCCACCCACCGCCCCAGACCCAGTGGGCGGTCGGAGCGTACACAATGGTGAGCCAGAGTCCCATAAACCAAAGCATCGCCGAGAACTTCATTCGTTCCGCAAAGGCACCGACGATTAGGGCAGGCGTGATAATCGCAAACGTCAGCTGAAACATCTGGTAGACCGTCTCTGGGATCGTGTTAGACACGGCGTTGTAATCGACACCAGACAAAAAGAACTTGCCGGTGCCAACGACGGCGTTAAGGCCCCCACCATCACCAAAAGCGAGCCCGTAGGCGTAAACCGTCCACAAGATGGTCACTAGGCAGGTGATAGCAAAGCATTGCATCATGACGGAGAGCACGTTCTTGGTCCTGACTAATCCGGCATAGAATAGCGACAGGCTAGGGATCGTCATGAAAAGCACGAGAACGCTCGAGGTTAGCATCCAGGCGGTGTCGCCCTGGTCCAATTGGTCCTGTGCCCAAGCCGCCCGCGGAAGAATTTCCAGCAGTAAGGTAAAGGTCCCGATTAAAGCCGTGAATCGTACCGGGTTTCTCGGAGACCTCATTGCTTGGGAGGATGGGGGCTATGGGACGTCCCAGTCGGTTTTCTCCGGAAGTGCGCGAACGTGCCGTCCGGATGGTCGAGGAGTACCGGGAGGCCCACGCCTCAGAGTGGGCGGTGCTGCAGTCGGTGGCGCCGAAGCTCGGCTGCACGGCGGAGACGCTGCGGAAGTGGGTGCGGCAGGCGCAGCGTGATGCTGGGCATCGGCCGGGCCTGACGACGAGCGAGCGGGAGCGGTTGAAGGAGCTGGAGCGCGAGGTCCGAGAACTGAAGCGGGCGAATGAGATCCTGCGGAAAGCGTTCGCGTATTTCGCCCAGGCGGAGCTTGACCGCCGGAGGACGTCGCCACGATGGTCCAGTTCATCGCCGACCATCGCGCCGTGGTCGGGGTCGAGCCGATCTGCGCCGTGCTGCCGATCGCCCCGTCGACGGACTCATCGCCATCGGCACCAGCGGACGGACACATCCGACGCGCCGGTCCGCACGGGCGCAGCGCGACGATCAGCTCCGCGTCAAGATTCAGCGGGTCTATGACGCGCACCAGCAGGTCTACGGCCCCCGGAAAGTCTGGAAGCAGCTGCGACGGGACGGCGTCCGCGTGGCGCGCTGCACCGTGGCGCGCCTGATGCGCGCGATGGGCCTTGCCGGGGCCGGGCCTGGGTCACCACGACCCACGCCGGTGAGGGCGGTCGCCCGGTGGACCTCGTTGACCGCCGATTCGTGGCCACCCGTCCGAATCAGCTCTGGGTCTCCGATTTCACGTACGTCGCACCCTGGGGCGGCTTTGGCTACGTCGCGTTCGTCATCGACGTGTTTGCGCGACGCATTGTGGGCTGGCGGGTGTCGGCCTCCATGCGCACGGACTTTGTGCTGGATGCGGTGGAGCAGGCGATCTACGCCCGCCGGGGCGACGCCCTCACCGGCCTCGTACATCACAGTGATGCCGGGTCGCAATATCTCTCGATGCGGTACACGGATCGCCTCGTGGACGCCGGCATCGCGCCGTCGGTCGGCAGCCAAGGCGATGCCTATGACAATGCCCTCGCCGAATCGGTGATCGGCTTGTACAAGACGGAGGCGATTCGACGGAAGGGCCCGTGGCGCACCCTCGAGGCCGTGGAGTTCGCCACCTTGACGTGGGTGGACTGGTTCAACACGCGACGACTGTTGGGGCCGCTCGGGGACATTCCACCAGCAGAGTTCGAGGCGCAGTACTATGAGCAGGCTGAGGTGGCCTGATTCAACGCATTCGGTCTCCGAGAAACCCGGTACGATTCACTGGCGGACCTGGCAGGTAGCTTGCGGTCGCCTCGTGCGCGCGGCGCAGCGCAGCGTCGTCGCGCACGAGCAGGGCTCCAGTGCCGTATGGCAGGAACAGGCCCTTGTGCGGATCGAGCGTGAGGGAATCGGCCCGCGAAAGCCCGGGCATGAGATCCCGAGGCTCCGGACACATGTAGAAGAACGCCCCGTAGGCACCGTCCACGTGGTGCCAGATCCCTTCGTGGGCGCACAGGTCGGCGATCGCATTCAACGGATCGACCGCGCCCGTATTCGTGGTGCCGGCCGACGGCGTGACGCAGAACGGCCGGAGCCCGACCCGGCGATCCGCGGCAATCGCGTCGGCTAGGGCCCCCACATCCATTCGGAACTGCTCATCGACCTGGACCGCCCGGATCCGGTCCGGCATGATGCCGGCCAGCCGGGCAGACTTGATCATCGAGTGATGCATCTGCGTCGAGCCATACAGCACGCCCGAGCGGATCTCCGAGCCGAGATGCTGCTCGCGCGCACACAGCACGGCGTTGAAATGCGTGAACGAGCATGGCACGGAGGACCTCTCCCACGGTGTCCCCGCGCATCGGATCCCGCGGCTGCGCCGGCAGGGGGAACGCTACTTCGTTGACGGGCTCCGCGAGCTCCTGATGAACGAGACTGGGAGGCGCGTCCGGCGAACAGTACGCCGACACGGGCGGCTTCACCGACCACATTTGGCGAACTTGCACAGGCAAAGCGCCTGAATCTGTCGAAAGTAGACTGCTCTGGTCCAAGGAGCCTGCCGCCTGAGTGATTCTGCTAGACCAAAAACTGGGTTAAAGCCGGAAGAAATGGCCCGACGAGCGTTATGTGCTGCGCTGCGCTTCCGATGAATATCGAAGCCCCGCCCAGGTGCGACGCGACCTCGTCGGGCTGGACGCGGCCGCCTAGAAGCGAATACCGTCAAACCACTGTCCAAGAACCCTGGGGCAGTACAACCAATGCCAATACCGACGCCTATATTGTTAATGCCCGATCCAATCGCTACGCCAATGGGGATGCCGACGCCCCACACCCAAGTCTGATTACTCCTAGAACCCGACACGCCTGAAGTTTATGCCTCATAGAGGAGCGTGTCATCCGGCCCTGGTAAGATGGCGCCTCTAAAGCGGGAGAGGAGGCCAGTGCATGACACCACAGGTTAAAGCTGCACTCATCGTTGCCGGCGCGCTCCACCGTTGGTTAGCCCCACCGTTGAGCGCCAACGCTCTCTCAAGGCCGAGGAGCACGAGGTCGGGAAGCAGCACATCAAAGACCTTCTCCTGCTCGAAGAGACGCGAGAGCCCCCCGGTGCCAATCACGACGGCCGGCTCGCCCCGGAACGCCTGCTCGCGGATCTCATGCGTCAACCCCCGTACGACTGCCCGGTTGCCGAAGTAGAGCCCGGACTGGATGCTCTCGACCGTTGATCGGCCGACTAGTTCGGCCTCTGGAACGATTTCTACGGTCGGGAGGCGTGCGGTGTTCTTCTCGAGCGCCTCCATGGCGATCCGTGGCCCCGCTAGGATGATCCCGCCGAGGTAGTCACGCGTGGCGCGCACCACGTCAAAGGTCGTGGCGGTCCCGAAGTCGACAATGATCAGGTTGCGACCGGGATAGAGGTGCAAAGCCCCGATGGCGTTGGCGATGCGGTCGGGACCCACCTCGAGAGGGTTGCGATATCGGATCTTCAGTCCCGTCTTGACCCCCGCCTGCACGATGAACGGATCGAGGCCGAAATACTTTCGGCAGCAGCTCCGCAGCGAGTAGATGAGCTCGGGAACAACGGAACACAGCGCGATCCGCTCAACATTCGACGGATCGCTGCCGTTCTCCCGAAGGACCCTCCGCAGGAAGAGTCCCAGTTCGTCCGACGAGAGAGAGGGCTGGGCGGCCCTCCGAAACCGAAGCGTGAGCTCGCCATCCTCGAACACCCCGCCAAAGATCTGGCTGTTGCCGACATCGAGCGTCAGGATCATGAGCGGTCTCCAAGAGGTACGTTGTCGATGAGCCGAACATCACCGAGGCGGACGGCTCCCAGTCGGCGCCCGTCCCGGTCTTCGACGTAATCCACGGCAAAGCCCGACGCCCGCAGATCGCGAGCCGCCGCCTTCGCGGTCGGGGCGACCGACAGGACGCGGTAGAACCGGGACGCCCGCGTCCGGTCCGCTAGCAGAAGACGGCCGTTCCGTGAGCTGACAGCCAGGCCGTCCGTCTCGCGGACCGTGCCACACGCGACAATCGTCGTCGAGAGGAAAAACGCCTCGACCATCCCGCGGACGAGCGTCAGCTGCTGCCAGTCCTTCTCGCCGAAGTATGCTCGCTCGGCTGAGATGATCTGCAGGAGCTTGAAGACGACGGTCAGGACGCCGTCGAAGTGTCCGGGCCGGTAGGCCCCTTCCATGACTGTCGAGAGTCCGCTCTCCGTGACGCGGTATCGGTAGTTGTCCGCGTAGAGATCCGGCGCGCGCGGGAGGAACACAAAGTCCGCCCCCTCGGTCTCGAGAGTGTCCAGATCGGTCTCGAGCGGGCGGGGGTACGTCGCTAGATCGGCCGGGTCGTCAAACTGTGCTGGGTTGACGAAGATGCTCACGAGCGTTCGATTGTTCTCCGACCGGCTGCGCCGCACCAACGACAGGTGTCCCTCGTGCAGCGCACCCATCGTCGGGACAAACCCGAGCGTCAGCCCAGCGCGAACTTGGGCACGGCGCTGGTCGCGCCACCAGGAGAACTCCTCGAAGACGGTCATGACGAGTAGCTTTCCTCTGGTCCTGGAAACCGGGCTCCCTTGACGTCGGCGTCATACCGATTGAGCGCGTTAGTCAGAACGCACTCGCCGTCGATATACCGCCGCACGAATCGCGGGGACGGTCTTGGGTCCACGCCCCAGAGATCCTGTAGCACGAGGACTTGTCCGTCAGTGCCAGCTCCTGCGCCAATGCCGATCGTGGGGAGCTGCAACTCTGAGGTGATGCCGGTCGCGAGTTCCGCCGGCACGCACTCGAGCACGATCGAGAAGCACCCCAGCTCCTCGAGGGCATGCGCTTGGCGCATGAGAGTCACCGCGTCAGCGTCGCTCCGTCCCTGCACCCGAAACCCCCCGAGCTGATTGACCGACTGCGGCGTCAGGCCGATGTGCCCCATCACGGGCACGCCGGACCCAACAATGTGCCGGATGATCTCCTCGTGGCCGTCCACCCCTTCCAATTTCACCGCGTGCGCCCCGCTCGTCATGAGGGCGCCCACAGCCGTCATAGCCGCGGGCACGCCTTTCCGACACGACAGGAACGGCAGATCGGCAATCAGGAATTTCCCGCCGACGGAGCTAGCGACGGCACGTGTGTGCAAGGCCATGAGTCGCACGGTGGCTGGAAGCGTCGTCGGGTGGCCGTGCATGACCATCGCCACCGAGTCCCCGACGAGGACGGCATCCACGTGCGACCGCGCGATGAGGCGCGCCGACCAGGCGTCGTAGGCGGTGACCATCGAGATTCTGCACCCCTCCGCCTTGAAGCGGGTAAAGTCACGAACGCTGGTCATAGACTTTCACGAAGGCGGAATAGACCGCATGGAACGAGTCCCCTTCGAGGACCCTCAAGTTCGTGGTGACCGTCTTCGCGTCCCCGCGGGACAGTGGGCCGGTCAGGGCTTGGTCGGCGTCGGCCATCACGTTGGCCGCCACGCGGGCAAGGTACGGGTGCGCGGCCGACGCCGGCATCCCGAAGCGACGGTGCAGTTCGTCGAAGAGCTTCACCCAGAGAATTGTTGAGAAGTTGCCAGCCATCACGCACAAGGCGTGGTAGTACGGGCGCTCCACCGCTGGGATCATGAATGACGGATTCTGGAGGCCCGGGAGCAACTCTGCAAACGGAGTGCCCCCGGCGTCGAGGACGAACGGGATCGCGCGGTATTCCGCGAGTTCGTAGAGTGTCGGGCCAAACGTCATCAGGGGATGTGCCCCCTCGGCGGCGGGCGTGACGAGGCTGCCGGAGCAATGGACCAGGCGCTTCTCCTGCAGCGCTGGCCAGGCGTCGACAAAGGGGACGATCGCCTCGTCACGAATCAGCAGCAGAACGGTCCGGCAAGAGGCGAGCGCGTCGGGTGGCGAGGGAGCCCGCCCGCGCCGCGACCATACGCAGACGGGGAGGCCGAGAAGAGTGAAGTAATGATGGAAGTGGCGGGCAACGCGGCCGCTTCCCACGATGCCAAGCGGGGTCGCGTGTTGTTCAGGTACCTGTCGCATCGATCAGGTCCTCTCGGAACGTCCGGGGAACACAGCACCGCGGTCGCCGTTCTCGAGAATCGGCGCCGGACGTATCTTAACGCGAAATCTCGTCTCCGGAAATACAGGCGAGCCCGTAAGGTGCGTTTAATGGGCCGAGGTCCGGTCAGTGCTGGTCGAGTCTCCCAAGTAATCTCAGGCCATGCCGCCTGCGCTACAGTTCCTCGTTCTCACGTTCGCTGGCTGGGTGAACCGCCACCAAGACGATCTGATCGCGTATCTCCGAGAGGAGCATCGGGTCCTCCGGGGGAGGAGCATCGGGTCCTCCGGGGGAGGAGCATCGGGTCCTCCGGGGGAGGAGCATCGGGTCCTCCGGGGGAGGAGCATCGGGTCCTCCGGGGGAGGAGCATCGGGTCCTCCGGGGGAGGAGCATCGGGTCCTCGGGAGGGCTTTGGTGCATGGCTCCTGACCCTTACTTCGGCGGGCATCGTCAACCGGCTGGTCCTGTGGCCGCGGCCAGCGCACGATCCTGCTGATGAAGTCGAAGGTGCATCCGAAATACAAGACCACGTATCGCGTCGGGAACTGGCGGGAGTACGAGCGAGCGCTCGTCCAACGAGGTGACGTGACCCCTGTGGCTCTCGGCCGCTGCCACGGACGCGTGGCGACCGTCGCCCTCCGGTCGCCCCGGTGGGCAGAAGCGGTTCTCGGATGTGGCGATCGAGACCGCGTTGATCCTCCGGCTCGTCTTCGGCTTGCCCTTGCGCCAGACGGAGGGGTTCGTGCGGTCGGTCCTGGCCTTGATGGGCACCGATTTGGACGCGCCGGACCACACCACACGCTCGCGGCGGAGTCAGCAGCTCGCTGTGATGCTCCGTCGCATCCCGGCCACGGACCCCATCCATCTCATCGTCGATAGCACCGGCCTGTCGATCGTGGGCCAAGGCGCGTGGGCCGCCGCGACACACGGGGGACACGGCGAGCGTCGGTGGAAGAAGCTCCATCTCGGTGTCGACCAGTCGGGTGTGATCGTGGCGCAGGCCCTCACCGATGCGCATGTCGACGACGCCACGACTGCGGTCGATCTGATCCCCGTCATCGATGGCGATATCTCACGCGTCACCGCGGATGCCGCTTACGATACGATCGTGGTCTACGAGGCGGCGGGCGCGCGTGGTGCGCAGGTCGTCGTTCCCCCGAAGAAGATCGCCGCCGTGTCTCGCCGACGGCCGCGATCCTTCGCTCGCGATCGTACCGTCAAGCGGGTGCAGGCGATCGGGCGGCGGCGATGGAAGAAGGAGACGGGCTACCATCGGCAGGCGCGCGTGGAGAACGTCTTCTTCCGGTACAAGTCCATCATCGGAGAGGGCTTTCGCGTGCGGAGTTCAGCAGGGCAGGGGGCTGAGGCGGTCCTCGCGTGTCACGTGCTGAATCGGATGAGGGACTTGGACAGGCCTGCGTCGTACGCGATCAGGCGGTGACCAACAACAGGGTCGGGATCGTTGCGGGCCACGTTCGATTCATGCAACAAAGCCGGTACGCGACGGCGCGTAGCGAAGCCATCTGTCGAGGAGCCGGATGTGGCAGAACCCGCACGTCCGGATCTGTGGGGGGCCAGGGTCAGCAACGACCCTGGTCTACCCGACCCCATTTTGGCGTTGACGGATCCGGTGTGATCGTTGCCGACGTCCTGGCCGACGGGCATGTCGATGACGCGACGGCGGGCATCGCGCTGATCGAGGCGGTGGCCATCGCCTGGCTTCCTGGACCAGCGGGTACGCGATGGCGCGTAGCGAAGCTGTCTGTCGAGGAGCCGGATGCGGCAGAGCCCGCACGTCCGGATCTGTGGGGGGCCAGGGTCAGCAACGACCCTGGTCTACCCGACCGCGGGATGGTGCCTCCGACAACGCCCACGACGAGGATCGCCACAGCGGCAACAAGAGGCTTCCCCTTCTCTCCTGGGTTGCGGTTTGGACTACTCTTCCCTAGGCGTCTGGTCATCCGCTAGCTGTGGCCCGGGCCGCATCACGCCATGAGTGCCGACTACCGCCCAATGAAGGACGCGCATGGCCACCGCGAGCTGCGTGCGGCGAGCAAGCGACGCCTGACTGCCGCGCTCACATTGATTACCGGCTACATGGTCGCCGAGATCATCGGCGGTCTCCTGTCCGGCAGCTTGGCGCTCCTCGCAGACGCCGGGCACATGCTGACAGACGCGGCGTCCATCGGCCTCGCCATGGTCGCCATGCATGTCGCCAAACGGCCGGTTTCCGCGACGCGCACCTTCGGCTATCACCGCTTCGAGATTCTGGCGGCCCTGCTGAATGCGCTCACACTCTGGTTGATTGCCGCCTGGGTGATCTTCGAGGCCTTCTATCGCTTCCGAGACATGCCTGATGTCGAAGGCGGACTGATGCTGGCCATCGGCGCCGTCGGCCTCGTCGTCAACCTCCTGACGGCCTGGATCCTCCACCGCGCGGCCCGGCACAGCCTCAACGTCGAAGGGGCCTTCCAGCACGTCATGGCCGACCTGCTGGGGTCCGCCGGCGTCGTGGTGTCAGGCAGCCTCATCTGGGCTTTCGAGTGGACACTCGCCGATCCCATTGTCAGCGTGATCATCGGCATCCTGATTTTGCGTAGCACATGGCAACTGCTCGCCAAGGTGATCCACGTCCTGCTCGAAGGTGCACCAGCGTATATCGACGTGCCTCGTCTCTGCCGCGAAATGGAAACGGTGGATGGCGTCGTCCGGATTCACGATATGCACGTCTGGACCATTACCCAAGGCTATGATGCGCTCGCCGCGCACGTCCTGGTCGACCGCGACTATCCGGGCAGCGCCCTGGAACCACTGCTCCGCCGTCTGCGAGCGATCGCCTCCCGCAACTTCGGCATCCAGCACATCACGATTCAAGTGGAGCAATCGCCGGACAGCTGCACCGAACACCACCACGCGCCCGCTGACGTCCGTCCGTAACCTCGCAAAGGGGCCGCCAGTGCGGCGACGGTGACGGGAGCCACGAGCCTCTAGTAGGAAGGCCTGTAACGGCGGCCGGACGGAGGCGAGGTTACCGGAAACTGAGACAGACGACTCGATAGCAGCAGCGGTCAGGAGCCTTCGCCATGATTGACACCCTCACGCGCTCCCGAGAATCGGAGCGCTCTGGACCGTGATGCCGCTCGGAGGGGCTTTGTCAGGTTAACTCTCCGCGCGGCACAATGCCGGGACGCACATTCGACGATCCCGCTACCTTCGGCATCGCTTTCCGCCTGAAATCATCAGCCACGCCGTCTGGCTGTATCACAGAGACTGCCTGAGCTTCCGGGATGTCGAGGATCTGCTGGCCGAACGCGGCATCATCGTGTCGTACGAAACGATTCGGCAATGGTGCGGGAAGTTCGGCCCCGATTACGCCCGGCGGTTGAAGCGACGTCAAGGTCGACTCGGAGAGACGTGGTTTCTGGACGAAGTCTTCGTCGCGATCAACGGGCAGCGCCAGTCTCTGTGGCGCGCCGTGGACCAAGACGGTGACCTGATTGACCTTCTCGTCCAACCCCGTCGGGACGGGCGTGCGGCGCGGAGATTCTTCCGACAACGCTTGAAGAGTCAGCGACAGGAACCGTGTCGTCTCGTGACCGACAAGCTGGGCAGCTACCGAGTGGCCCAGCGGGACGTCATGCCCTGTGTCACCCGCGACACGACCCAATACGCGAACAATCGCGCCGAAGTCTCCCATCCGCCGACGCGCCACCAGGAGCGTCAGATGCGCGGCTTCACCTCACCTGCCCACGCCCAGCGGTTCTTGCACGTTCACGGTGTCATTCAGAATCTGTTTCGAGTGGGTCGGCACCTGCTCAGGTCGGTTCCTCATCGGATGCTGCGAGCACGATCATTCACCGTGTGGGCCGAGGTGACCGCGGCCTGATCCTCTGATTAGTTCGCCTCATCCTGGTCTAGGCTAGTTAACTTGACAGTACCCTGCGGGTGCGGATGGTGATGCACCAGGCCGATGGGTTCCGCGAGGGGGGCCTTGGCGATGTCGCTGAGCTACACCCCGACGCCGTCGACGCCGCTAGGGCTGACTGACCTGCCGGCTTTCTTCGGACCAGTGATGACTGGAGAACAGCGCCCAGTGAGAGGACCGGCTTTTTCGGACCACTACGCGGGTGAGTCCGCGGCCGTTGTCATCGCTCGCCGGGCGTATTCATTGGGGCTGAGCCCCTTGAGAGCCCGGTGAGGATGATGCTTATTGTAGTCCCATCGCCAGGCATCGATCTTGGCCTGCGCGTCCATGCGGTTCCGACACCACTGAAGGCTCAGGAACTCGTCGCGGAACTTCCCGTTGAACGATTCGTCGGTGGCATGCTGCCACGGCTTCCCCGGGTCGATCAGCGCCGTGTCAATGCCCGCGTCGCCCAGCCAGCCAGTGCGATCCGTAGGTCGACACCGCACGAATCGCCGAACCAACGAGTTACACGCGGGGCCCGATGTGATCCGAGGTGTGATCGAGGCTGTGATCGGCAGCCGTTGTCTCGATCACAGCGTGGTGCGGTACGCTGCGGTGTTCGGACGGTACCGACGACGGCTGTTAGGGGCGGTCTCCGCCGCCCAGGGATTTTTCTCTCCGGCCGGCCCTTGTGGCGGCTCCCCCAGACCGGTGGACCAGGCGCGGTTGGCGTCGGCTGGGAGTTGGGTTTCATGGGACTCGCGACCCATCTCACGCACCCGACCGGGCCTGCCTGAAGCGCAATGTCTACACGTCGATGACGCGCGCTATGATGCTCTGTGCACGATGCGCGGGAGAAATCTTCCCGTTCGCTTCATGTACGTCACGTAAGCATCACCGAAGCGCTTCGTCAGTTGCGCTTCTTCCGTGGCGGTGCGTATGACGAGCAACACAACCACGAGCCCACCGGTGAGCCCCATGAACCAGTTCGCCGTTGCTAGCGCGTTGGCAGCAATAGCCAGCGTGGACGCGACGTAGAACGGATGCCGGACGAAACGGTATGGGCCGCTGGTGACCAGCGTATGGTCTTTTCTGGTCACCACGGTGTCCGTGAGATTAGTGCCCAGGCTCCGGAACGTCCAGATCAACAGACAAGCGGCCACCACTCCAACTCCCACACCCATCCACCGGAGCCACAGGGGCAAGGGCAGGGCCGACCACGCCATTCGTGACGGGCTCGCAACGAATGTCAACAATCCGATCATGCCCACCAGGGCGAGCGGTCGGAGCGTCAACAGGATAAAGAGCCCTTCCCGGCGCCGATCGAGTTTCTCGCCGGACGCCTGAGATCGTACGCGATAGTAGATCCCCACGGGCAAGACGACGGCGAGGCTGCAGGCCAGGATCGCGCTGAACTCCTGATCATCTTGCATGGGACGAGATCAGTTTCTTCGTATCAGAATAATAGCGGTCGGCGTCCAGGCATAGCCACGATTATGGATAACATGCCGCCAAGATCGGTGGCATTTCGAAGGATGCATCATGGCTGAGATCAATGTGTCTCGTTGGCTGCTGGGTGGCGTCGTTGCGGGCATCGTGATTGGCTGCTCGAAGGCGTCGGCGGGTTGCTCTACATGGACCAGGCTCAGACGTCGCTCGAACGGCTCGGGCTGTCACTGGACATGACCGCGAGCCAGTGGGTGCAGTCTGTCCTCGTCAGCCCACTGGTGGGGATCGTGGCGATCTTCTTCTATGCGGCCGGTCGCCCACGATTCGGTCCCGGCCCAAAGGCCGCCGCGCTCGTCGGCGTCGCGATGTTCGCCGGAGGATACGTTCCGTCCCTGATCGGCTACAACATGCTGGGAATCTTCTCTGCCGGCCTGCTGGTCACCTGGGCCGTGGTCGGGCTGATCGAGATCGTGATAGCCACAATGGCCGGGGCCTGGGTCTACCGGGAGGGATAAGGTGGCTGTGAACCGGCAACTCGCGCCCACGCAGCGCCTATGGTCCCCAGATTTCGGATTGGACACACGCCATGAACCGATACGAACGTTAAGGAGGGTCCTAGCCGCGTGCGAGATCGATGATCGGTCCACCTGGACTGGCGGGTTCGGGGTGTGAAACGAAGAACATGAAGCGAAGAATTGGAGAGAACCGCTCTTCGTCTCGGCAACTGAAACACTATTGTTCCCCATACTGCGGTGGCGCATCTTGCCATCATCGAATTTCGCAAAGGAGGATAAGCGCTATGCCAGTGTCACCGATTCCAGAGGGGTACCACTCGGTTACCCCGTATCTGGTCATGAAGAATGCGGCCGCCGCTCTCGAGTTTTACACGAAAGCTTTTGGCGCGGTCGAACTGTTCCGTATGCCGGCTCCTGGAGGCAAGATCGGGCACGCGGAGATCAAGATCGGGGACTCTCCGGTCATGCTCTCGGATGAATATCCCGACATGGGTTTCAAGGGCCCTGAGTCGCTTGGGGGGACTCCCGTCAGCCTGATGATCTATGTCGAGGATGTCGACACGATCTATCCGCAGGCAATCGCAGCCGGGGGCAAGGAATTGCGCCCGCTGCAGAATCAGTTCTACGGAGACCGCTCTGGGACGCTGGCCGATCCCTTCGGCCACGTATGGACGATCAGCACGCACGTCGAGAACGTCACCGAGGAAGAGCTGGCGAAGCGGTCCGAGGCCGCCATGAAAGAGCACGGAGCGCCTGGAGAGTTTCCTTAGGGGACGGAGGCGAGTTGCCGCCCGTAACGGTATTGTCAGGTTGAGGCGACGAGTGGCAGAGTAGGCAACCGGGCCCTCGTTCGACGCGGCGATGTGACGGCGTGGGTGTCCTCGGAGGCGATCGCCGTCTGGACACCCCGCCGGAGCGGCCGGCGGGGTGGGCAGCGGCGCTACTTGGATCTCGCCATCGAGACCGCCCTGACCCTGCGGCTCCTCTCCCATCTCCCGCTGCGCCAAGCCGAAGGGTTCCTGCACGCCCTGTTCGGGATGATGCGCCTCGACCTCTCTGCCCCCGACTCTACGACGCTCTCCCGGCGCAGTCAGCATTTGAGGCGCCGTTTGCGACTGGTCCCGCCCGGCGAGGGCCTCCATCTCGTGCTCGACAGCACGGGTCTGTCCCTCGTCGGGGCAGGTGAGTGGGCGGCCGCGACACATGGTGGCCGCGGCCGGCGTGGCTGGCGGAAGCTCCACCGTGGCGTCGATCAGTCAGGCGTGATCCGTGTCCACACGCTGACCGGGGCGACGGGTGAGGATGCGACCACCGCCCTCGATCTGCTCGACACTGTCGATGGCCCTCTCGTGCGCGTCACCGCTGATGCGGCCTCTGACACGGGCGCCGTCTACGAAGCCTCGCGGGCGCGGGGTGCGACAGTGGTCATCCCACCGGCCAGGACGGCGGACGTCTCCGGCCACGGCCCGCGGTCGCCCGCGCGGGATCGGACGATCATGTTGGTGAAGACGCTCGGACGGCGTCGCTGGAAGCAGGCGTCAGGGTACCATCGTCAGGATCGGGTGGAGAACACGTTCTTCCGCGACACGTCCATCATCGGCGATGGCCTTCGCGCCCGGAGTCCAGCTGGGCAGGGGAGTGAGGCCGTCCTCGGCTGTGCGATCCTGAATCGGATGACCGCCCTCGGACGACCCGTGTCGTATCGCATCGGCAGGTGAGGATCCTGTCGGGTGGCATCGTGTGGGCCCGTGACGATTCGTGCAACAACGCCGCGAACCGTCGCCGGGGCGTCCCACAAATGTCGTGAACACCCGTCTCCGGTGCCTTGGCGGTGTACGCCGACCAGGATCCCAGTCTTAAGGCTGACTGGACCCGACCGGAGTGGCGGGCGGCCGTGGGCCGTGACGCATCCTACCGCGGGACGGACGCCATGCGGTGAGGCATTGCAATGCCCGTAGACCGGGCCTCAGGTCTTGCGTCCGACCAGGAGCGTGTGTGGGGGATCCTGCCAGAGACATTCCGCCTGGAATGTGGCGTTGCGCATCGCCGCGAGTTCGTCGTCGACTGGAAAGTAGGTGTCCTCCGTCGACCATGCGTCGAAGTGTGCATAGGCTCGCTGTTCATCAATGCCGCACGACCCCAGATGGGTGACCCATCGACGGTACGCCTCCTCGCGTACCACCGGATGCGCACTGATGGCCACGTCGGCGTTGACGAAGACGCCGCCGGGACGGAGCGCCCGGTAAATGCGTGTATAGAGCGTGCGTTTGCGGGCCATGGTAGGGACGTGGTGCAGGGCCAGGGACGTGGCCACGGCGTCACGCGGAGGGAGCGGCGCCTCGAACGACCCGAGGCGGACCCGCGCGCGGGGTCCAAATCGCGTGAGCCGGAGGCGCGCCTGGGCCAGCATCTCTGGATCAATGTCGAGGGCTTCAACGGCCCCGACGCGGTCATGTGCCAGCAGCGCTTCGGCTAAGTACACCGTTTCATAAGTTCGTACACGTATTTCTCATGCGGCGATCGAGTCTGGCTTCTGGAGCGCCAGTTTGGCGAGCAAACGGGCCAAGTCGCGCCGCGTGAAGGTCCACTCGAATGGTCGGGCCAGCGATTGATAGTGACGCTGAAACGCCAGGACCCGGGTCTCCACGTCGGCCAGGGAATCGCAGTCGTTCGGCGTCAGGACCTTGCGTTGCACGATCGAGAAGTAGGTCTCGATTTGATTGAGCCAACTGGCATGGACGGGCCCGTGCACGAGCACCAGATTCGGATACTGCCGCTGGAGTCGTTCCACGGCGCGCGCACCGCGGTGCGACGAACCGTTGTCGACGATCCAGAATACGCGCCGCGCGTCGCGATAGGGCGGAAGCGTCATGACTTGCGCGACTAGGCGGTCGAACGGGGCAATCCCGGTGGTGGGCTCGCAGCGGCCAAAGAGCCGGGCCTGATGCACATCCAAGGCGGCCAAGTACGCCCAGGCTCCGGCGCGCTCGTATTCATGCTCGACCTTCATCAGGGCCCCGGCCCGGGTCGGCTGCGTCGCGTGGCGGCGGCGGCGCGCTTGAATGCTCGTCTTCTCATCGGCAGAGATCACGAAGTCGTCAGCGGTCAGGGGGCGCTCCTCCCAGACGCGCTCGTAGAGGTCGAGGATCCGCCCGGCCTTGGTCGCAAACTCCGGATCGCGCGGAAAGATCCAGCTCCGGTGGAACCACGGCCGAATCGCGTCGTCGTGCAGCCAGCGCCAGATCGTGCTGCCGCTGATGGATGCCACCAGCCCGGTCCGCTGGGTTTCGGCGGCCAACTCGCTCATGCTCCACCGGGCCAGCGGGCGCTGGGCGCGGGCAGGCAATTCACACGCGAGGGCTTTGACGGTGACGACGACTTCTGGGGGGAAAAGCCCGGGGACGTCCCGAGCGTGATTGATCCTCCAGCCCGGGGAGCCGTTCTTTAAAAAAGCGTTTTCGCCAGACCGAGACCACTTCCCGCCGGGTCCGCAAGCCGCGGGCGATCGCCTTATTGGACCAGCCCTCGGCCGCCAGCAGGATCATCGTGGCGCGGAGCACCTCGAAATACGGGCGCGTGTATCGTGCCGCCCGGTCGATCAACGTCCGTTCTTCGGCGGCCGACAGCACAATCCGATAGGGGCTCTGCCGAGGCATCGTTTACGGTGCCACTCCGTCTGGAGTACGGTGCCATATTTTGGCGCTCAGTACAAGAGGAAAACGTTAGCGTATTTATGAAACGGTGTACTAAGGCACCCGTTCCCGTGCCGAGGTCCAGCACCAGGGTTGGGCGGACACCGGCAATTTCGCTCGCGGCTCTGGTCAGGGCCTCTTCATAGCCTGGAATGAACGTGCGGATGGCCGCATCGTACGCATCACTCTCCAGGCGCAGATGCTTGCGGACGACGTGGCTCATCCGTTGCTCGTCGGTCGATAGATCATGGACGCTCACATGCAGCGCTTCAACCGCGGGTACGTCGTCACCCCCGTATCGTGACACACGTCCTAATCGTCCCGCCCCCCCAGGAAGCCAGCCCGCATCAAGAAGTAGAGCAGGGTCAGGAGCGTACTGACCACAGCGGCCACGTAGGTGAGCGCGGCGGCGTTCAACACGCGGTCCATGCCCTCCCGCTCGCGCTCACTGATAATCCCGTACGCCACCACGAGTTTCTTGGCGCGGGCCGTGGCATCAAACTCCACGGGGAGCGTCACGACCTGGAAGAGGAGAACCGCGGAGAACAGGAGCGCGCCGATGCCCACCAGCGACTGCGACGCCACGAACAGCCCGATCATCATCACGACGTAGCCGATCGACGAGCCGATGTTGGCCGTGGGCACGAGGGTGCTCCGCAGCCAGAGCGGGGCGTAGTGGGCTGCATGCTGGATGGCGTGGCCCGCCTCGTGCGTCGCCACGCCAATTGCTGCAATCGAGGTGGCATCGTGCACGTCTTTCGACAGGGCCAAGCGGCGTGTCGCCGGGTTGTAATGGTCCGAGAGCAGGCCGTGTGACCGGCCGATGCCCACGTGGCGCAGCCCAGCGCGGTCGAGCATCAGGCGGGCGGCCTGGGCGCCAGTGAGCTGGCGCGCGCACGGCACCTTCGAGTAGGTGCGGAAGGCCGACTTGGTGCGGAAGCTCGCCCAGAGCGACAGCCCCACTCCCGGCAGGATGAACAGCAAATACGTCGGATCGAAGAAGAACATTGCTCGATGACTCCCTGGATGCGTGGGCCTGACCAGTAACGCCAGTCACTCAAATTATACGAGTCCGGCATCGAAGCCGTCACCCAGGCGGCCTGAACGCGTGTCTTGCCACATCGGGGCCTCAGTCCCCTCGGGCCGTTGTCGAGTCACAGCCGCAGGGGCGTGCCTGTCAGGGTCCGTCGTCAGATGCGCGAAGAAACTCGACGGAGAATCGCACCGCTCCGATGGGCTGCACGCTGTGCGCGAGCTCCGGCACGACGATGCCGGGCCGGTCCGGTGCGAGGTCAATCTCGATGCCCAGCGCATCGACGCGGTAGCGAAGCGTGCCCTCGGTGACGGTAATTCTGGCCCAGACGCCGGCACCGGTTACGTGCTTCGTGCGGAGGCTCGCGGGGATGGAACGCTCCGTGAGCACCGGCGTGTGCTGGTACGCGACGACGCGCTCCGGCAGCTCGAACCGATCACAGCGTACACAGGGCAGTGGCTCTCCCAGGCGGCTGTCCCGGCCGGAGGCGGTGGTCACCCAGGGTCGGTTCGTGAACGGTGGGGTGTGCCGCACGTGCTGTGCATGACCGCAGCTCAGGAGGGCGGTCCAGTCGCCGTGGTCATCAAGGCGGAAGCCGGTGATGGGCCGATTCATAGACCCTCCACCGCGTATGCTTGCGGCGGCGGACCGCCCTGCTGCTTCATGGCAGATCCTTTCAAGAATTGTAGACGGAACTGGTGCAAGACCGGTTCTGTCACCGCCCGGGGCGCTACACTCCATTGAGGTGGAACACGGTAGTCACGGATGTGAGGTGAATGGTAGCAGGCGTGAGGCGTCACGGCATCGGGCCGAAATGCTGGCTTCCCGGGGCGTGTATGAGAGCGAGACGACACAAGCATGGAAACGGTAGTCATCACCGGCGCTAACCGCGGGATCGGTCTCGCGCTCACCAGGCGGTTTCTGCGGGGAGGCAAGCGAGTGGTTGCGACCTGTCGAAACCCGGATACCTTGCAGGTCAGCGAGGACCGCGCCAACCTGGATGTTGCGAAGCTCGACGTCGCTGATGGCGAGGTGGTGTCTACGTTTGTGTCCGAACTTTCGGGCGAAGTCGTAGATGTGCTCCTGAACAACGCCGGAGTCATCGGAGGCGATGTGCATAGCGTCGATGACGTTGATTATGACGCGTGGCGAGAGGCGTTTGAGGTCAACACGCTGGCTCCGGTCCGTCTGGCTGTCACGCTTCGAGCCAACCTTCAGCGTTCGGCGAGGCCACGCGTGGTGACGGTCTCTAGTCAGATGGGTTCGCTTGATCGAAAGGGTTCCGGTTCCTACGCCTATCGAGGCTCTAAGGCCGCGGTGAACAAGGTGATGCAGGCGCTCGCGCAGGAGTTTCACGGAGATGGCATCGTCGTGTGTCCTGTTCACCCGGGCTGGGGTCCGGACGGATATGGGCGGGACACATGCCGAGATCTCCGCGGAAGAAAGTGCGTCTGGCCTATTCGATTTCGTTGAATCTCTTACAATGCGCGACACTGGTCAGTTCTGGACATGGGAGGGCAAGCAGCATCCATGGTAGGGGTCCCGCACCTCGAGCGGAGCACAATGGATAGGCATGAAACGATCAACTACGTAGAGCTTCCCGCCACCAATCTGGAAGCCACGAAAGCCTTCTTTGAGGCTGTGTTCGGATGGTCGTTTGTCGACTACGGTCCCGACTACACGGCTTTCTCAGGTCAAGGGCTCGACGGCGGCTTCTTCAGGGGATGTGTTGCAACTTTCAAAAAGAGGCAGGAGAGCGATGGGTCGGGTCGAGCAGGCGCCGTCTCACGCAACCACCCCGAACGGCTTGTTGATGAACTGAATTTGTCGCCGACCATCCGAACCGCTCACCCACCTCGCCTGCCCCTTCCGGATCATGTGCATGGCCTCGGATCCTTGGATCGTTCGCCGCGCCGCGTGGAATGCACGCAAGCCCTGCTTCGCTGTCACGCGTCGTTTGATCGCTCGATGATCCTGCTCCACGATGTTGTTCACGTATTGGACAGGTCGGTGGCGGCAACGGCGTCGCAGGATCCCTGCCTTTTTCACCCCCGCAATTGCCGAGCCGTAGAGACGGGCCTGGTCAGTGTTGATGACGCGGGGCTGAGGATGCGACGGATCAGGGTACTGTCAAGTTAACTAGCCTGGACCAGGGTGAGGCGAACTAATCAGAGGATCAGGCCGCGGTCACCTCGGCCCACACGGTGAATGATCGCGGCGTTGTTGCATGGGGCGGCCAGGCAGGCCGGTCAAGGGGGATTGAGGAGTAGGTCATGAAACCTTGTGTGTCGTCCAGCGGGTGCGAGCCCCGCCCGGGGAGGGGCCAGCCCACCCACCCCGGGAGTGAGCCTTGCGGCGACCGCGGTAACGCAGTCGCCGATGCGTAGGTACGCGAGCGAGTGGGCCGTAGGCCTTGCAGCCTCGAAACAACGTCTTCCTGGGTGCCCAGGGCCTCATGCAGCCTGAAGGCCACGGCGGGCCCTGCGCCATGGGCGAGCAGGGCTCCGCACCCAGCGGGGTCTACGGCTACGGCACGCTGGAAGAGGACGGCCCGGACACCTGGGAGACCCTCATTGCTCCTTGTGGCACGCGCGCCAGGGGAGGCCGAAGGCAAGGGACGACCGGAGCCGAGGCCGATGGGGATGAGGGAGGCTGAGGGCTGCAGACGAGCGATGACGCCGGGGGACGGGTACCCACCTGGACCCGGCCGAGCAACGGCGGCCCGTGTTGGTGTGATCGTTCGGAGGGACCCATGACCGGCGCTTCGACGTCGGCGAATCATGTCACCGCAACTTCGAACGGTAGTGGCCCGCGAGCCACGAGCCACATCAGCGGAAGAGCCGGATGGTGGAAATCTCCAAGTCCGGATCTGGTGAGGGCCTCGGGGGAGTGATCCCCCGGGGCTACTCGAAACTCGAAACTGAGCGTCAACGCTCCCAACGCGCGTAGGTTCGTCACCTACCGATCGCGAACGACTGTGGTCGACCCAGCTCCGTCATCCGATTGAGGACGTTGCACGCAAGCAATGATTCGACCGCTTGCCCGCTGGGAGTCCGGGCTCGCAGACCATCGCCGAGAATCGACTTGTACCGGAAGACGGCATTCTCCACGCGGGCCTGCCGATGGTACCCGGCCTCTTTCTTCCAGCGACGCCGACCGATCTGCGTGATCCGTCGGATCGTGCGATCGCGTGCCCGTGAGCGTGGTCGGCGCCGCGACAGCCGCGCCGTCTTGGCCGGTGGCACCACGACCTTCGCGCCCCGGTCGGTCGCGGCGTCGTAGAACGCGAGGGTGTCGTAGGCTGGGTCCGCCGTCACACTGGCCACATCGCCGGCGACCGCTTCCAGCAGCGTGATGCCGGTCAGCGCGTCGTCGGTCGTCGCGTCGGTCAACGCCTGCGCGACGATCATCCCCGACCGATGCACACCGAGGTGAAGCTTTCTCCAGCCGCGCTTGCCGTGCCTGCCGTGTTTCGCGGCCGCCCACTCGCCCTCGCCGACCAGCGACAGCCCCGTGCTATCGATGAGGAGATGCAGCGGCTTCTCCCGTGGTGGGTGGTGCAGGGTGACGTCGAGCTGCTGCCCGCGCCGGGAGAGCGTCGTGTGATCGGGCGACGGCAGGTCGAGTTCCATCAACCGGAACAACGACGTTAGGAAGCCCTCGGTCTGGCGGAGCGGGAGGTGCAAGAGGAGCCGCAGGGTCAGCGCCGTTTTGATGGCGACATCGGAGTACTTCCGCTGCCCACCCCGTGTGCCGCCCCCGGCAGGTTCCCACGCCGCGATGGCGTCCGCTGACAACCACACGGTGATGTCGCCTCGGCGAACGAGCCCCCGCTCATACGCGGCCCAGTTGCGGACGTGATATTTGGTCTTGTACCTCGGATGGACCCGCGACCTCATCCCAATATTGTGTGGTGCTAAGCCGCGCACGACGCGAGTGAATCGACGCGACCTCCTGGAGCGTGCCGGAACAACCGTGCACCAACGCCGCGAGCGATTACTGTCGCCGCCGCCTGGTGTCGTCGCCATCGACACCTGCCGGTGGCCGTGCAACACGCCGCGCTCACGAGACACATCCAGGGGCACTTCAATGACTTTGGCGTGAGTGGCAACGCTCGCAGTTTGGGGCTGCTGGTCGACGCCACGGAGCGGCACTGGTACACGTGGCTTCGCCGTCGAAGCAACCGCACGCGTCTCACCTGGCCGAGGTTCGTTGCGTTGTTGGAACGATATCCTCTGCCCGTGCCTCGGATTCGCGTGCGAATCTGGGGCGCATCGCCATGAGCCACATCAGCGGAAGAGCCGGATGGTGGAAACCTCCTAGTCCGGTTCTGGTGAGGGCCTCGGGGGAGCAATCCCCCGGGGCTACTCGACAAGACCATCTGCGGGTGGGGCGGCGTGGTTCGCACTTCTCGTGATCCTCCGCAGGAGCCACACTACAGGGATGAAGTTGAAGGTCCATCCCACGTAGAAGACGAAGTACCGCGTGGCGAACTGGCCGGCCTACAATCAGGCTCTCGTTCGACGCGGCGATGTGACGGTGTGGTTGACATCGGAGGCGATCGCTGCCTGGACCCCGCTCTCGGGGCGGGCGCTCGCGATCCTGCACGACGTACAGAGACTGCGCAATGGCACCGGCCTGGTGTTCCGCAGTCTGCGCGGGAAGCCACTCTCCAACACGACGCTATCGAAATTGATCAAGGAACTCGGCATCGCCGCCGTGCCGCATGGGTTCCGGTCGAGCTTCCGGGACTGGGCTGCGGAACGGACGAACACACCCCGCGAAGTGGTCGAGGCGCACTCGCCCATACGGTACAGAACCCCACCGAGGCGCCCTACGCGCGCTCGGATCTGTTCGAGCGCCGACGCCAACTGATGAACGACTGGGCCTCTGCCATAGAGTCGATGTAACTCATTCTATAGCAATGGCTTACAGCTGCATCTGTAATCGCTTCCCTTCATCGTATTCCTCGTTCGCAATCAGATGTCCGAGGGCGTTGAAGACCCTCTGTGGACGGCTTGAGATCGTGGACCGCAGAGACGACCACGCGCTGATCAGGCGCTGCGGGGCACCATCGCCACCCCCGCCGTTGTCACCGAACGACGATCGCGCGTCGGCCAGCGACGCGTACGCGTGGCCGGCGGACAGAGCCACCATAGAGCCGAACCGCCGCGCAGGACGTTCCTGTACTTCCTCTGACGGTGCGGGCCTGCTCGGCGGCCGGCGCTGAGCCGCACGCTACCTTGGACGATGCTGGCACAGCGGAAACACTCCTCATACAGTGGCAGTGGTGGAGGCGCAGGGAGTCGATCCGCCCAGAAGTCCACATTTCCTAATACTCTAGGAAAACCGAAACGCTAGATTCGCGAGAAACGCTCAAAAGCCGTGGTCCAGGTACAAAACAGGTACAGTAACCCTCGTCGTACTGAGCACGCGAAACAACAGGAGGACGCCCCTGCTTGCATCCGAAAACCTGGCTGGTCGTACCCTGAATCGAGACCTTCGATGTCCCAGAGGACCGAAGTGGTTTACAGCGACGGCGTTCTGAGCTAGAGCCTCTGATAGTCGGCCCGCCAGCTTACGACCATCTGTTTGATCGTCTTGCGGTCGCCGATGCTGTCATCGATGACCTGTCGAGCGAGAGCCGGGAGCTCGTCGTCACTCGCGAACCGAAGCGCCGCCAGTTGGTCCATCGTGAAGTCGTTGATACGTGGCTTCAGATCGTCCGGGAGGAGACCGTGCATCCGCAGGCGCTCCTCGAGACGGATGACGCGGTCCTGCGCACCGAGGGCGAACACGCGCGCAAAGAACCCGATCAGGATGAGCGCGCATGCCACGACGGTGCCCCACGCGGTCTCAAACGAGAACCCCGTGGCCGTACGATAGATGGCCAGGATCACGTTGATCGACAATATCGGGAGCACGACGTAGTGGAACAGGGGAACGAGCTTCGTGTGGTTCGCGAACGTCTGGGGCATCTTTTCGGCCATGTATCCTCCGGTGACGGGTTCGAAGGCACAAGTCTACTCAGGCTTGGCGTGAGTCTGCCAACGGCTCGGGTGGATTCAGGCCAACGCGGTGGTCAGTCGTGTGGAAAGTGAGAGGACACAATGAGCGATCTGTCGAAGAAACAGTGTGTGCCATGTCGCGGCGGTGTTCCACCCCTGAAGGGCCCCGAGCTCGACGCGTTGTTCGAGCAGCTGGATGGGGGATGGTCGGTCGTCGACGAGCACCATCTCGAGAAGGAGTATCGGTTCGACGATTTTCGGCAGGCGCTGGACTTCACCAACCGGGTTGGTGGAATGGCGGAGGAACAGGATCACCATCCCGACATCTTCCTTGCCTGGGGCAGGGTGAAGGTCACGATCTGGACCCACAAGATCGATGGTCTGACGGAGAGCGATTTCGTCTTCGCCGCGAAGACGGAGGTATTGTCAACTTGAGCGAAACCGCCGTGTCCAACCTCCAAGCTGTTGCGGTCGGCGTGTCATTTGGAAATCAGAGTCAATGGTGAGCAACCGGGGTTCTGTGGCAGGGGCTTGTCGGCGGAAGCGAGTGTGGCCTGTCGCGCTTCGTCGGCCCTGTTTCAAGCCTTTCGTTCTTCGCCCGGGGCGCAACACGTGGCAGGGAGTAGTCGGGAAGATGGTCCGTGAACGCATCCTCGGCCTGTGCCGCTAGTGCGATGCGATCGACGAGGAACGGGACACGAGTGACGACGCCGGCCCGGCGAACGGGCGCAGCGCTACCGGGGCCGAAAGCAGTCGGGTGTGCCTCGATCGCCGAACATTTGCTGAACGATCCTCAATTCGCGGATGCGGCCACGCATTGTGGCGCTTATTGGAATGGAATGGACACAAGTCGTCCATCGATTGACGGCCTTACTTGACCTCGATGATGTCGCTACCGCTTAAGGCTGGGATGCAGGTGTTCTACTGCTTAGTACACCGTTTCATAAATACGCTAACGTTTTCCTCTTGTACTGAGCGCCAAAATATGGCACCGTACTCCAGACGGAGTGGCGCCGTAAACGATGCCTCGGCAGAGCCCCTATCGGATTGTGCTGTCGGCCGCCGAAGAACGGACGTTGATCGACCGGGCGGCACGATACACGCGCCCGTATTTCGAGGTGCTCCGCGCCACGATGATCCTGCTGGCGGCCGAGGGCTGGTCCAATAAGGCGATCGCCCGCGGCTTGCGGACCCGGCGGGAAGTGGTCTCGGTCTGGCGAAAACGCTTTTTTAAAGAACGGCTCCCCGGGCTGGAGGATCAATCACGCTCGGGACGTCCCCGGGCTTTTCCCCCCAGAAGTCGTCGTCACCGTCAAAGCCCTCGCGTGTGAATTGCCTGCCCGCGCCCAGCGCCCGCTGGCCCGGTGGAGCATGAGCGAGTTGGCCGCCGAAACCCAGCGGACCGGGCTGGTGGCATCCATCAGCGGCAGCACGATCTGGCGCTGGCTGCACGACGACGCGATTCGGCCGTGGTTCCACCGGAGCTGGATCTTTCCGCGCGATCCGGAGTTTGCGACCAAGGCCGGGCGGATCCTCGACCTCTACGAGCGCGTCTGGGAGGAGCGCCCCCTGACCGCTGACGACTTCGTGATCTCTGCCGATGAGAAGACGAGCATTCAAGCGCGCCGCCGCCGCCACGCGACGCAGCCGACCCGGGCCGGGGCCCTGATGAAGGTCGAGCATGAATACGAGCGCGCCGGAGCCTGGGCGTACTTGGCCGCCTTGGATGTGCATCAGGCCCGGCTCTTTGGCCGCTGCGAGCCCACCACCGGGATTGCCCCGTTCGACCGCCTAGTCGCGCAAGTCATGACGCTTCCGCCCTATCGCGACGCGCGGCGCGTATTCTGGATCGTCGACAACGGTTCGTCGCACCGCGGTGCGCGCGCCGTGGAACGACTCCAGCGGCAGTATCCGAATCTGGTGCTCGTGCACGGGCCCGTCCATGCCAGTTGGCTCAATCAAATCGAGACCTACTTCTCGATCGTGCAACGCAAGGTCCTGACGCCGAACGACTGCGATTCCCTGGCCGACGTGGAGACCCGGGTCCTGGCGTTTCAGCGTCACTATCAATCGCTGGCCCGACCATTCGAGTGGACCTTCACGCGGCGCGACTTGGCCCGTTTGCTCGCCAAACTGGCGCTCCAGAAGCCAGACTCGATCGCCGCATGAGAAATACGTGTACGAACTTATGAAACGGTGTACTTAGCCACTGGCTCCCCCAGTTCGTCGCGTAGGCTGTGGCCATGAGTGCCGAAATTCTCCCTATCCCAGCGATCCCGTCCGGTCTTCGCGAGGCGGCCGCGCGAGCCACCCTGATCTCATTCGTGGGAGCTGGAGTTTCACGGCTTGCGGGTTGTCCTGGATGGTCGGAGCTTGCCGACGGCGCATTGCAGTGGTTTGTGGATCTGGACAAGTTCACGTATGCGCAACTAGATCAGATTCGCCATCTAGATCCTCGCGTGAAGCTATCCCTCGCACTTGCTCTTGAACGGGAGTACAAGATCTCGATCGATTTTCGGAAGTTGATCCATCCGCGGAGCCGGCGTGAAGAACCGGTAGGGCAACGACTTTATGGAAGCTTGTCCAAGTTGGGGAAGATATTCGTCACTACGAATTTCGACGAGTGGCTTGATGAGGAACTGCCGGAGTCGATGCTCTCACTAGAGCCTGACAATGATTCCCCAACCGTTTCGGTGTCGTCGAGGCGAAATGTCATTTACAAGATTCACGATCTGACGCCAGCAGCACTCAATCAGGCGAATACGGCTATTCATCTTCACGGCTCCTTGCTGGAGCCTAGCGACATGGTCCTTACGACGAGTGATTACGTGAGGCACTATGCGAACGATCGCTTCACGGGTGAATCAGCCCAGGAGAATCGGGTGTTGACCTTCTTGGAGCATCTGTTTGATCACAAGACAGTCCTCTTCGTCGGTTATGGCCTGGAGGAGCTTGAGATTCTTGAATACGTCATTCTTAAGAGAAAACCCACCGGTGGAGCGAATCCTGAAGCACGACACTATCTTCTGCAGGGCTTTTTCTCGCACGAAGAACAGGTGCTCCGCACTTTGCGCTCCTACTACCTGAATGAGTGTGGAATCGAGCTGATTCTGTTTTTGCGAGACCAAAAAGATCGACAACAACTCTTGGACGTCCTAGAGGCATTCGCGCGAGCGTTGCCGGCGTTGGCTCCCAGGGTGCTGCAGCGCGCCCAGGAGATGGAGGCCCTGCTAGATGACTAATCTCACCGCAAAGCAGGAGTCCTTCATCAGGCTCATGACGGAGAGCGATGAATTGGCCCGACGGGGTTTCGATCTCCTCATGAAGAGGGAGCATTTCGAAACCTTCTTCGATGCACTTGATGACGCGGGTTTGTTTGCCCCAGAGCGCAACCCTGCGCCAGTGCCAGTGGAACCATCTGGGTCAGTTCGCCTGCCGTACTGGGCCGCCTTGGATTACCTGCTCGCGGTCGCGAAAGTCGCGGGCACAGGAGATGACCAAGCACTGGCCAACAAAGTCACGAATGTCCTCCGCAAGGTGACTCGTGATTCTGCTGAACGGGCGCGGGACAACTACCACACGTGGCGAAAATTCGCTGAGATTCTTGGGTTAATCCCGTCACGTACAGTCACTTTGGAGGATATCGGCCTCGTTTCGAGTTGGCTCGGTAGCCGCTTTGATCGCGGCATGGTCGGCCACGCCTTGGATAAAGGGGCGCTGAACCGATTTGTGACTAGCGACTCTGCTCCTGATTGGGAGAAGGCCCTTGAGCTCATGCGGCACTGCACAGCGATTCGTTGTGACGCAACACACTTGGGCGAGGCTGTCGACAAACCAGTAACCGTTGTTGACGACTATTGGTTGAAGAAGCTGATCGACCGCCACGCCACCGCGATCGGGGCTAGAGTCGGCAGTCGAGCCGCCGAACTGTTCCTTGAGCGAGTGCGCGAAGTATTTCGGTCACAGGATCGACGATCCTACAGTTATTCGTACAGACCGGCGGTTGAGGACCATGCGCAGAACCGTCGTTTGTATGGTCCTGAGAATCGGACGGTCGACGGGTTGCGCGACGTCCTCCTGAGTTGGTGCGACGACCATTCCGATGATGTCACATCCGTCGTTCGCGAGCTGTTGCACGACGAGGACGAGATCGTCCGGCGCATCGCGATCTACGTTCTTAACCGCCGTTGGGCATCCCTGCGCGACCTTTACCTTCCTGTTGTTAGCTCGGAGTTCTTTCAATCTGGCCATCTTCATGAGCTATACGGGTTGCTCAATCAACGGTTTGATGACATGTCCGATGCAGAGAAAGACGCGACGCTGGCTGCAATTCGAAGTCTTCCGGAGTCCACATGGAGTGATGATCCGGGTCGGTTATTGCGGCGAAGACAAAAGCGGTGGCTCTCGGCAATCGTGGGGAAAGGCTACGCCGCTGCTGAACAGTGGGACCAAGAGTTAGCGTCTGATCCAACCGTTGGCGTTTCAGAGCATCCCGACTTTGACGTCTACATGGAGACGACACGCGGTCCAGGACCGACCCCGTATGACGTTCATGAGCTCCTGACGTTCGCTAGAGAAGGTGTACTCGTCGAAAAACTGAATGCTTTTGTGCCGACGGACATATGGCGTGGGCCAACACATGGAGGGGTTGGTCGAGGCGCTGGAAGAGGCAGTGCGCAGCGAGCCCGAGTTCTTCCTAGAGATCCTCGGTCAGTTTCTTGAGACCAAGAGACGCTTCCAGTATGCAGTCATCTTCGGCCTCAAACAAGCGTGGGGCGCGCCAGACAAGCATCCGGCTCTCGCATGGGATCGTTGCTGGGACAAGATTCTGGGCTTTTTCGAGCGAGTTATTGGAAGCGAGACGTTTTGGACTGAAGAGATTGATGAGACTCAGTTCGATCCGAACCGCGACTGGATCGTGTCATCGGTCGCGGAATTCTTGAAGGCTGTGGTGCAGAGCGAGAGGTATCCGTACGACAGTGCCTTGATGCTTCGAACGCTGGCCCTGACTGAAACGCTTCTGAAAAACGCGAGGAGCGTCGATCAGCCCTCGGACGACGCGATGTTCACTGCAATCAATTCATCAAGGGGCAAAGCGGTTGAGGCGCTCTTCAGTTGTCTGCTTAAACTACGCCAAGTGGTGAACCGTGAAACGCAGACACACGCTGAGTCTTGGGCTATCGCGAGAGGGCTTGTCGAGGCTGAGCTGGTAAAGTGTCGGAATGCAAACTATGAATTCTCCACTCTATGCGGTGCGCATATTGGCCAGTTGTATTACATCGACCCTGAGTGGCTTCGGACTGTTATCACTCAAATCTTTCCAGTTGAGTATGCTGAGAATACCGTATGTGCAGTCGATGGCTTAGGGTACGCAACGGCGAGTCGCCCTATTTATGCTCTGCTATTGGAAAACGGGATCATTGATCGTGCACTGCGCCTCGATCTTAGGGGCCAACATGCGCGCGAGAGACTGATCGAGCGTATTGCCGTTGCGTACTTGTGGGCCGACGAGGAACTCTCGGATGCGCGTTTCTCTTTTCTCTTCGAAGCCGAAGATATGGAGGACCTTCAGTCCGCAACACACTACTTCTGGAGCGTGTCCGGAGAAGAACTCTCTGACGACCAGCGGGCACGAATTCTGTGCTTCTGGGAACGCTGCATCGAATGGGCCGAGACCGCCGCTGAGTCGCCGACGGCCCTCATGTCGGCGTTAAGTAGGTTAAGTGTTTATTTGAAGTCGGCGGCGGGCAGGGAAGGCGACCTGCTTCTCGCTGTGGTGCCTCACGTGGCGGTAGATCACAACACCGGGCACTTTGTCGAGGAACTAGTCCGTTTCGTTGCCGAGAGCCCAGAACGCGCGAACGTTATCCTGGGCACTCTCCTTCGAACGTATCAGACATTCTTTGACTACGAGGACCATCTCAAATCGCTTTTGATCCAGCTTGCCGACAAGGGATACAGGGACGACGTCTTGAGGTACGCGGAGCAACTGCGAGACGTCCAAGGGATGCAGGAGCTGTTCAACCGGCTAACTCGGGAGCCTCAAGTCTGATTGGACGAGGTGCTTGGTCCAACATCCCGACGCTCGGTTCGCGGAGGAACAGCCGACTGATGAAGTCATAGCTCTTCCACAGTCAGGTTGAGGCGACGAGTGGCAGAGTAGGCCGATGAGGAGCCAGTCGGCCAGCTATGACGGATATCGATTTCCACCCGACATCATCAGCCACGCGTGACCTGCCCCCAGTGGTCGTACCAGTTCTTATGAGAGAGCTGGGCCTGGCGCAGCAGGGCCGCTATCCGTCAGTTGCCGTCGACCGCCTCTACCGGCGTGAACGCTTCACGTCTGAGCGTGAGCGCGTCGAGTACCTGGTCACCCTCTATGAGCGCCTGCGGGCGCCACTGGCTTCCGTGGCCGCTGCGAAGCCCAGACGCAGGCGCCGAAGGAAATGAGGAGTTTCTATGTTGGAAATGAGCCTCGTACTGTCCGAGAAATTCACCGCAGAGGATGCCGCATCGATTCGGGCAGAGCTCGGTCGACGCCTGCAGGTCGGCAAGCCGGTGTCTCTGAGGCAGCGGTCAATCGACCCGCCATCGGTCATCCAGCTACTGGGTGAAGCCGCGGCGTGGCTGCCTTTGGTCGTCGCAGCCACCGCCTTTGCGAAGTCACTCTTCGGTACTCTCGGCAAGAAAGCGGCCGACGCAGCATGGGAGAGCGCGGCAGCGTGGAAGGAGAACAAGGACCTCGAACCGCTGGTCGATGTTGTGACGGCGCTCATTGCGGCTGCTGATCGCGTTGGTGGCACGGTGAGAATCGTGATCGGACTCAACATTCCAGACGACTACGCCGGAACGGAGATATCGACCTATTCTCGCGATCCCATGGAGGTGGCCCGGATCCTGTCAGCCTTCGTTGTGCGCGCCGAGAAGATCGCTGCCACGGTGAAGGCTGAGATCGAAAGCGGGGATGCGCCGGCTGCTGAGTTCTTCTTGAAACTGGAGCACGATGGAAGCGTGACGATTCGTTGGTTCGCCGGGTCCGACCTCAAGAAATACGAGAAGCGCATACCTTGATAGCGCGAGCCAGGGCCAAGCCGGATTCGTCGGCCAAACGTTGTTCGGCCAAACGCTGAATTGTCGCCCAGGGGCTTTCTCCGGCTTGGCGTTCGGACCGGATGTCTGCTCCCAGCTTACACACAATCGCGCGGCGGATGGAGAGTCCGCCGTACCGTTGAATCCGGCCTTCCCTCTGCTCAAGGTCCACAGGGTTCCGGCACAGGTCCCAGTGGACGATCGTGTCGCACCAAGCATGAAAGTCGAGCCCCTCTTGCCCGACGGATGTCGTCGCCAGCACGTATGGCCAGAATGGAGTGTTGAACGCCTTGCGTAGCGCGTCGGTGCGGATCCGCGGTACCTCGGTGCTCTCTGTTGCGCCCGGCTCGTGAGCATAGGCCGCTCGACCCTCGACGAACGGCATCGCAACGTGGCAGCGCAACGAAAAGGTCTCGCCGTTCTTCCGTCCTGGTGGGTGTAGGAAAAAGAGTGCCGTCTTGATGGTCAGCCCATCCCGCAGTTCGTTCGCCAGTTGCTGTTCGTGCAGGCTCCGCAGCTGGGACGTGATCCACAGATGTTCATCGAGTACTCAAACTGTTCAAACAACCCGGTTCTGGGCGTCACTTACTCGCTGAGCACCCGCACAACCGCCTCTGGGTCACGGTCAATCACGGTCAGCAGGATGCGGGCGGCACGATCTGGAACACGGCGTCCCTGTTCCCATTCCTGCACGGCACGCACGTCGAGACCGAATCGGTCCGCAAATTTCTGGCGACTCAACTTCATGCGCTTCCGTATCGCAAGAATATGCTCTGCCGCAGGATCGTCGACGATGCGGCAAGGTAAATCTGCTTCGCCGTGCACATGGGCAAGAACCTCGCCCAAGGCCGCCTCTATCTCCTGACCCACCTTGGTTCGTTCCGTCGTCATCGGCGTATCTCTTCTTTCTCGATCGTGGCCACCAGCCGCGACAGGGCTTTTCTGTCTGCTGCAGTCAGGTCATCACGGTCGGCCTTCGCATAGGCTGTCAACATGTAGATTGCCTCCGGTCCTACGTGATGGAAGTAAATCGTTCGGATTCCACCTCGCTTTCCCCGTCCCGATCCTTTCCACCGTAACTTGCGAATACCTCCGGTTCCACGGAGTAACGATGCTCTGCCAGGATCGGCAACGATTGCCGCCTCCATGTTCTGGCGCTCCGCTTCCGACATGAGCTTGCGAACAACGCGCTCGTAGGTTCTCGTGGCGAAGATTCGCACTGGTCTTGAGTATGCGGCAATGCCGCATACTCTGTCAAGGCTGTCCTTATGCCGGAGAAGCCGCCTTATTGGCAAGATCACCGGCGGCATACGCCGCTGAAGCGTTCCGTCTTGACCGTATCAATGCGTGAGGGCCGGCGTGTCAGAACGGTTCTCCGTGCCATGCGCGTTCGCTCGACGTCTGCAAGACATACAATCAGACACGGGATACGACACACGGCGGTGCGCGCCGGACGGCGCCCTTGCCCGTCTGTCGCAAACGACCGTTTACGACACAGGCGGATCGGCTCCGCCCGCGTCTCGACAGCCGCCGGCTCCCAGTCGCTGGCCGTGCCGTGCGACGCGCTGCAGGCCGCGGCCACCCGGGACCTGTCATCCCCTTCGGGTTTCCCGCCAGTCCGCCAATGCCCCTCTATATGGAGGGAGACAGCATGCGGTCGTTTGCGTACCCTTCCATATTGAGGGGGGCACGCACGGTCATGAGCGAACACGACGTGTTCGCTCGAGTCCTGGCCGCGGTGCACGCCGCCACGCTCGACGAGACCCGCTGGCCGGCCACCTCGGCCCTGATCGACGAGGCCTGCGGCCTGACCGGTAATGGCCTCATGGTCGGTGAAGGCCCGACGAACGACGTCCGGGCGCTTTTCGTCGGGCTCTACTATCGGGGGCAGCGCCGCGACGACCTGGAGCGCGAGTGCCTCATCACCTACCATCCCATCGACGAACGGGTGCCGCGCTTCCGGCACCTGCCGGCCCGGCGCCTGGTGCACATCACCGACCTGTACACGGCCGAGGAGTTGAAGACCTCCCAGACCTACAACGAGATCCTGCGCCGGGCCGCCGGGCGTATCGACCGTGCCGGTGACGGCGAGCTTCAGCAACATGCCCGCCGAGCACAACGGCAGCGAGTTCACCTTCGATCTGAGCTTCAGCGAGAACGTCGCGGCCGGCTACGCCCGGATCCGCGACCACGCGTTCAGCGTTAACGGCGCCAACATCAAGAAGGTGCAACGGAAGACCCAGGGAAGCAACCAGAACTGGACGGTGACGGTCGACCCGACCGACAACGGCGGGGTCAGCATCACGCTGCCGGAGACGACCAACTGCAACAACGCGGGTGCCATCTGCACGGATGACGGACGCAAGCTGAACCACTCGACATCGGACAGCGTCCAGGGGCCCGTCGGCATATCCGTCAGCGATGCGCGAGTAGAAGAAGCGGCCGGCGCGGTACTCGCCTTCGCCGTCACGCTGAGCCGTAGCGCAAGCAGCCCAATCACGATCAACTACGCCACCTCGGACGGAAGCGCCACCGCGGGGGCCGACTACACAGCAGCGAGCGGGATACTCACCATCGAGTCGGGAAGCTCGTCGGGCAGCATCGAGGTGACGGTGCTCGACGACTCGCACAACGACGGCGAAGAGACGCTGACGCTGTCGAACGCGTCGAGCGGAGTCCTGACCGACGCGACGGCGACCGGCACGATCGAGAACCACGACGCGATGCCGCGCGCACTGATCGCCCGGTTCGGCCGCACCGCGGCGGTGCACATCGTCGAGCAGGTTGAAGAGCGCGTGAACGCGCCGCGCAGGCCTGGGTTCGACGGCCGAGTCGCCGGCCGCGAGATCAACAGCAACATGGGGCGCGAGTTCGCGCTCGACTTCCTGCGACAGCTCGGGGGGCAGGCCGGGTACAACGCACCGATGGGGGGCAACGCGGGTCAACAGACGAGGCAACCGGGGGCAGGAGGCTCCGGACTCGGCGGAACGCCGCTCAACACACCGGGCGGCGGGATGAACCCGGCGATGGGCGGGCTGCACAGCAGGGGTATGGAACAGATGCACGGTGACCAGGCCGGACAGTACGGCATGGGCATCGGGTTCCAGCGCGACCGCGTGCTGAGCGGATCCGAGTTCGCGCTCAACCGGGCGACGTCGAGCGGCGGGGTCCTCTCGTTCTGGAGCCGCAGCGTGCAGTCCCAGTTCCACGGCCGCGACGGCGTGATGGCGCTCAACGGGGACGTCCGAACGACGATGTTTGGGATCGACTACTCGAAGGGGCGAATGGTCACCGGCGTATCGCTGTCGCACAGCCGAGGCCTCGGCAACTACGCCAGCGTCGACACCGACCGGATGACATCCGCGGTCACGGGCCTCTCCCCTGGATCGGCTACAAGGCCAGCGACCGAACCACCGTGTGGACCGTGGCCGGCTACGGGGCGGGCGGCCTGCTGCTCAACCCCGGGGCTGGACCGGCCATCGAGACCGGGCTGTCGATGGCCATGGTAGCCGGCGGAGGCCGGGGGCAAATCCTCGGCGACGGCAACGGCTTCGGCCTGGCATTCAAGGCTGACGCCCTGTGGGTCGGAACGCACACGACGGCGGTCGACGGTCCCGGCGGACGGCTCGCCGCAACCGACGCGGCGGTGAACCGGCTGCGCACGGCGCTGGAAGGGTCGCACACCCTGACGATCGGAAACCGCATGGCGCTCACCTCGAGCGTCGAGGTGGGCATCCGGCAGGACGGCGGCGACGCGGAAACCGGGACCGGCATGGACGTCGGCGCCGGACTGGTCTTCGACGACGCCGGTACCGGCCTCTCGGTCGACGTCCGAGTCCGACGGCTCGTCGTACACCAAGCCGACGGGTTCGCCGAGCACGGCATGTCGATCTCGGTCAGCTACAACCCGACGCCGACGACGCCACTCGGCTTCACCGCACGCGTCTCCCCCGCCTGGGGCGGCGACGCCATGAGCGGCGCCGAGGCGCCGCGAGAGCATGGGGGGAATGGGCCACGAGTCGGTGATGGGCAGCGGGGGCCACCGCCTCGACACCGAAGTCGGCTACGGGCTGCCGATCGGCAGTCGTTTCGTCGGCACACCGCGGGCGGGCGTGCGCACATCGGAGTACGGCCGCGACTACCGAATCGGCTACGGCGTCGGCGTCCTCGAGCAGGGACGACTGAACCTGCAGATCGGCGTGGACGCCGAACGACGGGAGAGCTCGCTGTTCCAGATGCAGGAGCAGGGGGCAGGCACCGACCAGCGCGTGCTCGGGCGCGCGACCGTGCAGTGGTAGCAGGATCGGGGGAACGGGCCCCCACTCACGACTGACCCACCCAGGACCGGGCGCCGGCAAGCCGAAAAGCGCGGCCGGAGCCCGGTCCAACGATCATCGGCGCAACGCGTTGCGGGAGAGGGCGTCACCAGCAACGCCGAACACACCGCCGCGCGATAGGTGCCGGCCGGCCGGTCTGCGTACATCCGCGTGGAAGTGTCCGAACCCGAGCCCGAACCCGAGCCCGAACCGGTGCCGGCGCTCCCGCTGCTCGGGCACCTGCTCCTCGCGCTGGGGCTGACGGCCGCCGGGGCGCGGTTCCTGTGTCGGCGCCCGCGCGTGCCACCCGCGGCGTAGCGTCGCGAGGCGGCGTTCCCCAGGCGGGCTGGCGGTCACGCCCAATGCCCGGGGGGTCGCCGTGGCCTGACGCCACGCCCGCGCGCGCCGAGATTTTCCCACCGACAGCCGTTCGTCCCGATGGTCTCGTGCTCGTGCGATCGCGAGGACGCCGGGATCCGTGTACGCGTGATCGCAGCCCACCGGGACGCGCGCCGCCGTCCTCTCACGCCGGGCGGTCGGTCTCCCCCGTCCCGCCCCGTCGCCGCCTCCCCCGGCGCCGGCGGTGACGTGGGCCGGCGTGAGCGCCAGAGCCAGGCTGTGGCGCACGGTGCGGTGCCGCGGGGCGGGGTGCGGGACGGTGTTCTACCGGCGTTGTCAGGTTAACTCTCCGCGCGGCACAATGCCGGGATGCACATTCGACGATCCCGCTACCTTCGGCGCTTTCCGCCTGAAATCATCAGCCACGCCGTCTGGTTGTATCACAGATGCTGTCTGAGCTTCCGGGATGTCGAGGATCTGCTGGCCGAACGCGGCATCATCGCGTCGCACGAAACTATTCGGCAATGGTGCGGGAAGTTCGGCCCCGATTACACCCGGCGGTTGAAGCGACGTCAAGGTCGACTCGGAGAGACGTGGTTTCTGGACGAAGTCTTCGTCGCGATCAACGGGCAGCGCCAGTCTCTGTGGCGCGCCGTGGACCAAGACGGTGACCTGATTGACCTTCTCGTCCAACCCCGTCGGGACGGGCGTGCGGCGCGGAGATTCTTCCGACAACGCTTGAAGAGTCAGCGACAGGAACCGTGTCGTCTCGTGACCGACAAGCTGGGCAGCTACCGAGTGGCCCAGCGGGACGTCATGCCCTGTGTCACCCACGACACGACCCAATACGCGAACAATCGCGCCGAAGTCTCCCATCCGCCGACGCGCCACCAGGAGCGTCAGATGCGCGGCTTCACCTCACCTGCCCACGCCCAGCGGTTCTTGCACGTTCACGGTGTCATTCAGAATCTGTTTCGAGTGGGTCGGCACCTGCTCAGGTCGGTTCATCGCCGGATGCTGCGAGCACGATCATTCACCGTGTGGGCCGCGGTGACCGCGGCCTGATCCTCTGATTAGTTTGCCTCATCCTGGTCCAGGCTAGTTAACTTGACAGTGCCTCCTGACCGGGCACAAGAGCCGCGCCATCTTCGACCGCTACAACATCATCCACGAGCAGGAACTGCTCGACGCCGGGGACCAGCTGGTCGCGTATCTGGCGCAACAGGTGCAGGTGGTTCCAGCCCGGCGGCGGCCCCACCCAGCCGGCACCGCCGCTCCACGCCCCGCTCCGTCCCTTCGCCTCGTGCGACGCGGCACCGCGTAAGGACGCGCCCCCCCAGGCACCGGCTCGCCGTTGCGTGGCGGCGGGAGTCGAACCCGAACCACGTGATTTGCTAAGTTAATGATGGTAAAGGACTTCTGGCGATAAGTCTTTGTCGATCATCACGTTCCAGCCATGCGGTTGTCCCCTCCAGTCTCCTGGAGTCCCCCCGAGCGACCCCAGTCGTGGCAACATTGTGGCGACGCTCCTCACTAGGAAGACCTGCCTGTTCAGTGACGTCCCGATCGTAATCGAACCAAGGGCCTCGCGCACCTTCAGCCTGAGCTTCAGGCGAAGCCGAACAGCGGGGGAAACACGACGACGACCAGCGCCGCCCAGACGGAGTACACGGGCAGGTAGGCCATCTGCCAGCGCTCGAGCGCCGCGAACTCGCCCCGGCGGCGCAGGAATCGCGCGTACAGCCACGCCGACCACGCCAGGTTGACCAGCAGGACGATGTTCTCGCCGAGCGCGGCCACGCGGTTGGGCGTGAAGCCGAACTCCGTGATGCGCGCGGCGATGGCCGCCAGCGCCAGCGCATCGACGAGCAGCGCGCTCACGACCAGCAGCACCTGGAGACGGTCGAACACGTCGGGCGGCCTCTCCGGATCGCGCGCCGAAACCGCATAGAGGAGCAGGCCCGTCACGAGCACCAGCAACAGGTCGAAGGCGATGAGGATGTCGCGCTCGACATCAATCGGGTTGCCCGTCCAGGCCATGGCGCCGAGGAACGCCAGCAGCAGGAGCGCGAACAGCGGGGCGAACACACGTGTCAGTACGGGCGCCATGTTCTCGATGACGCTCTGCTTGGACTCCACGAGCCACGAGCCGATGATGACGGCCCCCATCGCCCCGCAGGGGAGCAGCCAGGTGAACGCCAGCACCTCGGCGTCGACGTCGATAGCGGCAAAGATCATCGTCGTGAACCCGATGAGCACGCCCCCGCCAGCCGCGATCAGTGCGTAGTAGATGAACAACTCGCCCGAGAAGCGGACGAAGTCCATGCGTTCCGAGCCCGCCCACCAGCGGCCGGCAACATAAGCCACGCCGACGACTAGCCACAACGCGATCGGTAGGTGTAGGACAGAGAGCCACAACGTGTCGGCGTCGGCGGCGAATGGATAGGCGTTGACCACGACGGCCGCTGCCACGAAGGGCGCCGCGAGCCACCACGCCCCGGACGGCTGGAACCGTCGCTTCCACACGAAGTAGCCGGCAAGCGGCGGCAGCACGAAGAAGCTGAAGTTCCGCCAATAGAAGGCATCGAGCTCTTCGTCGGGATCCATGCCCAGACCGAACAGCACCGGCAGCTTGATGGCCACCGCGGCGACGACCGCCAACCCGAGCACAACGGCGAACTCCCAGCGGGCGAGCCGGTCGGACGCGTCGTCGGGCTCGGGCGCGGCGACGAGTTGCTTCCACAGGCGCTCGGAGTGCTCGTAGGCGAACTCGCGCGAGATCGCGTCGAGATTCCCCATGCGCTTGACCGCCACGAGGAACGCTTCGTCGTCGGCTAGCCCGGCCTCGACGAGCGCCGCCACCTGATCGCGCAGGTGCGTTTCCAGCTCCTCGACGTCGGAGCCATGGATGGCCTGACGGCGGCGCAGGAACGCCCGCCACTGCGCGATCTGCGCCTTGAGCGCCTCCCCTCCCTGGAAGGTCGTCACGTCAGGGAGACCTCCATCCAGATGCCTCGCAGCGTGGCATCGACCACCCGCCACTGCTTCTGCTGGGCCGCCAGGTGCGCTCGCCCCGGCCGGGTGATGCGGTAGTACTTCCGGCGCCGGCCCCTTTCCGACGTGCCCCACCGGGCGCTCACATAGCCGAGGCGCTCCAAGCGGTGCAGCACGGGATAGAGCATGCCGTCGGTCCACTGCAGGTGGCCGCCCGACAGTTCGCGCACGCGCTTGAGGATCGCGTAGCCGTAGCTGTCCTCGTCAGCCAGGATGGCTAACACCAGCGGCGTGGCCGACGCCGCGACGAGGTCCTTGCCGACATCCATTCCTTGCAGACGTATACAGTGTGGTTCTATGTAAGTCAACCATGCCCATCACGTACGATCACGACCGTGGCGGTGACGTTCAGTGATGCGACGATCTGGGCTCCAGGCCCGTCCGAAGAACGAGACCCCGACCGCCGCGATTCCTCACGAGCATGCCGGCAGCCGCCGGTCCGGCGCGGGCCCATCCGGGTCTCGCTCATGCCGGCAACGTAACGCCAGCCTCCTCGATTAGCTCGCAGGTCCGAGTGAGCGGGTCCGTTCCGCGAAGGCGAGCGCCACGCTCTCGCAACGGCGGGCCACGTCACGGTGGCCGGTGAGAGCCTGCCCAAAAGGCGGGCAGACCCGGGCGGCGCGTCCTCGTTCATGGGAAGAACGTTTGAGCACACCGGCGATTTCATCGATTCCACCGGGAATGCCAGGGTACGAACGAACATCGAGTTTCAGGTGCTCACGGAATCGAGGAGCGACGGCAGGATCCGGATCAAAGACGTGAATAGTTGTGTTCGGCGCAATGGCCTCCAGGAGGAGCGACCGGACCACGCGGCACAAGCACTGGTGGCGACCCCTGGATCGTGATGAAGAATTCGTCGAGGTGCCACGTGTCTCCGGGGCTGACCATGCCGCGGCGCTACTATGCTCGACCTCAATGTGCCAAGATTGCGGCGAGTACCGGAAACTGGAGAGCGCCCGCCTTATGAGTATTCTGCTTGAACGACTGAAGCCAACGGCGCGTCGCGGCAGCAAGCCACGATGTCACTGGCTGACACACGGTCCCCACGATGCCGTCGCTGCAAGACTGGCGGATCTGGTGGCACCGTTCTCCAGCGTTGCCTCAAGTGATTACTGGATGCCGGAGGGGTTTGAACACACGGCCGAGGCGCAGTTTGGATACGCCGACCAGTTCTTGACGGCCGATCGCCGTGCTGCCCTCGCGCAGTGGTGGCTGGCCGTGCCGAGACGAGCCAATACGCCCAATTGGGATCTGGTCAGCACCTGCCAGGTGGCAGGCCAGAAACAGGGACTACTGCTCGTGGAAGCGAAGGCGCACGTCAGTGAACTCTCTGCGGCTGGAAAGACACTGACGAAACGTCCATCCGTGAACAGCGCACAGAACGACCAGCGTATTCGGGCGGCGATCGCCGAGGCGAACACGAGACTCGGCGGTCAGGCTCAGGGTTGGCACCTCACCACCGACACCCACTACCAGATGTCCAACCGATTCGCCTGGGCCTGGAAGTTGGCGGATCTTGGTGTACCCGTGGTCCTGGTGTATCTCGGGTTCCTGAACGCCGATGAAATGGGCTACGGGGCATTCCACTCTGGAGACGATTGGGACCGATGTCTGAGGGATCACGCCCAGGGCGTCGTGCCGGCTGCGGCTTGGAATCGACGGCTGGAGGTACGCGCAGGTTCCGGTGCCCTCGTTCCCTTGGTTCCCTTGATCCAAACCGCACACATCTCCCTGACATGCTTGGAGGCCAGGCCGCATGACGACTGACGCCAGCGAGCAACGCCTAGTGCACCTGATCTGTGCCGCGATGACTGTGGGTCGTGTCTCTCTGCGTCAGCGGCGGTGGAGATCCACACCTTACGGGCTCGTCACTGAGTTTTGGAACGCCCTTTCAGGGCCGCAAAGATTGCCCGCTCTACATCCAAGGGCCGCAGTGTCCTGACGCGTCCGGCGCGATTCGTCTTTTCCGCGAGTGCGTGAAGGGCATTGCACCATATGTTGTAGCGCTTCTGAATCGTTGGCGACGATGTTGCCCCGACCCCCTGTTTGCATTCTTCAAACATGTCGCTTCGATGAAGCACGGGATGCTCTGCGAGGCCTCGCATGATCTGAGCGTCATAGACGCCCGCATTCCCCTGCGCCAGAAAAGCTACGACTTTCGATGCGAACGGAGTTTGGCCCAATTGCGGTAAGTGCCCAATATGTCCAAGCGCCGCACCGTAGCGTCGCTGCCTGATAGATGCGCGTGCAGCGTTGACCCGTTGTTTCGCCTCATGGCGATTTACTGGAGGGGTTTTTCCACGTCCGCGTAGGAACCAACGAACCGTATTGCGAGCATAGCCGTCGCTGAATGTTGCGTAACCCCAATAGATTACGGAGGCGAGTCCCGCGAGGTTCATAGCCGCAGATGCGTGATGCAGGAGTTCTTGATGGTGTACGCCCAGCGCTGACTTGGTCGTTTCACGCGTGGACACAAAGGTGCCAAACAAACCATCACCGAAAGCGAGTGCGGAATCGCCATCTGGTCCAACGTCAATGCGCAAAGCGGGGTAGTCATACTCATTTGTGTGTTCGACGATGAGTCGACAGAGCGTGTCCACGAACTCTAGTCTATTCGTGGGGGGATGTCCCTTGTGTGCTTGACATTTAGCCGCGGCTCGGTGCTCTACCCGCCGACTCGCTGATCGGCGCCGGCGATCTCGTGCCACTGACGCGCGGGCGCTCCCGCCGCTCAGCCCTGCCGCTGAGCTCGACCGTCGGATCCGCCCCGCCGAGGACGCCGAGGCGGTAGCCCAACCGGATACGCCCACTCGTACTCGGAGATCCAGACGCCGACCCGCAGCCTTCCGACGAAGCGGCGCCGGACCGGCAGCCCGTAACTCCGCAGATGTCCGCCGCGGTGGGTCCTCTGGGCGCTACGGCCGGGGCCGCCGGCGGACTGTCTGGTGGCGCCCTTAGGCCGGGCCACGATGGTCACGCTGGCGGAGGGACAGTCTCGTGCCTGGCACTCGGCTCGAGGCGGAGGTTGGCTCAGGATCAGCCGGTCGCGAGATGCCCATCACGTAGGTGCCGCTCGAAGGCCCACGCATCGTGGAGAGCCTGGAACGCCCGGGGAGAGCGGAGCCTCTTGTGGGGGGGGTTGCTGGATCGCCTCGGTTCCAAGGCAAGGTGGAGCGGTCGCATCGGACCGACACGCAAGCGTTCTATCAGCTACTGACGTACACGGGTGACGTCGATCTCAGTGAGAAGCTGGTCGAATGGGAGAACTTCTACAACGACCAACGCCCGCACGGAGCGTTCCAGGGCAAAACACCCTCCGAAGCGCTCCGCGAGAAGCTCGGATGAGCGACATTGTCACTGTCCAGCCAGGTCGTATACATCACAATGGCAAGGACATCGGCGTTCGTCGTGCCCAGAGGATCGGCGAGCGGGAGGCAGAATTGGTGAGCTGTGAGCTGCGACCGTGATCGAAGCAACCAGTAGGTTGCGTCAGGGCAGGGAGGGCGCTCGTGGATATCGTCTGGGATGGAATTACTCGGGCGGGGGCGTTGCACAACGATGCGACCCAGAACCGCCACGCCCTCGCCGATGCGGCCAAGAGCTATAACTGGCCACGCGTGTTCGACCTTCTTTCTGAGGACGAAGAGCTGGTCAACACCGTTCGACCCGATGGGGTGTCCTGGTATGCTCCACTGCATCAGGCCTGCGCACGGTGGTGCTCCTATCGAGGTCGCCCAGCGCCTGATCGGAATGCGAGCGTTCCGAACGCTCCAGAACGCTCGCGGCGAGCGGCCGGTCGATGTGGCCGAGCGGCAGGGGCACAGGCACTTGCTCGATGTGTTGGCCCCGCAGTACAAGCACCACGTTCCCATAGGCGTGCTCCTCAAGGTGCAAGTCCACTTCCACCAAGTTATCCGCGGCCGTGTCGATGATCTGGTGAAGAAGCAGTCGCTACGGCTCCCGGAGTTAGAGCCGTTGCTTGAGTTGGACCGGCCGCGCATGTGGTTCCAGGTGCCCGGCATGTACGGCGGGTTCAATTACTGGCTAGAGACGACGCGGGGTCGGGTCAAGCTGGTCTCGGAAAGCTGGTGCCGTGTCGCCGACGGGTCCGGTCAGCGGCACGAGGTTACGTCAGCGGGCAACCAGCTCGTCGAGGAGGGGTTCGTGTAGCGAAAGGGCCGGTTGTGTTCCCGCTGCTGACGTGGCGGAAGGCACCGACAACGATTGCGATAGGCACGAGTGTCTCACGCGAAATCGCCGGCCAACCGATCCAGGGCTGGCGCGGGCGCTCCATAGCTCACAAGACGGACGTCAAGATTCACCTCCTCGACCATCTGGAGAGCGCGCCGTATGGCTCTATGAATCCACGCGTGTTCATTGCCAAAGGCACCGCCGCCCAGTTCCGTGAGGAACACGATGTTCGAGGCATGGCGAGACGCGTTGATGACGGTGGCCCACAGGGTGGCTTCGTAGGCACCTTCGAGGACGAGCGCTGCAAAGGACGTCCAGCGATGGGTGTGGATGTTCGTGTGGCTCACCGGGAGGGCAGAGCAGAATGCCTGCGACACGAGGAGGTTGTCTCTCTTAGTGCCTGTGACCTGCACGCGCCAGTGAAGGCCCACGCGCAAGAGGTCGCGGAGCGAGTCGCGCTCCGGGGCGGCACGATCCTTGAGTATCCGACTGATCGCGGCCAGTCCCTCTGCCGTGCAGAGCGCGTACCCGTTGCGCATCGTCCACAGCGTGCCGCTCCGGTTCCCGAGCGCGGTGCCGAGATCGCTCAAACAGTCAATCTGTCGGTCTCGCGTCTGACCGGCGTGGCCATCAACCGGCGCGCAGTAGTTCCGGTAGATGGTGGCAGGCCCCGCAGCGAGCGCGCACGCGGGACCCTGGGTGCGGTCATACACGTAGCGGGTCACCCCATCTTCCGGCGTGACGTCGGGTCCGACCATTTCAAGCAGGTTGAACTGCGACGCGACCTGGAACAGGGCGTTCTTCGTGGTTGATTCACGATGCAGACGGCCCACGTCACCGACGACGGTCGACACGCGAAGCCTCCCGGGGAGTTGGCGAACCATGCTTGCGGCGTGGTGACGTAACTCTCCCAATGACGGTGTCTCCAGTTCTCCTATGGCATGCGTACGACCGTTAACTCTGGAACGAAGCGTTTCGCCGACGATCTCGAGGTTCCTTTTCGTTTCCTGGTAGGAACCTTCGGGAAAACCCATCAACTTTTCGAACCAGCTGGCCGTCATGTGCAGAGAGAGACTCTACGCGCTGCGACGTGTCCTGCGTAGAGAGTCGACACCGACCATCTGTCTCGCCCCCGTTGGTACAGTCGCGTTCCCGTCACCCCTAATAGAAATGCGAAAGGATCACACAGTCGTTCGACCCGAAATGGATGCGGCGGACGACGGACTCGGCCACGTCCACGGAACACGATGTCCCGCGAGATGCGGACAGCGTGGCCACGGCGCCGGAGCGTCGCTCCTGGATGAGCGCCTCGCCGGTACATCGGTCCGACGCCAGCCACCACACACCGTGCGTGAGAGACCAAGGCCCTCTGCCCGGATGGTCACCGGCCTGTCGTCCGCGACACCCCAGTCAAGCGACTCGCCGACGCACATGATCCAGAGCGTGGATGCGTCGGCTTCACAGACACGTCACCGCTCGTGCGCCCATCGGGTCGCCGTCCCCGGGTCTCGTCCGCTCGCGCGATACGACGCCGCCCGTGCCGCCCACGCTCTCGCGTGGCCCCACGCACACCGTGCGGGTGCGGCGGCACCGACATCGATACGACGCCAGGGACTCCGGGGCGGCGACCGCGCACCCTCGGCACAGGTGTATGTCGATCTCGCTGATGTCGAACGAGCCCTCGATCACCGACGTGCTCGGTGCGAGGAACGCACACCCGTGGCCACGGTGGGTGAACGCTTCCGACGTGCTCGCGGCGCAACAATCCCTGCGAAGAGAGCCGACAAGCTCACCCCGAGGCCGCGTGACACGCGGGTCAGCGTGCTGAGCTTCAGGTCGTACTGGGCCCGCTCGATGCCGCTGATGTGGGTCCAGTGCAGATCGGCGCGTTCGCCCAGCTGCTCTTGGGACAGACCCTGAGCGGTTCTGAGCTTGCGCACCTGCTGCCCGAGCGCCCGACGCACGCCGTCCACGACTGAGCATCGTGGAGGGAACGGCTGGACCAGACCATAGAACGTATTCTATGCTCCGACCCGTATGGCCACCGGCCGGTAGGTCCAACTCACGAAGCAAGTCGGCGAGTACTGGGTCGCCGCCGAGCTGTCGCGACGGGGGCTGCTGACCGCCACGTTCGCCGGAAACGTGCCCGACTACGACATCGTGGCGGCGGGAGGTTGTGGGCAGACGGCGCTCGTCCAAGTCAAGGCGATCGCCGGACCCTCATGGCAGTTCGACATCCGGACATTTGCGGACGTGCGCTGCCAGGCCGGAGCGCAGACGATGGGGCAACCGACTCCCGCTCTAGCCGGCGACCTCATCTGCGTGTGCGTTCGACTCCACAGGTACGGAACGGACCGCTTCTACGTGCTCCGCTGGTTGGAACTCCAGCGCGTGCTCATTAACGGCTACCGGGGCTACCTGGAGCGCCACGGTGGTCGGCGACCCAAGCGGGCCGACTCCTTCCACACGGCGCTCCGGGAAACGCACATCGAGCCCTTCCTGGACAACTGGCCGCTCTTCGACGCGTTCACGGAGGTCTCGAAGACGGATCCTGGTGCGCCAGGCGGCCCCAGCGCGCCCCACCAGCCGCCGCCGGTGCCGGCCCGCGACTGGGCGGGTTCCTCAACGATGACGCGCCGGTGGCTTCTCACGGACCCGATGGCTCGATCCCATCCTTGGCCGCGAGACCGTTGACCCGCCAGGCCGCGTCGGGATCATGGGAGCGGGGGGCCACGAGCCTCGGCCACAAGCACCGGCGGCGTCGCGGCCGTCGCACGAGCGCCCCGGTGGCCGCGTCCCACGGCCGTGCCGCCTCGCCACCTGACAGGAAGGCCGGGTGGCGCGCATCGTCGATGACACGGGCCTGATCGCCATCGGCGTCGACCGGTCCGTCTGGCTCGACGCCAGCGGCGAGGACGGTCCTGGCCCGCTGGTCGGTCCCGTCCAGCGGGCAGGGATTCATGGTCCGGTCCTTCGACCCGTCGAACCGTTCCGGCCAGTACTGCCAGTCGCGGACGCGGGTCTCGGTCAGCGAGCCGCTCGTCCGCCGGCCGCGCGGGCGAGTGTCGGAGCCGTCGCCGTGGTCGCGCTCGTCGTTCACGTTCCTGCCGGGCCGCACGGTGGGGCGGGAGCACCGGCCGACCTCGCGCTCCGTATATGCGCACTCGGCCGCCACTCGTGGCTCCCCACACATCGCCGTCCCGTCGCCTCCGCACATTTCACTTGCCTGTCGCGCCCCCCAGAGCGAATGTGGACGGACGCCGCCTGCCCGCGGCCGCCACCACAAGAAGGAACCGAGTCCATGACCCCGCACGAGACCGGCTCGACCACTACCCCCGGTGACGCACGCGCAACGGCGCCGCCGCCGCGCACGGTCGGTCCCCAGGGGCCGACCCTGGGCGATCTCAGCGACGCCTACCTCCAGGACTACCAGGTCCGGCAGTTCCGGTCCCGCAGCACCGCCCGCGGCCGAGTCGCCCATCTCACCGCCTTCTTCGGCCGCGCCGCGCGGGCCGCCGCGCTCACCACGCACCAGATCCGCCAGTATCAACTCGCCCGGCGCACCGCCGGGGCGGCCACCGGCACCATCAACCGGGAGACCTCGGCCCTCCACCGCATGTGCACCCTCGCTGTCCACTGGGGCTGGCTCGACACCGTGCCCGGCTTCCCCGACCGGCTCCGCGAGAATCCCCCCCGCCAGGGCTTTTTCGAGCACCCCGAATACCTCGCCGTCCGCGCCCATCTCCCCGTCCCGTGGCAGGACATCCTCGACCTCGCCTACTACTCCGGCTGGCGCAAGAACGAGATCCTCGGCCTCACCTGGGAGGAGATCGACGAGGCCGGCGGCGTCATCGGGCTCTCGCCCGCGCGCTCGAAGACGCTGGTGGGGCGGATGCTCCCGATCTCACACCCCATTGCCGAGGCCCTGGCGCGGCGGCGGGCACGCCGCGACCCCGAGAGCCCGCTCGTCTTCCACCGCGATGGGATCCCCGTCCGCCGGTGGCGCACGGCGTGGCGCACCGCCTGCCAGGCGGCCGGGGTGCCGACCCGCTTCCTCCACGATTGCCGGCGCACCGCCGCCCGCAACCTGATCCGCGCGAACGTCCCCGAACGCGTCGCCATGCTCCTGACCGGGCACAAGAGCCGCGCCATCTTCGACCGTTACAACATTATTCATGAGCAGGAACTGCTCGACGCCGGGGACCAGCTGGTCGCCTATCTGGCGCAGCAGGCGCCAGCCCGTCGGCGGCCCCACGCGGTCGGCGCCGCGGCACCGCGTAAGGGTGCGTGGCCCGGCTCGCGGCCGCGGGGCGGGGGCGGCGGGGGCCGGACACCGCCCGTCTGTGCGTTGCGGCTCGCGCCTAGGCCACACGGCCGGCCCGGCCCGCGATCGTGGCACACGCGGCGACGGGGTGAGCCGACGCGGCCGAACACACGCACGCGCCGGCCCGCGCCTCGGGTGAGGCAATTTTTCTATTCGGTGGGGGCGAACGCCGTCGAAACACCAACCCACGCCCACACCGGTTCGGCGCGCGCGCCCGCGTATATCGAGCACGACGCGTCGGCACACCGGGTCGGAGGTGACGGGTCGACCGCCCCGCCGCCCCAGCCGCAGTGTCTGGTCTGCCAATGGGCCCGCTCGGGGTGTGCACCCCCTGCCCGCGTCTCTCGCCATGCGCCTCCCGTCGACGCGGTACGGCGGACGTTCGTTGACGGCTTCGGGGCACTGTCGCGGGCGCGGGCCGCACAGCCCCCGCTTCGCGGGCCGCCCCCCTCTGATCTGAGCCGGTCGTCATCGCAGCCGGCTATCGGCCGGTTCGTGTCACCACTCATTTCGGAGGCGACCATGATCCGCACCGTGCTCGTTGCGTGCGTCGTGCTGTCTGCCGTGCTGTCGTCTGCGACGCGCGCGTCGGCCGATGCCTTTGGCGTTAGCTGCGATCTTTCAATACATTGTCTGCTCGGTCCCGACCGAGTTCACTCACCATGACACAGACATTCGGGCGCCGAGTTGGTCCTTTGCCAGCATCGGTGACACGGCCACCCGGGCTGAGCCGGGCGCCTGGAAAATGGTCTTGTGCGTGACTGCATCGACAACCCCTCCGACGGCGGCACCGCCTCCGACTAGAGGGACGAACAGAAATCCCAACGCCTCGAGTCGCTGCTCGCCGATGTCGCCCGTGAACAACAGGACAGTCGCCAGGGCACCGAGTCCAATGCCCACTCCGACCCAGATGCCACTGTCCACTGGATCCTGGAGCTCGATCTTGCGAACCTCGGTATCGGCCAAGGTCCAGGTGGCCCGCCCGTCCGTAACCACCAGCCCGGTCGACGACAGGTCACTAATAGTGCCCTTGACGCGCCACCCGGCGGCGTCCGTGATGTAGACCCCGTCTCCAGGCCGCAGCTCGCCGGAGCGCTGCAGCTCGTCCAGCGAGGTGGCCCAGTCTTGCGCTGCAGCGTTTCCCGGCAGCAGGACTAGGGCCAGCATTACGAATCCGACGGCCGGCCGCGACATCATGGTCGCCCCCTCCCTGAGCACGCGGCTCGTTGTTGGCTACTCTCCGGACAGTGCGCAAACGGCAAGGGAAGCGGCTCATGTGTCAGTCCGGTTTCCTCAAGGACCTCGCGCTTGACCGCTTGGTAGGGCTCTCACCCGGCTCGATCGCCCCAGCCGGCAAGCTCCATCCTTTACCGGACGCTTTCTCCTGTAGCAGGAGCCGCCCATCGGAGTCCCGAATCGCCGCCGCGACGCTCGGAAGCAGCAGCAAATCGTGACCGATTTTCGCGCGCCCGCACCAATCGACGCGCCGAAGCGGCTCGTCACCCGTGGTTTGGTGCTTCCGCAGTCAACTGTTGGCGTCCAGTCCCTAACCCACCTACATGCTACAGTTTGGGCCGACATGTGAGCGCCTCAGCACTCTCGTCGACAAGGCCCGCACAGTGAAGAAACCACGCTGTCTCAACCCCACGTGTTCGTTGCACGGAAACGTCGAGTCCACAGGCATCATCCGCTACGGATTCTACAGACCCACAGCCGGGAAACGGCGTCGCTCCCGGTGCATCTGGTGCGGACAGACGTTCTCGACGACGAAAGGGGAGCGAACCGCAGGTGCTCGGAGGGTACCGCCGGGCGAAGGCAACGAAGCGCGGGGGGATGGGCGGCGAGGAGTCGGCGTGTCTCAGAGTACCGCCGAAGCGGGGAAATTGAGCCCACGAGACCCCGTGGAGGGAAGGGGGCATCGGCAGGGGGCACCGTTGGAGGGAAAGACGGCCAACACACCGCGGGTGGGTCCCGTCTCCACGTCACGACAACGGATAGCCGAACTGGCCAGACAAGCCTTAGTACACCGTTTCATAAATACGCTAACGTTTTCCTCTTGTACTGAGCGCCAAAATATGGCACCGTACTCCAGACGGAGTGGCGCCGTAAACGATGCCTCGGCAGAGCCCCTATCGGATTGTGCTGTCGGCCGCCGAAGAACGGACGTTGATCGACCGGGCGGCACGATACACGCGCCCGTATTTCGAGGTGCTCCGCGCCACGATGATCCTGCTGGCGGCCGAGGGCTGGTCCAATAAGGCGATCGCCCGCGGCTTGCGGACCCGGCGGGAAGTGGTCTCGGTCTGGCGAAAACGCTTTTTTAAAGAACGGCTCCCCGGGCTGGAGGATCAATCACGCTCGGGACGTCCCCGGGCTTTTCCCCCCAGAAGTCGTCGTCACCGTCAAAGCCCTCGCGTGTGAATTGCCTGCCCGCGCCCAGCGCCCGCTGGCCCGGTGGAGCATGAGCGAGTTGGCCGCCGAAACCCAGCGGACCGGGCTGGTGGCATCCATCAGCGGCAGCACGATCTGGCGCTGGCTGCACGACGACGCGATTCGGCCGTGGTTCCACCGGAGCTGGATCTTTCCGCGCGATCCGGAGTTTGCGACCAAGGCCGGGCGGATCCTCGACCTCTACGAGCGCGTCTGGGAGGAGCGCCCCCTGACCGCTGACGACTTCGTGATCTCTGCCGATGAGAAGACGAGCATTCAAGCGCGCCGCCGCCGCCACGCGACGCAGCCGACCCGGGCCGGGGCCCTGATGAAGGTCGAGCATGAATACGAGCGCGCCGGAGCCTGGGCGTACTTGGCCGCCTTGGATGTGCATCAGGCCCGGCTCTTTGGCCGCTGCGAGCCCACCACCGGGATTGCCCCGTTCGACCGCCTAGTCGCGCAAGTCATGACGCTTCCGCCCTATCGCGACGCGCGGCGCGTATTCTGGTCGTCGACAACGGTTCGTCGCACCGCGGTGCGCGCGCCGTGGAACGACTCCAGCGGCAGTATCCGAATCTGGTGCTCGTGCACGGGCCCGTCCATGCCAGTTGGCTCAATCAAATCGAGACCTACTTCTCGATCGTGCAACGCAAGGTCCTGACGCCGAACGACTTCGATTCCCTGGCCGACGTGGAGACCCGGGTCCTGGCGTTTCAGCGTCACTATCAATCGCTGGCCCGACCATTCGAGTGGACCTTCACGCGGCGCGACTTGGCCCGTTTGCTCGCCAAACTGGCGCTCCAGAAGCCAGACTCGATCGCCGCATGAGAAATACGTGTACGAACTTATGAAACGGTGTACTAAGCAGGTCAAGTCGAGTGCTTTCACCTTTCTTCTCCCATTAAACTGGTTGATCTTGACGTCCTAGTACTCACTGAAGATCCGTTGGATCTCCGTTGGGGAGTCGGTGATGCTCAGAGCAAGCATCATCAGGATCCGCGCCTTTGTCGGGAACAGGTGCGACGAGCTGATCACGGTTAGCAACTCCTGATCCTTGCCTTCCTGTTGCGAGCTAGCCTGCTCGCCAGATGGGAACGCAGTCGCTATCATCGTGCCGCGCCGTCGAAGCTTTGCGTAGTATTCCCTTTCACCCGGAGTAAAGCCGGTGGTGGTCACAATGACTCCTTTCGCGCGCTCGTCGACAATACCCTCGGCTCCAGCATAGGAGTAGCTGATCTCCACCTTCGGAAGTGAGAAGATCTTCGAGACATCAAAATCAGAATTTGCAGTGTGTTTCTTGGCCGGTGCGTAGAAGAACGCCGGGCTGTCTTCGGCCACGACGCCAAGCATGCCCATCTCCCCGGTGTCAAAACCTCCTCCCCTAGCGTACGCCTTTTTCACGTCCCGGGCAGACAGGATCCGGTCGTCCATTACGACCATAACTCCCATGCCCCTGGCCTTCGGCGAGGCTGCTACCCGGATCGCCGAGAGCAGGTTGAGGGGGCCATCGGGGCTGATCCCTGTTGGGGGCCTCTGCGCCCCGACCACCACGACCGGACGGTCAGACTTGACCGTGACGTGGAGGAAAAACGCGGTTTCCTCGAGTCGGGCCGTGCCGTGTGTGACCACGATCCCAGAGAGGTCCGACTGTGCCTCGAACAGCTCGTTGATCCTGCGAGCGAGCTTCAGCCAGTGATCCGGAGTCATAGCCGGGCTGGGAATGTTCGAGAACTGCTCGGTCTTGACCTGCGCGTACTGCGCGATGATTGGAACCGAGGCTACGATTTCGCTTGCCGTCTTCTTGATGTCGTACCGCCCGAGAGTGCCAGGCTCTTGCTGCTCGCCCGCGATCGTTCCTCCGGTGGCGATCACCAGAACCTTCGGAAGTCCTTCTGGGGCTTGGGCGGCCATCGAAACGGTCGCTGCTAGGAACATCGACGCCGACAACGCTGAGCGCTTCAACATGCCCTTCCTCTCACTTTCGGTGAAGTTCACCGAGCCCTGTACGCCGACTGGCCGCGCAAGGTAGGTGGCATCCAACGGCTCAGCGGGCATGGCGACTGTAACGCCGGCGTTAACACCGGCCGCCATTATGCGCGCCCGAACCGGCAGAAGAACTCCGAGCCGTCTCGAGACCACGTCGGTTCGTCAGCGGTCCTTGTAGTACGGCGCGGAGCCTCACTGACTACCCGACACTAGTGCCAAACTGCGTGCCGTGCCTCCAAGGCCGCTGCGACGATCTCGTCGAGCTGCATAAGCTCTGGCCGGGTAGGGTGGATGTTTCGTGCTTCGGTCAACCATGCACTGGCCGCCTGATAACGCTCGAGGCGGATGAGTGCGTCCGCGCCCCCAAGCCACGTCTCGACGAAGCGAGGATCGATTGCAACTGCCTGCTCGTAGTGGGGCAGCGCTTCTTCCAGACGTCCGGTGACTCGTAATGCTTCAGCCAGGCTGATCCGAGCCTCGAGATAGTTCGGTCGGGATGCGACCGCGTCTGAGAACCGTTCCACTGCCTCCTGATGTTGGCCGTTCAAGAACAGAATCGACCCGAGGCCGAAATGCGCTTCTGGAAACTCCGGTGAGTGCCGAAGCGTCTCCTCGAGCTGCTCAACAGCACCGCGAACGTCACCCTCGGGGACCAACGCTGATGCCAGCCAGACCCGCAGAGACGGGTTGTCAGGTTCAAGTGTGAGTCCTCTACGAAAGAATTCCGCTGCCGCAGCCCACCGTCCCTCATTGAGCGCTTCAACGCCACGCCACTCGAAAGCTACCACACCCTGTAGCACGTCGTGGTACTCCTGCATTAAGGGATCGCGGAGGGTAGGCTCGCCATCGCCTCGCCGTCGCAGGTGCGTCTCGGCTGCCTCGAGGTTACCCAGTGCTCGGTAGGCCATCGCCAGGGGGTAGTGCAAACTCGACGCCTGCTGTTCTATTGACAGCGCCTGCCCTAGATACTCCGTCGCGGTGAGGTAGTCCTGTCTCACCAGGGCCGTGCGTCCTAGACCAGCCAACGCCGCTGCCGAGCCGGGCTCGAGCAATACGGCGTGATTGAATAGCTGGGTCGCTGCTTCCGGCCGGCCCTGCTCGAGATGAGTACGGCCGAGCCAGACCAGTGCTGCTACGTTGGTCGACTGCAACTCGATCGCACGCTCGAAAAACTTTGCGGCCTGTGCTCGATTTTCCGTCATCGTGTAGAGCTGTCCCAGATAGTAGGGCCAGCGCATGTCGTCAGGCACCAGCGCCTGTGCGTTCAAGTAGCTGGCACTGGCCGCGTCGTAGTATTCGGTAGCCATTAAAACCAGGCCCAATGCGCCGTAGGCATTGGCGAGCTCAACGGGGCGCGCGCTGGTGTTTTCGATTTCCCGCAGTGACGCGTAGCGAACGTGAATCTGTTCCTGTACCGATTCCTCCAGCAGCGAGAGATCAGGTAGTGAAACCGAGGGTAACGCTGGTTTGTCTGCTACTTCCTGCACCACGAGATCGGCTGAGGTGATCGAGCTAGCCTTGTCCGACTGCACGCAGCCACTGGTCAGCGCGGCAAGCGTCCACAGACTCACGGTTAGGCCAGCTGCCGGCACAGGCCCTCTCATAGCCCACTACCCTCGGTCAGTGTCGTATAGCGATCCACCGGCACGTCAGCCCATTCCTCAAGGCGCCCACTTGGCCAGATGACGCGTACCCTGGGTGCCTCTGCTGAGGGGCCGAGACCCACGAGCACCCGTGGATCATTGGCCGACGCGTAGCTCCCGTCGGCTCTCGCACGGCGCCAGAGCGTCGGCCCGGTCGACCGGTTGACCGACACGCGCGCCCCGACCATATCGCGCGGTGGGTCGCCTCCCACGAGTCTCAGTCCAAGCCAGTGGTTACGGGTGCCGATGTTGTTGATGAGCAGGCGGGCGCGCCCGGCATCGTTGCCAACTAACACGTCTACGTCGCCGTCGTTGTCGATGTCTCCAAATGCCGCGCCACGACTCACTTCCGATAGTTCGAAGGCTGCGCCAGCCCGGTCTGTAACATCCTCGAATTGCCCATTGCCAAGGTTACGGAACAGCTGGTTGCGCTGCTGAAACGGAAAGGAATTGTCTGGCGACAGCGCATCGAGGTTCTGTGCGATCAAGCCGTTGACGGCCAGGATATCCAGCCAGCCGTCGTTGTTGAAATCGAGCCAGGCTGCACCGAAGCCGGTATACGGGAGACTGGGGTAGCGGATTCCTGTGCGCGCGCTTTGTTCTTCGAACTGCCCGGTGCCGTCGTTGACATAGAGCGTGCTTCCCTGACCGGTCCGCTCTGTGATGAACAGGTCTTCGTCACCATCGTTATCGAAATCGCCGAAGTCGACACCCATGTCGGATTTGGCCTCGCCGGCTGAACCTAGTGCAACGCCCGCCAACAACGCTCTATTGGTGAAAGTGCCGTCATCTTGGTTAACCCATAACTGGTTTTCCTGCTGGTCGTTGGCGACGAAAATATCGATCCATCCGTCATTGTTAACATCAGCGGTCGCGATACCGAGCGCAGGACCAAACTCGGTCGCCATGCCGGCTGCGGCAGTTATGGGGACAAACGTTCCGTTTCCACGGTTACGATATAACCGATTCGGCTGGGCGCGAAACGCCCCCGGCGTGCAATAGTCTGGCCTCCCCGATGGACTGAGACACGGAACGTGCGTCTCGACGCTGTAGTGCACGTAGTTCCCGACGAAGAGATCGAGCCACCCGTCGTGATCGAGGTCGACAAACGAGGCTGGAACGCCCCAAAAGCGATCGTCCGTCCCGGTGTATTCCGAGACGTCGGTAAACGTGCCGTTTCCTTCGTTCCGGAACATCTGGTTGGGCCCGATACGTGTGAGGTACAGGTCGACCCAGCCGTCGTTGTCGATGTCTCCGCTCGCAACGCCCTGGCCGTATCCACGTGCCTGGATCCCGCTTTCTTCCGTTACATCTGTGAACCTCACTGTCCGCGTTCCGTCTGGCTGCAGTTCCAAATCGTTCCGGTATAGGCGGTCCATGAGTTGCGACCCGCTTAGGGGCGTGAGCGGCAGCGTGCCCGTTCCGAGCATTTGGCCCTGAACCAGATAGACATCGAGGTCGCCGTCGTTGTCGTAGTCGAACATTCCGACGCCTGGGCCCAGAATCTCCGGCAGGTAGAGCTCGCCTGACATCCCGTTAAAATGTACGAAGTCGAGGCCGGTCGCCTGGGCTTGGTCGGTAAACCACTCGAGTTCGTGGTTAATTTTTGACTCTGGCTGGCGGGTTGGCTCGGGAGGTTCGTTACAGCTGATGCCGCAGGCGGCGAGGAGCACGACCACGCGAAGTGTGGGGAGCGGGATTCGTGACGTGGGGATCATACGACGGCGGACTGCTCTCGGCGACCTACCAAGTGCGTCGGAATACGAAGAAACAGAACACTCATTATCCCACAGTGAGACGGCCGATGTTAGCATTCTGGAGGTTGCTGGGGAGCCATCACTTTGGCGGCCCATCGCACAAGACTCCTCGGATAGGCTTTGGACATTGAGCTACAACGTTTCGCTAATTCTCTGCTCGCACTCGCGATTCTAGAACGAGCCGCTGGGCCGGGTATCGAGTTCCCTGTGGGTCTTTTTATTGAAAGGGGCTATTGTTCGATCGTTTCTGAGTAGAATGTTGTGTTTGTTTATTTTCTGGCTACATCTGGGACGAAGGAGTGGTGATGGCGGCAGTATTTCCACGCCTCCTCTTTACGGGTTTCATCGCGTTGCTGTTGAACTCGATGTACCTCGCTGCTGTCCCCAGTCCGTCGCTCTGGTACTTCACCAACGTTGCGTTGCATCCAACGCTTGGGCTCGTGCTAGCGCTTGCCGTCGCGCGCCACGTGCTGCTTCACCGATCTCCTATTGGGTTGCTTGTTGGCGCGGGCCTCACCTGTGTCGGCGTGGGCCTCCTTCTGGGCCTTGCCTTGCTGGTCACCGGTGCGACAAGTCAGTACCGACTAATTATCTATACCCACGTCGCGACGGCGGCAGCCGGATCGGCGCTCCTGGCCACTCATTTTTGGCGAGTGGCGAGGGGAAGCAGACAGATGGTCTGGGGCATTCGCGCATGTGTCGCCGTTGTCCTCGTCACTGCGGTGGTAGCAACCGTCGCGCGGATGGGCCGTGAGGCAGAGCGGCGCCAGACGTATCGCGTCGTAAATCCAATCGTCCCACCTGCCAGCATGGAGGCGGAGGGACCAGGCCCAGACAGTCCGTTCTTCCCATCCTCGGCCGATACCACGAGGCAAGGTCTCATTCCAGCCAGCTTTTTTTTGACCAGCGACATGTGCGGTCGCTGCCACACTGATATCTACGAGCAGTGGAATTCGTCAGCGCATCACTTTTCGTCGTTCAACAACCAGTGGTACCGGAAGTCAATCGAGTACATGCAGGACGTGGTTGGCACGCGACCGTCGAAATGGTGTGCAGGTTGCCACGATCACGCGGTATTTTTTAACGGCCGGTTCGATCGTCCCATCCGGGAGCAGATTGATACGCCTGAAGCGCAGGCCGGTCTCGGGTGTACGTCGTGCCATTCGATCGTCCACGTGGGAAGCACAATGGGCCAAGGCGATTTCGTCATAGAATATCCGCCGCTACACGACATCGCGGCAAGTGATAATCCCGTCCTCCAACGAACACACGATCTACTAACGTACCTTGCGCCAGAGCCACACCGAAACACGTTTATCAAGCCGTTCCACCGCGAGCGGAGTGAGGAGTTCTGTTCGGTCTGCCACAAAGTGCACCTCGACGTTCCGGTGAACGGCTATCGCTGGATCCGCGGGTTCAACGAATACGACAACTGGCAGGCTTCTGGGGTCTCCGGCCAGGGCGCTCGGTCGTTCTACTATCCACCTCGGCCTCGGACCTGTAACGACTGTCACATGCCGCTCGTTCGGGCGAACGATCCGGCGGCAAAGAATGGCTATGTGCGATCGCATCGGTTCCCAGCGGCAAACACCGCTCTGCCGTTCGTTAACAACGACGCTGAGCAATTGAGGGTCGTTGAGGACTTTCTCCGCGACGACCAGATCTCGGTTGACGTCTTTGGTATCACGCGCGTTACTGAGACCCCGGCACTCGCGGTGCCGAGACCGCGGCAAACCGCGGAGCCCACCCTGTCGAGCACCTTCGCCGTCGGCGAGGAGTCGATGCAGTTTGGCCGGTCTGGCGTGTCATCGGTCGGTCCGCCGGCGGAAGTATTGGCTCCGATCGGCGTCGTGCCGGTGACCGTCAGGCGTGGCGAGTCGGTGCGCGTTGAAGTCGTTGTACGCACGCGCAACGTCGGACACTTCTTTCCTGGCGGCACGGTTGACGCCTTTGATGTTTGGGTCGAGTTCGAAGCGGTCGACGAGAGCGGGCGCGTGCTGCTGCACAGCGGTGCCGTGGCTGGTGAGGGGCGAGGACCGGTCGATCCCGGCGCCCATTTCTACCGCAGCTTACAGCTCGACGCGCATGGCAACCTGATCAATAAACGGAATGCCTGGATGACGCGCTCGGTAGCCTATGTGCAGCTGATCCCGCCGGGAGCGGCTGACACTATCCACTACCGGTTACAAGTCCCTGAGGATGCAGGCGATCGGATCACCCTTCGCGCGAAGGTCAACCACCGAAAATTTTCCTGGTGGTACACCCAATGGGCGTTTGCCGGTGTCCGCAACCCGTCGCAGCCAAATCCAGGAGTCGCTAGTGCGTACGACGATGGCTCGTGGACCTTCACTGGCGACACCTCGACAGTGTCGGGGCAGATGAAGACAATCCCGAACATCCCGATCACAGTCATGGCTGAGGCGGAAGCATCTATCTCGGTAATCGACAACGATGCGCCGATGCCAGGCGTTGAACCGTCTCTGGACCTGTCGGTTCGCGAAAGGTGGAACGACTATGGGATCGGTCTCTTGCTGCAGGGTGACCTGAAAGGTGCAGCGGCCGCCTTCCGCGTGGTAATGGCTCTCGACTCGACCTACGCTGACGGCCCGGTAAACGTCGCGCGCGCCTTACTTCGGGAAGGTGACGTCGAGTCGGCGATTCCGCTGCTCGAGGCGGCACTCGACCTCTCGCCGGGTCTGGCACGGGCACATTTCTTTCTCGGCACTGCACTCAAGACACTTGGGCGGTACGATGAGGCGCTGACTCACCTTGAGCGCGCCCTCGAGCAATATCCGCGTGACCGCGTCGTGCTCGGCCAGATCGGTCGTATTCAGTTCCTCGAGCGACGGTTTGACGAGGCCATTGTCACATTTCAGAAGGTGCTTCGCATCGATCCAGAAGATCTTCAAGCACACTACAATTTAATGCTGTCCTACCGTGGTGCGGGTACCCCGATGCTTGCTGTGCGCGAGCAGGTACTTTACGAGCGGTTTAAGGCAGATGAAGCCGCGCAGGCGATCACTGGTCTCTACCGACTCAGGTCGCCGGAAGATAACAACGAGCGGCAGCCGGTCCACGAGCATCGATAGTTAGTGCCCCACGTCGTAGGATTGAACGGGATCATGGTACGAACACTGCTGGCTCTCGTCCTCGGGGCCCTCTACCTCGCGGTCATGCTGGCCGCACCGCGTATTGACTTCGCCGACGTTACGGCGCAGGCCGGCATTCGGTTCGTCCACAACAGCGGCGCATTCGGGGAGAAGTACCTTCCCGAGACATTGGGCGCCGGCGGTTTATTTTTCGACGCCGACGGCGATGGCTGGCAGGACATCCTGCTTATCAACTCGACGAACTGGCCCGGACGCGCGGCCGTTGGTTCGACCCCGGCCCTCTACCGAAACGGTGGCAACGGCTCGTTCACGGACATCACAGCACGGTCCGGCCTCGACATCGAGTTCTACGGCATGGGCGGCGCGGCTGCCGATTTTGACAATGACGGGCATGTCGACCTGTATCTGACCGCTCTTGGCAGTAATCGGTTACTCAGGGGGGTTGGCGACGGGACGTTCGTCGACGTGACGGCTAAAGCGGGCGTCGGCGATAGCGGATTCTCAACGAGCGCGCTCTGGTTCGATTATGACAAGGACGGCGCTCTCGATCTGTTTGTTGCGAACTACGTCGAGTGGACCATAGACACCGACCTGTTTTGCACGCTCGATGGCGAAACCAAGTCTTACTGCACGCCGGAGTCTTACAGGGGCCAAAGTCCGACGCTCTACCGAAACCGTGGCAACGGCACGTTCGAGGACGTGACAGGCCAAGCGGGTTTATACGACCCGTCATCTAAGGGGCTCGGCGTTGCCATGCTCGACTTCGATGACGATGGCTGGATGGACCTGTTTGTCGCAAACGATATGGAGCCAGACCGGTTGTACCGCAACCAAGGCGACGGGACGTTCACGGATGTTGGCGTGGTGACCGGGGTCGCGTTTAGCGAGGCAGGCGTCGCACGCGCAGGGATGGGTGTTGACACCGCTGATTACGACGGTTCAGGACGGCCGAGCCTCGTTGTCGGACACTTTTCTAACGAGATGATCGCACTCTATCACAACGGTGGAGGCGGTCTGTTTATCGACGAAGCACCGCGATCAGCGGTCGGTCGGGCATCGCTGCTAACTCTGGCCTTTGGTTGTTTCTTTTTTGATTATGATCTCGACGGACGGCCTGACATCTTCGTGGCGAATGGCCATGTAGCCGACGATATTGAGCGTGTGCAGTCGCGCGTAACCTATGCGCAGCCGCCGCATCTCTTCCGGAACCTTGGCGAGGGCCGATTCGAGGAGGTGACGGCGGAGTTAGGTGTCGCGTTGGCGCAGCCGATGGTTGCGCGGGGCGCCGCCTATGGCGACATAGACAACGATGGCGATCTTGACGTGCTGGTTACAGTCAATAACGGTACCGCCCGTCTGTTTCGTAACGACGGGGGCAATGCCAACAATGTTCTACGTGTTCGGACAATCGGCGCCGTCTCGAATCGGGACGGCATCGGCGCGCATGTTGAAGTCTCGGTGCGTGGTGGTGCAACGCTGTGGCAGATCGTCAAGACCGGGTCGAGCTACGCCTCGCAAAGCGAGCTACCGTTGACGTTTGGTCTCGGCAAGGCGACGATGGTCGACACCGTTCGCGTTACGTGGCCCAGTGGAGTGGTGGATACAATCGACACCCTCCGCTCAGATCAGCAGGTTACGATTCAGGAAGGCACGGGCGTCGTGGACGCTAGACCAATCAGAAGAGGAAAGTAATGACGGGCCGTTTATTCGCACGCGCGATTCTAATGGCCCTGGTGCTCTTGACGGCGGTCTGTGGAGGCCGAGAACTAGATGTTACTCAACGGGAGGACGCCTACCGCGCGAACAATCGCGGCGTGGCTCGACTCGAACAGTTTGAATACGAGCGGGCGGCCACTGCCTTTCGTGAGGCACTTGCCCTCGACGACACGCTCGCAGTCGCCCGAGTGAACCTCGGCCTTGCCCTGTTCTACGCGCGGGACCTCGAAGGCGCCACCCACGAAGTCACCGCGGCCGCCCGGCTGCTGCCGTCGGCGCTCCAGCCACCGTATTTACTCGGCCTGATCGCGCGTGCCGAGAACCGCGACGATGATGCGATCCGTGCATTTTTGCATGTGCAGCAGAACGATCCCTACGATGTTGGTACGAACGTCAACCTTGGACAGATCTACATTTCGACGCGCAACTATCCGGCGGCTATCGAGGTGCTTCGTCGCGCGTTCGCGGACGAACCGTACAATGTCACGGCCGCCTACAATCTGGGTCTCGCGCTGATTCGGATCGGGCAGATGTCCGAGGGCCAGCAGATGCTCGAGCAGGCGCAGGCTCTACGTTCGACTGACTACGCGGTCACGGTCGGCACTGGGTATCTTGAGGAAGGCCGCTACGCCGAAGCAATTGCGTTCAGCGGCATGGAGCCGGAGCTCATCAACTCTGTGCCGCCAACGACGGCGTTTACGCCGGTCGCGGTCGAGGCGGTGGCACTGCGCACCGGCGACCCGACCTCACCTTTCGGTCGTCGTTATTCTTTGGATGCGCTGACCGAAGACGGAGTGCGGGCATTGGCCGCGGCACTTGGCGGCGGGATAACGCTCATTGATTTCGACACTGATGGGGATCTCGATCTCTTCCTTGCCTCGGCGGATGGACAGCAGCTTGTGCGCAACGATGGTCCAGAGATGTGGACGGTTGTGACGGGCGCGTCCGGGCTCGGCAACCCCCCGTCGGATGCCGTTCCTATCGGCGCAATCACGGCTGACTACGATAACGACCGCGCGCCTGATCTGTTTGTGCTCAGATACGGCGGTAGTAGTCTTTACCGCAATGATGGTAGCGGGGGCTTCATCGACGTGACGACCACCGTCGGTCTACCGGCGTATCCGTTCCTGCCTGGCGCGGCAGCGTTTGTCGACGTGGACCATGACGGCGATGTTGATCTGCTTATCGCGGGGCTGGCTGACATTACGGAGACGCGCCTGCGTGCGGCCGGTGGGGGCTTGGTCTTCCCGCGTGAATTTTCGCCCGCGCCGCTTCAACTCTTGCGCAACAATCAGAACGGGACCTTCACAGACATCACACGCGATGCGGGAATCGAGGGTGCTTCCCATGCAATCGCCGTCGTCCCGACCGATTTCGACAACCGGCGAGACGTCGACCTACTAATTGTCAACCGCGATGGGCCGTCGCGGCTGCTCGCCAATCTGCGCGACGGCACGTTCATCGACGTGGCGGCGGAAGTCGGGCTGGCGGTCGCCGGTAGTCTCGATGACGAGGTCACTGCGGTGGCGGCCGCCGATATCAACAAGGACGACTTCCCAGACATCTTTTTTGCGCGCGAAAAAGACGGAGTCTTCGCCATGAGCGACTCGCGCGGAAGGTTTACGCTCGTTCAGGCTCCGGATACGACACGGGCCGCGATCGCTGCTCAGTTCATCGACTACGACAACGACGGCCTGCTAGATCTGTTGACGTGGTCGGTTGCCGGACCCCGCCTGCTCCGCAACCTTGGGCAGGAGTGGACCGACGTGACCAACAACGCCGTGCCAGGCGTGGGTGCCAGCGTACCCACGGTCAGTTCGTCGCACGCCGTCGCCGCAGCCGATCTCGATGCCGACGGTGACACAGACGTTGTGGTCGCCGGGTCCGGACCGCTCTCAATTTTGCAAAACGCCGGGGATACGCGGAACCGGTCAATCCGCGTCCAGCTCAGCGGTCTCGCCAGTAATCGACTGGGGGTCGGGTCGAAGATTCAGCTTCGGGCTGGCAGCTTGAGCGCGCGGCTCGAGACGTCCGCGGCGACCCCGGCCGTCGCTCCCGCAGATCTCGTCTTCGGTCTCGGTCAACGTCTGGGTGCCGACGTCGTGCGCGTAGTGTGGCCCTCAGGGATTCTGCAGGCAGAGTTGGCGGAAGTGGTCGGGCCGGCCGGTGCGCCCGAACCGCCGCTTAGTTTCCTGCCGTCAACCCTAGCGATTCGGGAGCTTGACCGAAAGCCGTCGTCCTGTCCGTTCCTCTATACGTGGAATGGGGAACGTTTCGAGTTTGTGACCGATTTTTTAGTCGGGGGCGTGATGGGCTACTTACTGGCTCCTGGCTTGCACATGCGGTCCGACCCGGTGGAATACGTACGTATTCGTGGCGATCAGTTACAGTCGAAAGACGGACGTCTTGATATTCGTGTAACGAACGAGCTCGAGGAGACGTTTTTCGTTGATCGGTTAGAGCTCGTGGCGATCGCACATCCTCGCGGATTCAAGGTATTTCCAAATGAGGGCTGGACCGATCCGCCGAAACCCTTTCAGCTGTACGGCGTTCGAGACACGCGGGTTCCGGCGCGCGCGACCGACCATCACGGCCACGATGTGACCGAGCGAATCGCGAAAATCGATAGGCGGTACGCGGACGACTTCGAGACGCGGGCTTTCCGCGGCCACGTGTCGACACACGCGCTTACACTCGATCTTGGCCAGACAAGCGGCCAAACGCTTTTATTGCTCACGGGATGGACCGATTATGCACCCTCAAGCGACAACGTTGCCGCGCATCAGGCTGGCTTGACACAGTTTCCGCCATTGCTTGAAATTAAGGACGAGCACGGGAACTGGCGTGTGGCCGCCGTCGACGTTGGTTTCCCGGTTGGACGACCGCAGACCATCGTGGTCGATCTCACCGAGCACCTTCGTTCCGGGGAGCACGAGCTCCGTCTTGTGACGAACATGGAGATCTACTGGGATGAGATTCTGGTCGCACGCGGTGCCACTACTAACGACGTGCGAATAAACCGACTCGACCCGCTCGCTGCTCGTTTGCGGGCACGTGGATTTTCAGCCGAGGTACGACCGGGCGGCACTGGGCCCCTGAGCTACGACTATGCGCGCGTGACGAGCGTGTCTCCATGGAAGACAATGACCGGACGGTATACACGTGAAGGCGATGTTCGCGAGTTGTTGACGCGGGCGGATGATATGTTCGTGATCGCCAGGGATGGTGATGAAATCGCCGTCGAATTCGATGCGACGGCGCTCGAGGCTCTACCAGATGGATGGACGCGAACCTTCCTGCTACGGGCGGACGGTTTTAGCAAGGAGATGGACATCAATTCGGCGAGCCCCGACATGGTCGAGCCGCTACCGTTCCACCGCATGACTGGGTACCCGTACGACGCACCTGAGCATTACCCTGACACGTTTGAATATCGCCGCTACCGAGAGACCTACAACACTCGCGCGGTTGTCAGATCGTTGCCCCCACTCGAACTTGCGAAGTAAGGAAGTCTTACGCAGACAGCCCGTTTGATATAAACACGACGGTGTTGCGTGTTGTTTATATTTTCGCTGGCGTACGCGGCGGATCGCTGGCCGGCGGATTGTTCAAAACTACTAGTAAAAAATAGATTTGGTAGCGGGGGGGGGATTTGAACCCCCGACCTTTGGGTTATGAGCCCAACGAGCTACCGGACTGCTCCACCCCGCGTCAGCCGCGCGATCCCGGATGATAGCATGGCAGTGGAGCACGGTCAACGAATCACAATAGCCGGCACCTATGTAAACAAATCATGTGACGACCAAGACTAGGGGGACTGGATACTCGGTAACTCGTTCAGCAAAAATACTAGTTCGCCAGGTTCGACTAATCCCAGTTCCTGCCGAGCGACTTCCTCGATCGCGCGCGGGTCTTCACGTAGGCGACGGGCCTCGGTGAGCAACCGGTCGTTCTCCCGCCGCAGCGCGGCGGCCGATCCGGCCAGACGGCGATGTTCCAGCCGCGCCGCCCGCAGCACAAGCAGCCCTCGCTCGCCGACGATCGTGTTGGCGACCAAAACGGCCGCCACAAAGAGTAGTAAGAGCTGAAAGGTTCGCCGCCTGCGTGCAGATACACCGTCGACCGGCAGTCGTTTTCTGGCAGCATGACACCGAGCGCCTCTAGGCATAAGTTCGGCTGCGTCCCGGGAGCGAATTTTGCGTATAGCGTTTACCCACCTGGCCACAATGAAGTAGTGTCGGCAGAAACGGGTCCGGGGATTAGCCCCGGGCTTCTTAGCTCCCCAACCACACGGGAGGCCATGGTGCGAGATGTCGAGTTCGTGATCGCTTGTACAACGCTGCCCCAGGATGCTGACATGGAGACGTTTGCCCGGACGCTAGTCGAGGAGCGCTTGGTGGCTTGCGTTAGCACACAGATCCAGGTGCGGTCGGTCTATCGATGGCAAGGTGCTATTGAGGATGGGAGGGAACAGCTTCTCATTATGAAAACGACAACTACTCGAGTCGACCGACTCCAGGAGCGGGTGCAGCAGTTACACCCCTACGAGGTGCCGGAGTTCGTGGTGCTTCCGGTGATCGCCGGAAACGCGGCCTACCTTGACTGGATCAAGGCATCGACGACTGTCTAGAAGAATCGCAGCACGAGGAAGCCGCCAGCGAGGAACACGAAGAAGATGATCGACGCCAGGCCGAAGTTGTCTTCGAGCCAACTGCGAATCCTTGGGCCGAATAGGCGGAGCGTGAACGCGACGAGCGCGAAGCGAGCGGTTCGTCCGATCAGGCTAACGACGATGAACGGCACGAATGGCAGGCCCGTCGCACCGGACGCGATGGTGGCGACCTTGAACGGAATTGGGGTAAATGCCGCGGCGGCTAAAAACCAGATACCCCAGGTGCCGGCGAGTGACACGAACCGGTTCCAGTCTTCCGCGGCGCCATAGAAATCGATAATCGGTTCACCGATCGTCGTCATGAAACCTGAACCGATACCGTAGCCGATGGCAGCGCCGATTAACGAACCGGCCGCGCACACACCAGTGGTGCGGATCCAAGCACGCGGTCGTGCGGCGACGATCGCGATGAGCAGTACGTCTGGAGGAATCGGAAAGATCGATGATTCGGCCAGCGCGATGAGAAAGAGCGCGGCGAGGCTCTGTTGGGTCTCGGCCCAGTTGAGCGTCCAATCGTAGAGGCTTCGTAGCCAGCGACGGGTTGTAGGGAGCGTTGAGCGCAGCAAGGCGTTGGCTCCGTATTGAGTTGTACGATCCCTCTGATAAGATTTTTTTAACGTTGATGGTTCAAAATCGAGCGTCAGGACTTGTCGTGGCGCCGCACGTTTCGGCAGCCACCGTCTCATGCTGGATAGCGTCGAACAACAATATCGTAAAGCTTAAAACGAGTCCCTTGGTCGCTCCTGGGAGATGTTTAAGCCCCGCGTAGCGGGACTGTGAGGCTTCCCTGCGATGCTACGCTAGATATTGGGGCGGTTTTGGACACGGCTTTTCTAGTGGACCACGATTGGAATGGCTAAGCTGACCGTCATTTTTCGCACGCAGTCCGACATCGAGGCCAGCGTCGTACGGGGACTACTAGAAACGCACGGGATACGGACGCTGCTGTCATCAGATGTGCCGCACTCTGTCCTTCCGCTTACCATTGGTGGGCTTGGAGAAGTGCGTCTCTCAGTTGGATTCAACGATGCCGATGCAGCCAGACAGCTGATCGCGGACTACCGAGATGAGGTCAACGCGCGCGCGGTCACCATCCATGATGACTTTCGATTGCTCGAACACGCCCTAGGGTACCACTTTAAAAACAGAGGTCTAATCGAGCATGCTCTTACGCACCGCTCGCACGCACACGAGGATGCGAGTGGCGGCGTGGTTGACAACGAATCACTGGAATTCCTCGGTGACGCCGTACTCGGGCTTGTGATCGCTGATCGCCTGTTTCTAGAGTTTCCGGACTACGACGAAGGACGCAAGTCTAAGATCAAAGCGATGCTTGTGTCGGCGCCGGCACTAGCCAAGGCCGGTGAGCGGCTCAAGCTTGGTGATTATCTCCTGCTCGGCCGTGGCGAAGAGAAGACCGGCGGGCGTCGGAAACCGTCGCTGATCGCTGACACCTTCGAAGCGGTCGTGGCGGCCATCTATCTCGATGGCGGGCTAGTCGCGGCCGCCGGATTCATCGATCGGCAATTTCGGGCGGTGCTCGACAAGGTGCGGATGGGGGCCGGGACACCCGATCTGGCGGCCGACCACAAATCGGCGCTCCAGGAGTGGTTGCAGGCTCAAGGACAGCAGCGGCCTGAGTACCGTCTGGTGGGGGAGTCTGGGCCGGATCATCGTAAGACGTTCAGCGTCGACGTGATAGTCGGCGGGAAAGCTATTGAGCATGCGGAGGGGCGCAGCAAGAAGGAGGCAGAGCAAAAGGCCGCGAAGCGGGCCTTGAAGGACCTTCGAGGTTAGCAGTAACCAGGATGCGAATCTCAGTTACGTACTTGGATTGGCGATGGCTTAAGTAGCCAAGTAGCGACTCTCTGGACCTGCGTGGTGCCTTAGCGCGTTAATTCCGATAACAATCGGGTTACTCGACCTCGATCACACCTCATGTTTTTTGTTGCTCCGCCGTCGACCGATCACCATCTGGACGTCCGGCCCCCGCCATCGCCAGGGCGGGCTCCATGTGTGGCAGGCGGGCGACAGCGTATTCCTGAACTTCCCGTGCCAGGTCTGCGTCTCCAGGTGGTACAGGACGACAGTGCAGCCGCACCCAGACACGCATGAGCGGATCAGCATAGCTATAGCGCTTATGACGCGCGCTGAGGAGATCGACGTCTTCTAACCAGGAGAGGTAATCCTTGGTCGAGCCTGGAGTACGACCCAAACGCTTGGCGATCTCGGTCAGGGTCAGCAGTTCTTCTTCTGCAAGCACCAGCAGGATCGCCTTGAGCGCACCGTAGCCCCTGGCACGATGGAGCCGGAGTTCATAGCAGAACCGACAGATCAAGCTCAGTTGTCCGCGGACGGCTAGCTGGGATGCGAGCGCGCTCACGGGGTCCCCGCTGCCGGTTTCATCCATTGAAGCTAGCGCTCCGGCCAAGGCGCTGACGTAGGCGGGCCGCCCATCCGTCAGCGCGTGAACCATCCGCCCGAGCTCGGTTCGTTCGGCCTCGTCCCGCCCAACCTCGTAGAATCTGAGTGTCACGATGACCTCCGCTGCTGACAAGGGCGGGATGTGGATCACCTCGAAGCGCTCGGGAAGGTCGCGAAAGAGCCGGCGTGACCGGCTGAGGTAGCGGCTGGCCAGTACGAAGCGATTTTGGCTGTGGGCTAGTGTGTCGAGCAACTCCGGGAGTGCGCCGCGGAGGCCTGGGAAACTATCGAACGTGCGAAGCTCGAGTAGTTCGTCGAGTAGAAACGTCCGCGGGCTAGTGCTTGAGTGGCCACTTTTTCTGAAGAACCTGAGCAGCGCATCGAAGGCCGCGCGTGCGGTTTGGCGTTCCCCGATAATGAGGTTCGCGGCTGCGTCACGGCTCGCGTATGGGGAGTCCGCGAAGACGGCGGCCAAAAAACCCTCTGGGGTCGTGGTTATTCGTTCACAGTCGATATATTGACTGCGGCCTTCACCAAGGAGACGAGCGACGCGCATCAACAACGATGTACGCCCGCTGCCGCAACCACCGAGAATGACGGGGATGCGCATCGGGACTGCGTTTAGGGCCGACAGAATCCTTCGCTTGATCGCTGGACGTTCAGGCGTCACGCGAGTCCTTCACGAAATGAAATGAGCGGGTGAAGGACTTAGACCTTATGGAAGGGCGAAGGGGTTGTCAATCGAAACTCGGCCGGCAAGAATTTTTTTATGCTTGACACTGCCAACGAATTGATCCCAGCCTTTGGAAGTACCTCAAAGTGCTAAAAACGGCTAGCGCTTACGCTAGCCATGCAGTTTTGAGAGCAGAGCCTTCTGTTACCGTCAGGGGTTTGGACCGATGGCGAAATCTTCTGTGAATCTCGCGATTGTCGGCGGGCAGTGGGGCGATGAAGGCAAAGGCAAGATCGTCGGTCTATTGGCGCCGGCGTTTTCGATTGTTGCGCGCTCCCAAGGTGGTCACAACGCTGGCCACACGGTATTCGTCGACGGCCGTCAGTTCATTTTGCACTTAATTCCAGCTGGTATTTTGCATCCTGATGTTACCTGCGTCATTGGCAATGGGGTCGTCGTGGATCCGCGAGCGTTATTCGCCGAGATCGAGGAGCTCCGCAGCCGGGGCATGTCCGTTGATGGGCGGTTACTGGTGAGCAATAGAGCACACGTCATCCTGCCGTATCACCGGGAGCTGGAGTTGCTTGCTGAGGCCCGCCGCGGAGAGCGCCGCATTGGGACAACTTCGCGCGGGATCGGGCCGAGCTACGAGGACAAAGTCAGCAGGCGTGGCATCCGGATCGGCGATCTTGCCGACCCTTCGCCAGACGGGCCGCTGGCGGAGGCGATTCGGGAGAACGTGGCCTCTCGTAATCGCCTAGTGGGCGGCTCGGCCCTCGACTGGCGGTCCGTTCATGCCGATCTAAGAGCCGTTTGGTCCAGGCTGGAACCACTGGTGACGGATGTGTCGCGGTATCTCCACGAGGCAGCCCGGGCCGGCCAACGCATCCTCTTTGAGGGTGCTCAGGGTACGATGCTCGATGTCGACCACGGGACGTATCCGTACGTGACGTCATCGAATGCCACTATCGGCGGTGTTTGTACCGGATTGGGTGTCAGTCCCCGGTTGCTTGGCGGGGTGCTGGGAATCACGAAGTCCTACACGACGCGGGTCGGCGAAGGACCATTTCCAACTGAGCTTAAGGGGCAGCTGGGCGAGCGGTTGCGTGAGGCTGGGCGCGAGTACGGCGCCTCCACCGGGCGGCCGCGACGCTGCGGGTGGTTCGACGCGGTGACCGTTCAGTACGCGGTACGGCTAAACGGCCTCGAAGCGCTCGCTGTCACCAAGCTTGACGTATTGGACGGTTTGGAGGAGCTTAAGATCTGTACCGCCTATCGGTGCGGGGGTGAGCGACTCACCGATCTGCCGGCTGATGCGGCGCAGTTTAGTGCATGCCTACCCGAGTACGAGACGTTGCCCGGCTGGTCGGGCTCCACCCCAACAGCTGGCGTACGACGGTTGGAAGATCTGCCGGTCGAGGCGCGCCGTTATCTCGAACGGTTGGAGGAGGTCAGTGGTGTGGAGGTCGCGATGGTGTCAACCGGCGCGGAACGCGATGACGTCATCATCTGTGAGGGATCTCTCATTACGCAGTGGATAGACGGATGATTTCGGCCGTGGTCTCGGCACAGCCACTCGTTCGTTCGACAACTCCCGTGCGTAACGCTGATGGCACAAGCGCCACGACTAACAAGCGACGCGCGTGTTCCGACGTTTCGGTACTTACCTTCCTAGCGGCGTTACTCCTTGGCCCAAAATACCAAAGACTCCTCGTCTCGCCTCGCTAGTAGGATGCTCGTTCATTGACTCATGCGACGAATCATTGCGACTGGCTCTAAGGCATTAGGATGAGTCGTGCTGCAGCGACACACCGTAACATCGTCAGCGTGTCGTGGGGAGACCACCTGACCTTCGGTGAGCGCGATGGCCAACTGAGGACGCCTGGAGCCGTGGCGAGCCGCCTAGCGGTCTGGCGAGACGAACTGGGTGGTGGCTCGATTCACTGGCGGATGCTACGCACGCGGATCCCTGGGCGCTTCCAGAGGGCGCGGGGCCGACGGCACTGGATCGACCGGGCCCGCAGGCTCGGCTGGGATGACTTTGACGTCGTTCCGGGCCTCGCGCGTCAGGTGGGCCTGCGCGCCTATCTTTATGTGGCGCTGTTCGACGAAGGCTGGCCTCTTGCACCGCCCCGCGTCCGGGCGGTCAGCCATCACAACGCGAGGTACGGTCGCGACGTTGCCTGGCAAAGCGACTTCAGCCGCAGTCATCCCGAGTACATGGTGGTGGACCGCGCGGGACGGACGCGGCAGCAGGGAGTCTTGTCGCTCGCTTATCCCGAGGTGCGTGCCCATTTCCGCCAGCGCTTCCTTGACGCCATCACGGCGACCGAGTTCGATGGCCTCTTCGTCTGTTTGCGGTCGCAGTCGAAGCCGGCCCGCTTCGGCGATCAATATGGCTTCAACAAACCTGCCTGCCTGGAGTTCAAGACTCGTTACGGCACCGATCCGAGATCAGAGCCGTTTGATCTGCGCGCCTGGCGTCAACACCTCGGCAGTTATCTCACGATCTTTTTTCGTGAGTTACGTGTCGCCTTGCGGGTGGTCGGACGCCGACTTGCGGTCGGGGTGCCCCGCGGGGATGTGCTCGGACCGCCTTTGGGCAATGCGGAGCTCCAGTGGCGAACGTGGGTGGCCGAGGGAACGCTCGACGAGCTGGTGGTTAATCAGAATTCGTCTCGGTGTCCATCGATGTGGCACGAGCTCTGGCCAATGCACCGGGGGATCGGTTACGTACAGAACTACCTTGATAGCTCGCAGATGGTCACACTCCGGACACAGCTAGCCGAAGATTATTCGCCGGTTTGTCAGCCGTCCCACACGCGCCTCTCTGTCGCGCGCCAGTGGAAAGCGCGGCCGTTGGCCGAGGAGCACTCGCTGCTAGAGCAGCCGGTTGTCGCTGGTCTCGTGTTTAGCTCCTTCCGCTTTGACAATCCGGCGGCGGTGGCACGTGACGACTGGCGGGCTTAGTGGCCACGTAGTCGACGGTTAACACGACGCACGGCTCGATGCCACTCATCGTGCAGGCGGTCTTGTGTTGGTCTGGCCATGGCTGGCACGACAAGCCACTCGAGCAAAGCTGCTGTGTTAGGTCATAGGCTGGCCCGCTGTTGTTTTGGGCTACGGTCTTGCTGGCCTACGATAAGGTGAGTTCTATGCTGCCGGGCGCGCCTTGATCGAGCGCGAAAACTATGCCATCTATAACCAGTCTGAGGGGCATCCTCGCGTCAGTCCTACGCGGCTATAATGGCTGAGACGCGCCCCTTGTCCCTAAACGTTAAAGCCGAGAATCGGAGTGGTAGCCATGCGTCGACATCGTTTCACCATATGCGGCGCCGTTGTACTCACCATGGCGACAGGGATGGCCGCTTGCGCGACGGATGAACTTGGCCCAACCGTCGAAGATGCGCTGGTGTTCATCACGGACGCCGAAGCTCGTCTTCTCGATCTTTGGATCAAGGCGGGGAAGGCCGCCTGGGTCAAAAACAACTTCATCACGGTTGATACTAACGCCATATCGGCGGGTACAAACGCCGATCTCATGGCTGCTACAACCGAGCTGGCCAGTGCCGCGGCGCGCTTCAACGCGCTTGATCTTCCAGAGGATCTTGAGCGCAAGCTGATGTTGCTGAAGACATCGCTGACTGCAGTTGCGCCGAGCACCAAGGCGCTCCAGCAGGAGCTGTCCGAGATCCTGTCGGAGATGGAGGGCACGTACGGGAAAGGTGAATATTGCCCCGGGGGGGATGAGAACTGTTTAGATCTACCGACGATGGAGCGGATGTTCGCCGAACGCCGGGAGACAGATGAACTTCTGGATGTCTGGAAGGGTTGGCGGACGGTGTCGCGGTTGATGCGTCCACAGTACCAGCGGTTTGTCGAGTTGGCAAACGCCGGAGCTGTGGAGCTCGGCTTTGCCGATGTGGGAGATATGTGGCGATCCGGGTATGACATGCCGCCCGAACAATTCACGGGTGAGCTCGAACGCCTGTGGGAACAGGTTCGTCCGCTCTACGAGGCACTCCATTGCCATGTTCGGGCCGAACTCGGGGAGGAGTACGGCACGGCGGTTGTGTCGCCCGAGGAGCCGATTCCGGCCCACTTACTTGGGAACATGTGGAGTCAGACGTGGGTGAACATCATCGACATCGTTGGTCCTCGCAACAGGGGGATGGGGTATGACTTGACACGGCAGCTCAGGCGCAAGCGAGTCGATGAAGTCTCGATGGTTCGCTACGCGGAGCGGTTTTTTCGCTCACTCGGATTCGAGCCGCTCCCGTCGACGTTTTGGGAGCGCTCGCTGTTCATCAAGCCGGTTGACCGAGAAGTCGTGTGCCATGCTAGCGCCTGGGACCTCGACTACGAGTCTGACGTTCGAATTAAGATGTGTATCTCGGTTAACGCTGAAGACTTCGTCACCGTTCATCACGAGTTGGGGCACAACTACTATCAGTTAGCGTACAGCGCCCAGGATCCCTTGTATCGCACGAGCGCGAACGACGGCTTTCACGAAGGCATCGGCGATACGATCGCTCTATCAATCACGCCTGAGTATCTCGTCAAGGTTGGGTTGCTCGACCGCGTACCCCAGGCTACTAACGATATCGGGCTGCTGTTTCGGCTGGCGCTTGATAAGATCGCCTTCCTTCCATTCGGGCTTCTAGTCGATCAGTGGCGATGGAAAGTATTCTCAGGCGAGATCGCGCCGGAGGAGTACAATCAGCGTTGGTGGCAGTTACGAGAGCAGTACCAGGGCATTCGGCCGCCCGTTTCTCGGAGCGAGGCCGATTTCGACCCGGGTTCGAAATATCACGTGCCTGCGAACACGCCATATACGCGCTACTTCCTTGCGTACATCTTACAGTTCCAGTTTCACCGAGCCGTGTGTGAGGCGGCTGGCTTCGAGGGGCCGTTACATCGTTGCTCGATCTTCGAGAGTGCGCAGGCTGGGGCTCGTCTCGCGGCGATGCTCGAGATGGGGGCGAGCCGTCCTTGGCCAGACGCCCTCGAGGTAATCGCCGGCACGCGTGAAATGGATGCAACGGCTATCCTTGACTACTTTTCGCCGCTTGCGGCGTGGCTCGAGGAGCAGAATGAAGGGCGCGCCTGCGGCTGGTAGATCGGGATAAACTATTAACCGGGCAGTTATCCCGATTCCGTCGCAGCGTAGGCAATGGCTCGCGCGGTTAGGCCCAGACCTTTGTTGCCGAGTGCGTTCGTCGCGCCGGCAGCGTGATATATACCGAGAGGTTGGGGACTGCGCGCCGCGGCCCGTGTTGGTGCAATCGTGCTCGTAGGGCAGGGCCTGAGGCAAGTCGAGGCAACTGAAGGGTTGCCCCGCGGTCGTTACGCGCGTACCATCTTCTGCAGTGGCCTGCGTTTAAAAGAGGAGAGTCGCGATGCAACAGTATTTGCGGACCTTCGGCGTGCTCGTCACCCTGGTAGGGCTGGTGAGCCTGATGGCATCGGCGCAACAATACCCGGCGACCGAGAAATTCAAAAACCTCCAGACCTTCAAGGACGAGGTTGTCGCGGCGCGCGGCGTCGTGGCCACCAACCACCCCCTGGCGTCGGCGGCCGGCCAGATGATGCTGGCCAAAGGGGGCAATGCCATTGACGCGATTATTGCCGCCTACTTTGCATTGTCTGTCGTCGAGCCAGCCATGGTGAGTCCCTTCGGGTCTGGCTTTATTACTCTCTATACGGAGGACGGCGAGGCGATCACCCTGGACAACTACACGGTGGCACCGGCCGCGGCGACGCCGACCATGTACGAGCTAGTCCACCTAGGCGATGAACAGGCGCAGGCGGAGGCCGGTCACACAGTTGTTGGCCAGGAAAATACCAGAGGCGTGAAATCAATCGGTGTCGCAGGCAACCTTAAAGCCTGGCTCTGGGCGCTCAAGTACCACGGTAGTAGACGGTTAGACTTGCAGCAGATCATGGCACCAGCAATCGACTACGCGAAGAACGGCCATCGGTTATCGCCGGCCGTGGCACGGACCATCAACAGGTTCGCCGCCTCGATCTCGCTGACTTCGATTGAAAATTCTGTCGTGCTCAGTGATCGGGGAGAAGCGCTACGGTCTCGGGGCGAGCCGCAATATGAGGGATGGGCGGAGCAATTTGCACCAGGCGGCGAGCCGTTACAGGCCGGAGCCTGGATCAAGCGGTCTGGCTACGCGGTCACCCTTGAGGCAATTGCGAACGCGGCACCTGCGGGCGCGTCACTTGATAAGCAGCTCGATGCAGCCGGGCGACGGTTCTACGCGGGCGACATTGCTGAATACGTTGCCAGCTACGTTCGTAGCCAGGGTGGCATCCTGTCGATGAGCGATCTAGTGTGGTACTGGGGCGAGGGCCTCGACGATATGTCTGAGGACCAGGGGCTACGGCTCCGGACGCCCATTCGTGGCAACTACCGCGGCTATGAGGTGATTGCCATGCCTCCAACAAGCTCTGGGGGTACGCACATTGTAGAGATCCTGAACATTCTCGAGGGGTATGACATCGGTGCACTCGGCTTTGGCAACCCGAAGACATTACACCTGATGACCGAGGCGATGAAGATTGCGTGGGCGGATCGCGATGCCTATATGGGTGATCCGGACTATGCCCATCGGGATCCGTCCTATGACTACGCCGCGCCGCCGGTTGAGCGCCTAATTGACAAGGCGTACGCCTCGAATCGCCGGGCTGAAATCGACGAAAATGCCGCCAACCGGTACGCACCCGGGCAGTTTGAAGGAATCCCATCGGTGGCCTCGCTCGGGCTACCAACGTACGAGTCGGCCAATACAACACATGCGACAGCTATGGATAGCAATGGCAACGTTGTTTCAATGACCCAGACGCTCAACCACGGCTTCGGCTCAGGCGTGGCGGTGCCTGGCATGAAGCCTGGGAGCGGCATGCTCCTGAATAACACGATGGCGCTCTTCGATCCGGACCCGCGCCCTGGCTACGAGCGTGCGAACGCGGTTGCGTCGCGCAAGCGTCAGCTAAGCTCCATGTCACCGACGATTATCCTGAAAGACGGTAAGCCGTACTTTGCCATCGGCACGCCTGGCGGGACACGTATCTATGCCACCGTGCTCCAGGGCATCATGAACGTCATCGACCACGGGATGACGATTCAGCAGGCGGTTGAGGCGCCCCGTATTTGGACCATGATGTACGGCGACCTAAACATCGAGGAGGGAATTCCTCAGGGAGTTGGCGAGGCGCTTGAGGCGATGGGGCACAGCGTGCGACGGGTGCGGACGGTTGCCGGAGGTATGAACGGCGTGCTGATGGACCCGGCGACCGGCCTGATCCACGGCGGCGCCTGCTGGCGTGCTGATGGCTCGGCCGCTGGTTGGAGTGGTGGCGGCGCCCTGCCGCCGGACAAAAAATACCCACCGAGCTGGGAATCGAGATAGGAGTAGCACGGTAGAACAAACGCCGTTCCGGCAATTGAGGTTAGGGCGGCGTGCTTATTCCGCATATTGCTCGTCGCTGACCTTGTCGAGCCAGACCGTCCTCGCGTTGATGTTGATCGCGAGGTGGGTCGTCGGCGTCCGTTCACTCGCTCCGTGCCAGTGCCTTTCGTCCGGTTCGATGCAGACCACGTCTCCTGCATCGGCTTCCTGAACCGGCTCGCCCTCTTTCTGGAAGCGGCATCGCCCGGCGACGATTAACAATAACTGCGGGCCGCTGTGCGTGTGCCAGTCGGTGCGCGCACCGGGTTTAAAGTCGACGTGGTACACGTTAACCTGTGGGTTGTCACATACGCCGGTCATGCGTGTTAGTTTCGCCTGCCCGGTGAATGTGTTTGGGTCTGACGGTTCTTGTATCTGGCCGCGAAGACGGAAAATTCTCATGGGTATTCGACCGTTAGTTTACTGCCGAAAGACGGTTACCATGACGGGCGATGGCGTAGAATGCTACGGCTGCAATGAGCGCCACGATTGCCGTGCCGGCGTTGAGCGCTCCCTTCGTGCTATACGACACAATGAGATAGCCCACCGCTCCTGGGAGTAGCGCATAGTAGATAAACGGGACGATCGTCATCCGGATAACCGCACCTTCCCGTCCTAACAGACCTGCCACAGCCGAAGCAGCCACGACGTTGTGTACGCAGATCATGTTGCCGGCCGCGCCGCCGACCGCCTGTAAGGCCACCACCCACGTAGGGTCGACCGAGATACGTTGTCCCATCTCGAACTGGAACAGCGAAAACATCATGTTGCTGATCGTATTGCTGCCGGCCACGGCTGCGCCAAGACCACCGATTAACGGTGCAAAGATCGGCCAGGCTGAGCCGACGAGTGATGCAACGCCGTTAGCTAGCACGATCGGCATTAGCTCGTAGCCAGCCGCCCCGCCGCCGCTTTCGATGAAGACCTGCACCATCGGAACCGTAAAGATCAAAGCTACTGATGCCGAGGCCGTAATCTTCAGCGACACCATCCATGATTTTTTATAGTAGGCAGGTTGGATCCGATGCATAAAGAAGGTGGCGAGCGAGGCGATGATGAAGATGGTGCCAGGAAGAAACAGTGGTTCCACGCGCGCCGAGATGTCGGTTCCGAAGATGCTTGGCCAGGTGATGGTCCACGTTTTGAGCCAGCCGCCGATTGGCAGGGCCCGTAACCTGGTGACCAGTAAGAGTGCCGCCACGAGCATGTATGGCGACCATGCCTTGATCATGCCCATCGATCTGCTGTGGTGGGTAACGCTCGTAAACTCGATTGAGCCGGTCCAGTCAGCAGGCCAATTGGCCTTCCGATCGAACTCCCACGTTTCCTCTGGTTTGGGGAGGAGGAAGCCTTTTCGAGCCGTGGTCACGACAATTGCTAGCCCGACGAGGCTGCCTATCAGTGCAGGGAACTCCGGTCCGAGCAAGTAGGCAGCTACGACAAACGGGATCGTCATTGCTAGCGCGGCGAACAAAGCGAACTTCCAAACGCGCAGCCCTTCAGCGAAGGACCGATTCTTACCGAAGAATCTGGTCATCACTGAAACAAGGATCAGCGGGACGAGCGTTCCGGCGATTGCGTGAAGAATCGCAGCTTTACGCGCAATGTGCGCAAGAAAGTCAGTCCAGGGATACCCGCTGGCCGATGTGAACTGCTTAATCGTTGGATGGTCTAGACCCTCATTGATGCCAATAAGAATTGGTGTCCCGGCGGCGCCAAATGTTACTGGTGTGCTCTGGATGATCATGCCGGCCACGACCGCCGCCATGCCGGGGAAGCCGAGGCCGACGAGGAGGGGCACTGCCACCGCGGCCGGCGTGCCAAAGCCAGCCGACCCTTCGATGAATGACCCGAAGAGCCACGCAATGATGATCACCTGTACCCGCCGATCTGGCGTGATGTCGGTGAATCCCTGGCGGATTGTCTTCAGCGCGCCGCTCTCCTGCAAAGTGTTCAATAGGAGAATCGCGCCGAAGATGATGTAGAGGAGCGTTAACGTGATGATAAGACCATTGATTGTTGCGGCGGCGACCTGAACAATGGAGACTTGCCAAACCGCAATTGCCAGTACGATGGCGACTACGTAGGACAACGGCATGGCCCAGCTGGCAGGCCAGCGCAACCCGACGAGGAAGACCGCCACGGTGATGATGGGGAGAAGAGACAGGACAGCTAAAACGGCAGTGTTCACTGGTGATGTTCCTCCTAGGAGGATGGGTCGGTGTCAGTCTCCCTCGCACTCTCGATCGCGACGGCTTCCGTGTTGAACACCTCGAACCCCGTATTGAGCTTCACGACGGCCGAGAGCTTCTTGGTGCGGCTGGTCTCGCCTGCGAACTTTAGTTTGCTGTCTTTGTTCTGCACGTTGGTGAACACACTGAGTAACTCGTCGGGACACCTGTCTCTTGCACACGCAACGCCAGCCAGGTTAAACAGGAAATATATGTACCCCTGTTCGAGGGGGCCGGCGGTGCGTTCGGCGATCTGCACGGCAACGGCCTTGTCGCTGGCCACTGCTGATTTGATGGGCCGCGACATTGTAGCGCAAAGACCGGAAAGGGCGTGGCGGTGGCCGGGGCAGCTGGCATTGCCTTAACTAGTGGTAGCAAAAGTTTATTGTGACGTCTGAAGGCACTACCGTGTCTCGCATCCAGCTTCTGAGATCCGCTGACATTTTCTGCTCGGCGTCCAGACTGGTTGTGTTGTGCGTCGCTTACACACTTAGGGCATACGAGCTCCGCTCACCTTGTAAGCTTGGCTAAGAACGCCAGAACATTTGGCTCGGGGTTCCAGATCAGGGATATTAGCTGGTGATCGGTGAGGATCTAAAAATTGGAACGACTGTAGCCTAACGCATTCGCCATGAGCTACAGTTCACGCTAGAAGGACGTCCACCCATGCGCGTTGGCATCCCAGCCGAAATCAAAGAAGACGAGAGCCGAGTAGCGATTACCCCAGCTGGTGTAGCTGCCTTTAACCTGCATGGGCATGAAGTCTTCATCGAAACGGGGGCCGGTAAAGGCAGCGCCATTGCGGATGACGCTTACAGGCTTGTGGGTGCGGCCATTGTGCACCGTCCGGAGCAGGTGTGGGAATGCGACCTTGTCCTAAAGGTGAAGGAGCCGCTTGAGCCAGAATTTCCGCTGCTCCAGCCCGGACAGGTGATCTTTACCTACCTTCATCTGGCTGCCTCTGAAACGCTCACCAGGACCTTGCTCGACAAAAAAATCGTGGGCGTCGGGTACGAGACGGTCCAGCTCGAGGATGGCACATTGCCGCTTCTGACGCCGATGTCCGAGGTGGCTGGGAGGCTGTCGATTCAGGCTGGGGCGAGTTCATTGGAGATGATTTCTGGAGGGAAGGGGATTTTGCTACCTGGTGTCTCCGGCGTCCGCCGAGGCCGTGTCACCATCATCGGCGCTGGGGTCGTCGGTCTCAATGCTTGCGTGGTCGGTGTTGGCTTCGGTGCTGACGTAACGATTATTGATACTAACCCGCTGCGGCTCGCCTATGTCCGTGACGTTGTACAAGGTCACGTAACGACTCTGATGTCGAATGCTGCGAACGTGGAGAGCGCCGTCACCGAGGCCGATCTCGTTATTTGCGCCGTGCTAATTCCTGGCGCCAAGACGACAAGACTCATCTCCAGGCAGCTTTTGAAGCAGATGGAATCAGGTTCGGCACTCGTCGACGTTGCCGTCGATCAAGGAGGTGGCACAGAAACTAGCCGGCCGACCACCCACCGTGACCCGCGCTACATCGAGGAGGGAGTGGTGCACTACTGCGTGTCGAATATGCCAGGCGCGGTTCCGCATACCTCGACCTATGCGCTCACCAACGCGACCTTGGCTTACGCGCTGGAGATCGCCGACAAAGGATGGCGAGACGCCAGCGCGAGCAATGCGGCTCTTGCTAGAGGCGTCAACCTCGCACAGGGCCACGTCACCCACGGAGCGGTCGCTGAGGCGCACAGGATGAAGCACGTGCCGTTGAGCCAGTTGTAGTGGTTCTCTATCCTTGGTAGTAGATCAGGTGCCAGGATGACCGGTCGCCCACGACGATCAGGGAGGAGTTGTAGTGTCCAACTATGTGAAAGTTGAAGACTCGGAGAGTTTTCTACCGGGCAAGGTCAAGTGTGTGTTCGCGGGCGACCGCCGGATTGCCGTCTTCAATGATGGTGGCGCACTCCGGGCGATCGATAATGTCTGCAACCATGTTGGCGGCCCGCTTTCGGAGGGGCCCTGTGAGGATGGAATCGTTACTTGTCCGTGGCACGGCGCGCAGTTCCGTCTGAGTGATGGACAAGTGCTGAGAGCACCGGCCGGGCGAAGTGTTCAGACCTATTCGACGCGGGTTACTGACGGAGTCATCGAGGTTGGGGTGGAGGAGGGGTAGTTGCTGCTCGCTAAGTTACGTTATGAATATTACAACCTTTCTATTTCGAGACGTACATCCGGCGATTCTCGTTCCGGACATCCAATGATTCAGGTTGGCTTCTCAATGACGAATCCACTGCACCAAAGTAAGGCGCTCTTCTCAGGCTGATTGCCTAGCGGCGCCTCCGCAATCTATGTTTTTGACGTCCAGTACCGACGAAACGTAACGCGGGAAACTTAGAGAAGCCGAGCGCGAAGTGCGCCAGCCCCGCGGATGGCACGCTCTACATGTTCTCTGGTGTTGTAGAAGTGGGGGGAGAGACGGAGGCCACCAACCGTCGCGCCGGCAATTCCGTGTTTTTCATACAAGCTGTCTACGATGTTCCGGCGCTGGGTGCCGTCGACCGATGCTATGCAGACACCGCCGCTTAACGCTGGAGGCATCGGTGTGACTAGGTCGTAGTTGGCGTCCCGCAGACCTTCCTTGAGCGTGGTGGCCAGCTCGGTGATCCTAGCCTCGATCAGAGAAAGTCCAATCCGGTTCTGGAAATCGACGGTCGTGCCGATCGCTGCAAGGGCGGCGTCGTCACGTTGCCCCATTGATTCGAATTTACGTGCCCCTTTAGATAATGGCTCGACCTCGCTGCCCCAACTTGGCGCCACGACGCTCGGCCAAACGCGATCGATCTCATCGGCCTTCACGTACAGCAGACCGACTTCTTTCGGGCCGACGAACCATTTGTGTGCGCTGGCGGTGTAGGAATCGCATCCCAGATCACGAAGGTTGACGGCGAGCGCGCCCCAGCTTTGGGCGCCATCGACGTGCACGTAGATACCGCGCCGGTGGGCCACGTCGCACAGCTCGCGGATAGGAAGCCGAACGCCAGTGACGTTCGAGACATGAGTGATTGCAAGCACGCGTGTGCGAGACGTAAGCGTCCGTTCGAAGACGCCGACGAGTTCGTCGATACCAGTGGGAACCGCTGGCGTCGGCACGCGAGTCACTGTCAGGCCGAAGCGCGTGGCCCTGACGTCCCACGCCACGTTATTCGTTGGGTGATTCTGATCCCAGAGTACGATCTCGGAACCCGCCTTCAAAGGCAGCCCATTATTGATGATATTGTTGGCTTCACTGGTGTTTCGAACCAGCGCGATTTCATCCGTGCTGACCCCGAGTTGTGCAGCGACCTTCGCACGGGATTGCTCCAAGAGCCCGGCGAACTTCCGGCGGTTCTGCGGCGAGCAATCGACGTCGATGTCACGAGTTAAGTCCCTGACGCGTTCGGCAACGACACGGGGTGACGGACAGAGGTTTGCAGCGTTCATCGGGACGCGGTCATCATGGAACGCAAACTGGTACCGTACTTCTTTCCACAGCGCTTCGTTCCCATGGCCACGGCCGCGTGATTGTGTTACCGACGCGCTTGCGGAGGCAGCCGGCCACATCGCTGTGCCGAGTGCTAGCTCCTTCAAAAAATCCCGCCGCGACGCATGCTGTGTCATATGAAGCCTTCGCAAGAAACGGGTTCGGCAGATTTTCTCTCAAAACCTGGCTACGCGCAACTGTAGCTACTCGTCCCGGTCGTTACTCTGATGAACGTGGCGTGCCACATTACGCGCTGCTCATTGTTTCAGTGCTTCTGGTGCAGATGATGTTTAACTAAGCAACTACTAGGGCTGGGCTTTCTTGACCCTCTCGCCGAGTGCATAGTACGGTTACGCGTTCGTTTTCATCTACGGGCCAACGCTGGTGACGCTTCCTTTACACGATGTCCCAGATAGCCGACGCGCTGAAGAAGACTCCGCTCAACGCGCGCCATCGCGGGCTGGGGGCTCGCATGGTAGCCTTTGGCGGGTGGGAGATGCCCGTCGAGTACGACAGTATCACCGCCGAGCACCTGGCAGTGCGGACGACGGCTGGGCTCTTCGACGTCAGCCATATGGGCGAGATCGAGATCGCGGGGGGCGATGCGCTCGCCGCCGTGCAACGTATTACCAGCAATGACGCTGGCCGCCTGGAGGTCGGGCAGGCGCAGTACTCGGGGTTGACCACTCCCGCGGGTACGTTCGTCGATGACTTGTTGGTCTACCGGCTCGCGACCTGGCACTTTTTGCTGGTAGTTAACGCGGCCAACATTCAGAAGGACTACGCGTGGATTTCGGCTGAGATTGAATCTGTCGGCGACGCCGTGGCAGTTAACACTAGCGCCCGGTACGCGCTGCTAGCCATCCAGGGTCCCTTGGCGGCCAAGATTTTGCAACCGTTGACCGGTGTCGAGCTGAGTGCCATCAGGTACTACCGAGTTGCCTCAGGCGAAGTGGCTGGTGTGCGCACAACCATCTCCCGCACCGGCTACACAGGAGAAGACGGCTTTGAGCTGTTTGTAGCCCCGCAGGTGGCCGAAACCGTGTGGAACACGCTGCTTGAACGGGGCGCCGTGGACGGGTTGCGGCCCGCCGGGTTGGGGGCCCGCGATACGCTTAGGCTCGAGGCCGCGATGCGTCTCTACGGTAACGATATCGATGATACGACGACTGTTCTTGAAGCCGGTCTTGGCTGGATCGTTAGCTGGGAGAAGGCAGATTTTATTGGGAAGGACACGCTAGTCCGACAGCAGGCATCCGGTCTGACACGGAAGTTAGTCGGTTTCGAGATGCTTGATCGAGGAATCGCCCGCCACGGTTATGACGTGTACTTAGGCGGTGAGAAGGTTGGTGCCGTCACTAGTGGTACCCAGACCCCCTTCCTCAAGAAGGCGATTGGCATGGCGTACGTGCCGATCGAGTTAAGCCAAACCGGCAACGAGCTCATTATCGATGTCCGAGGACGGCGGCTACGCGCGGAAGTTATCCCGATGCCGTTCTATAAGCGTCCGAGGAGCTGAGCGGTATGTATCCGCCAGAGCTGAAGTATACGAAGGACCACGAGTGGATCAGGGTCAATGGTTCACGTGGACACGTCGGCATTACTGATTATGCGCAGCGACAGTTGGGCGACGTCGTTTATGTTGACCTTCCGGAGGTTGGTCGCTTGCTCAAGCAAGGCGAGCAGTTTGGATCGGTCGAGTCAGTGAAGGCCGCATCTGATTTATACTGTCCAGTCAGCGGTAAGGTTGCTAAAGTGAACGGTGTGGTAGCGAACCGCCCCGAATCGGTTAATCAAGATCCCTACGGCACCTGGATGATCATTGTTCAGTTCGATAACCCTGCCGAGTTGTCGAACCTATTGGACGCTGGCGGCTACGGAAATTTAGTCGAATAGCCGCCAATGGCTCGAACACCGATGGCCCTCGACGCGCCTGACTTCTTTCAGCACCGTCACATTGGTCCACGGCCAACCGACCTCGAGCCCATGCTTGAAGTGGTCGGCGCATCGTCTCTCGAGACGATCATCGATGAGGCCGTGCCGGCCGGCATCCGTCTTGAGACCCCCCTCGACCTGCCGGAACCAGAAACTGAAGCGTGTTTCCTGCGGCGGTTGCAGGAGATTGCGGCGCGAAACCAATTGTGGCGTTCATTCATCGGCCTCGGGTATTACGGATCAATAACGCCCAGTGTGATCCTCCGGAATGTATTCGAGAATCCTGGATGGTACACGCCGTATACGCCCTACCAGGCTGAGGTTGCGCAGGGCCGGCTTGAAGCACTTCTGAACTTTCAGACGATGGTTAAGGATTTGACTGGCATGCAGGTCGCCAACGCTTCGCTGCTCGACGAAGCGACAGCAGCTGCTGAAGCAATGGCCATGTTGCACCGACTTCAGGTGCGACACTCGAGGGGTGCCGAGGCTAATCGGTTTATGGTTGCTGCGACCTGTTTCCCGCAGACCATCGAGGTCGTCAAGGGCCGCGCAGAGCCGCTGGGTATCGAGGTAGTTGTCACTAATACGGATGAGATGGTGCGTGATGTAGACGACGGAACGTTCGGTTTACTGGTGCAGTACCCGGACGTTAGCGGGCGAATCACCGACCTGTCGCCAATTATCACGCGGGCGCATGAGGTCGGGGCCTTCGTGGCGGTAGCGAGCGATCTGTTGGCGCTTACGCTGCTTGCCGATCCAGGCGAGGCTGGTGCCGACGTGGTCGTTGGTAGTGCTCAGCGCTTTGGGATCCCGCTTGGGTATGGCGGTCCGCACGCTGCCTTTTTCGCCACGCGCGAGGCGTACGTTCGCCAGATGCCAGGTCGCTTGATTGGTGTCTCCGTCGACACGCACGGTCGACCGGCCTATCGAATGGCGCTTCAGACACGAGAGCAACACATCCGGCGGGAGCGGGCCACGTCGAACATCTGTACGGCCCAGGCGCTGCTGGCCAACATGGCTGGAATGTACGCCGCTTACCACGGTCCGCACGGGCTGACCCGCATCGCGCGACGCGTATATGGGCTCGCGCATACTCTGGCGCGGGCACTGGCTGACCTTGGCTTTACTCAGCGTCATGCGTACTTTTTCGATACGCTGTGCGTGGCGGTCGACGGAGCAGCTGTACGAACCAGGCTCCGGAAAACCGCCGAGCGCGAGCGGCTGAACTTTTGGTATCACTCTGACGGTGACGTTGGGATTGCTCTTGATGAGACGACCACGGTCGAGGATGTCACGTCCATCGCGCGGGTTTTCGCCGAGGCGGCGGACCGGCCAGCAGTCGCCATATCGAACCAGGACCTTCAGGTGCCGGTGGTTCCGGACGCGGTCCGTCGGACGACCCCGTTTCTGGCGCACCCTGTCTTTAACAGCTACCACTCAGAGTTGCAGATGATGCGCTACCTAAAACAGTTGGAGCGCAAAGACCTCGGCCTTGACACCTCCATGATTCCGTTGGGTTCCTGCACGATGAAGCTTAACGCTGCCACCCAAATGCGACCGGTCAGTTGGGCCGCGTTTGCGGAACTGCATCCCTTTGTCCCTGTCAAGCAGGCAGCTGGTTACCATCAGATTTTCCTGGAGCTCGAAGCGTCCCTGTGCGCTATAAGTGGGTTTCAGGCGGTTTCACTTCAGCCGAACTCTGGTGCCCAGGGTGAGTTCGCCGGTCTTCTGGTCATTCGGGCTTATCACCGAGCTAGAAGTGAAGCGCACCGTGACGTCGTTCTGATTCCGGCGTCCGCCCACGGTACTAACCCAGCAAGTGCCGCCATGGCTGGGATGCAGGTCGTTGTGGTGGCGTGCGACGACGAGGGCAACGTCGATCTTAGGGATCTCCAAGCCAAGGCTGGTAAACACCGGGACCGGCTCTCGGCGCTGATGATCACCTACCCGTCGACGCATGGCGTCTTCGAAGAGCCGATCGAAGCAATCTGCCGCATCGTGCATGACCACGGCGGGCAGGTGTATATGGATGGCGCGAACATGAACGCCCAGGTTGGCATTACGAGCCCAGCCCGGATCGGCGCCGACGTTTGCCACATCAACCTGCATAAGACGTTCAGCATCCCCCATGGTGGCGGGGGGCCTGGCATGGGACCCATCGCGGTCGCCGCGCACCTCGCGCCCTATTTACCGGGGCATCCGCTGATCGAAACTGGTGGGGGCAAGCCGATTCGGGCGGTAGCGGCAGCTCCGTGGGGCAGCGCGAGCGTACTGCTTATCTCGTATGCCTATATTCGGCTACTCGGTCGATCTGGCGTGACCGAAGCCACAAAGGTTGCGATCCTTTCTGCAAATTACATTAAGTCAAAACTCGAAGGGCACTACGATGTCCTCTACGCGCGTTCGAACGGCCGAGTCGCGCACGAGCTGATTTTCGACCTACGTGCGTTCAAGGCCGCCGCCGGGATCAGTGAGCAGGATATTGCGAAGCGCCTAATGGACTACGGATTCCACGCGCCGACGGTGTCATTTCCGGTGCCGGGCACTTTGATGGTCGAGCCGACCGAGAGCGAGCCGCGAGAGGAGCTCGACCGCTTTTGTGAGGCGATGATCGAAATTAGACGCGAGATTCAGGCGGTCGTTGCCGGGCACGCAGATCCGACGGATAACGTAATCAAGAATGCTCCCCACACGGCCATGGAGCTGGCGGTCGACGAGTGGGTTCATCCGTACTCTCGAGCGGAGGCGGTGTTCCCCCTCCCCTTTGTCAGAGCCAACAAGTACTGGCCCCCTGTGAGTGCGATCGACGCCGCGTACGGTGATCGACACCTCATGTGCGCGTGTCCTCCTGTCGACGCGTACGACGAAACACTGCTTAGTCGAGAGTGAGTTGGTGGGCTCGCCGCCGGAAGGCGTCGGCGAGTTTCCGCGTGATGGGACCTGGCTCGCCAGAGCCTACGGGGCGACCGTCGATCTCGGTGACCGGAAGCACTTCGCGTGTGGTGCCGGTGATGAACATCTCGTCGGCTGTTTCGAGGTCGCGGTCCCAAAGCACGCACTCACGTACCTGGACGTTAACGTCGGCGCCGATTTCGAGCACGAAGTTTCGCGTCACTCCCTCCAGGAGGCCGGTGTCGAGGGGTGGAGTCAGCACGTCGTCACCTCGGACTAGGAAGAAGTTCGACTGCGCACACTCCGCAATCTCGCCCCGGTAGTTACGCATTAGCGCCTCGTCAGCTTGTCGACGTAGCGCCTCCTGCATTGCCAGTGCGTTATTCAGAAGGTTGTTCGACTTAATACGCGGGTCGATGGCCTTAGGGTGGTTTCGCATCACCGACGAAACGATGATCTTAATGCCCCGGGCCTGTACGTCCGCAGAGATTTCCATATGCGGTCTCACGATTATGATCACCGATGGCGTAAGGCAGGCGTTGGGATCGTAACTCAGCTCGCCGACACCGCGGGTCATCAAGAGACGGATGTACTGTTCCCCAGGGTCGCTGACTGCGGTCATTGTTTCGTCGATGCGTGCCGCGAACGCAGTGTCGGTGAGGGGGACCGGCAGCTCGATAAGATCCGCCGAGGCACGCAGCCGGCGCAGGTGCCGGTCGAGTAGAAACGGACGACGGTTGTAGGTCCGAAGCGTCTCATAGACGCCCTCACCGAAGAGAAAACCGTGATCGAATACCGGAATAGCCGCCGATGCTCCGTTGGCAAGGCGTCCATTCACATTGACCATCGCGTTCATCGCCACATTCAAACGTCCTTCTTCGTAAACGTCAAGATGCTCGACCTTACCTCGACAGGCTCAACCTTACCTCCTGTGCTAGACTTTCGGCAAACTTGTCGATCGTTGTTTACCTGCAGTTATCTGAGCGATCAAGGTTCCCATCGGGCACGGGGGCCGACGGGCGGTTACGGAGGAACGTTTAGACACCGGCGGAGGGACGATGGACGACGGAAGCATGCGTATCCTCAACGCTGCGCAGATGCGCGAAGCTGACCGTCGCACCATCGAAGAGATCGGGATTCCGTCAATCGTGCTCATGGAGAACGCGGGGCGTCGGGTCGTCATGGCAATCGACACGGCCTTTGCCGACACCGATTGGCGTCGAGCGGCCATTCTTTGCGGTCGTGGTAATAACGGTGGCGATGGATTCGTCGTTGCTCGAGTGCTTCACCAGCGCGGTGTTGAAGTCGGCGTGTTTCTTCTGGGCCGGTGGACCGATGTCGGTGGCGACACGCAGATCAATTTGCGTGTGCTCCGCCAGTTGGGCATGACCGTCGTAGAAATTCCGGATGCCGAGGCTTGGCGTCTCCACCGGCCGGAGGTCACAGGTTCCGATTTGGTCGTTGACGGTGTGATTGGGACGGGTCTCACCAAGCCGCTAGAAGGCCTGGTTCGGGCGGTCGTCGCCGACATTAACGAGTCTGACGTCCCGGTCGTCTCAATTGATCTCCCGACTGGGATGTCGGCTGAGACACCAGAGCTTATCGGTGAAAGTGTTCAGGCCGAGTTGACGGTTACCCTGGGCGCACCGAAGGTGCCGCTTCTCCTGCCCCCAGGGGCATCACGAGCGGGTGACCTCGTGATCGCCGACATTGGCATTCCCACCACGGTTATTGATGCGCTGGATGGTCCCAGGCTCGAGGTGATCACCCGAGTGAGCCTGCGTCCGACCATCCCGGCCCGAGCGACGGGTGCGCACAAGGGAGACTTTGGCCGCGTACTGCTCGTAGCTGGCTCGACGGGTAAGGCTGGTGCCGCGCGTCTGGCGGGGCTTGGCGCGCTCCGCTCAGGCGCCGGGCTCGTTACCGTCGCCACGCCGGTGTCGTGCCTGGGCGCGGTGGCTGCGGTGCCCGAGTACATGACGCATCCTCTGACGGAGACAGCGACTGGGACGGTCGACGGTCCGGCGGTGGCTGACGTAGTCCGGTTTCCTTGTGACGCGCTGGCCGTTGGTCCTGGCCTTGGAATAGGTCCGGGACCGCAGGCTTTCGTGCACGCTCTCGTCGAACAAGCTACCGTGCCACTGGTCCTTGATGCCGATGCTCTCAATGCTTTCGCCGGCGATCCAGACCGTCTACGTGGACGGGACGGGATGAGCGTCATCATTACACCGCATCCGGGAGAGATGGCCCGGTTAGCCAAAACCACTCCCACTAACGTGCAGGCCAACCGTATCGAGACAGCTCGTGCCTTTGCTGTTGACCACCATGTGTACGTGGTTCTCAAGGGTTCGCGCACCGTGGTAGCCACGCCCAGTGGCAGCGTCTTCATTAACCTCACCGGTAACCCGGGTATGGCGACCGGTGGCGCTGGTGATGTGTTGACCGGGGTCATTGCTGCCTGGCTCGGCCAGCTCCGCGATACCGAAGCGGCGTGCAAGCTCGCCGTTCACCTGCATGGACTAGCTGGCGACCTTGCCGCCAGGACCTTGGGTGAGACTGCGTTGACGGCGACCGATATCGCCGCACACCTTGGCTCGGCAGTGAATGAGCTAACCCGGCCCGAAGTAGACCGGTTGGACATTAGCCGCTAGTGAGACTGTGTCCCAACTACCCAGGCGATAGCCGGCTCAGTATCACGAATATGGATTTTTCTTGTAGTCTCGCTAAGCGCGGGCCAGATATTTTCTAGAGACAGCCAAAATGCTTGTATTGAACGTCACGACAGCGCTTTTAGTGTGAGGCATGTCTAGCCGTGGCCCGGACATTTAGGAGTCACTCGGAACACGAAACGGTGCGGATTGCCAGGAGCCTCGCTGGTCGTCTCCCAGGACGTGCTGTCGTGCTGTTGTTTGGGGGACTCGGTGTCGGCAAGACCGCTTTCGTGCGCGGTTTAGTGGAAGGTGTTGGGGGGCACCCCGATGAGGTCAGCAGTCCGACGTTCATCCTGATCCAGGAGTACGATGGCCGGCGACGTGCCTACCACGTCGATCTGTATCGCCTTGGCACTCTCGAGGTCGAGGAACTTGGTCTTGAAGAGCTCATGGGCCGTGAGGGGATCGTGGCGATCGAATGGGCCGATCGGCTGCCGCGACTGATCACCGGCGCCATCCGTGTCTACATCGAGGATCGCGGGGGGGACGACCGGGAAATTCGGATTGAGTGTGAGGCGGTCTCTGAGCTCAGATCTTGAATCTTGGGCGTGAATTCTAGAAAGATCTACTCGCTCCGGTAATTCGGTGCTTCCTTTGTAATCACGACATCGTGGACGTGGCTTTCTCGTACGCCTGCCGGTGTGACACGTATGAGTTGTGCGTCGCGCTGGAGGACTGGGATCGACTCAGAGCCGCTGTACCCCATTCCTGCGCGAAGCCCTCCCACTAACTGGTGGATCGCCGAGACGACGCTCCCCTTGTGAGGGACGCGCCCCTCGATGCCTTCGGGTACAAGCTTTTGCGGGCCATCTTCTGCTCTCACCTCTAAATCGAACTCTTCTTGAAAATACCGATCGCGGCTCCCTCGGCGCATAGCGGCGATCGAGCCCATACCCCGGTATTCTTTGAAGCTACGGCCCTGGAAGAGGATGAGCTCGCCAGGACTCTCGTCGGTTCCGGCAAACAGGCTACCGATCATTACCGCACTCGCACCGACGGCTATGGCTTTGGTGATGTCGCCCGAATAGCGAATACCACCGTCCGCAATGATCGGAACATCATGGGGCGCGGCTGCGTGGCCGCAGTCGGAGATGGCCGTTACCATTGGCACCCCGATGCCCGCGATAACGCGTGTCGTGCAGATCGAACCCGAACCAATGCCGACCTTTACAGCATCCACTCCCGCATCAATTAGAGCCTTGGTGCCGTCGGCGGTCGCTACGTTTCCGGCGATGAGGTTGACCGAAGGAAACTCTCGGTGCAACCGGCGAGCCATTTGGAGGACGTTCTCGGAGTGGCCATGCGCGCTGTCGAGTACCAGGACGTCGACGTGAGCCGTGACGAGCGCTTCAGCACGCGCGACCGCGTCGTCGCCGGTACCGACAGCGGCCCCAACGCGGAGCCGTCCCAACGAGTCCTTTGACGCGTTAGGGTATTTGATCATTTTTTGGATATCTTTGACGGTAATGAGCCCGCGCAAGTCGAAGTGCTGATCGACGACGAGGAGCTTTTCGATCCGGTGCCGGTGCAAGATTTCCTTCGCCTGCTCCAAAGTGGTTCCCACCGGGACTGTAATGAGGTTATCCCTGGTCATGACTTCAGAAATCGGTCGCTGCACGTCGCGCTGGAAGCGTAGGTCTCGGTTAGTAAGAATCCCGATTAGGCGGCCCTCATTCCGCCCATCTTCGGTGATCGGCACTCCCGAGATCCGATACTTCTCCATCAGCTCGAGCGCCTGGTAGATGCTGCTTTGGGGTGACAGTGTGATCGGGTTGACGATCATACCGCTCTCTGAGCGCTTGACGCGGTCGACCTCTGACGCCTGCTCCGAGATGCCCAGGTTTTTGTGGATAATGCCGATGGCACCGAACTGCGCCATTGCAATGGCCATCTTCGCCTCAGTGACCGTGTCCATTGCGGCGCTGACGAGCGGCACCTTCAGCGAGATACTGCGCGTTAAACGCGTCGACACGTCAACCGCGCTTGGCAACACCAACGAGTGGTGAGGCACGAGCAGGACATCATCGAACGTGAGTGTGGTAGCGAAACCTGTCTCCGTCAACCTGTCTTCGACCGCGTCTGTTTTTAGCTCCATCGGCTAGGCTCCATGACACTTCTTGTATTTTTTTCCACTGCCGCACGGGCAGGGTTCGTTTCGACCCACCTTCGGCATGTCCCGTCTGACGGTCTTAACAACGGCATCATCACCGCCGGTTCGCGCTGGCCGTGCGTCACCGCCGGCCGTGACGGCCTCGCCAACGCCGGCAAAGGCTAGGGTAGCGTCGCCTGAAGCGTTGAATGACAGCGGGGAGGCACGCCGGATGGCTGGCTGACGTGCCGCTGCGTAACGCCCAGACTGGCCCTGAGCTGCCGGGCGCAGGCGCCAGAGATAGCGGATCATTTCTTCATCGATCCGCGTTTTCATCGCCTGGAACATAGTGAAGCTTTCGCGTTTGTATTCGACCAACGGATCCCGCTGCCCGTAGCCGCGCAGGCCAATCCCTTCCTTTAGGTGATCGAGCCCGTACAAGTGGTCCTTCCACTGCGAATCGACAACTTGGAGCATGATGTCGTGTTCAACCCGACGGAGCACGCTGGCGTCGATGAGGGCTTCTTTTTCTTTGTACTTTTCTTCGACTGCCGACCAGACGGCATCACGTATCCCGTCGGCGCTCTTGTCGTCGAGGTCAAGGACGCTAAGGTGATCGCTCTCGAGCCCGAACATTTCACCCATTGACTGCTTGAGCGTCGAAATATCCCAATCCTCCGGCTCGATCTCAGGCCCGCAATAGGCCTCGATGGTGTCATCAATAACGCCTTCGGCCAGCGCCATTAGATACGCTCGGCTATCGACTGCGCTGTCGTCGTCGAGCTTGATCCGGCCTTTGAGGAGCTCCCTTCGCAGCGCGTAAACGTTCTCGCGCTGCTTGTTCATGACGTCGTCGTACTCCAGCAAGTGCTTCCGAACTGAGAAGTGCTGTGCCTCAACTTGCTTCTGTGCCCGCTCGATTGCCTTGGTGACCATCTTGTGCTCGATGGGCACGCCTTCTTCCATCCCCAGCCGTTCCATTAGGCCAGAGATGCGGTCTGAGCCGAAGATCCGCATCAGGTCGTCTTCGAGCGAGAGGTAGAACCGCGATGAGCCCGGATCGCCTTGGCGCCCAGCTCGTCCGCGGAGCTGGTTATCGATGCGGCGGGCTTCGTGCCGTTCGGTGCCGATGATATGAAGCCCGCCAGCACGAACGACCGCATCGTGCTCAGCCCTTGTTTGTGCCATGAAATGCTCAAAAATTCGTTCCCATTTACCCCGAGGCACGCGGTAGAAACCCTCGTGGAAGAAATACACAAAATCCGAGTCGTCGACGAAGTGGGCTTCGCCGTCGGGGAGCCGCTCGGCGATCTCTTCGGCAAGGGTTTGGCGTCTCGCCATGTGTTCGGGGTTGCCACCCAGTAGAATGTCAGTGCCACGGCCGGCCATGTTCGTTGCGATCGTGACAGCGCCCTGCCGGCCAGCTTGGGCAACGATCTCTGCTTCCTGCTCGTGATATTTCGCGTTTAGAACGACATGCTTGATGCCTCGTCGTTTCAGCAAGGTCGCTAATCGCTCTGACCTTTCGATCGAGACGGTTCCAGCAAGTACGGGCCGTCCCGCTTCCTGCTGCGTGAGGATGTCGTCGACGATAGCGCTGTACTTCTCTCGCTCGGTCCGGTAGATCGCGTCCGGCTCCTCGAGCCGGCGAAGCTGGCGGTTCGGTGGAATAACGATGACGTCAAGTTCATAGATTTTTGCGAACTCCGGGGCTTCCGTCTCCGCGGTGCCGGTCATGCCGGCGAGTTTGTCGTACTTGCGGAAGTAGTTCTGGAAGGTGATTGTCGCGAGTGTTTGGTTCTCACGCTCGATTTTCACCTTCTCTTTCGCCTCGACCGCTTGGTGGAGCCCGTCACTCCAGCGCCGCCCTGGCATCAGTCGGCCGGTGAACTCGTCGACGATAACTACCTGCCCATCCTTGACCATGTAGTCCACGTCGCTTCTGAAGAGGGAGTGCGCCCGGAGTGCCTGATTGATGTGGTGGAGTAGTGGCATGTTGGCGGGATCGTAGAGCCCGCCTGGTTCGAGGCGATGAGCTAAGAGCTTCTCCGCCTTGGACATGCCGCTTTCGGTCAGCGTGACTGTTTTATGCTTTTCGTCCTTGAGAAAGTCACCCGTCTGCTCTAGGGCCTCACGCTGCTCGGTCGGCACGTTCCCTTGGGTGACTGCTCCTAGCTTGAGTCGTGGAATGATTCGGTCGACCTCATAGTAGAGTTCGGTCGATTGGGTGGCCGGACCGGAAATAATAAGGGGCGTCCGTGCCTCATCGATCAGGATGCTGTCAACCTCATCGACGATAGTGAACCGATGCCAATGCTGCACGAACTGTGTTTCCTCAAACTTCATGTTGTCGCGGAGGTAGTCGAATCCGAATTCGTTGTTTGTGCCGTAAGTGATGTCGCACTTGTAGGCGGCCTGCCGCTCGGTGTCGAGCACGTTGTGCTGAATAACTCCAACGCTCATACCGAGAAAGCGGTAGATTCGACCCATCCACTCCGCATCGCGCCGCGCGAGGTAATCGTTGACCGTGACGACATGAACGCCCTTACCTTCGAGCGCGTTGAGATACCCGGCCAATGTTGCCACGAGCGTTTTACCCTCGCCGGTCTTCATCTCGGCGATCTTCCCGCGGTGCAGCACTATCCCGCCGATCAGTTGGACGTCAAAATGGCGCATCGCGAGCGTTCGTCGCCCCGCTTCCCGCACGACGGCGAATGCATCTACTAGGAGGTCATTAAGAGATGCTCCTTGATTGTGCCGCTCTCGAAATTCGATCGTCTTGTCGTGCAGCTCGGTGTCGGAGAGCGCCAGCACGGTTGCCTCACGGGCGTTGATCTCCAAAACCAGCGGCCGAAGCCGCTTAAGCTCACGCTCGTTCTGGGTACCGAAGACCTTCGCTAGGAGGATGTCGAGCATCGGACTACGGGAAGGGCCGTCCCCCGCGGAACCGCAAACCGCAGGTGCTGAGGTTCGGTCTCACCTGCCGGATCCTGGCGGTGCATGGTGTGGGATGTGGTGAACGTAAGTATCACCAGATTCTAGGGAAGGGATCGACTATCCGTCAAGGTGAGGGAACCGCCGACGGTTGGGAAGGTGCTAGTTAGCGGCGAGCGTACTGGTGTTCGGAAGGAGTCGAAGTGGGTTGATGGTGCGGCCGTTGGCCCAAACCTCATAGTGCACGTGAGACCCGGTAGCCCGCCCAGTTGCACCCACGTGGCCGATAAGGTCCCCACGGCGAACGGTCTCCCCGGCAGCCACGATGAACTTTGACAGATGACTGTAACGCGTGATCAGCCGAAACCCGTGATCGATTTCGATCAGGTTGCCGTAGTTCCCACTTCGGCCGGCCGAAACGACGCGTCCCGTGGCGGTGGCATAGACCGGTCGCCCTTTGCGCGTCGAGATGTCGACGGCGGGATGAAACTCGCGTTCGCCCGTGAACGGGTCGCGACGGAACCCGTAAGTTCCTGATAACCACCCATCGGTCGGCCAGATGTTCGGGGTCGCTTCCGCCAGCGCTTCGCGCCGAGCGACACCATCCCGGACCACCTGCAGGCGGCCGCCTAAAGTGTAGAGCAGATCGCTGAGGAGGTCGAAGTTGCGCCGGGGGGGCGCCGCCGTGCCGTTCGCACTCACCGCTCGGTTTTGACCGAGTGCCGCGACCCGAAGCGTTTCGGGTAGGCGATCGACCGCTCGTTGACCGAGGAGACCCGACTCGGACCGTGTTGCCAGGCTCGACATGGCTGCTTGGAGCGACGTAATTTCGCTGGTGAGCTCGGCAGCCGTTGCACGATAACTGGAGGTCTCGATCTCGAGGCGAGCGTTTTGCAGCTGAAGTTGATCAATTGCAGTTTGGGTGCTCCAGTGAGCATGAAGGACCCAGCCAAGACACAGGGCGAGCACGGCGGTGCCCGTCGCAATTGCCGGGCGCACCGGTAATGTAAAGCGGCGCATCACCCCGCTCGTTCGGTCAGCGATAACAATCGCGTATCGTCTCGGGATCATGCTGGCTGGGAGGATAGCTTGGGGGAAAGGTACTGGGTCACCCATCCCGCTTAAAAAAACTGTCCGCACTTTACCACAACGTCCACCGGATTGAAAAGCCACCACCTGCTAAAGGCGAATGTAAAACGAATGCCAGGACGATTTACGTGGCGGTCTTGCGTGAGGGACGGTCGTCGGTCGAGCGGTTCATGCATCTGGAACGCTTCGGCTAGGTGGGTTTTGTAGCTTGGTAAAGCCCCTCGAGGTTCATGATTTTCCGTGTCCCTGTAGGAATAGGTCGTACGCCAGAGCAATCAGGCAGCTCAAGGACGGGTATGATGGTGCACGTCTCGGGCGTCACATGCGGTTGTCCATCATCATCCCCGTGTACAACGAACGTGCCACGATCCGCCAAATTCTTGAACGTCTCGATAAAGTCGATTTAAACAAAGAGGTCGTCATCGTTGATGACTACTCGACCGACGGCACTCGCGACGTGCTCGCGGAACTGGACAGAAAAGGCTGGACGGTTGTCTTCCACGAGTGGAATCAAGGTAAGGGTGCTGCGCTTCGGACTGGGCTCCGGTACGTCACGGGCGACTGTGTCATCGTTCAGGATGCCGACTTGGAGTATGACCCGAACGACTACCACAAGCTTGTGTCTGTCCTCGAGGAACGGCGTGCTGACGTCGTCTATGGCTCTCGGTTCGCGGGCGAGCAACCTTCGATGGCGTTGCGCCACCGAGTCGGCAATAGGCTGCTAACGGGATTGACAAACCTGCTCTATGGGTCAGCCCTCACTGACATGGAAACCTGCTACAAACTCCTTCGCCGCGAGGCATTCGCCGGGATCGAGCTCACCTCGGACCGCTTTAACGTTGAACCCGAACTAACCGCGAAACTTCTTAAGAAAGGCATCACGATTCACGAAGTCCCGATCTCCTACGCTGGTCGAAGCTTCACGGAAGGCAAGAAAATCTCGTGGGCTGATTTCGTATCGGCGGTTTGGACGTTGGTGAAGTGCCGGGTCGCCGGCTAATCCCGTCTAGGTGTTCATATTATGGTCGCGTTCGTTCGCAGCCCCCCCAGTCCCTTATTAGTGCTGTCCATCGGTCGAATGCGCCCGCCGTTCTTCCTCTTCTCGCCTTGCAGGGCAATCGCCTAGGCGCCCTTACTGCTAGCCATGATCACACGATGAACCACTGAGGATTTGATCCAGCCTCGATTAGGATACGGCGCGGCGCGGCTTTGGCCAGATCGCGTGCGGCCGGAGTAATAATCGTTCGCTCATCGATAAAGATCGACCGCCCATCTTGTAGGGCACCACGGACGTCATCTTCACAAACGAATTCGGCCGGTGGTTCAGGCTTTGGGAGTACGGACGCCACCGGGGGCACGGTCGGTGGTGCTTCGGATCCGACATCGCGCGCTGCAAGGAATGCGTCAATGCGGTCAGCGATCACTTGTGGATCGAGTGTGGACCGCTTGGCACGTGCCGGGGCCGCCGGCAGCTGGTGTGTATTCCGATCTGCCGTTCGCTGGGACTCGGCCGCCGGTGTCAGTTCATACGCCAAGCGTTTGATGTTCAGTAGGTGGCGCGGCGAGATATTGTCTGAGGTGATGTTGCCGCCGTACCCCCCGCAGCCGAGCGTCATAGAAGGATCAAGGCCTGTCGTCAGGCCGATTGAACCGTGGGTGGTTGGCGTATTGACCACGATCCGAAACGCTGGCTTCCGCAAGCCGAACTCCAAGATGATCGCGTCGTTTCGTGAGTGGATGGCCATGGTGTGCCCCATGCCCCCATAGCTCAAGATTTCCTTACATCGCTCGCAGCCAGTCCGCCAATCTTCAACAACGTAGAACGCCAGTACTGGGCAAAGCTTCTCGATTGAGAGAGGATACTCGCGGCCTACTCCATCCAGCGGCGCCATTAGGATGCGCGTGCCTGGAGGCACAGTAACGCCAGCCTTTTCTGCGACTTCGGTCGCCGGTTTGCCGACGAGAGCCGGACTTGGCAAGCGCTGTGATGTTATCAGCACCTGGGCCACCGCGTCGCACTCGGAGGGCGACATGAAGTATACGCCGCTCGCCTCGAACTGGCGCCGCACTTCATCGGCGATTGCCTCGTCGACGACGACTGCATTCTCTGCTGAGCAGAGCACACCGTTGTCAAACGTCTTACCGATCACGATATCCCGAACCGCCTTCCGGACATCGGCCGAGCGTTCGATGTAAGCGGGTGCGTTCCCAGGGCCGACGCCGTACGCTGGTTTTCCAGCGGAGTACGCGGCTCGAACAAGGCCCATGCCGCCAGTGGCCAAGATGACCGAGATGTCGCGATGCTTCATCAGTTCCTGTGTGCCTTCCAGCGTCACGGTCGTCATCCAGTTGACGACGCCATCCGGAGCGCCGGCGGCGTTCACGGAGTTCGCCATAAGTTCCGCCGTGCGCGTGATACAGCGGATGGCTGCTGGATGCGGGCTGATGACGATGGCGCACCGAGCTTTAATGGCAATTAAGATTTTGTAGATCGCTGTCGAAGTTGGGTTCGTCGACGGCACCACCGCGCAAACGACACCAAAGGGTTCAGCGATTTCGACAACTCGGCGATCGTCCAGCCGTCGAATGACGCCGACTGTTTTCATCGGGCGAATGAATTCGTGCACCCTGCGGGCCGCAAAGAGGTTCTTCTGCACTTTGTCGGCAACCACACCATAGCCGGTTTCCTTGACAGCCATGGCCGCGAGTAACTCGGCATTGTCAGCGGCCACCGTTGCCATGGCATCGACGGTGGCGTCAATCTGTTCCTGTGTGAGTTCCGACAGCCGCAGTTGTGCGTGCTTGGCCCGGCGGGCTAGGGTGCGGGCTTCGCGGATTGAAACCAGGTCACGGTCGGTGGCAGCGGTCGCGTGTGTCATGACCTACCACGAACTATGGGGACGGGGCGCGCGACCGGCTAGCGCGTATCCTTGATCTTTGGAAGTATCTTTTCGATTTCGCTGTGGGGCCGCGGGATCACATGTACGGCGACAAGCTCGCCGACACGTCGCGCAGCGGCGGCACCGGCATCGGTGGCGGCCTTGACAGCGCCGACGTCACCCCGAACCATCACCGTTACGTACGCGGCGCCGATGTATTCCTTGCCGATCAGCAAAACATTGGCGGCCTTGACCATGGCATCGGCGGCTTCGATCGAGCCCACCAGGCCTTTGGTCTCGACCATGCCGAGCGCTTCGAGAGTCATGCGAGCAAACTCCCCTACCGGCGGGTACACAGACGACGTAGGATGGCGAACGAGCGGGGACTGTACCATATTGCAGCACCTGAAGCAACAAGCTAGGATGGCACGTGTCTCTCACGTACAGCTTGGTACCCATGTTGTTGGCGACCGGGGCCTCGCTCATCGTCACGGTGACGCACGCGGCGTGCAGTAAAGCCGCTCAGCCAGTCGCCACGGTAACGATGGGGCTGAGTCGAGCGAGCGCCCCACTCGGCGGGTTCCTCGAGCTCGACATTCGCTTCGACGTGTCGCCAACCCTCGCGACCTTGCCTGAGGACTACGGTGTCTTCGTGCATTTTCTGGATGGAAACGACAAACTCCTGTGGGCTGATGACCACGCCCCGCCATACCCAACGAGCAGCTGGACGCCGCGCCAGGTGGTTGCGTATCGGCACCGGATCCGGGTCCCGATGTACCCGTACATCGGGGAAGCCACGGTCGCCATAGGCCTCTACTCGTTGACCACTGGTGATCGACTGACGTTGGCCGGCGAAAACCTCGGGCAACAGAAATACCGCGTCGCGACATTGACCTTGGAGCCCACGCCAGAAAGCTGGTATGACGAGGGCTGGCACCAGACCGAGTACACAAGCGACGGACGTGTGGAGTGGCGCTGGACCACGAACCGAGCTGTTGTTAGCTTTCGCAACCCTGGCACCGACGCTACGCTGTTTTTGGACCTGGATGGTCGCGCCGACCTCTTCGAGGATCCTCAGCAGATCTCAATTATGGTCGGGGATCGGACGCTGCACGAATTCGCCGTCGACACGAATGACCGTACGTACCGGGAACTTTGCCTCCGAGCGGCTGACCTGGGAACATCGCAAACCATAAAACTGGAGCTCTATGTCGACCAGACGTTCGTCCCCGCCGAGCACGGCGGCTCACCAACCGACGACCGAGAGCTTGGCGTCCGTGTCTTTCATGCCTTTCTGGAACCGCACTGATACCACCGTTTAGCTTTGTCTCCCAAGTGGGTCAGAAGCGGTTGCCCCACAACCGCTATTTACTAATTCTCATCGTGTGTATTGACTAAGTCCATCTTCCCAACGAACGGTCAGGAGACACCAGAGGGTGACTAGAAGCACGGCCCATGGATGTGTGCCGGTATGCTGGAGTCGTACAAGCGTCCACAGCGTCAGGCTTAAGACGATCACTACATAAGAACCCCTCGCCCACAGACCGATTCCGAAGAGTGCAATGGCCCCGTAGACCACACTCTCGAGCGAACCCACGAGTTCAGGGCGATTGGCGATCGATCGCACCCACTCCCAGTCCGCAAGCCAAGCGTTCGGCGGATGCGTGGCTCCGGGGGGGTGGCCAATCGACCATCGTTACGTCTCGCAGTACACACCACAGCCCGATCGCGAAGCAGACACGGTAAAAACCGAGTGCTTGAACATCTAAGGGAGCGACGCCGCGCGTGAATACGACGCCGGCACGACGGATGGCGGGGACGGCCATGGAGGGAACGGGCAAACTAGCGAAACCCCACTTGTCTGTCGTAGGGTCGTGTCTGGAGCGGCGAGTGCTAAGCGAAGCGCCGACTTATCTCGTTTCCCGCCTGGCGGTTTCTTTAGCGGCCTGCTCTTCTGCTCGGGCTCCGGCGAGAAGATTCGTCATCCCGTAGTTACCTTCGTGACATGCATACTCGTAGACATGACCCTGTATCCTTGTCATGGGAAGTGATCCGGACCAAGTTCTCGTCCACGTTTCCAGATCCTCAACCGTAAACTCGTAGTCGATCATATCAGCGGCAACACGTGTAAAGCGTTCAACTGCCCGTAAGGATTCACTTGGTGGTCCCCTAAAACCTCTGATGATCGCTCGATCATTGAAATTGGTCGTCTCGATAACCAGGGTGTTGCCATCCCAGCGACCGCGCGAATCGCCAAGCCACTGTCGGACCTGCTCTCCGAGATGCGGACGCCCGTCTAAGGGAATGAGACGAGTTTCGTGGATGTGTTCCTGGAGGATTGCCACGTATCCAGGAGCTTGCACAATGTGGTAGTTGTTGTTGTAGAGGGTTGGAATTGGCGGGATACCACGGTAGATGATACAGCGCTCTGCTAAGCGTCGGTCCTCCCATGAATCAGAGGGGCCGCGTGTCCGCTTGTAGGCAGCACGGTCGGCCACGCGTTGCTCGGCTTCCGGCGTCAATGGAGGTAGTCTTCCATTCAGTGGATCTACGATGATCGATGTCCGGTTATTTGCGATTGTTGTACCTCGTTCTACCCAAAACTCGTTGTAGGCGCGCGAGACATCGGCAACGGTTCCACGACCGCCGCTTCCTGATCCCAAGGCTGGAGCCTCATCATCGCGGCGATCAAGGCTACGAATTCGACCAAACTCCTCATTCCGTTCCGCCACCTCTTCGTCAGTGAGAAATTCTTTCCCAGTCAAATCACTGGGTCGCTGCAACGGTGTTGTGGTGGCGTTACTCCAGACTCCCTGTAGATCTGGGACACCCCAAGAGGTGTGAGGCAACTTCCAGCTTTTGGCCTCCTGGGCCAAAGTCAATACCGGCACCATCAACACGATCGCAATAACAACCACCGACGCCATCAAAACTCGACGGTTCATTTAAAACTTCTTATCTCGGTCCCTGATTCGCGGCTTCTTCTTCGGCACGCGCACCGCCGAGGATGCCGGGTAAGGCGTAATTCCCCTCATGACACGCATACTCGAACAGTGGATCCTCGGTCTGTTCTAGCAGAAGCGAGACCGTCCAGGGCTGCGTCCACGTCACCGAATCGTCAAGCGTAATTTTGTGTTCAATCGTGTCAGGGCTGATACGCGTGTAGCGTTCGACAAGACGCAGGTTCTCCGTAGATCCCCGATACCGACTTTGGGTCGAGAAGTTGGCGGTCTCGATGACCAACGTATCACCTTCCCAATGACCGCGCGCGTCCCCGTTCCATAGGCGAAGGTCGTCTTCAAGATGCGGACGTCCATCCAGAGGAATCATGCGAGATACGTGCCCCATCTCCTGGAGAATCGCTACGTATCCGGGCGACTGCAGAATTTGAGAATAACTGTTGTAGCCGGAGCCCATGCTTGGCGAAGCGAAGTGGAGACAACGGTCACTCAGGGTTCGATCCTCCGGGCCATCGGAAGGATGTTCACGCAAATACGCGCGCCTCGCCTCTGTTCTCGCCTGTGCTTCCGGCGTAAGCTGAGGAATTCGTCCATCTGGCGGATCCACAACGAGCGACGTGCGGTTGTCTAGACGGCGCTCAACGAGCCAGAACGCATTGTAGTTGCCGGTAATGACATCAAAATCGTTAAATTCCGAGTTACCCAGCGCCTGTTGAATGAGACGATCGCCGAGCAGGTCCCCAGCTTGCTCACCATCCCGGAACTCGGCGACCTGCTTCGTCAGTGCCGCTAACTCCTCGTCCGTCAGCGTTTGCTTCCCTGCAAGCTGCTCCGGTCGTTCCATAGGCGTCGCGCTGTTGTTCGCCCATATTCCCTGCAGGTCCGGTTGGCCGTCCGCTGTACGGGGCGGAGTCCAATTGTCCGCCGTGCCCGGCTGGGCCTGGCCCGTAACGGGAGCCGTCGCCAGCGTAACGATGGCGATAGTTGCCAATAAAGCCTCGAGACATTGGTCTTTCATCTGTGACCTCCCTCAACTGAACTCCGGTTCCGTGCCCGGACGGCGTACGCGGGCTCCTCGGAAGCCGCGCTACAAGCGCGCCGAGGATACGCCGCCGTCCCGGCGACGCCCCGCCCGCCACGATAGACGAAAGTACAATTTCGCGCAACATCTTCGGTGACACGGCAGCTGGAAGAGCGCATGGAGCCTCCCCGTTATACGGAACTAGCAGCTCGTTATTGCGTGTTTACGGCTAGGAACATTGGTGGCGTGGATTCTGAAGATTGCCAATAATGAGGTACATGACCACCTCCGGGTTGGACTTGAGCCGTGGCGTTAGTTCGATTTGGTGGTGAATCAGTCACCGCAGTTCGATCACTCGAGGGCTTAGGCTGTTTGATGGTCCGGAATTGTGAGGATGTTTACTCGTTCACCTGAGAGAGATCTGTAGCCGGTGGTCGGGGTTGCCCGTTTACGTGTAGGGGCGTTTTGCTCACTATAATAAAGGGGCACTCAAACAGATTCTCGCTGATGGGAGGGCGCGAGATGCGAATAACCATACTGATCGCTCTTGTTGGCGCGCTGCTATCGGTCGGTTGCAATACCCTTGTTGGCACGCTGCTAGGCGAGCCGGAGGAGTCTCCGTTTAAACCGATGGCGGACGTCAAGACGCTGATGACGGCGATGATCGATCCCGCTGCCGATGTGCTTTGGGCTTCGGTCGGGATGATCGTCGATGAAGACGGTGTCAACGAGTGGTACCCGAAAACAGATGAAGAGTGGGCCACCGTTCAGGACGCGGCCGTCGTCGTCATGGAATCAGGCAACCTTCTCATGATCGGAGACCGCGCGAGGGACCAGGACACGTGGATACGGAGGGCGCAGGCGCTGGTTGACGCCGGGACGCTCGCCCTTGAGGCTGCGGCATCGAAAGATGCGGACGCGGTCTTCGCGGTGGGGGAAGATGTCTATGTTGCCTGCGACAGCTGTCATCGCCTGTACTGGGTCGGCGACGAAGACCGGGGTCGCGTTCGCAACGATAGTCTCAAGCCACAGAGTTAATGACCAGCGCCGTGGCTGGTTCGCTCGCCGCTTGATAAGGCCTCTTATCGAATCGACGGAATGTTATGCGCAACGTGGCATGGTAGCCAGGTTTTCGGCGCTTCCGCGGACAGTTAGGGCTGGTCTTGCGGTGACGCTAGGCGGACGCCGCCACCGAAGCAGCGTCGCTCGCGGAATACACCAGCGGTGTTACCATGAAACGGCGTCGGCTGCGCTGAGCGCGCGCGTGCCTGCAGGGGATGGCGGCATCCGCGGTATGCGGCCGTGAGGCAGCCTTGACATCAACAAGATTTAGGGGTACACCGCACCCTGGGGTGGGCGCGTTGGGCCGGCATGGTTGGTGGTGCCGGGCCGTGGAGAGCGGCAACGGTTTAGTGGTTTGGAGAGGAGATTCATAGATGCCAGTTCGGGTTACGTCTAGAGGCGTGATAATCGTGATTGCTGCGGCCGTTGGGGCTGCCGTCTGGCTAGCCACGGAGCGGGTGGCTGGTCAGGGTTCTGACTACCGTGCCCCGCAGACAGCGTTTGGCCGACCAGACCTGAACGGAATCTGGCAGGCGATCGGCTCCGCGCACTGGGACATCGAGCCGCATGCGGCACGATTGGGTCCTGTCGTCGAGCTCGCTGCACTCGGGTCCATTCCTGGTGGGCTCGGAGTTGTCGAAGGCGGGAAAATTCCTTACACACCTGAGGCGCGCGAAGTGCAGCAGGAGAACCTGGAACACTGGCTGGAGAGGGATCCAGCCGTCAAGTGTTACATGCCGGGCGTACCGCGCGCCACCTATCTGCCGCTTCCGTTTCAGATCGTACAGACAGAGGAATATATCTTGATCGCCTACGAGTTTGCCAGTTCCAGCCGAGTCGTCTATATGGATCGGCCGGATTTTGAGGCCCCCGTTAACACATGGATGGGACACTCGCGCGGTCATTGGGAGGGGGATACGTTGGTGATCGATGTGGCCGACCAAGTGGCCGACACCTGGCTCGACAGTTCTGGGAACCATCATAGTGATCAGATCCATGTCGTCGAGCGCTACACGGTTGTCAGCCCCAACCACCTAATATACGAAGCTACCATCGAAGACCCACAGACGTACACGGAGCCCTGGACGATCAGACTGCCCCTCTATCGTCGGATCGATGAGAATGTGCAGCTTCTGGAATTCAAGTGCGTGGAGTTTGCCGAAGAGCTAATGTACGGGCATTTGCGTAAGGATGCAGACCTGACACCAGCGTACCGGCCAAGCGGTGTCGGTTCCGCCCGCGAAGGGAATGACCGATAAACTATTCACGGATCGCCCGACAACTGATTGTAAGCGTGCTTGTGCTGAATCGTACCGGGTTTCTCGGAGACCTCATTGCTTGGGAGGATGGGGGCTATGGGACGTCCCAGTCGGTTTTCTCCGGAAGTGCGCGAACGTGCCGTCCGGATGGTCGAGGAGTACCGGGAGGCCCACGCCTCAGAGTGGGCGGTGCTGCAGTCGGTGGCGCCGAAGCTCGGCTGCACGGCGGAGACGCTGCGGAAGTGGGTGCGGCAGGCGCAGCGTGATGCTGGGCATCGGCCGGGCCTGACGACGAGCGAGCGGGAGCGGTTGAAGGAGCTGAAGCGGGCGAATGAGATCCTGCGGAAAGCGTTCGCGTATTTCGCCTAGGCGGAGCGCGACCGCCGGAGGACGTCGCCACGATGGTCCAGTTCATCGCCGACCATCGCGCCGTGGTCGGGGTCGAGCCGATCTGCGCCGTGCTGCCGATCGCCCCGTCGACGGACTCATCGCCATCGGCACCAGCGGACGGACACATCCGACGCGCCGGTCCGCACGGGCGCAGCGCGACGATCAGCTCCGCGTCGAGATTCAGCGGGTCTATGACGCGCACCAGCAGGTCTACGGCCCCCGGAAAGTCTGGCAGCAGCTGCGACGGGACGGCGTCCGCGTGGCGCGCTGCACCGTGGCGCGCCTGATGCGCGCGATGGGCCTTGCCGGGGCCGGGCCTGGGTCACCACGACCCACGCCGGTGAGGGCGGTCGCCCGGTGGACCTCGTTGACCGCCGATTCGTGGCCACCCGTCCGAATCAGCTCTGGGTCTCCGATTTCACGTACGTCGCACCCTGGGGCGGCTTTGGCTACGTCGCGTTCGTCATCGACGTGTTTGCGCGACGCATTGTGGGCTGGCGGGTGTCGGCCTCCATGCGCACGGACTTTGTGCTGGATGCGGTGGAGCAGGCGATCTACGCCCGCCGGGGCGACGCCCTCACCGGCCTCGTACATCACAGTGATGCCGGGTCGCAATATCTCTCGATGCGGTACACGGCTCGCCTCGTGGACGCCGGCATCGCGCCGTCGGTCGGCAGCTAAGGCGATGCCTATGACAATGCCCTCGCCGAATCGGTGATCGGCTTGTACAAGACGGAGGCGATTCGACGGAAGGGCCCGTGGCGTACCCTCGAGGCCGTGGAGTTCGCCACCTTGACGTGGGTGGACTGGTTCAACACACGACGACTGTTGGGGCCGCTCGAGGACATTCCACCAGCAGAGTTCGAGGCGCAGTACTATGAGCAGGCTGAGGTGGCCTGATTCAACGCATTCGGTCTCCGAGAAACCCGGTACGATTCACTCTCATTAATCCCGATGGGAGTGTGCATACACCCAAGTGGATCGGCGCCACTCGGGACGGATTGGAACTCTATGTTCCCTTGGGCAGCGCTATCAGCAATGGCGTGCTCTATACCGTTGATGTGGGATACGTCCGTCTGTTTGATCTGGAAACAGGCCGACCCTTGCGGTCCATTCCTGTTCCTGAATCTACGATACTGAATGGCATTGCCGTTGCGGATGATGGCACGGTATACGCCTCCAACACCAGGAACCCGGGGCAAATCTGGATGGTCACCGCAGACGGTGAGGTGTCGGTCTTCGCAGAGGGCACTCCACTTGCTGCCCCCAACGGCGTGGCGATTGACCAGGACGGCAACATTGTGGTGGTCAACGTCGGCGACAATGCCATCATCACCTACGACTAGGACGGAGCGGTCATTCGGATAGAACATAGTGTCGAAGGCGGGAACGATGGCATCGTGATAACCACCGACGGGACGAAGTACGCGAGCAGCGTACGTTATGGCAGCGTGTCCCGTATCCGACCGGGTCAAGAAGCAGAAGTCATTGCCTCGGGCATACCAAGCGCGGCGTCCATGTGCTACGACTCGACTCAGAACCAGCTGGTCATTCCACTGAACAGCAACTACGCGCTCGCGTGTGTTCGGCTTAATAGTCAGGATTAGTCTGCTGACAGGGGCTCAACTAGCAGACTCGTCGAATATCGTCTATCCGCAGGGCATCCGTTGCTTTCAGCCAGCCCAGGAGTTGGTTCCAACTGGGAACCCTTGGGACGCCACTTTTCTAGCGATGTCCGAGCTTCCTCTTTTTATAGCCCGCTACAAAAGTAGCGGTTCAACGGGGACGGGGGTGAGTCACGCGGGTGCGCGGCGAACCACTCACGCGCCAGCTACTGACCTTCGGCGCGTTGCTGCGGGGTCTCACCCTGCACGTTCCTATTCACACACGGTGCCGTCATTGTCGCGGTCGGTCATATAGCGATACGCGGGGTGGCCACGCCTCACCGGGGCAATGCCATGCCGACGGGCTTCGGCACAGGTAATCCGACCATTGCCGTTGTCGTTGTACTGTCGTAGCGCATTTGAGTCAGCGGATCGTGGTGGCTGACGCGTTTGACGAGACGGACGGCTTCCGCCGCCGGACTCGCACACGATGCCATCGCCGTCCCCGTCTCGCATGTAGGCATAGGCTGGATGATCGCGACGCACTGGCGCAATTCCATGTGTGCGTGCTTCAGCGCAGGTGATCCGCCCATTGCCGTTGTCGTCCCATTGCGCCACCTCAGCGGGTAATGCGTCGAGACGCCCGCCGAGATCAATACGCTCCGCCATGCTGGTGCCATCACGAACAAGAGTTGTCAACGCACAGGAGTCAAGGACCCGTTCGAGAGCGTCTGCCTCGCGGCGATCAATTGAGAGGTTGTATTTCTGGCGAACTCGCACTACTCGATCAGCAAACCAGCACCGGTTCAGCATCGGCAACCAGTCTGCCGCGTCATGGTCTCGTTTCTGTTGGCGATTCACGTTCGGGCTAGCCAACGTCAGATTTAGTTGATCCGTGGAGAAACGCCGTCGCGTGTTTGCAGTGGCTGCGCATAACCCGCTGTCGTGCGCTTCCGACCTCGCAACGATGTGTTCGATATCTGTTTCTCTCCTATCTGTGAATGTGCGTCCGGTATACGGACTCCAAATACTCCCAAGGCTCTCAATAATGCGTAGCTCAACGGACTGCGGGTAGGAATAGTCTGCTGCCCGGTAGGGGCTGCAGCGCAATTCGGGGGTCACGCGCAGACCCCGCCAGTTCTGCGCCACGGCTGAGTGTGCACCCCACAACAGACAGGCGACCGTGAGCGAAACTTGGAGATTCAGAGGCTTGATGGTTCGCAGCATTGAAGGAGCCATCCCGGTCAATCTACTCCTCTCGCGACGTGTTGGATAGGTGGCACTCGTTCTCGCGAACGTGACGGCTGGATGCACCCCGTAGAGGACGAGAACGCGCTCTACCCCTAGCAGGCAGAGGGTGCAATGCGGGGGTGGCTAACGACTTTTGTACCCAGGTACAAAAGTAGCGGGTCAACGGAGACGGGGGTGAGTCACGCGGGTGCGCGGTGGCCCACTTGCGGGCGAAGCGTTGGGATTCGGCGTCCGGTCCACAGTCAGCTAGTGCGCGGCACTAGGTCGTTAATCACTCGCTACATTCCAATATTCCTCAAGTTTCCACCACGGATCCTCGTTGGTAAGTACGGCCCGGAGTTCTGCAAGGTGAATCGTACCGGGTTTCTCGGAGACCTCATTGCTTGGGAGGATGGGGGCTATGGGACGTCCCAGTCGGTTTTCTCCGGAAGTGCGCGAACGTGCCGTCCGGATGGTCGAGGAGTACCGGGAGGCCCACGCCTCAGAGTGGGCGGTGCTGCAGTCGGTGGCGCCGAAGCTCGGCTGCACGACGGAGACGCTGCGGAAGTGGGTGCGGCAGGCGCAGCGTGATGCTGGGCATCGGCCGGGCCTGACGACGAGCGAGCGGGAGCGGTTGAAGGAGCTGAAGCGGGCGAATGAGATCCTGCGGAAAGCGTTCGCGTATTTTGCCCAGGCGGAGCTCGACCGCCGGAGGACGCCGCCACGATGGTCCAGTTCATCGCCGACCATCGCGCCGTGGTCGGGGTCGAGCCGATCTGCGCCGTGCTGCCGATCGCCCCGTCGACGGACTCATCGCCATCGGCACCAGCGGACACATCCGACGCGCCGGTCCGCACGGGCGCAGCGCGACGATCAGCTCCGCGTCGAGATTCAGCGGGTCTATGACGCGCACCAGCAGGTCTACGGCCCCCGGAAAGTCTGGAAGCAGCTGCGACGGGACGGCGTCCGCGTGGCGCGCTGCACCGTGGCGCGCCTGATGCGCGCGATGGGCCTTGCCGGGGCCGTCCGGGGCCGGGCCTGGGTCACCACGACCCACGCCGGTGAGGGGCGGTCGCCCGGTGGACCTCGTTGACCGCCGATTCGTGGCCACCCGTCCGAATCAGCTCTGGGTCTCCGATTTCACGTACGTCGCACCCTGGGGCGGCTTTGGCTACGTCGCGTTCGTCATCGACGTGTTTGCGCGACGCATTGTGGGCTGGCTGGTGTCGGCCTCCATGCGTACGGACTTTGTGCTGGATGCGGTGGAGCAGGCGATCTACGCCCGCCGGGGCGACGCCCTCACCGGCCTCGTACATCACAGTGATGCCGGGTCGCAATATCTCTCGATGCGGTACACGGATCGCCTCGTGGACGCCGGCATCGCGCCGTCGGTCGGCAGCCAAGGCGATGCCTATGACAATGCCCTCGCCGAACCGGTGATCGGCTTGTACAAGACGGAGGCGATTCGACGGAAGGGCCCGTGGCGCACCCTCGAGGCCGTGGAGTTCGCCACCTTGACGTGGGTGGACTGGTTCAACACACGACGACTGTTGGGGCCGCTCGGGGACATTCCACCAGCAGAGTTCGAGGCGCAGTACTATGAGCAGGCTGAGGTGGCCTGATTCAACGCATTCGGTCTCCGAGAAACCCGGTACGATTCAAGGAGCGCATAGTATTCGCCTTCGGTCAGCTTCGTCCACGCCACTGACCGCTACCGCGCCCGATGCAAAGCGTCAATCGCCGCGGCCGCAGCCAGGCGCTGGTGATGAGCGACGACAAGACGAGAGACTCTGAATCCGGACGCACCACGGCATTAGCTGGCAATCTGGTCGCGTCCTGGGCCCTGCCGTGTGCGCACCGCTCTGTTATCGCGCCGGCATCTCAGGGAAGGAAGGGAGGCTCAGACCATGTCCTTCAGACTCTTGAGTGCCCTGACTTTGACTTTCGTTGTCGCGGGTCTTGCCGCGATATCCATGAGTTCACCCGGTTTGAACGGGTTCGGCACACCTCTGCTGGCCTTGCGGGCGGGAACCTTCTTTTTTTCGATCTTGATCAGGCCGGGAAGCGTAAACGCGCCTGCACCGCGCCGACCGAGGCTCTTGGAGACCTGTCCGCTTAGCGCGTCGAGGACCGCACTGACGTCGCGGCGGTTGAGGCTTGTATCCGTACTGATTGCGTTCAAGAGCTCGCTCTTGGTCATCGGTTTCTTTGGGGCGGGCTTGGCTTTGGCCGTGGCCTGATTCTTTGGCATTGCTTAGAGATTCCTTCCTGGAGAGACGGTGAATGTCGTTCGTGACGAATGCAGTCTATCCACTTTGCCAAAATGGAATCAATTGGGGAGGACGCAGTGGTCGGCTGGGCGAGCCCCCGACGGCGCCTGCCTGGAAGACGCTGGGACCAGCCAATCGAGGCAGAGCCTGCTCGAGATGGAGCAGTTCGGTTCGAGCTTCGCTCAGACACGCGCCATCATCTTGAACCTCATCGATGAATGAGACTCGCCGGATCGCCTCTTGCCAAGGTAGCGATGGCGCCGCGTGATCCCGCACTTGATGCATCAGTTTCAACGTGCGGAATTCATCGAACCAGTCGTGAAGACGACGCAGCCGCGCCAGCGGGGTCGGAGACTGTTCGCAGAACTTCGGCCAGGCAGCGAGTGCTCCCTGCAACTCGAGAAAACGCTTTACCTGAGGATGCATCTGAGCCAGGAGCTCTGGTGCGGAATGACCCTGAGGCTCCGACATGCTCCGTAGGCATACGATCAAGTCCCGAACGGCCGCAAAACAGTCAGGATGGTAGAGTTCAAAGGTGTCACGCCCCGTCAGTCTGGCGGTTTCCGCGCCGGTTCCAAAGGGCACACGACGAGAGATGCGACTGCGAATCCGAACCGGCCTCCCGTGCAGGCGCACCAGCGGCCGCAGCTTGCTCAGCTTGCCCAGAAGATAGAAGTCCTCCGCCGCTTGCCGCTTGGGCACACCGCGGACCTGAGCGTAACTGAGCGCGTGCACCGCCATTGTGCTGCCCACGGCATGAAACGCGTAGGGTGAGTGCGCCCACTGGAGTCCGCGCTGGATGTATCGGAGTCGGATTTCGTACAGCGCGGTCGCGCGATCCACTTGACTCTCGCCGTGCGGCTCGTGCCAGAACGGAAAGATCGCAGCCGAGCAGTCGGGTTCGAGAGTGGCCAGCCGACTGAAGTAGTCCTCTGGCAAGCGGGTGTCGGCGTCCGTCATCCCGAAGAATGGGCGGCGCACGCGTTCTTGGACGATGAGCTCGAGGGCGATGTCCGCTCCGATCTTCCGAGCCAAACCGACGCCCTGGTGCGACGGCAAGCGACGATTCATCGTGAACCGGTCGACGACAAGCACGCTCATACGTGCATCGTGTCCCAGGCCATCCGCCCGGCGCGAGCTCCCGCAGGGAAAACCGAGACGTGAGTTCACGCAGGCACCGGGCGTTCAGTGCATGAACGGATTCGTCTGCTTCGACCCGGCCGTTGAGTACCGCAATGACCAGGACGGAGTCGGCTCCCTGCGCTGCCGCACGGTAACCATCAACGAAGGTCGCCGACTCTGCGCACACCGGCACGACCATGACCGCATCGAACGAGTCGGGGCAGAGTGCCGCCACAGCCGATTCGGGCTCGGCGTAGCGGTTCCGATACTGGGCGGAACCGCCCCCGATGCTCCGTTCGGCTGAGCCGGTCCCTCGAGGCACGGCCTTGAGACTCTGTGGTTTCACGCCACGAACACAGTGCCGATCTCTGCAGGAAATCGCAAGTCAGCGACAACACGCGAACGTCAACCGGTCGTCAGAGGCATACTGCCTCTGGCTGACGGCGGCTGAGCTCGTATCCTCCCCGAGCGATGTCGTTGCCAGATCGACCCTGTTCCGGCCCTGTTCCCGAAGCCGAATATGACATCTTCGCTGACATTTACCCGGCCTGGACCGGATCGGCTGCCTCCGCAACGGCAAGCCTCCCGTTCTATGTTGAGGCGTATCTCGCCGCTGACGACCCGGTTGTTGAGCTGGGTGTTGGAGACGGGCGTATCGCGGTGGAAGCTGCCCGCCGCGGGTGCGCGGCGTCCTACTCGCGGGCGCGGGCGCCCATCATCACAAAGTCGAGGAGGGTTTCTCGATTCGTGCGACGGCCTGTCCAGAGTGACCACAGTGCTTGGAATCTACACCACGGGCTCCTGACAAGTAACGCTCTTCGTCAGTCGAGACATGCCGAGCGTCAGAGCAACGGCGGCGCAGGCGACGCCAGTAGCGAACAGCCACCAGCGAAAAGGCGGTGTCTCCATCTGCGCTAGTACCGCACGGTAGTCGAGGGTGAACGAGAGGAGCACGAGCCCGCCGCCCGCACTCGCCAGCAACCACAGCGACGCCGGGAGGGCCAGCTGGGCACCCTGGCGTTTGACACGAAGCAGGACGAGCGATCCGACGATCAGCGCCACGCTGACGATTATGGGGGCGAGGACCGGCCCGATCCAGGGAACTGGGATCAAGAACAGCACGTCCCAAGTGAGCAGCGACGGCGGCCAGCCCAGAAAGACCCACAGCCAGACGTAGTAAAAGATGTCCCAAACACCAAAGCTCAAGGAGAAAACGAGAAACCGCTCCCACCGGTCGTCACTCATCATCATGGCGACGCCGAGCAGCATGACGAGCGTGGCTGCCTCGCGGCCCACCTCTATCGCGGCCATGCCGGGCTCGAACGGCGCCAGCGGAAAGCCGAACCCCTCCGGGTAGTAGACGGCCCGCAGATACACCACGACGGCCGACTCGAGATAGGCCATCGCCACTGCATAGATCGTCAACCAAATCAGGCGTTTGTTCACAAAGGGCGTCGTAGCTCCAGGACGAAACAGATTTCTCGTGCGCTTATCCTTCAGTAGTACTGGGACATGGCCTACAGTGTCATAAATACGGTAAAGGCGACCGCGATCATGGGAAGCGCCGAATTGTAACAGTCTAGCCGACCGGGGCGCGGCGGGCGGTTCAACGGGGACGGGGGTTAGGGATTACCCGGCAGATTCAGTCCGTGATGCTCGCGGGTCACTCGACCGTGATTTCCACTGTATCAGTCAGCACCTGGTGCTCCGCTGGTCCTCCGTCATACCAGGCCACCCACGCGTTAAACGTGCAGGTGATCGTCGCGGCACCGACAGCGTGGGTCCCCATCGTCCCGCTGGTCGAGGTCGTAACGACGCTTTCGTCACTGGAAGTCCACGAGATTCCATTGATATGCACACTTGAAGTGGACAACCGTTGCGACCCGTTGCTGTAGTTGATTGTCACGGTCATGTCGACCAACGTTCCCACCGACACAACCGACGTCGCGGGGCTTACCGCGATGCTCGTGGCCCACTCGCGGATGGCAAGGCTGGACTTGTTGCGTGACCCCTTGGGTCGTCCGAGAGGATTACCTGACTGTCCGGGTTGAAAGGGCATTGTTTTTGGAATGTTATTTACAGCGCAGCCGGACCGCGTTCAGGCCGCTATCAATAACGACTAGTTGATTCCAATAGCGACAGGGAGTACCAACGGCCGGGTTTAGCGGGTCAAAATACTGAAGAATTCAAGTTTTAGGCCGTCAGTTCGGTGGCTTTCCGCAGCGTATCCATCTCTTTCAGCCAGCCCTGTACTTGGTTCCAACTCGGAACGCTTAGGGACCCCATAGCGTCTGTCTTACGTTTTTCGTGATGCTGGGTTTCGGAATTGCTACGAAGAGGAGTGCCGTTCGATAGCATCTTTAATTGTGTCGGCGGTGACACGGAAGTGAGAAGCCTCCCACACCACACGTCCTTCTTGAATCAATAGCGCCTGCGGCGTTTCATGTCGCACATTCAAGCGCGTTGCCACTGCATCTGAAACGTCCCGATGGGTCTGTACGGTGACGATGGCGTGTTGGGTAGCGTGCTGGCCTTCACTGAGATATGCCACGAGTTCATCGTGGGCTTGCGCACTGGTGCCGCACGTTACACTGTGCTTGAACAACAAGACTAAGCGTTCCTCTGATGCCACGATGACACGTTCAAGTGCATCAACGCTGTCGAGAACAATCAAACCTGAGAGCATGTTATAAGTGTAGCAATGGTGACCCCAGAACAGAGGTCACACATGGGTCACAGAATGACCTACGGTGCCTGTTGAATCACCCACTGTTCGTCAGTGGGCTAGGGCGACATGGCTGCGTAGCGCACACCCTTTTCGAGTAGATGAATAAACGACCTAAAACGGAAGAGCTCGTTCAATGAATTTCAGCACGCGCCTAGCCTACCGCGGCGCGGTGGGCAGTTCAACGGGGACGGGTTAGGGATTACGCGGGTGGCGGCTCGTCCGAACCCAAACGCCGCCGCCCGTTCTCCGTCAGCCGATTAGTAGCTTAGTTGTTATTCGAGTAACAGCCGGTTGCAATGCGTGATGGGATGGTGGAGAGACGGTGTTCCGCCCCATTTTCCGGCTCTCTCCTACGCCTACAGACCTGATCGCTTGAGGTCTTACGCCTGCTGAAGCCACCCAGCAACATAGTTGCAACTCGGAGTGTTGTTGGGCTAGCCGCTTAGACACCGCTCAAAACAGCGGGGGCGCCTGGGGAATGGCCATCCCGTCGTGCCGTGGTTCCGAGGCACCGAAATGTACGCCCTCGCGCGTGCCTTGCACTGCCTGGCCATTCCCGAAGCTACCGGTTCGCGGCGGTCTTACCTCGATCTCATGGCCAAACTCGGTCAACCGGCCACGCGTCACCGGGGGAATCAGAGCTTCGATGCGGACGTCGCATCCCGAGAAGGACCCTTTGGTGAATCGGCCGGCCTCCAGTGCTTCCTGGATATCGAAGCCGTAGTCGGCGATATTGGCCACGAACTGCGTGTGGGCCTGTGCCTGGTTCCAGCCGCCCATAATCCCGAAGCCGATCTGGACTCCATCCTTTTCCATGAACGCTGGAATGATTGTGTGCAGCGGGCGTTTTCGAGGTTCAAGCGTGTTCGCCTGTCCTTCTTCGAGCGTGAACAGCGCGCCGCGGTTGTGCAGTATAAATCCGGTCCCGGGCGGGGCCAGCCCCGACCCGAATCCACTGTAGTTGCTCTGAATCAAGGACACGATGTTGCCATCCTTATCGATGACCGACAAATAAATCGTGTCGTTGCCTTCCGAGTTCGTGAAGCCCTCGAGATGCGATGGCGCGACTATACACGCGGCCCTTGTCGAGTCAATCAGGGCGGCCCGCTCTGCGGCCCGTTCTTTGCTCAACATTGGCCCGACCGGAATTTCGGAGAAATTCGGGTCTCCAACATAGTGCACCATGTCCGCGTAGGCGAGTTTCTTGGCCTCGATCATCACGTGCAGGGCTTCCGTACTATGGAAGCCGTACTCGCCCAGCGGGAACTGCTCCATAAAGTTGAGCATCATGAGCGCGGCAATACCCTGTGTGTTGGGAAGAATCTCGCTCACGGTCCAGCCACGATAGGTGGTCGAGATCGGTGTTACCCACTCGGGTTGGAACTCGCTCAGGTCCTCGGCGGTGAAGGTACCCCCCTGTTCTTTCGAGATCTGCAGAATAGCTTCGGCGGTCGTTCCTGTGTAGTACCCGTCGCGACCGTGCTCGGCGATACGCCTCAGCGAGCCGCCGAGGTCCGGATTGCGGAAGAGTTCTCCCGCCGCCGGTGCTAGGTCGCCAATCAGAAACGTGGCTTTCGAGTTCGGGTGCCCCGACAGGAATTGCGCGGACCGACCCCAGCTTCCGGCAATGACGGGTGACACCGGGAAGCCGTTCTCCGCATAGAAGATCGCGGGCGCGAGGAGTTCGGAGAACGGTAATGTGCCGAAGCGTTCACGAAGCGCGTCCCACCCGGCGACCACGCCCGGTACCGTTGCCGAGTAGATACCGCGTTGGGGCATTTCTTCGATCCCTTTCGAACGGAGGAGCCCAACCGTCCGTCCGGCAGGAGCCCAGCCGCTGGCGTTGAGTCCATGTAGCGCGCCCGTACTCGCCTCGTAGATAAGGGCGAATAGGTCGCCGCCGATACCGTTCCCGGTGGGCTCCATCAGGCCGATCGTCGCGTTGGCGGTGATTGCCGCGTCGAAGGCGTTACCACCGTGTTCCAGAACTTGTACGCCGGAGCGGGCGGCCAGCGGTTAACTCGCAGCGACAATACCGTAGGTGGTCATTACTACTGAACGGCCAACCACGGGTCGCGGTGGTTCAGCAGAGTCGGTTTGCGCAGACAACCCAACACCGAGGGTAGCCATCGCGGCGGCGGTCAGCGTAGTAAGGTAGATTCTCACGGTCATCGTCCCTAGGAAATAGCGACCAGTGCCGCAGCCTGCCCGATCAGCCACGTGCGAAGGTCGAAATATTTGGCGAAGGGGTCTTACATTAGACGTTCGGTGTCCGTTTCGCCATGTATTCGGCGTTAGTTGGATCTCGGCCGGCGGCGGTCAGGTGAGCCCACGGTCTACTCGCTTTCGTTTCGTCATCCGTTGTCGGTGTAGACGCCAATCCTACAGCTGGCTGGCAGGGGGGGCAACGGGGACGGGGCCTTACGGCTAATACTCGACGAGCTCAGGCGGCAACCTGCGCTTTTCCTTGGAATTTTGGCGTCCACATAAATGCGATTCCCCTTGGGGACGCCATCCCTTCACTCGCAGCTATAGACTCCACTAAGTCTCCGAAAGCCAGGTAGGTTGCGGCGGTTCAAAATCCCTCGCCGTCAAAACTGTGGCACGAGGTCGTGTTGAGCGGTTGCGCCGTGGTTCCGAGTGCCAGGCGCAGAGGTGGGGTTAGTACCCGTCCGCCCAGGTCAACCCACCGCCCCCACACTGTCGCTTCCGTGCTGTCGTGTTCGATCCACGCGCGAAAGAGCGCGTGGCCATTGGTCAGCAGGACTGGATTGCGACCATTACCACCGACGGCACAGACCGTCTGCGCCCACTTGGGCTCCCCTCGGAAGGTCCATACTCCTAGTTTTATAAGTCTTTCTGTTTTCGTGACCTCGTACCACGCCAACGTAACGTCTTCTCCAACCATTTCCACGTCTGGGGCATATGAATGTTGTGGATCGTTCGTGAGACGCCGCTCCGTACCATCAGCAATCCCTTGAACATCGACCACGCGGATATAGCTCTCCGGATTGCCATCGCGACCGTCATGCCACGCAACGGCGAATCCACCGTGAAAGGAGGCCAGGCTGGCGTCGTAGGTACCACTACCGCTCGCACTGATCTGCTCGTGAGGCGTTTACGCACAGCCTGCAAGGCTGACAACGCCAACAATGATCAACGCAAACAACTGCTTAGCCACGGCGGCGCAGACGCCACGCAATGAGGAACCCCAGTAGCGGAATCCCCACCCACAGCGAATCAAGTTTTCCACTCGGTCTCGATGTGGGCGCAGGCGTTTCTTGGGCTTGGAAAGTTTCGTTCATTCGTAGGCCCTCGAGATCTTCCGTGTAGGTGGGTGGTACCATCTCGTTCCGACGAACAAACTCCTCGGCTACCCTGGCGGCCGCCGAAATGTCAACACCGATCGCATGCTCCATGGCCCGCTTGAAGCCCTTAAGGAGTGGCGCAGGAGTACTAGCGTCCGCGCCTGCCTCAAGGACATATTGCAGAAGGCGAGGGTTCGCACACGTATGTTCAGAGCACCCGGCACCATGAGCGTTAACGCTCTCGACATACTCAGCCAACAACCGTTCCCGGGTTGCCTCATCGGCGTCCCAATATCCTTTGCGGATGGTCTCGACCATCCGAGCGGTTATGTCTTGATAGGCAAACGGCGAATGGTCGTCGAAAAATCGCTTAATCCCAAGGTCGTATTTATCTTCGACATACACGGCGAACGATTCCTGCCACATCGAATCACCAACAACCTCGGTAACGGTGGCATCCCACCCCCACAAATACTCTACGAACGCACGCATCTCGCCAGCCCCGGCATAGCCCTCTCGCTGCATGCCCTTGATCCAGGTTGGATTGACATACCGGGATCGGAATTCAGTGCCAATGAACTTATCGATCGAAGTCATTTCAGGGTTCCCCGGATCTCGGGTATTCGTCACCACAAGTTCCGGACTCTCGCCGTCGATGTTGCGCACTGCTGCGGCTAGCCCGCCCGCGTACATGTAAAAGTCGTTGTTGTCGAGGGCGCCGTACAGCATCGTGGAACTGCTGTGCACAACCTTCTCAGTCCCGGACAGTGCCATGCGGAACACATCTTCCATTGGCTCGCCCCAAAATCCGTTACCGTACCCGTGTCCCATCTTCGACAGATACTCGCCGGCCATTGCCGCGTCGTTACTCCACGTTCCGCTCGCGGTCACGATACCTGAGGTATTGAGATTGAATGAGCCGGGTGGCTCATCAAAGATTCGGACACCGGCACGCCGGTCGGCGTCCTCCTCAGACAAGCCTCGCTCGATGAGTGTGGCCTTCGTTCGCAGGTAATGCTTCCTGACATAATTGTTGGCCTCCTCAAGCATCTTGACGAGTTGGACCGCCTTGTCCATCAATACGGTCACGTTATTAAACATCCCCTCGGCGGCCGATGAGATGACGATGTCCACCCGAGGCCGCCCGAGTCTCGCACTTGGAACAACCTCAACATCAATCACATTACCCCTCGCGTCCCACACGGGGCGTGTCCCCAGCAGATGGAAAATTTGGGACTCTAGCACGCCGTGGTGCCGTATGGTTTCGTCCCCCCAAATAACGAACGACACCTTTTCCGGATAGTGGCCGTGCTGCTCGACATGGTTGGCCAGCATCTGGTCCGCTAGCGTGACACCCATCTCCCACGCCACCCGCTTGGGAACCTTGTCCGGATTGATGCCATAGAAGTTCTTCCCGGTCGGGTAGGCATCCGGAGTGCGAATCGGCTCGCCCCCATTCCCAGTCGGCACGAAGCCACCGCTCAGGGCATCCATGAGGCTGTCGAGTTCCCGCGCACCAGAAACGACGATACGGCGTTCCATATCCGCCGCAAAGACTTCGACAGCGTCTGGCAACAGGCTCCGGTCAGTTGAAACGATCGCCTCAACTGTACTGTCACGATGAGCCTTCTCCGGCGTGCGCCCGAACGTGTGCAAACCATAGGGGATATTCTGATCTCGAAGATCCCCTATGTAATCTTCGATCTGGTGAAGGACCTCGTGGCCGATCACATCCCGGCCATGATCGGAACCCTCGTGGGCATGTGACTCGCCACCGAAAAAACTGCCAGAGCCCGTCAAGTCCAGCTGGAGAGCCTTGCGATACCCAGGTTAGCAATCTGCTTGCGGATTTCCTCCGCATACGCCTCGGCCAGCTCTCTACTGCTATGCAGACTCACGTGGTAGTCGTCGATGCTTTCACTCAGCTTCGCCAGTTCCGGGAGGAGTCCGCCCTTCTTGAACGGTGGCACCATGTGGTCGACTAGGGTCGCCATCCCGCGTCGGCGCGCCACCAAACCTTCACCCACTACATCCACGTTATAGATGTAGATATTCGGTAGGTCGGCCATCAGAGCGTCTGGTGCATCCACTTCCGACAGGCCGATGTCCTTGCCGTCAAGCCACTCCAACGTACCGTGGGTGCCCAGATGCACCACTGCGTCGGCCTTGTACGCGTGCTTGAGCCATGCGTCGGCCGCTAGGTACTGATGATGCGGAGCCAGGTCCTTGGCGTGATATAGCTTTTCGTCATCCTCACCCCAACCGCGTGCCGGCTGGGGAAGGACCATGACTTTGCCGTATTGCACCGCCGGAATGATCAGGCTTGCCCCCTCCGGCCCGGTTTCTGCCATGAGCGTCACCTCATCTGGTGGGCCCCAATCGGAGAGAATCTTGGCCTTAAATTCTGGCGCATAGCCTTCCAACCACCGGGTGTAATCGCTGAGTTTGACGCGGATGGCCGTGCCGGCCTCGAGCAGTGCCGCAAGTTCTCCCGGTGCGTACCCACCGACATTTCGAGCCTCCGTAGTGATGTCGTCGAGCACACGTTCGGCAGTCAAGTCTTGGTCACCAACGTCATACCCCTCACGATCGAGCCGCTGCAAGATATTGGCAAGCGACTCTGCCACGTTGAGATAACTCGCGCCGATCCCAGCTTTCCCTGGCGGATAGTTGTAGAACATCACTGCGAGTCGTTTCTCGGTATTCGCTTTGGCTCCAAGCCTTCCGTAGAACAAGGCGCGCCGTACAGCCATCATGACGCGCTCGGCGATTGGCTGTCGGGCGACAATCGTCAGCCCGGTATCCGCATCCTCGACACGCTCCTGACTTCCAACAACCGTCGGAGCGACCAGACCGGCCAGTTCTGGAACCGCCACCTGGAATGTTCCCTCAAACATCGTCAGACCCATCGCCGACTCGCGCCACTCCTTCTCGCTACGCCCGTAGAGGCTCACCAAGCTGACGACAGGAATATTTAGTTTCTTGAGCGACTTCGATGCTTCGAAGTCCGCGAATCGGAACACAAATGCGAGCGCCGTGTCGGCGCGGGAGTTGCCGTTCACATCCAGTAGAAGCCTCTCAAAAGCCGCTCCTCCGCTCGGATACCCAAAGATTGGGATCGCTTCACCGCCCTGACGCTCTACTTCTGCGATCACAGCATTGAGTAGCTCCGTGTCCCCGGCGTAGTAGTTCGACTTGTAGAAGCCGATGGCGACACGCTGTGCACCGGGCCGACGTTTACCGCTTGACTCACGCCAGTGATTAAAGGCGTCCCAGGAATCGAACACACGACCGACTTCACCGTCTGGGTAGTAGTAGCCCGCCTCAATGCTGGGTTGAGGGTCAGGAATGGTCAGTCCCGCCACGCCTGCGGCACTTATTGACTGCTTCATCAGCCCCACTTGGTCGCTGAGTCCCCAGGCCGTCCAGAACGCCCGGGCCTTCTCATCCCAGACTGCACCCTGGCTGATGTAGCTTTCCCGGGGCATCAGCCCCTCACCTACGGCATAAACCAACCCGTGTCCGCTCACAGCCGCAATCAGGTCGACGCCGTGTGTCGCATTAAACCGCTCGAGCATTTGCTGGTTCATAATGTCGAACACGAGGACATCGGCGGCCATCATCTCGTCAGCACTGACGTCGTCGAACATCGATTCAGTCAAAAAACTCACTGACACCCGATCGGCCAATTCGGGATGCTCCGCTAGGAGTGCCTTGTACGCTTGAAGCACTCCCGGAAGGTTACCGTCTGAAAAGAGATATGACAGACGCACCTGTTGCGCCGCTGCCGGTGTCGACAACAAGCACAAGCCCGCGAGCACGACAGCTATTTGTTGCCTCAAGCCGCTAATCCGGAACATAGATGATCTGACCGTTGGCCAGGCGATACGCGGTGCCCAAGCGTTCTCCGTCGCCGCTCATCGTTTCTCCAGTGAGTTCGTAAGCCGTAATCTCGGTGCCGCGCTTAACAATGATCTCGCGTAGGCCATCGGCGTTGGTCTTGACCATGGTGACCTCGCTGTTAGGGTCGATCAAGTCGCCGATGCGATAAACCGAAAATAAGGAGATCATCAACCCAACGATGAAGACCACCGCCACGTCGAAAATGTTCGCCACGCCTGATAACGGGTCTTCATCGTGTCTCTCGTCGAGAGACGGCAGATGTAAGAAACGTGCCATGGTCATCCTTCCAGAGTAAGTTCTGTAGCAACTCGTTCTGCCAAGAACCGTTGCTCCCGCACAGTTTCGTTGACCCAGCCGTTGCGTATCACCTGGACTACAAAGGCCAGAGTACCGGCGCAAATACCCACGATGGTTGTCGTGAATGCGACGACCATCTGGCCAGCCATAGCCTGGAGGTTCCCCGTTGTGAGCGACGCCAACGCCGCGCCCATCGGAATAAGAGTGCCCAACAAGCCAAGGCTTGGTCCCACTCTTACCAATATGCGAGAACCGTTAAGGGTTCGACGCACCTGCTCCTCACGCACCAGCAGAACGTGCTCCAAACCTCCGTCACTAAGGACGTCCTTCTCGTGCTTCTGTTTGATTTCGGTCAGGAGCCCCTGGAGTGGAGTGGGAAGGTCCGCTTGACGGGCTTCCGTAACGCCTAGAATTGGTCCTGCCTCGAGCCACGCATTCAAGTCGAAACTATTCCGTTCTCTGCGACGTACCAACTGCTCTACTACGTACCCTCCAGCCATGAACAGCGCTGCCGCTACACAGGCCCAGAGCAATACGATCACCGGAAGCCGCAGTACCCGGCTCAGAGCAAAAAGACCGTTCTCAAGAATTCCTAGAATATTCATCGACATCGACGCAGAGAAAACCATCCTCCGAGAACGACAAAGCCTCCACTCAAGAGTATGACCCACACCTCAACAACCTGCCGGCCCCTCTCGACGGATTCTAGATTCAAGATAGATGCTGAGTCCCACCCAGAGGCGACGGTTGGCCCAGTAGCCACCAACACACCGAAGGCCAGGGCAGCCAACAACGCTTCTTCTTTTAGAGCTGCTGGTGCAAATTCAGGTCGGTGTGCCGAGAGAACGGCTGACGCCACGGGAAAACTGGCGGCCACCATCCAGGCTAGCGGCATCACGAGTCCCTGACTTGTGAGGATGCCTCCCCACAGCCCAGCTGTCAGTCCACCCACGGCTACCGCCAACCAGGGGAGCTGAGGCCACGCGAGTTGTAGACCCGCCGCGACAGCAACCAAGACCCCAACCCAGGCGGGCTCGGGCCGCAACCAGAGTGCCCCAAGGGGGAAACTGCAAACCACGATCAGACGGCTCGACACGCTCCACTTTCCCTGGACTACGGCGGCAAACGTCGTGGCTGCAAAAGGGCACAGCAGAGCCAGCGCATAAAAAGACATAGCGTTTCCCTACTCGCAGGTCCACAGATCAGCTTCGCTGGGGCCCCAGAAGGCCACTGTATCCGTTAGGCGAGTCGAAAGCACGTCACTGCCAAATGTTGAAGCGAGTACCCACAAAAGCTGCGCGGGGCATGCCAGGATAGCCAAGAGCGGTTGAGTATTGCTCGTCGCCGAGGTTATCGACTTGCAGGAACACCGTTAAGCTGTCGCGGACCCGGATCTGGCCACTCACATTCATCACCGTATATGAGGGATTGACGGTGATATCGACCGACTGGAAGCTCGGAGTAAACAAGCCTGCAAACGCCGCGTCGTGACGCTCACCGATGGCTTGCAGACTAAAGTTGACGCTCGTTACCCCATGGGTATACGTGATCTGAACGGTCCCCGCGTGCTTGGGCCTCCGAATCAGCGGCTGGCCAGGCTGAAACTGTTCGCTCGTACTAGTGGTCGCAACCACCTCCGCGTCGACCAACGCGTAACTGGCACGCGCCGTAAGGCCGCCGATGGGCCTTCGGAGCCCGAGCTCGAGTTCAACACCATTCGACTCCCCGCCAGCGATGTTCAGATAGTCGGGGATGCCATCGGGGGTGTAACTGTAATTGCTCGACAGGAAGGCAACTTGGTCGTCGTAGCGATTGTTGAAAAAGGTGAACCGCCCCATCCACCGCTGGTCATCAAACGTCAACTCGGCGCCGACATCGAACGTGCGTGCGCGCTCCGGCTTCAAGTCGGGATTTCCATCAGAAAAACTACTCGGAAATAACTCACTGAAAGTCGGATTCTTAATGCCCTGCCCAACATTCGTAAATATCTTAACCGATGAAACAAACCCTGAACTGAAGGGAATCGGAAACCCTCCGGCCGACAGCCTCGGACTGATCTCCGTACCAAACCTCGAATTCCTGTCAACCCTTGAACCAACGGTCACAAACCATTGACCCAGCGTGAACTGCTGCTGAGCAAAGAAGGCGTGATTCTCGATTGAGAACAGCGCCTGGGTGGGGTCCGCTTCCTCGAGGTATTCGTACCCGGCGCTGAACACTTGCGTATCCATCCAAGTCGCGTCAACCTGGTAGTCGACATTGGACCGGTGAAAATCCTCTGCAAATTCAAACGGGCAATCACCGAAAAACACACCGAACGGTGTGGAGGCTAGAACTTGGCTAGACCCCAGCGGCTTCACCGCGCCCCGGTGCAGCGTGGCTCCAGTTCCACGTGGGGCAAGCAGGTCATTGAACTCTGCTTCCCCGACGACGCGCACCAGGCGGGGTCCGTCGGGGAATAGCGCCCCCGGGGTTCCCTCGAGAATTGTGTACAGGGTCGGAAAGATATCGGCGATTTTATCTTCTTGGAAGCCTTCGTACCGGAAGATGTTTACATCTGCCCGGTGAGTGATTGACGACGTTAACACCCCGTCGAAATTCAGGTACCACGACAGATCCTCGGTATCGGAAACCTGCCCTGTATCGTTGGGCGCATAGTCAATCGCGCCCACAACGTGGCTGTTCGTCTTGCTATAGCGAATGCCCGCTCGCAACGACGCATATTCGTTGAGACGCGCCCCAAGGTTACCGTCGATCGAAGTCTGATTGAATTCGTCATTCTCGGACAGAATGTCGGCGAAGGCGCCTTCAGTATTCCGCTGAGCCACACCAAATTGGTAGTCAATCTTGTCTAGCGCGCCGCCGAGTACTCGCACATCACCACGGAAAGTCTTAAACGAACCGCCTTCCACAGACCCGATCAGCTGAGGGCTGCCGCTCGGTGAGCCGCGCTTAGTGAAAATCTGAACGACCGAGCCGATCGCATCCGAGCCATACCGTGCCGACTGCGCCCCACGGACCACCTCCACTCGGTCGATTTCGGCCGCCGAGACCCGGCCGAAATCAAACTGCCCGCCGTTAGTGTTAACCCGCACGCCGTCGATCAGCACGTGATTGTAGTCGGACTCCCCGCCCCTCGAGAAAAGCGACGTGAATCCCCCCTCACGACCAGCGGACGCGATGTTGAGGCCCGGCACCTGCGCCACAACGTCGGCGAGCGAGTGACTGCCAAGTGCGTCGATCTCATCGCTCGTGAACACGGCCAGTGATTCAGTAGTAGATGCGCTACTACGTTCGGTACCGGACGGTGTCACAACGATCGTGTCGTCGAATGGTGAAATGCCCAACTCGAAGTCACGCGTCATGTCGGTCGACACCGTAATCCGCGCCGTCTCAACCCTGAAGCCGTCCATATGAACGAGAAGCTCATAGCTGCCTGCGGCCACGTCTAGGCGATATTGACCTCGCATGTCTGTAGTTGCCGTCGCGATAGCCTGCCCATCGGCGTGAACCTCGACCAAGGCGCCAGGCACGACAGCGCTAGATTCGTCCGTGACCACGCCTTCAATCGACACGGTCTCCTGAGCTTCGACGGACCACGCCGCCAGCGTCAGAACAAGGAGGACTCTGAGAATTATCCTTAAGGCACAAGTTGACATTCCTTCAACAATCTCTTGTGGCGGTTCGAAACTTCTGACCGTCATGCGTGAGGCCGTCTGGGAATATTGCCGCCTGCAGCTTCTGTCTTTGCCTGAGCGTGGTACTTGGCCACATAGCTCTACTGCATGTGAAAAAATTCCCCCAGAGGCTGCCAGAGCCGCGTCTACGTCGATATCGTCGAAACGTGACTCCATCACAGCGCCATTCCCACGCTCTTGAGTTCATCTCGAAATTTGTCACGCAACGGTAGGTAGCTCTGGCGACCAACGGACTTTTCACAGACCGCCGGTTCGATCCGTTGGAGGACGCGCGGGCTGAACCGACGCGCCGCCCCTTGACAGTCTGGCACGACCCCCAGCCGCAGCAGGGTCGAGCCCCGTCCCGTCGTCACTCAGAGATGAGGCCGCCTACGAGTGGCGGCCGCGTGGCGACACGCTGCGCTGCGCGATGACCAGCAGGTGGTCATTGTCATAGGTGATGTGCGTCAGGTCGCGGAACGCCTGACGCACGCGCTGGCTGAAGGTGCCGATCGCTGCGCGGAGGGTGTCATCGGCATACAGTCTGAAGGTCGAATAATGAAAGTGGGCGGCTTGCTCGACGAGTCGAACCAGCGAGGTGGTAACCGTCCACGCGACCGACTGCACGTTAACCGACGTGAAGCCCCCGGTCGCCTGCAGGGCCGCTTGCAGCTCGTGGTTCCCATGAAGTCTCGTTTCCCGAGTAGCGAACTCGGGAAAGTGCTGGCCCCAGATCGTGCGGCGGTTCTGCTCGGGCGTGCGGGTATAGATGACGAGCTGGCCGGACGGGGTGAGCACCCGAGACGCCTCGCCAGCAAACTGGGCGAGGTCGAAATGATGCACCGCATTGAAGCAGGTCATTACGTCACAGCTGGCGGTCTGGAACGGGAGTGTTTCGACGGCCCCGACCAGGTGCTGGGCACGCAGACCCGCGGGGCTGTTGTGGAGGCGTGCTTGCGTGAGCATCGCGGGACTCAGATCCATCCCGACTGGCACGACCTCCAAGCTGAAGACTGAGGCGAGGCAATGACTGATCGCGTCCAGGTACCGCCCCGAGCCCGTGGCGACGTCCAGGAGCCGCATGAGTCTCCCCTGGTCCGGGTCCGCCGTGCGAGCCAGCACCTCACTGATGACCTTCACGGCCCCGAGATCCAGCTCGCGCAAGGCCCGATACCGGGCCGATACCTTCGCGAAGTGATCACTCCAATGCGTCGCGCGAGCGCGATCCACCTCGCCAGGCGAGATTTCGACAGTCCATCCCGGTGTCTGTGTCGTGGCCATGAATTGTCTACAGAACCCCGGACCCGACGGGGAGGTCGATTCGGGTCGTTCGGCAACAGTGAGTCCGATAACTGTAACACTCCTTCCGACGTCTGTCGATATGGGCAAAGGACCTAAGGTGGAACGGATGACGACGCGGCGCGCGACTCGCGAGCCCAATGGAGCAGGATGTGGGTCACAACCAGCGAGGCGAGGAGCGCCGCGCCGAACCGTGCCACCGCTAGTCCGTCCATGCCCGGCAGACGGCCTCCGTCATCAGCAGGCTCATGATCAGCCAGCGTTCCCTGACCAGGCCCCAGGCTTCCTCACCGTTCCGTGCGCAGAGGACCCAGTAATGGTGCCGTTGGAGGCTGTCCATCACTAGGCGCCACAGACCGTCATCGTCCTCGACCACCGGGATTACACTGGAGGCGGTGGGGGTCAGGGCCGTCTCCGGACGGGGGAGGGGCGAACGGCGCTACCTTCCGTGTACGGCGGGTCATGCCAGCGGCTCCCGTGGTGGGCACCTTACCCGACCCGAGGCGGTCCGACTGGCTCAGCTTGCGGGCACCCAAGGGCATCTACTCCCATTCGCTCGTCAGTATCGCATGGCAGTGGTGGCAGATGCGCGTGTCAGAGGCGACCGAGCCGGCGCAGTACGGGCACCGTCGCTGGTGCACCGCATCCACGGCGAAGCCGGGCACCAAGAACAGTACCCAGGCCTGGGGGCCCAACACGATCCCGGCGACGATCCCGAAGGTTCGTGAGAGGCCGGGCCGTTGCGCCGCCGCATAATACCCAACCACGGCGCCAAGCGTAGCCCAGATCAAAAATCCCATGCTCGTCTCGTTCGATTACCCTGGAAGTAGTTTGCTACGTCAAACGAGTCACTCCCACGTGCCACACTTGCCGGTCGCGTCTCAGTTTCGATCAGACGGTCTCGGCAGCGTTTGAATCCTGTTCCGGTGGACACTTCTTGTCGGCGTGGGTGCAGAACACGCAGCAATCTGGTTTCAATTCGGAACCCTTAGGGACGCCAATCTAACTTTGGTCAGGCAATAACTTGCGGGGTTCTCGTTGACGCCGCCGCCCGCACGGGGGTACCGCTATGCCATTTTTTGTGCCCACTCTCGTCAGGCGGGAGGCAGTCTCAACAGCGCGGAGCTTCCCAGCGTCGGTCGGGTGAGTATAGCGTTCGAGCATACGGAGCGAGGTCCATCCCCAAATTTCCTGAACAACTCGCACTGAAATGCCATACGTATCAGTCCTCTTCGTTACACCCATCCGGCCGTGAGGTGCCGCCGTCACGGTAGCCCTAGCGAGACCCATTCGGCCGGATATTCCTCGCCGCCGATCGGCACGACGATGTACTGCCTGCCCTCATGCATGTAGCTCATCGGACCGCCGGTCGTGCCGGCCGGCAGCTCGGTCTCCCAGACCACGCTCCCGGTCGCCTTGTCGTAGGCGCGGAACGCTGATCCCCACATATTTGGTTGGATGCCGCCGAACACGTTACCGCCCTCGCCGATGAAGAGCAGGGTCGCAGTCACCAGGGCCACCGGGCGGCTAGCGATGCCGAGCGGCGGCAGGTCGAGTCCACGTAGCGCCTCATGGTCGCGGATACCGCCTCCGTTCGCCACCTGCCACGCATGTTTGCCACAGGTGAGATCGATCGCCGTGATCCGACCCCAGGGTGGTTTGATCAATGGGATACCATCCGGATACGGCGAATCTCGGTTGGGGCTGTAGTAGTCCATCTCGGTCCTGGGTTGCCCGGACGCGTCAGCGAGGCGATACACTCGCGGCACGACATGGGAGAAGGCATAGTACAGACCGGTCTCCGGGTCGAATGCCCCGGTGTTCCAGTTGCCGGACCCCCAGGAGCCCGGCAGCGCGAGGGTGCCCTGGGTGCCGCCCGGCAGGTCGCTAACGATGGTAGGCGGCGTGAAGATTGGGCCGATGACGAAGGTGTTGACGATCTCTCGGGCCCGCGCCGCCAACTCGGGAGTGAAGTCAATGATGTCGTCCTCGGCCACGCCATGGTGGGCAAACGGCGGCGGTTTTGTCGGGAACGGCTGGGTCGCCGACGCCCGCTCGCCCGGCACGGTCGAGGGCGGGACCGCCCGTTCCTCGATCGGCCACACCGGCTCGCCGGTCACCCTGTCGAACACATAGAGGAAGCCGGTCTTGCTCGGCTGCATGACCGCCCGAATCGTGCGGCCATCGACCGTGATCTCTCCCAGCGTCGGTGGACCGATCGTGTCGTACTCCCACAGGTCGTGATGCACCATCTGGAAGTGCCAGACCCGTTCGCCGGTCTCGGCGTTCAGCACGACCAGACTGTTCGAAAAGAGATTGTCCCCCGGCCGATGCCCGCCGTAGTAGGCGGCGGTCGGCGCGGTGAGCGGGACATAAACGTAGCCGAGCTCCGGGTCAGCGCTGAGACAACACCAGGCCCCCAGATCACCCGATTCGCTGAGGGACCCGGCGCCCCATGTGTCGGCCCCGAACTCCCCGGGTTGCGGCACGACATGGAACGTCCACCGCAGGTGACCGGTCCGCACGTCGTAGCCACGCACGTTCTCGGCCGTGCTGCCCTTCCAGCGCACACCGCTGTCGCCGGCCCCGTCGACGGTGCCCGCGACCACAACCACATCACCAACGACGATCGGGCTCGACCCGCCGTTGGCGCGACGCGCGCCCTCGGCTGTCAGGTCAACGCGCCCGCCGTTGCCGAAACCTGGAACCGGCCGGCCCGAGTCGGCGTCGAGCGCGTAGAGGTGGGTGTTGCGCAACGAGAGGATGCGCCGGTCCGCTCCGTCGGCCCAGTAGGCCACACCATGCGCGGCCCGTCCCGCAACCCCCTCCAGCGTCGGGGTCAGCGGCTGCTGCATCCAGACCGTCTCGCCGGTGCCAGGGTCAAACGCCTCGACCAGCCCAACGGCGTTCGAAGCGTAGAGAAGGCCGTTGACCAGGATCGGGGTCGACCGCAGGTAGTTGGAAGGACGCAGCTTGGGGAACGCCCGCGTGAAAACCGCATCGACCGCCGGGCGGCGCCAGAGGATCCGCAGGTTGGCAACATTGCGTCGATCGATCTGATCGAGCGGGGCGTACCGCGTGAAGGCGGTGGTGCCGCCGAAATAGGGTCAATCGCCAGCGGAGACGCCGTCCTGCGCCGAGACGGGGGTTGCCGCCACCACACCGGCAAATCCAGCCCCCAGCATAACCCCGGCGACTCGTCCCCGAACAGCCTGCATCGTCGCTCCTCCCCGTGGTGTGTTGCGAGCAGCTCGGAAGCGTTCTTGAACGAAACGCCGGCGAGGCCCTCCAGCGCTCGCCGCCCCGCGCTAGGTTAGGCCCGCTCCTAGTTGGCAGGGGCGGCGGTAAGCACAGTGCGTTCGATGACGGTTGGTGCGTCCGGTTGGGCGAGTGCTACGCGAGCGCATTTTTAAACAGCGCTAGCAGACGGCTCCACGCGCGCTCCGCCTGCGCCTCGTGGTAGACGGTCGAATCGGGTGGGCACCATCCGTGCATTGCGCCCGCGTACACCTCGATCTCCGCTGGAAGCCCTGCCTGAGCAAATGCGTTGCGAAGCACGTCCTTAGCTTCTGGCTGTCCCTTGTCGTCGTTTGCGGCAATCGCGAACAGATAGTGAGCTTTTATCTTGGGTACGAGGAGGTGCGGGCTGTCGGCTTGATCGGTTACGAGCCCACCACCGTGGAACGACGCGGCGGCGCCGATACGGTCGGGGACCGCGGCGGCGGTCCGCATCGTGAACGGTCCGCCCATGCAGTAGCCCATCGTTCCCATTTTCCGGCTCTGGTCCACGGCCGGCTGGCCATCGAGGAAGCTGATGAACGCTATCGCGTCCCTCGTCTGAGTGTCCGCGTTCAACGACCCCATCAGCGGCCTGAGCGTGTCACGTACTTCGGCAAAGTTCGTGGTGCTGACGATCGGTGCCCGTTGTGAACGGTAGTACTGGTTGACCACCAAGACTGAGTAGCCTGATTCTGCAAGCCGTCTACCCATCTGTCTGAGCGCTGGACGCAAGCCAAATGCATCGGGCCAGATCAAGACGCCCGGATGGGTCCCGCTCGAAGGATGCACGAAGTAGCAATCTGCCACGCCATCGGAGGTTGTGACGTCTAGGTCCGTTGCAGACACTGCTTGGGCGTTTACGGAACGTGGCAAGAGCATGGCGAACCCCGCTCCCGCCGACACAACTCCAAACTGCCGCCGCGTCAGCTTCTTCGAACGCAAGTAATCGGTGTTTTCGACCACGGTTTGGTCATCGCACATATTTACCTCCTAGTTAGCAGGTTTCTCCTCGGCGATGACGTAGAGATATCGGTAGCTTCGCAGGTAGATTTCGTCGTTTACGATCGCCGGCGATGCGTCGAACCCATCGTCGAGCTTATTCGAGGCGAGCACCTCGTACTTGGCACCATGCTTAATGACCAGCGTTGTGCCATCTCGACCCGTGATGTAGACGCGACCAGCGGAACCGACCGGCGAGGCGAAGACGTTCGGAACCCCCTGGAGCCGCTGACGTTGATAGTACGGCTGGCCTGTCAGCGGGTTAAGGGCGGACAGGATTCCGTCGTTGCTCTTAATGACATAGAGTGCGTCGTCGTACAGCAGCGGCGACGGTACATACGGCGTGTCGCTATCGAGTTCCCATATGATGGCGTTCGTGGCGGCGATGTCTCCACTGGCATCAGCCAGCCGGATCGCCTGCAGGTTGTTACCGCGGTAGCCGCTCATCACGTAGACGATGCCGTTCGCATGAACTGGCGATGGGATTGCATTCATCGTCGTGCCGTGGCTCTGCCAGATGATTTCACCGGTTTCGAGGTCGTAGCTGTACACGCGGTCCATCGCGGGAACGATCACCTGTGCACGACCTTCGTGCTCGACGATGAGTGGGGTAGCCCAAGTGTCGATCTCGTCCCGGTTCGCTCGCCAGCGCTCCTCGCCCGTCCACTTATTGAACGCCACAATGAACGACTGTCCACCAATGTGGTCCCAGGTCACCACTAGCGTATCGCCATGCAACGCTGGCGTCGTGCCTTCGCCGAAACCGTTCCTCATGAAACGCGTGCCGAGGTCGACCTCCCACTGAAGGTTGCCAGACATGTCGTAGGCATAGAGCCCCCACGAGCCGAAGAAGGCGAAAAGATGCTCGCCGTCGGTCACAGCCGACCCAGAGGCAAAGCTCCCGTTGGGCTCTTGATGTCCCTCATGCGGTATTTCCTCGCGAGCGACCCGCTGCCAGGCGACCTTCCCGGATTCACGATCGAATGCTACCACGGTGAAGCGCTGCATCCGCACCACTCGCGACCCACGCCTCCGACCCTCGCGGCCAGGTGATGCCTGCTGCCATACGTCCGGCCCTGCGACCAGAGACCGCGGCTCGCCAATCGGCACGGCAGTGAGCAGGTAGACCTTGTCACCCCAGACAATCGGCGACGCCGAGCTGCGGCCAGGGACCTTTACCTTCCAGCGAATGTTTCGCGTCTCACTCCATTTCAGGGGTGGACTACCGAATGGTGCGACTCCGGTCGCATTCGGCCCGCGCCACTGGCCCCAATAGCGCTTGGCGTCAGGAGTCTGTGCCGCAATAGCCGTTGGCCAGGTCACGTCACACACCACGATCGCCGCCAGCACGATCAGATGAAATCGTCGCATGGTATACCTTCTACGCGAGGGGGTGTCGCAAGCGGTGTGTCACACGCCTTGCGGGCGGTTCAATGACGTGGCTCCAACGCAGACATAGACGCTTCATTGATTTGTCAAAATTTGTAGCGCTGCCAGATAAGCCTCACGGATTTCTGTTAACAGAATTTGTGCGCCTTGGCCAATCCTTCTTTTATCGGGGTGTAGACAAAGTCAGGGAACGCCGCTGCTGTTGCTGTTGGATCGAAAGCGCGAAAGCCATTATGTGGCATGGGGCTGTTACGAGGAGTGCCGGTAATGGTTAAAGGTGTGTCTGAGAGGGCCACAACATATTCGGCAATGGTACGGAAAGAGGTGACACGGCCAGTTGCAGCGTTCAGCACGCCTTCAGAGCGGTGGACGATCATGCGCTGCAGAAGCTCGGCGACATCTTCGACCAGGATATGGTCCCTGTTTTCTTCGCCCTCGCCAAAGAGCGTGATGTTTTGTCCCTTTGATGCCAGTCGACGGAATCTGTTGGGTCCGTAGCCATTGTGCGGATCATCAGCACCATAGATGAGGGTTGGCCGTAGGATGCCGATCGGTATGGTCAATGATTGTGTCAGGGCTAGCTCGCGAGCCAGATGCATCACGCCGTGTAAAGAGGCAGGTGCGGTTGAACTGTGCTCGGTTAAACGATTTGAAGAATCGTGGTACACAGCATCTGAACTGACGTACACTACATGGGCGACCGACTGACGTGACGCCGCCGTCACCACGGTTGCTGCCATACGGATATTGGCAGTTAGCATGGAAACGTCACGCACTGGTGCCTTGGCCGAAATAAAAACTAGTGCGTCATCGCTATGCAACAGTTCTGTCAACTGACCTGCAGCAGAGGGGCATTCCAAATCAAGGTCCTGCCTGGCAAGCGATACCACCTCAGCCCCGGCGGCTGTGAGGCGCTTGACCAAAGTGCACCCTACGAATCCACGTGCACCAAGGACGACGGTTCGTGTTGGTGTTGTTGGGACGCCGTTATGGTGTTTCAACACGGTGATCCCTCTTCTAGACAACGCGTTTAATCGATTTCCGTGCCGTGTCCATATTACTGCAGTGCCACCATTGAAGGCCGGAATCACTTTATCCCGTGCCGTTGACTTTCTATCCGCGCCAGACTAGCTTGACGTCGTGCCTTTTCTGTTTGGCGGGCAGCTGTCTATGAGGGGGCTCATGTATCGATTCACCTTGGCGTTCACCATAAGCGTAGCCCTTGCGAGTCAGGCTCCGCTCTCGTCGCAGACAGGGCTGCGGACTGAAAGTGCCGAGCCGTTCAAGGTCGGCACCTTTGATATTAATGGCATGCCGCAGGTCGGAATCGTCCTGCGCGACAGTCTGGTCGTGGACCTCAAAGTAGCGAACCTCACGCTCGAGATGAATCCGGCCTACCCGAAGGTGCCGATGCCTGCTGACATGCTGGAACTCATTAGCCGGCACGAGCACGGCTTAAAATATCGACCATACGAAATTGTCACTGACCTGGTGGCCAACAACCGGCTGACCGGAAACCAGCGGCCCGCCTATGTTTATGACGTCGACGAGCTCAGGATACGGCCGCCGATCATGTATCCCGGGAAGATCCTCAATGCGGCGGTTAACTGCTACAGCCATGTTAACGAGTCTGGTGCCCCAGAGGAACAAGTAGCGGCACGACGGCAACGGCGGGAGCAGCGCGGAGTACCGTATTTGCTTCTGAAGCCGAGCCGGGGTGCTGTCATTGGCAACGGCGATGAAATCGTCATTCCGTACGGGCGCGATCGCATCGATTGGGAAGTCGAGTTTGGTGCGGTAATCGGCCGAACGGCTCGGTACGTTTCCGCACGCGACGCGCAGGACTACGTCTTTGGCTACGTGGTGTCGATTGATGTCTCTGATCGGGGTGGTCGTCCGCCTGGGGGGAACCCGTTAAGATCCGATTGGTTCGTTGGCAAGGGCCACGACACCTTTGCGCCCCAGGGACCCTGGATCGCGCCGAAGGAATTCTACGGTAACCCGATGGAAAATCTCCGGCAGACACTGAGCATCAGCGGTACGCGGTTACAGGAAGCGAGAGCGGGTGACATGATTCACTCGTTATGGGAATTGATCGAGTACGGTTCGTCGATCGTCTCGCTCTTTCCTGGCGACGTAATCAATAACGGGACGTCTGGCGGCACTGCGGCGGGCGCGGACGTACGTGGTGAAGATCGGTTCCTGAAGCCTGGTGAGGTCGTTGAGGCGAGTATCGACGGGATCGGCACGCTGCGGATGCCTGTGGTGGCCGGAAAGCAGCGGCCCGGGTTAACCGGCGCCGAACTTCCGCCGGTTCGTACCTATCGAGACTAGGGTATGTCTTAGAGAGGAAGCCGGCCGGTATCTGCAACCCAAATGTCCAACCCGCCTTAGCGCTAGCACCGAAGACCGACCAGCAACGCCGCCGATGGGTACGAGGGCCGTTCCCCCGTCCCTGTTGAACCACCAGCCGGTTCGCGCTAGGCTAGGTGCCTCGCCTTCCGTCGTTGTGGTTGAGGGGCCCATGGCAAGACACCACGCATAATTGAGGGCTAATACACGGAGAGAACGTTTGACGAATCGAAATTTACTAACGTTGTTGACATTGTCGATCGCTATTTTGGCGGTTGGCTGTGCAGAGGCGCCGACCTCGGGTATTGAGACCGTAAAAGGACGACTTGCTGCGGTTGAAACAGTGGCGGCTACTTACGCGAGCGATGCGTACAGGTTGGCTGAAGAAGTGGTGTCGAACCTCGACGCCGAGTTGGAGACACAGGCCGGAGCTTTCGCTCTCTTTCGTTCATATGAGCGCGCTGGTGAGTTGGTTTCGTCGGCCGAAACAGCCGTCGACGCCGTCGAAAATGCCATTAGCGCGGAAAAGCGACGGTTACGAGCGGGGACTGATCAGTTGGTAACTGATATCGAGCAAGCGGTGAACACTGCTCTTAGCTCGATCGCGGCCATTTCTTCCGAGAATCTACCGGAGGAGCAGGCGTTGGCCTGGGGTGCCGATCTTGACGGTGTGGAAGCCTCACTCACGGAGACGGAGCGGTTGTTAGCGGGAGACCATCTTGTTGAAGCGCACCGTGAGGCTGACTTGGCGCTTGCCTCAGCCGCTGAGGTTAACACCGTCATCATGGTGTTCACGGCTGAACTCGAGCGTGTTCGTGAAGAGGACGCAGCTCGCCGGTCGAGCGGTGAGATCACCATTCCCGTGGCTGTGCTGGCCGATGGACAAGAGCTCGCTGCTGGTACCTACCG
>CBDAMZ010000007.1:0-299862 GCA_965197375.1 Vicinamibacterales bacterium
GTTGTAATTCCAGACGGTGAGATTGGCGAAGTTTCTGACAGCGGGTTAGTACGAAACGAAGCACGTGTCGTCGTCTTGAAAGAGGGCGATTACGTGCGCGTCTGGCTGAACCGGGACGGCGTGAACTATCTTGTTCACCTACCGCCTTCGTAACACTCGCGAGCGCAATGCCGCGAAACTACGTGCGCCCCCAGGTTGCGCGCTAAGGGCGATTCATTCGCCGTTCGTACCTGAAGTTCGAATCCCACGCCAGACGATAGAGCGCCGTTAAACCCAAACGCCGGTGCTGTTGACCTTAAAGGCGGCAGGTGTGTCGTCAAAGCCAAAGTTGATCGTGTTCATCGTCTGCCTGAGTTTGTGGAAATGGAGGTACATCACCTCTTGGCTCTCGACGTCGAACGTCTTACCGTCTCGCCACCAGAGGGCGATGTTTGCGCTCGCACCGAGTGCCCGCTGGCAGGTCGAATCAACGGTTAGCTCGCGGGGGCAGTGCACGCGAAGCCGCGCGTGCGGTGGTTCGGTGTTTAAGTGTTCTTTGAGGTGGGACGTCAGTTCGCGCTCGTCAAGGTGTAAACACTTCGAGGCGGCCATTTTCTTCGCAACGGCAGGCATTAATTCGAATAGGCGATTTGTTCGTGCTGTATTTCGAACTAACGTAAAGTGGCCTGACAGTTTCTTCGCTCGCGATGACACGATGTCGTTCTGTTCCAAGATGTCGTCCGTCATGAACTGCTTGACGTCGCCCCAGATGATGTCTAGATCCGAGTAGGCCCAGAAATCAAACGGTTTCAGGTCGTCGGCGAAGATCAACCCGTAGACTGGTTTTAAGTCACAGATCTGCCGACGATTAACAATGTCGATCTTAGTTCCGAGTGCCGCTGATGCTCTCATCTCAAAATCTCTAAGGCCCATTTGTTTCAGCGTGACGTTTAGCGGGGTCGGTTCGGAAAGATAGAAATCAGCATAGATGATCCACGTTACATCCTGGTTCTGACGGCATGATAGAAAGAATGCCGGAAGCCAGAACGGTGGAGGCCCGAAGAACGTCACCACGATCGCGATACGTGGACGGTGGCCCCGCGCTAAGATTTGGATCGTTTGCGACGACGCGTGAAGGAGACTTGCGGCCTGTGTTGTCTGCCGAACAGTTGACGCCAGACGACGCTCAAGTTTCTTGATGCGTCGTTTCTGATTCGCGATTAGCGTTTTGAGCTTGTTGAGACGTTTCCCTTGCCTCTCGATCGTTTTGCTTTATTTGCGGCTTTGACGTGTGAACTGTTGGTCGATAAGCGCCGATAAGCCGAGCCGACGGGCGACCACCTGTACGGCCTTGGAGCGGAGTGCCCTCATAGAGGCAACGAGCCAGCGTCGCTCAAAACGGTTGGACTGCTATCGGTGAATCGTACCAAGGGCGTTTCATCGGAGTGGCTCATTGCCTTTGGGAGGATTGGGGGCAATAAAAAAATGGGACGTCCCAGTCGTGTTAATGTCGGCGGCTGCGTATCAGACGGGATATCCGCTCCGTGAATGGTCGAGGAGTACCGGGAGGCCCACGCCTCAGAGTGGAATTTAGCTGACAAGTCGGATAGGCTTAGCCGAAGCTCGGCTGCACGGACGGAGACGCTGCGCGAAGTGGGTGCGGCAGATCGCAGCGTGTATTTGCTGGGCATCGGCACGGGCCTGACGACGTAGCGAGCGGGAGCGGTTCCGTAATCTTCGCTTCCACTCGATGTGCCCATAGACATCAGCACGGTCAGAATCGAGATCCTGCGGAAAGCGTTCGACGTATGGTTCGCCCAGTGCGGAGCCTGACCGCTCGCAGCAGGACGTCGCCACGATCGGTCCACGTTGCAATCGACGCTTGATGTTCCATCGCGCTCGTGGTCGGGGTCGAGCTTTGGAATGGGGGGGGCGCACAGTGCTGATCGAATTTCGCCCCGAGCGACTGGAACTCATCGCCATCGTTGCAGGCCATGACGTTGTTCATAACACTCCGACGCGGCTTCGTGTGCCAGCACGGGCGCAGTCCGCGACGATCAGCTCCCTGCCGTCGAGAACTCTATAGCGTGGTCTATGACGCTGCAGATAGCAGGTCTACGATATTACCCCGGAGGACAGTCATGGAAGCATCGTGTGGCGACAGGGATCGGTCGTCAACGCGTGGCGCGCTGCACCGATGGAACGCGCCTGATGCGCGCGATGGGCCTTGCTCGGATGGGGGCCGGGCTGGGTCACCACGACCCACGCCGGTGATTGGCGTGCTCGCCCGGTCGTGATGCCGTGCGCGAATGAGCCGATGGATTTTTTCGATGGCCTCACCCGTCCGAGATCACGCTTTCTGAAGCTTTGCAACCTGCTTGATATTATTGGCACGTGACGTCGCACCCTGCGGGCGAGCGTTTGGCTACGTCGCGTTCGTCATCGACGTGTTTGCGCGACGCATTAATGGGCTGAGCGGGTGTAAAATACTTCCCATGCGCACGGACTTTGTGCTGGATGCGGTGGAGCAGGCGATGCTACGCCGAGTTTCTTGAGATGTTTCGCAGACTGTTTCTCCCATTCCACCGGCCTCGTATGTTTTCGGGATTGGATGCCGGGTAAGCAATATCTCTCGATGCCGTCGTACAATCGGATCGCACGATCGTGGAACGCCGGCATCGCGCACGGAGAGGATCCTAGCAGAACAACGAACGATGCCTTAGCGTAGCACATGCCCTCGCCGAATCGGTCCAGTGGGGGCGGGGTACAAGACGGAGGGATTCGACGGTTAGGGCCCGTGGCGCACTCCAAATTCAGCCAGGCCGTGGCAGTTCGCTCGTAGCCTTGACGTGGCCTTCTTGGACTGGTTCAACACACGTACTTGACTGTCTGCGCTGCCTGTCTCGGGGACATGGCGCACCAGCAGAGTTCGAGGCGCACGTACTCCTGAGCAGGCTGAGGTGGCCTGATTCAACTGCATTCGGAAGACCGAGAAGATCCCGATGATCCAGACGAGGGCACTAGCGACGAATTGACACCCGGTGTGGTTGACGGAGAGGTTGGAGACTCACCGCCACCACAGGCTACGGTCATGCAGATTGGCACCCCAACGCACCAAACGGTGGGCCACACAGGGCCAGTCATTCGTCGTTGATGTTCCACGCGCACCCCCCTTGATGAGCAACCATCGGAAGTGGCCGACCACCATCGGCCGCATGGTAGCATACGAGGCTCGACGCGTGACCGCCGATTCCCGACCTAATCGATCAGAATCAAGTATAAACCGACGAACTATGAAGGCCGATCGCACGAGCAATGCGCTCTTACGATCGCTGGCGCTCCTTGTTGTTCGGGACAAATGCCGCGAGCATTAATTCGTCAGCGCCAGTATCTGAGACGAGTTGTTCGAGGCCATCTCGCACCCTCGTGGCGCCACCGATTATTGCGCCATACAGAAATTCACTCGCGATGCGCTCTTCATCCTGAGTAAATCGGTAGGCCCGCGCCTCCTCAACTGACGGTAGGGGTGTATGCTTGCCGGCGCGGCTCCTCACCACTGCCAACTTTAGCGGTGTTGTTAGCTCAGCGGCGTGAGTGTCGTCCTCACCGCAGACAACTGTGACGGCCAACATTGCCCGGCCCGCTGCCAAGCAGTTTGATGGCCTGAACCTTTCTCGGTACAGCGTTAATGCATCACCTGCGTTCCGCATTGCAAAGTGACCGGCAAAAGCGTACCGCAGTCCCAGGTCGGCAGCGATGGTAGCACCAGCCATCGTCGACCCGAGCATCCATATTGGCGGGAGTCGAACGTCTGATGGCATAGGGATGATGTTGTGGAACGGATGCTGATCAGGAAAGGTTGCCCGATCAAACGCGAGCAGCTCTGCAAGGCATTCGTTTGGATCGTTGTCTACACCACGCTGCAAAGCGGATGCTGTTACGGGGTCTGTTCCTGGAGCGCGCCCGACCCCGAAGTCGATACGCCCAGGGTGTAAAGCCTCAAGCGTTCGAAAGATTTCAACGAGGCGCAGAGGGTTGTGATTGGGTAGCATAATGCCACCGGTTCCTATGCGAATACGCCGAGTCACTGTTGCCAGATGCGCGACGAGCACCTCTGGTGCTGAGGTGGCGATGCTTGGCATGTTGTGATGTTCAGCCACCCAGTAGCGCTCGTAGCCGAGGGCATCGCAGTGCTGTGCGAGAGCCACTGAATTAATGATTGCCTCGCGGGGCGACGAATCTGGTGAAACCGGGGCCAAGTCAAGTACGGATAGCGGGACCATTGCTCTAGTCTAGATCGCGTGTGCTGACGCCAGGCCTTACGGAGGGGGGTGCCGAAGCCCAGAGTTGAAGCCCAAACTCGTGAGTGCGTGGCCGTCAAAACTTGAGGTTCCTGCCCCCAGCCCTGTGGCCTTATTCCGCTCATGTCTCACCTTTGTTCCCTTCCGAAGAAAATGTTCTGATGTCATAGTATTTTGGTGGCGGGGCGGCCGTATGCGCTACGAGAGTAGCACGGTCATGTTGACAAGAGTAGAGTCCTGAGTGCTTGTGAAAGTTCTTCTAAAACTGTTCCGCACTGCGGCAGCTGTCGTCCGGTCGATATCCGCTTGCGTTAGCGTTTCCATCTGGGTGGTAGTGTTTGCGCCTATCGGAATCACGCTGGCGGTCGTGTTTGGACGACCAGCTGTGTTGTACGCGCTTGGGCGAGGCGGGGCGCGTCTCGGTTTAGCATTGGCTGGTATTAACTATACAGTGAGGCATGCCCATCGAGTTCTGCTCGATCGTGGAGCAGTGTACTGCGCTAATCACAGCAGCAACCTTGAGCCGCCGATTATTTTCATAGCGTTGGCAGCGCTCCATCCAAGACTAAAGGCTATATATAAAGCAGAACTACGCTCGGTGTTTCCTTTACTCCGTACCGTGTTTGATGTAGCTGGGTTTGTACCGGTCGAGCGTCAAAACCGAGCACAAAGCCGTCGCGCTCTTGATGGCGCAGCGGCGACGTTAGCCGACGGCGATTCATTTCTTGCCTTTCCTGAAGGGACACGTAGTCGAACAGGAGAATTACTACCTTTTAAGAAAGGCAGTTTTATTATGGCAATCAAGGCTCACGTGCCGATTGTGCCGGTCGCAATTCAGGGAGCGGGATCCGCGATGCGAAAAGGCAGCCTGGTTATCTGGCCGGTGAACGTGCAGGTGACTATCGGTGAGCCCATCGAAACGTCTGGACTCGATCTCAACGATCGGGATCTGCTGGTCCGACAGACTCGAAGCGTGTTAGAGGAGTGTCTGGCTCAGCCAGTTCATGGTTAGGCACGGTTGCGCCTCAAGTTGACTGGAGGTGCTGTTTAAGGGGAGCGGGAAAGCAATGAAACGTTCATTCATTAGTGCGTCGCTTGTCCTGGTCATGTTTTGCGTTATCTGCACGGCAGCAAACAAGATTGTCTTTAAGAAAGTTGATGTGTTTGTCACGGAAGGAGGCGATGAGAAGAAACGTGACGCGCGCCTCAAACTCTTTCCAGGTGAGCGAATCTTGGCTTTGGTGGATGAGAAGAACGGTGCCGAAAGCGCAACGTGCGTCAGGGTGCCCTATGACAATGTCACTAAGATTGTGTACGAACGGTCTTCACATCGCCGATACGAGGGCAGCGTTCCTTGCTGCCGTTCTTGTTTTCACCAAAGGAAAGAAAGACTGGTTGACAATAGAGTTTTAGGGTGTTCCTAACTATCCGGAGGGCTTTGTCTACGCTCGCCTCGACAAGGACAACTACCGCGGAATTCTTTCTACGCTTGGGGCCGGCACAGGCGTAAAAGTTGAACAATTTATAGAAGATTGATGTATTCATGGCAACTGACCGCAATGTCCGTACAAACGAACGAGCTAGCAGCCGTTATCACTACAACGAAGGGCGACATCCATGTAACTCTTTTTCCTATGGAGGCGCCTCTGACGGTAGCGAACTTCGTTGATCTGGCGCAGCGGGGCTATTATGACGGCCTGAAGTTTCACCGGGTCATTCCAGATTTCATGATTCAGGGAGGTGACCCAACAGGTGCCGGGAGAAGGGGGCCTGGCTACGTCTTTGCTGATGAGTTCAGTCCTTCGATTAGACACAATTCGGCTGGCATATTATCAATGGCTAATGCGGGACCGAGCACCAATGGGAGTCAGTTCTTTATCACTCACGTACCGACTCCCCATTTAGATGACGCACATTCTATTTTCGGAAAAGCCTCTTCAGGACAGGATGTCGTCGGTGTTATCGCGGAAGGCGATGTTATTACGAAAATCATTATCGAAGGCGACCCCGCGTCTGTTCTTTCGGAACAGAAGATGCAGGTTAATGAATGGAATCGCATCCTGGATGATAAGTAAGGTTGCCTGGGTTACGAGTGCGTAAGAACTTGTCTGCCTCGTAATGTCAAGATGGTGGCCTGAACACAGTGTCTTCCATTTGGATTGTCTTGAGTAATTATCTGTCCTGGTGATTGTTGCCGGATATATAGGCTCGCGCTAGACAGGTAGGCCCTTAGCGGATTTGAGCTTATGGGATCAAGATACTGGTTGATGAAGTGTGAACCGTCTGCGTACACGATCGACGACCTGGCGCGAGACCGGAAAACCTGTTGGGAGGGCGTTCGTAACTACCAAGCGCGAAATTTCATGCGCGACGAGATGAGTATCGGGGACGGAGTGCTCTTTTATGCTTCGAATGCCGATCCGTCTGGGGTGATGGGAATCGCAAAGGTCGTAAAAAATGGTTATCCGGATTACTTCTCATGGAGGAAGGGGCACAAATATTTCGACATCGGGAGCAGCAAGGCGTTCCCAGTATGGTACATGGTCGACATTGCGTTCGTGGATCGGTTTCCGAACACAGTAGCACTGGCCACACTGAAAACGACTAAGGGGCTCGAGACAATGATGGTCGTCAAAAAAGGGGTCAGGCTGTCGGTGCAGCCGGTGACCAAGCGCGAGTTCGATATCGTCAGACGACTCGGTCGCCGAGCTTCGAACAAAGGTGGCCCCAGGGGGTTGTTGATGTAGTAGGTGTTGTCTTTCAGCGATTTAAGTCTTGGCTCGATCGCAAGGAATAGTGAGTGGGCCCATAATTTTTTCCTATCGACTAGGCACAAGCCGCAGGGTTCGCTCGGTCACCGACTCTACCTTCTCACGGGAAAAGAAAATCGGCGTGTGCTTTCCGGAAACGTACAGTGCAAACAGGTCCCGATAGTGAATACTGTCTGGGTTGCCGGACTGTCCGGGTAGATTAATCGTGGCCACTGAGTTATCCCAGTTGGAAGCGTCAGCAATGATTCGGTAGGACGGTCCACTGGTCTGGTTGTCTCCTCGCCCTGTCGGGTTGACCGTATAGGACGTTCCCCCTCGAGGTGCCGGGCCGACATCAAGCTTGTTTCGTATTGTTTTATTCACGACGTCGCTCATGGCATGCCGGATCGAAATGTGCTTGTACCTTAGATCGCCGTAGGTCCACTGGTCTGGTTGTCTCCTCGCCCTGTCGGGTTGACCGCATAGGACGTTCCCCCTCGAGGTGCCGGGCCGACATCAAGCTTGTTTCGCATTGTTTTATTCACGACGTCGCTCATGGCATGCCGGATCGAAATGTGCTTGTACCTTAGATCGCCGTAGGTCCACTGCGTCATATCAGTGCCGAGCCGTTCCTGAAGATCCTCTAAGGCTTCGCGCATGCTCTGGATCAGTAGCGCGTCCCGCCCCGCGACGGGATCTTGGCCGAAGTGCCCATCGGGCGCTGTGAACCAGTCAAGAACCCGTACCGTTGGAACAGTGAGACGCGCCCTCGCGTCCGGAGGGACGAAGAGCCGCGCAGCATGCTCCCGCAGGCGTCTCTCCCACGCGATGTAGATAGCGGCGGCTGCTGAGTCCTTGTCGAGTTTTTTGTCCCAGCCGCGCAGTATATCGAACGCTTGGCTGACCTCGCGCTCATTGGAGCCGAGTTCGTCGAGAAGGGGTAGAAGGACGCGTGCCGGAATAGAAAACTCGTCCTGCTGAATCTCGTGCATGTCGGCAACGGTCAGGTATCTCCAGGTATCTCCGAGGAGTTCATGGATTCTGGCCGAGCGAAGAGGGTCCGAGTAAGTGTAGGAAAAGACGTAGGGGTAGTCATCCGGTATGTTTTCTTCGTTCGCGCTGGCAAAGAATCCAGCCGGTGGGTTTACCACATGAGGGAGCTCCTTGATGGGCATCGATCCGCTCCACTCGAAACGGCCGTCTCCAGGAATGGGTAGGACTCCACTCCAGCTCCTGATCGGTGCGAGACCGGCTACCTGCCAGCCGAAGTCTCCGTGCACATCTGCCCACACGATGTTATGCGCCGGTCCCAGATGGTACGATGCCCCTTCGCGAAACTCTTGCCAGTTCTTTGCCCGCCCGTACCTCAGATCAGCCAGGTAAGGGGAAGCACCTGGCTGCTGCCACGCGGCCCTGAGCGCATAGGCTTTATTGTTGTCTGGGTCCTCGGACAATACTGGTCCGTGCCGCGTGAACTCCAGATCAACGGTGACGTTGTCCTGGCCCTTGACGGGGATCGTTTCTCGGAGGATCCGCATGTCCTCCCATTCGTTCTGGTGCCTGTACTGATTTGGATTGTCGGGATTCGTGTCGTAGACATAGAGATCCTCCATGTCGCGGCCATGGATTGTGAGCCCCCAGGCGCCGTGCTCGTTGTGACCCATGGACACACCAGGTACCGTCGGTTCACCGGAGCCGATGGCGTTCCAACCCGGCCCAACCAGGTGGACCACGTAGCGCAGCGCCGGAACTGACACCGCCCGGTGAGGATCGTTGACGAGCATTGGGTAGCCAGAAAGGGTCCTTGCCCCGCCGACTACCCAGTTGTTGCTTCCGAAGCCTTCCGCGACCCAATCCCCCCAACCAGTGGACCGGTGTAAGCTCGGCGTGAGCCGCGTTAGCATCTGTCTCACGCGTCCGGTATGTCGGGACAATGTCTTCCGGAACAAAGTCGACGGGGGCCCGTGCCGCGACGTACAGTTTCAGGAGATCGTCGTCGATCAAGGAGAGGTCTACGCCGTGATCCGAGAGGTCTGGATTGCGGGGCCTGAAGTCAGACAGGCTCTTAAGCGTCTCGGTATCCATCGTTTGGAGAAGCCTGGCATTTCGAACTTCACTGGTGACGTTACTGTAAAGCCCGTTGAGCCTTGACACGACAACCTCCGGTGTCCATCGACCAGGTTTCGTTCCCAGCAGCCTAAACTCGATGGGTAGCAGCTTTGGCTCTTGCTCCGTGAGCGTGACATAGGCATTCACCCCTTGGACGAACGCGTCAAATATAGCCGTTCCCCGTTCGTGGTAGTGGTTTAATTCCTGATCTAGGTCTCCCCGGTAACGAAGCAAACGTGCACCAATGTCTTTGTCGAGGGTGCGTGGCCCCAAGAGTTCGGAGACCGTTCCTGTGACCTGTCGGCGCCACAACTCGAGTTGGAATAGGCGATCTCGTGCGGCGCTGAATCCCTGTGCGAAAAATAGGTTTTCCTCCGTCTGGGCATAGATGTGAGAGATGCCCCATCGGTCTATTAGAATCTCCACCGGCTCGGCGAGCCCCTCCACGTGTAGGGTCTCAGTTTGAGCCTCGGCATTGAGAGGAGCCCAGAGCGTTTGGGCCACCAAGGCCATGAGCAAGAGGTAGAATTTTCGATCTGTGGTTCTCATCGTTTCCCTTCGTCGGTTGTAGTCGCGCACTACTTCACAACCTTACGACTATAGGAAATCTGCCGCTCTTCAAGCAAGCGACCAAAGATTGCGAACGACGTTCTGGACGACGACCCTTATGTCTGGCGCATTGCAACGATTTGCGGGTATTGTGCCCCCCACCCCGCGCGGCAAGCCTAAGGCGATGACCCGAGCAGTTCATGGAGCGGTATTGCTGATGATTGCACGATCATGCCATTGATCGTTTCACGTAGGGGTGGCGAGTGGGTATTGCATGAGACGGAAATATTTCGCATTTGATCTCGAGACGGCAAGCACGGTTGAGAGAGACGACTGGCGGACCTGTCGACCGCTCGGCGTCACCTGTGCGGCGGCAGTGGCCAGTGATGCTCCAGGCCGTCCTGTTGTTTGGCATGGCATGACTGCGACGGGGCTCCCGGCTGCCCGGATGTCCCGTGATGAGGCCCGAAGCGTTGTTGCCGATCTTCGCGCCTATGTAGAGCAGGGCTACACGCTCCTGACATGGAACGGTGCGGGGTTTGATTTTGATGTCTTGGCAGAAGAAGCGGATGCGTATCCGGAGTGTCGAAGACTTGCACATAACCATGTCGATATGATGTTTCACGTGCTCTGTGAGAAAGGGTTCCCGATCGGGATTGATAACGTAGCGAAGGCGATGCACATCGACGGTAAACCTGCAGGCATGTCTGGACAGCTTGCACCAAGCTTATGGGCTAAGGGGCAGTTTCAAACGGTGCTTGATTACGTTACGCAGGATGTGCGCATGGCATTGCAGATTGCTGAGGCGTCTGAAGACGCCAACGCGTTGCAATGGGTGACTAGACGTGGGCAGACTCGCACGTTCGGACTCAAGAATGGGTGGCTCACTGTGCGTGAGGCAAATGCGCTCCCTGTGCCGGATACTTCATGGATGACGAATCCGATCGACCGCAGCGAAATACTGCGATGGCTTATGTGATGGGCGTGAGACGCCGTCCGCCTACGTAGGCCCCGTCTTTGTCGGATCGCCAGCTGTCCGCCTGGCGCCACGCTAGATGCTTCACCGGTTGTTGGTGATCGAAGTGGGCCTGTGACCATACGCTGCGCACGCCTCGTCGTCAAGTGTTTTATTGTTGATGTCTACGAGATGACGGTTCAGTTCGAGGCAGCGCTCCACGCCAACAACAAAAACCTTTACGCGTTTCAGAGGTCGTGAGTTTTATTGCGCCGCTGCTGTCTGGAATGCGACGATTGAGCTAGCGGCTAGAAGGCACCGCCTCCATCAACAGCGCCAGCGCATTGCGTAACGCAAGCCTCCCGGCGCGCGCTCCACGGTAATGGCCTTGTCGCACGACGACCAGGTCGTGGGAGGGGATGATCAGTGTGGTCTGCCCGCCGGCGCCAGCCATGTAGTACGCCTCGTGTGGAATCGGGAAATTCCCGGTGCCATTAATCCAGAAGAAACCACCGTATATCGGCCGGCCGTCAGCCTTCCATGCTGGCGCCAGCGTGCTGACGAACTCAACATAACCTTCTGGCAAAATACGCTCGCCGTTCCATAGTCCGTCCTGCAGATAAAGGTTGCCTAGGCGCGCCCAGTCGCGCGCCGGAGCGAGCTCGTACCCCTGCAGCAGGTAGTTTCCATACGGATCAGTTTCTAGCCATTCCTCGGATGCCGATCCTATCGAACAGTTCACGCTGCGGGAAGATAGATACTCGTTGCCTCGTCCTTCGACGCCAAGCCGGACCAGGTAGTTGATCAGCACGGGGTCAGAGTTACGATAGCGGCCGATAGTGTTCGGTGGCCATTGTGGTGGGCGTGTGGCGGCCCATTCGAACGAATTGATCGTGCCGGTGTAGACATACAGATGGTCTGGATAGCCGAGCGCCAGGTCGAGGTCTGGGTCGGCGACACCGCGGAACCGTAGCCCGCTCGACATGCGCAGGATGTCAGCGATGCGGATTGCTCGGCGCGGATCGCCTACCTGCTGCCATTCCGGAACCGGCGCTGACTGCCACAGTCTGAATCGTACCGGGTTTCTCGGAGACCTCATTGCTTGGGAGGATGGGGGCTATGGGACGTCCCAGTCGGTTTTCTCCGGAAGTGCGCGAACGTGTCGTCCGGATGGTCGAGGAGTACCGGGAGGCCCACGCCTCAGAGTGGGCGGTGCTGCGGTCGGTGGCGCCGAAGCTCGGCTGCACGGCGGAGACGCTGCGGAAGTGGGTGCGGCAGGCGCAGCGTGATGCTGGGCATCGGCCGGGCCTGACGACGAGCGAGCGGGAGCGGTTGAAGGAGCTGGAGCGCGAGGTCCGTGAGCTGAAGCGGGCGAATGAGATCCTGCGGAAAGCGTTCGCGTATTTCGCCCAGGCGGAGCTCGACCGCCGGAGGACGTCGCCACGATGGTCCAGTTCATCGCCGACCATCGCGCCGTGGTCGGGGTCGAGCCGATCTGCGCCGTGCTGCCGATCGCCCCGTCGACGGACTCATCGCCATCGGCACCAGCGGACACATCCGACGCGCCGGTCCGCACGGGCGCAGCGCGACGATCAGCTCCGCGTCGAGATTCAGCGGGTCTATGACGCGCACCAGCAGGTCTACGGCCCCCGGAAAGTCTGGAAGCAGCTGCGACGGGACGGCGTCCGCGTGGCGCGCTGCACCGTGGCGCGCCTGATGCGCGCGATGGGCCTTGCCGGGGCCGGGCCTGGGTCACCACGACCCACGCCGGTGAGGGCGGTCGCCCGGTGGACCTCGTTGACCGCCGATTCGTGGCCACCCGTCCGAATCAGCTCTGGGTCTCCGATTTCACGTACGTCGCACCCTGGGGCGGCTTTGGCTACGTCGCGTTCGTCATCGACGTGTTTGCGCGACGCATTGTGGGCTGGCGGGTGTCGGCCTCCATGCGCACGGACTTTGTGCTGGATGCGGTGGAGCAGGCGATCTACGCCCGCCGGGGCGACGCCCTCACCGGCCTCGTACATCACAGTGATGCCGGGTCGCAATATCTCTCGATGCGGTACACGGATCGCCTCGTGGACGCCGGCATCGCGCCGTCGGTCGGCAGCCAAGGCGATGCCTATGACAATGCCCTCGCCGAATCGGTGATCGGCTTGTACAAGACGGAGGCGATTCGACGGAAGGGCCCGTGGCGCACCCTCGAGGCCGTGGAGTTCGCCACCTTGACGTGGGTGGACTGGTTCAACACGCGACGACTGTTGGGGCCGCTCGGGGACATTCCACCAGCAGAGTTCGAGGCGCAGTACTATGAGCAGGCTGAGATGGCCTGATTCAACGCATTCGGTCTCCGAGAAACCCGGTACGATTCAGTCCGTACACACCCTGCTCGATCAGCACACCCATCAGAGTAGCCGTGAGGCTTTTCCCCATTGACCAGCTCTCAAGTGGTGTGTGCATGGTGATGCCATCGCCGTAGCGTTCACCGATAATGCGGCCCTTGTGGGTCACCACGAAGGCTGCGGTCATCCCTTCAGCCGGATCGAATGCGGCGGCCACCGCCCGGGCGACCTTGTCGGCGTTGATGCTTGTCGGCAGGGGTACATCTGGCAGAACGTCGCCCATTGGCCAGGGCTGGTTCTGTGGGTCTGGTAGCGTACTGGGGGTGTCGACCGGTTCAAAGAAGACGTCGTCCTGCCCAATCGGTAACGTAACGCAGCCGTGCTTACCATTAAGCTTCGCGGTGCGTATCACTCCATCTGGTAACGTCAGGTGCACTTGGCGACGGTCGCGGTCGATTTCTACCGTGGTCACGTGAGCACGCTGTTCGTATGGTGCGCTACAAAACCCGATGTTTTCAGCCGCGAAGTCGGCATCGAGCCCGGTGACAAACACTGCCGAGCAGAGTGTCTTTGCGAATCCAGCGGTGTGATGCCAGACGGGTTCACCTGGCGGCGCCACATATTCGGTGTCAAGCTCAACAGCTTCCGCGCGCGCGAGCATCGCTTCGAGGGTGGTTTGCTCGGACTGCGGTGCCCCCTGCACCACACTCGCATTGGGGGGTATCAGGGATAGCAACGTCAGCACTAAGCATCCGACGGCGCCAGCGGCGAATCGAACAGGATGCTGCGTCACAGCAGTTTTCTCCTAGCGCTTAAGGGAGGATGGTGGGCCGCCCGCGGATCGAACGCGGGACACCCTGATTAAAAGTCAGGTGCTCTACCACTGAGCTAGCGGCCCTTCCAAGAACTACATCTTATCGCGTGGGGCAAGCCAAATAACGCCCTGCCCCCTACGACTACGTGCTTTACGATCCGTGCACTTGTCGGTGGGCGCGAGCGTGCTCGGCCGCACTGGCGCCCGTTGCCCGACCGGCAGCGACACAATCCGGAATGCCAACCCCTCGGAACGCGGCTCCAGTCAGGTGGAGCCCAGACAGTTTTGTTAAACGCGCATCTATCTCTGCGAGTCGCTCGAGATGACCCACTTCATGCTGCGGATTCGCGCGAACCCAGCGGTAGACTCTGGCGAGCGTCGGCTTTCTTGTCATCCCCAGCAGTTTCGACAAGTCACGGTGGACCCCAGCCACCAGCTCGGCATCCGAACGGTCCAGCGCGTTGGGGTCGCGCGCACCTCCGACGAAGCCTCGCATGAGCACCTGGCCATTCGGGGCACGCCCGGGCCATTTCGATGACACCCACGTGCCGGCTATAACTGATAGTCCGTGCTCCGCACGCGGCACGACGAATCCGGTTCCGCGCAAGGCGTGCTTGACTGCTGCTCGTGGGTACGCGAGCGTTACCGTTGCACTCGAAGTATACGGAACCGCGGCGCAGAGCTGACTCAATTGCTCGTCGATTGGTGCTACGAGCGCGGCGGCTACGTAGCCGGGGACCGCCAGGATGAGGTTTTGGACGACCACGTGGCCGCCGTGGGACAACGTCAGCCGAAACGGTCCGGTTCCATGGATACCGGCTACCCCAACACCACATTGGATCGCGTCGTCGGGAAGCCGCGCGGCGAGGGTCGTCGTTAACTGTTCGATTCCACCTGGCAAGGATCGAAACATGCCGGCGTCGCCCTTCTGGATCATACGATGTCGAAACGCCCGGATCACGCTGCTATGCGTACGCTCAGCTTCGACGAGTTGTGGAAATAGGGCCTGCATGGAAAGCCGATCGACGTCACCTGCGTGAATTCCTGCCAAGAGCGGTTCCGCGATATAGTCGACCGTTTCTTGCCCGAACCGCCGACGGAAAAACGCCGCCACCGACTCATCGCCTACTTCACTGGACGGTCGCACCACCAGATCCATTGCCAACCGCACCTTGCCGTGGAGTGACAACAAGGTCCCCGTGACGAGCGGGCGGACGCGCGTCGGGATACCGAGGATAGACGCTTCTAGGAACGGGTGGAGCTGACCTCGCCGTACCACGAATGCGGTCCGGGGTGGCAGTGTGGTAACTAGCTGCGCGCCCAGTCCGATCTGATGGCACAGCTGGATTGCTGCCGGCTTCTGGACCAGGAGCGAATCAGGGCCAGCGTCGATGGTGAAGCCTTCGGCCCGCTCCGTCCGGATGACTCCACCGAGCCGATGGTCTTGCTCGAAGAGGGAGAAAGGAACACGCTGGCGGTGCAGCTCATAGGCAACGGACAGACCACTAATACCACCGCCGACGACCGCTGCCTCGAGCGTCTGCATTGTCTGGGGTGGACCTGCGAGGATCGGCGTTTCCTACCCGCGCTGGTGGACGAACTGTGCGAGTGCCTGGACATGTTCGACTGGGGTCTCCGGGAGAATGCCATGCCCCAAATTAAAGATGTGCCCAGGTCGGTTGGCGGCACGCTGCAGCACCTCTTCGGCGCCTTCCAGCATGCGTTCGATGGGGCCAAGCAACAGCGTTGGATCGAGGTTACCCTGAACCGCTCGTTCGTGCCCGATGCGATCCCACGCCTCGTCTAGGGGAATCCGCCAGTCGATACCGATGACGTCACCTCCGGCCTCGGTCATTGCCTCAAGAAGTGTCGCCGTCCCCGTCCCGAAATGGATAACTGGGACGCCAGCTGCCTGCACGGTCGTGAGAATCTGCTGCGTGTGCCGAAGGGCGAACTCGCGGTAGTCACGTGGCCCCAGTGCCCCGATCCAGGAATCGAAGACCTGCACTGCCTGGACGCCAGCTTCTACCTGGGCGACCAGATAACCAGCGACCGCCGACGCCAGTTTCTCGCACAGTTGGTGCCAGGCGGCCGGTTCCTTGTACATCAGGGCCTTGGTCTTCGCATAGTTATTTGAAGGGCCGCCCTCGATCGCATAGGAGGCTAGCGTGAACGGCGCGCCAGCAAACCCGATGAGTGGCATGCGGCCATCGAGTTCTCGCTGTACCAGGCCGATGGTGGTGAGCACGTGGCCCAGTGACTCCAGCGGCTCGAGCGGCTTGAGCCGCTCGATATTGGCGGCCGAGCGAATCGGTTGGTGCACGACTGGGCCTTCACCCTTGACGAAGTCGAACGGGAGACCCATTGGGGCAAGGGGGAGCAGCAGGTCCGAGAAGAGAATCGCGGCATCAACCTCGAGCTGCTCGACCGGTTGCAGGGTGACGCGCATTGCCAGCTCTGGGCTGCTGCAGATGTCCAAGAGGGAATGCCGCTTGCGGATCGCCCGGTATTCAGCCATGTAGCGGCCAGCCTGTCTCATAAACCAGACTGGTGTCACATCAACGGGCTCACGCCGACAGGCGCGCAAGAACCGATCGTTCACGCTGCCATGGTACTACGGGCTGGCTTAGGTGGCGGGGCTACAGGTGATCACGGCACTTGTCTCGTGCAGACCCGGTTTGACCCTGAGGGTGCGAGGAAATAGTAAACCGCTTGGGATTGGCATGCGGGGTGCCAGGATAATGGCGCTGGGGCGCTTCTTGGCGGACAGACCAGACCTCAATTTCTGGTTGATAGCCGTGTAGACTGCGTAGCCGCTCGAAGCAAGGCATCCGTGGCCTATGGAGTGGCGTCAACGATGGGAGCGGCTAGCGTACCTGCGCGGGGGGGAGGGCATCGAGGCCTGCATATTGCGCTGATTGTGTGCGGCGTTTCGGGGATTTCCCAATCGGAGCTGATCCATGCTACGATGGCACGTCTCGCGGTCCACCCCCGGAGGGCGGAGGCGGAGTGACTCCCATCCTGTTACGCCCCATCCGTGAGCAGTTCGAGCACGACCGGGTCGTGCGGCAGCTGCGAACTCGTTGGCGCCGTCGGTACAGTGTGGCCGTCAACCCCGGCGAGGAGCGCAGCGTGCCCGTCCGCGTCGCGTCCCAACTCTTCTACCCGGATCTCGTGCTGACCAGCACCGATCGGCCGAGCCGATTGCACGGCGTTGTCGAAGTCGAGACTGCCGAGTCGGTCAACCATTTAGAGGCGGTGGCACAATGGGCCCACCTGGCCAAGGGCCGAGGGGCCTTCTACCTCTGCGTGCCCGCCGGGGCAGCTGATACGGCCCGCCGGCTATGTGAAGATAACGGCATTAAAGTCTCCGAGATCTGGGTCTACTATGCCATCGGGACGAAAATTCGGTTCTCTTTGGCTCATCGCTCGGACAGGGGCGAACGAGCCGCCAAGGCTCAGATGAGACGCGGTGGCACCAGCGGATCACCCCGCGCTCGCCAGACAAAAAAGACGGTCAAGACTGGCCGAAAGGTGGTCAACAAAGGGCGAACAGGGACCAAGAAGGCGAAACTCGCCGTGACTGCGCGCAAGCGGGCGGGCCGCAAGGAGATGCGCAACCTGGCTGCAACTAAACGGAAACGGAAGAAGTAGTTCGCTGGATTTCTGCGTTGTGCCTTCTTAGATGTCCGGACACTTGTCATGCCGTTTTTAAGGTTCTCGCGCGATAAGCGTGGCTACGAGAATACATACGTGGTCCACGGTTTTCGCAGCGCCGGTCGGAGCCGTCCCCGGGTTCTGTACTGGTTTCGCACGCCACCCCCCAACGTCAAGATCGGACGCCTCCCACTGGACGAGGAGGCAATTCGAGACATTGAGCAGAACAACCCCGATCTATCGTTCGATTGGACCAAAATGCTCAGAGTTCGGTCTAAACCGGCTAAGGGCGGCCAGCCGGAGGGGCGGGCGACGCGACATAAGCGCACGGCTGACATCCGGAAAGCGGACGTCCCTCGGTTGTCCCAAGCGGTCGCTAACTCTGAGTCCGGAGCAGAAGCTCCCGCCGCTTCGCCGCAAGAGCCGGAAGCGTTGGTCGGTCCGGCTGATGACGACGCACTGCTGGACCATGTGCATGAGGACGGCGACGATCAGGACGGTGAGGGTGAACAGGGGTGGCAGCACCCGGTCGTTGCCCTCCTTGGGGATGAAGGCCTTGTGCGGCTGCGCGCCCGCTATGCTGAGCTTCTCGCCCGAATCTCTGAAAAGCTAACCGATCCGGTCGCGCGTAGCGCAATGCGTGCGCGTGTGGAGGCGTTGAATCCGGACGGGTGGGGTCCCGGCGAGGAAGCCGTTGTTGGCATCGAGCAGTTCGAAGTGGAGGCGGAGGCAGTCAGGAAGCTGTTGGGACGCCGCCGTCGCCGGCCACGTCGGCGACGGCGAGAACGGAAGGAGACGGAACCCATAGCGGAGAAGCGACAGCCGGAAGCCGCCGAGGCGCCGACGACCAGTCGCGGACAGACAGGGTCGGTCGGCCGAACCGATGACCACTGACGGGTAAAGAGTGAGGACTCGGCGAGCCGTAAGTTTTGGGCTGTGTAGGATTTACGGCGCCGGAACCTCCGAAGGGCTCTGCTATAATGCGATCAATGGAGGCGTGGCATGTACAAGCGGCCTGGCGGTGGTGCCTTCAGGCGGCAGCGATCGTTCTGGCCCTGAGCATTGCCGCGGGCATCCGGGCACAGACACAGGCGCCGCAGTTCCCGTCGGCAACGGCTGAGCAGCCGAGTACAGCGGGGCAAACGGTGTTCCGGTCTGGTGTCACGCTGGTCACGACCGACGTCATAGTCCGTGATGAAGACGGGGTGTTCTTCGCGGACCTCACTGAGGACGACTTTACCGTCTATGAAGATGGGATTCCGCAGGAGATCGTATCGCTCGTCCTTGTGCACGGCGGGCGCGTCTACAACCAACTCGTACCACCGGTGCCGGTGCAGGAGGGTATCGTCCTGCCACCGACACGACCGGTAAACGATGCGGCCGGGCGCATCTTCATCATTTTTGTCGATGACCTCCATATCGAAACCAGCAAGACCCCCCACCTCAAGTACGTGTTCGGGGAACTCGCCGACACTCTGATTCACGAAGGGGACATGTTCGGCATTGTGTCGACCGGGCCATCGTCGATCTCTATCGACTTAACGTACGACCGCAGCCTTCTTGATTCGGCGAAGGATCGTATTAGAGGCCACGGGTTTAGCCCGACCGACATGATCGAGGTGATAATGGACGGGGCCCAGGGGCCTTCAGAACTCCGCTGGCGGGCGCACGTCGCGTTCAACACTGCGCACGAGATTGTGGGTAGGCTCGAAGAGGTGCAGAACCGGCGGAAGGTATTCATCTACATGAGTAGCGGCTATGACTTCAACCCTTTTGAGCACGAGCGCGTCTTCGGGCGGGACATGATGATGCGCGATGGGGGGCTGGGGGGTTCGTATGGCGGCATCCCCGATGCCGTAACCAATCCGTTCGAGACAATGCAGCGTCGTGGGGCAGTGTTTAGCGGTGCCGATTTAGCGATGGAGGTCGCTGAGCTCACCAAGGCGGCCAATCGTGCCAACGCCTCGTTCTATACGGTCGATCCACGCGGCCTGGTGGCCGGTCCGGACATCAACTACAAGGGGCCAGTCAGCGCGTTCAACAAATTTTTATTTACGACGCAAAATAGCCTTCGCACCCTCGCAGATCTCACCGGTGGGATGGCTGTTGTGAACCGCAACGACTTCGAGAACGCGTTTAAAGAAATCGATGCTGAGACGAGTGATTACTACGTCCTCGGCTTCTACTCTAGCAATCCGGATCCGACGTTCCGCACGCGCAGGCTGCGCGTCGAGGTCGACCGCGAGAGTGTCGAAGTGCGTTCGCGAACCCACTACACGTACGCGCGGAAATCCGAGCAATCTCAGTAAAGCTTTATAAGCTGCTCGTAGGGGGCTTCAGCTCTGTTACGGTGCGCGACCACCTTAACGGGCTCTCCTGCCGTTTGACGGACAAGCGCTCGGTTGCTTGCCGACAGCTCCCGCAGTGGTTAGACGCGTCTGGTTGAGAGTGCGCGCGTTCACGATGACACTAATGCCTGTGTCCGGACTCAGTAGAACTTGCGCGTGATGTTGAAGCCAATGAACCAGTTGCCGTTGTCCCCGCCCTGGGCGATCTGCGACGGTGTTGCACCGAGTCCGTTGGAGAAATTCACCTGGAACAGGTGGCCACCCACGCGCTTCTCGAGACCGACGCCGATGTAGTTGTCCCCATTGTCGAAACCACTCATGCGGGGGACGTGTTCGGCCACTACGTAGACGGTGTCGAGCACCCGAATACGAGCACCGAGACCAACGATTAGTGTGTTCTTGTCATCGGAGGTAAATCCGACTTCGGGATGGAATGCCAGCTTATTGGTGTTGCCCACCCAGATCGGTTCGACGTAAACGGACGCGCGATCCTGAAACCGCTGTGAGAGCACGATACCGACAGCCGGTGAATGCTCGTCACGGAAATTGTCGAATCCCTCGACCGATAGGAACGCATCGAGCCCCGTACCGGAGTCGCTGCCCTGCCACAGCAGGTTGTATCGGCCGAAGATCTGGATGTTTTTGTTGTTGTTCCGGTAGATGCCAACCTGTGCGCCAGGGGCAATCCCGTAGCGTAGTCCTAACCCGATGAATGCTGGCGAATCGAATCCGAAGAAGTCTCCGAGCAGGTTGCCGAACCCAGAGCCCCCGTCGAGCGGCCGTGAGAAGCGATGCGTCAGCCAGAATGCGAACGTATTGTGCGGTAGTCGTAACGTTGTCGGGAGGGTGATGACATTGAAATCCGGCTCAATCGCGTCGACCGAGAGCTTGCTGACGTGATCCGGCCCACGCGTGGTTTGCGTGTCGCCGGTAGTAACGACTGACAGGATACCATTCGTGTCACTATGACCGCCCTTGCAGAAGGTGGCGCATGAGGAACGATCCCGGCCGGGTATGTTGGCCACAGACTTGACGATTGCCGGGTCCCGGTTGGGATTAATGGCCGCGCGGATGCCGAAGGCTGGGGTCGCAATGTCCTGCACCGGGTTCTGCTCGAGTGTGTCGCTCGATTCCGCGGTGATCGGTCCCCGGCAGAACGCGACGAGCGTGAACCCTACCATCCACTGCGTATGTCGCCGAACGGTCTGCCTTGTCATCTGCTCCGCCCTCCAGCGGTCCTTCCCACCCGGTCAATACGTTCGGGAACGGTAAGTGTGTCAAGTGGCACGCCGATCCGTTTACTCGTGCCGATAGGCAAGTGGGACGTCGGACGCGACAGTCTGAAACTCTAGGGATTCGTTCAGAACTGACCGAGCCGGCTTGTGGGATCCGTGACGGGACGATAGGTAGTATTAAGGGGCCGAGTCGCCAGATACTACGGTTGCTGAGAATATCAGCAAAGCTCAGTTTAGTATTCAGGGGGCGCACCAGCCTCGCTTGTTCCAATGAGGATCACGCCTTGCAGCCCCTGGTCTTCTGGCCGCTGGTGATCGTGGAATCCACATGTTCCCCGTCGCGTTAGTGCGTCGGTCAGCCCGCTCTGTTTGGCGGACAGCACCGGTAATGCGTTAATTGGAGGGCAGTCGGTGTGGACGGGATGCGGCTTTGACCGTATCTCGTGCGTCTGGGAACTATTGTTGACAAATCGCACTTGCTGCCCCACTGAGATACTCAGCTCGGCTGGGCTGGGCTGACACCGGCATTACTGATCGTGACGGTTGGCGTAGTACTGACCGGTGAGGGAGTCACCGGTGAACTCTCATCACTACCGCAGGCGGTCGCCACCGAGAGGGCAATCGATATAGCCAGATAGTAGGTGTGGTGCTTGCCCACGGGCCCTCTTTCGGCTGCCACTCTTAACCGAACCGCTTGACTGATGACAAGGCAGCCCCGGTGCCGCTACAAATCATAGCGCTGATTATGGTCGAGGGAGAGGAAGTGTCAAGGATTTGACCGGATCAACAGCTCGGCTGATAGCACGGCGTGGGGTGAAGCGCTGGGCGAATCCGCACGCCTGTGAGACAGTGCCCGCCACGACATGGTTGCGCTGGAGTCTCTCGTGCCCGTACTCGCAGTCCTTAATGTGGTCAGCTGCGCGGTTAAGTGCCATCTTGTGATACCGTCCGACGTAGCATCCGCAGCCGAGCGGCGCGGATCCGAGTAGCCAAACGAGTGGCGTTGGGAATCTCTCCCGTGCACGAGTGACTGTTCTGCCTGGCTTCCTGTCAGCGGGGGTGCTTGGTTGTGCCGCAACCGGGGTAAAAGGCTTGGCGTCTCCGCCCGTGTGCTCGGCTGTTGCCCAGCCGTTACAATTTCAGGTCGTGGGTTGCCAGAAACTGGTTACCGTCCGTGGTCGTTGTGACAGCGAGCGGCTCGCCTTCCGAAGGCTCGCTGGTGTGCTGGATTCGACATCGCGTTTCGTGGTGTGCTCGATCATCCTGACCGTGCTCGAGACTGTCACCCTTTCGGGACAGCATAATCCGGACGGGATTGGCCGTCGGCTACTTGACGACCCGCCGATTCTGGCGGCCGTCGACGTGGCTGGCATGCTTGAGGCGGAGGTGATTGCCGATCAGATCGCACTCTGCGAAATACCCGCGCCTCCGTTTGGCGAGCAGGCGCGTGCCGAGGCGTATCACGCCAGGTTTAAGGCTCTCGGCCTGCGTCACGTTCGGATCGACGAAGCTGGCAACGTGCTCGGTGAACGACCGGGCCTCGCGTCTCGTCCCCACCTCGTGTTTAGTGCTCACCTCGACACTGTCTTCGCTGAGGAGGTCGGCGTCGAGATCACCCGTGAGGGGAGCATCTTGAGAGGTCCTGGCATTGGTGATAATTGCCGGGGCCTTGCCGTTGTGCTTGGTGTGATCCGTGCACTCGACCGGGCGGAAGTACGCACGAAAGGCCATATCACTTTCGTGGGGACCGTCGGCGAGGAAGGGCTCGGTGATTTACGTGGAGTCAAGCACCTTTTCGCGACGGAGCTGGCTGGGATCGTGGACCGTTTCGTCTCCGTCGATGGGGCGGGACTCGACGTCACGCATGTGGCTGTTGGCTCGAATCGCTACCGAGTGACATTCCGCGGGCCAGGTGGACATAGTTTTGGTGCCTTCGGTCTGGCCAGTCCGATCCACGCACTCGGCCGCCTGATTGACAAGATCGCCGATTTCGAGGTCCCGGCCGAGCCGAAGACGACTTTCAACGTTGGTCGCATTAGGGGCGGGACATCAGTCAACTCGATCGCGTCCGGTGCTTGGCTCGAAGTTGATCTTCGCTCGGAGGATCCCGTTGCCCTCGAGGCGCTAGATGCTCGGTTTCAGCAGGCAATCGGTGTGGCCCTGGCCGAGGAGAACTCCCGCTGGGGAAGGGATTGGGGCGGCTCCCTCCGAGTGGAAACCGAGGTTGTTGGGAAGCGGCCGGCGGGTCGCACGCCGACAAACGCCCCTCTCGTACGAACCGCCATCGACATCTCTGAAACACTAAGGTTGCCCCTACAGCTGGCGGCCGGGTCTACTGACGCCAATTTGCCAATGAGCCTGGGAATTCCGGCTATCACAATTGACGGAGGTGGACAGGGATCTGGTGCACATTCAGTCGACGAGGCCTTCGACATGACCAATTCGGCCCTGGGCACGCAGCGGGCGACGCTGTTGGCTATAGCCCTAACCGAGCCGTGACCAGCGACGCGCGTCTGATCGTAAGGCGACTCTGCTAGGATGCCGATGTTTTTGGCATGAACATGAGAGGGGAGCGGTAGCGCGGATGCCACGAGGTAGTCGGTCTCGAGGTCCCGTCCTTCTGTGCGCGCTGGTCGCGGTCGCTACTAGCTTGCTGGGCCTCGGCCGGCTGAGCTGGACGCCTGAGGTGAGGATCGCCAAGCCGGCGGTCGTTGTGCCGACGCGTTCGGTCCCGGAACAGGGCGCAGAGTTTCCTCGCATTCGCGATGTCAGTGATCTGCCGCAGCCCCGCGTTCGGGCCGAAGCGGCGATGCTCTACCATCCTGTCAGAGATGAGATCTTGTGGGAGTCGAACGGGCTCGAGCCGCGGCCGATTGCCAGTATTACGAAAGTGATGACCGCGATCGTCTTTTTGGAGCAGGAGCCGGACCTGACGCGAGACGTTGTTATCACGAGACGGGACGTGCGCCGGGCATCAACGACCTACCTGCGGCGGCGGGAGCGGATCAGCCTACGCGATCTAATGCATCTCGCTTTGGTCGCGTCTGATAACGCCGCTGCGCGAACGCTCGCCCGCGTATCGCCGTGGGGGACGGCTGGCTTCGTGGAGCGGATGAATCGCAGAGCGGCCGAGTTGGGCCTAGCGAGCACGACGTTCGTTGATCCGGCTGGTCTTAGTGAGCAAAACCTCTCATCGGCGTACGACCTGTCTCGACTGATCGTCTACGCTAGCGAGTACCCACCGGTCGCACGAATTTTGCGCACGACATCCTACCGTGCGCGCACGAGCCGTCGGTGGTTGACCGTGCGCAACACGAACAGGCTGTTACGTGGCCGGTTCGTCATCTACGGCGGAAAGACTGGCTACATCGATGAGTCCGGGTATTGCCTGGCGACTGTCGTTAAGCTGCCCGGGAGCGACCCGCTCGCGGTCGTCGTGCTGGGCGCGCGGTCGAACTCGGGACGGTTTAGGGAGGCCCGCCGCCTGATTAATTGGGTGTCGACCCAGGGGCGCTCACTGATTATCCCTGGTGCGCATCGGGCTGATTAGCACGGCCCGTCCGCGGCCAATACTTCTTCACTTCTTTGTCGGTCCGCCCGCGTTATGCCACCGGAGCGCCAAAATTTGTCTAACCCGTCGCTGTCAATCCTCATGGTGGCGTCTGAGGCAGTTTGAACCGCCCCGGGGTTCCGAGAGGCTCCATTGTTTGGGAGGATGGAGTCCATGGGAAGATCGAGGAAGTACTCACCTGAATCGTACCGGGTTTCTCGGAGACCGAATTTGTTGAATTAGGCTACCTCAGCCTGCTCATAGTACTGCGCCTCGAACTCTGCTGGTGGAATGTCCCCGAGCGGCCCCAACAGTCGTCGTGTGTTGAACCAGTCCACCCACGTCAAGGTGGCGAACTCCACGGCCTCGAGGGTGCGCCACGGGCCCTTCCGTCGAATCGCCTCCGTCTTGTACAAGCCGATCACCGATTCGGCGAGGGCATTGTCATAGGCATCGCCTTGGCTGCCGACCGACGGCGCGATGCCGGCGTCCACGAGGCGATCCGTGTACCGCATCGAGAGATATTGCGACCCGGCATCACTGTGATGTACGAGGCCGGTGAGGGCGTCGCCCCGGCGGGCGTAGATCGCCTGCTCCACCGCATCCAGCACAAAGTCCGTGCGCATGGAGACCGACACCCGCCAGCCCACAATGCGTCGCGCAAACACGTCGATGACGAACGCGACGTAGCCAAAGCCGCCCCAGGGTGCGACGTACGTGAAATCGGAGACCCAGAGCTGATTCGAACGGGTGGCCACGAATCGGCGGTCAACGAGGTCCACCGGGCGACCGCCCTCACCGGCGTGGGTCGTGGTGACCCAGGCCCGGCCCCGGACGGCCCCGGCAAGGCCCATCGCGCGCATCAGGCGCGCCACGGTGCAGCGCGCTACGCGGACGCCGTCCCGTCGCAGCTGCTTCCAGACTTTCCGGGGGCCGTAGACCTGCTGGTGCGCGTCATAGACCCGCTGAATCTTGACGCGGAGCTGATCGTCGCGCTGCGCCCGTGCGGACCGGCGCGTCGGATGTGTCCGCTGGTGCCGATGGCGATGAGTTCGTCGACGGGGCGATCGGCAGCACGGCGCAGATCGGCTCGACCCCGACCACGGCGCGATGGTCGGCGATGAACTGGACCATCGTGGCGACGTCCTCCGGCGGTCGAGCTCCGCCTGGGCGAAATACGCGAACGCTTTCCGCAGGATCTCATTCGCCCGCTTCAGCTCCTTCAACCGCTCCCGCTCGCTCGTCGTCAGGCCCGGCCGATGCCCAGCATCACGCTGCGCCTGCCGCACCCAATGACGTAGCGTCTCGGACGTGCACCCGATCTTCTCGGCCACCGACTGCAGCACCGCCCACTCTGAGGCGTGGGCCTCCCGGTACTCCTCGACCATCCGGACGGCACGTTCGCGCACTTCCGGAGAAAACCGACTGGGACGTCCCATAGCCCCCATCCTCCCAAGCAATGAGGTCTCCGAGAAACCCGGTACGATTCAACCGGAGGTCCGGGAACGGGCTGTCCGGTTGGTGTTCGACCACGAGCACCAGCACGAGTCGCAGTGGGCGGCGATTCGGTCGGTGGCCGAGAAGATCGGGTGCACGTCCGAGACGCTACGTCATTGGGTGCGCCAGGCCGAGCGTGACACGGGACGCCGGCCGGGCCTGACGACCGAGGAGCGAGACCGGCTGAAGACGCTCGAGCGGGAGAATCGGGAGCTGAAGCGAGCGAACGAGATCCTGCGGAAGGCCTCAGCGTTTGTCGCACAGGCGGAGCTCGACCGCCGACCGAGGTAATGGTGGCCTTCATCGACAGGCAGCGAGAAAGGTATGGGGTCGAGCCGATGTGTGCGGTCCTGCCCATCGCCCCCGCGACCTGCTTCCGGCACAAGCGGTGTCAGGCGGATCCCGACCAGCGGTCGCAGCGGGCCCAGCGCGACGCGTGGCTGACGACCCAGATCCAGCTGGTGTGGGACGAGAACTTCGGCGTCGCCGGCGCGCGCAAGGTCTGGCGGCAGCTGATGCGCGAGAACATCGCCGTCGCACGCTGCACGGTGGAGCGCTTGATGCAACAGATGGGGCTGCAGGGCACCGACCGCGGGCGCACGTTCAAGACCACGATCGCTCAGGATGGCGCGGTGCGACCGGCGGCCCTGGTCAACCGCGAGTTCGTGGCGACACGTCCCAACGACCTGTGGGTAGCTGACCTCACCTATGTCGCCACCTGGCGCGGCTGCGTCTACGTGGCCTGCGTCATTGATGTCTTTGCGCGATGCATCGTCGGCTGGCGCGTGTCGAGCTCGCTGCGTACCGACCTCGCCCTCGATGCGCTCGAGCAGGCCCTCTACGCCCGGCCGGCGGTCGATCAGCTCGTGCATCACAGCGACCGGGGCTCGCAGTATCTCTCGATCCGTTACACCGACCGCCTGGCAGACGCCGGCATTGATCCGTCGGTCGGGAGCATCGGCGACTCGTACGACAACGCCCTCGCCGAGTCGGTGATCGGGCTGTACAAGACCGAAGTGATCCGTCGTCGTGGTCCGTGGCGGCACCTCGAGGCCGTCGAGTTTGCGACACTCGAATGGGTGGACTGATTCAACCACCGGCGGCTCCTCGCGCCGATCGGTCACGTGCCGCCGGCGGAGTGTGAACAGCAGTACTATCTGACGCAGGAGGCTCCAGTCATGGCGGCCGGAGTCAACTAACGAGCTCTCTCACAAACCCGGGGCGGTTCAGTTCCATTCGTCAAGACTGGGGGGGGTGGCGGATGTCGTGGGGGCGTTGGCGGCGGCTCTTGGACGCCTCGGCCACGAGGTAACGCTTGTAGTTCCGCGCTACCGCGTCATGGGCTGGGTCGGCTCGTCGTTCGAGTGCGGCCACCTCTCGCTCGGAGACCACCAGTACGATGTGGGGTTCGTTGAGCACCCGCTGGGCCAGCGGGTGCGAGCCGTACTCCTCGAGTGCGATGAGCTCTACGACCGTGACGGGCCCTATGCGGCTCGGGGGAGAGACCACCCGGATAACGCCTCCGCTTTGCACTGTTGGCGCGGGCGGCGTTGGAGCTTGTCCTGCGTACGCGCGTTCGCCCGGACGTTATTCATGCGCACGATTGGCAGGCAGGGCCCGTCCCCGTGTATGTGCGAACGACCTATGCAGATCAGCCGTTATTCCAGCGCCTTTTGACCGTATTCACGGTACACAACCTCGCATATCAGGGGCTGTTCGGATCAGACACGCTGGCCGCCCTGGATTTGGGCCAGGACCTGTACTCGGTCGACGGCCTGGATTTTTTTGAACCAGGTGAGCTTTCTGAAGGGCGGCATCGACTTTAGCGACCTCGTTACCACTGTCAGCGAACGATACGCGAAGGAAATCCTGACGCTCGAGTACGGGTGCGCGTTCGAGGGGATCATGAACGCACGTCGGCCGGTACTCTGGGGGATTCTCAACGGGATCGATGTCGACGAGTGGAATCCGGAACGGGACAGCTACTTACCGTTGCCGTTTTCGATGCGCGATCTTGACGGGAAGCGGGAATCGAAGCGGAGTCTCCTCGAGCGCTATCAGCTTCCCGCGTCGGAAGCCGATCTACAGCGGCCGGTCATCGGGCTCATCTCGCGTCTCGTGTATCAGAAGGGTGTCGATCTGCTTGGCGAGGCGCTGGCTGGCCTCGGCGCGACCTTCGTCGTCCTCGGAAACGGCGAGCCCAAGTATGAGGAGATGTGGCGGGCCGCGTCGACGAGGCATCCCCACACGTTCGGCGTTCGGATCGGCTACGACGAAGCACTTGCACACCTCATCGAAGCTGGCGCCGATATGTTCTTAATGCCTTCACGATACGAGCCGTGCGGTCTCAATCAGATGTACAGTATGCGTTATGGGACAGCGCCAATCGTCCGCGCGACCGGCAGTCTTGACGATGTGGTGGCGCACTATGATCCCCGGATTGGTTGTGGTTCCGGGTTCAAGTTCGAAGAGTGTAGCAGCACGGCGCTGCTTGAAGCCGTACGCACGGCGCTTCACGTGTTTGCGGATCGGGAGTGGTGGCACCAAATCCAGCTTGAGGGGATGCGGCGGGACTTCTCGTGGGATATTCCAGCCCGCGCTTATGTCAGAGAGTATGTCAAGCTGGTTCGAGCCAAGCGAGGCTGACCGGCTTTACCAGACGCTCGGCCTACGGCGACTGATGGTGGCCGGCGGGGCCGGTGGTGAGAAAGACCTATTGAGCAGTGTCTATGCGTGACGTTATCACCATCGGTTCCGGGCCAGCGGGTCTCACGGCGGCCTTGTACGCGGCGAGAGCAAATCTTAACCCGTTGCTCATCGAAGGCCTTGAAGCTGGCGGTCAGTTAATGCTAACCACAGCGGTTGAGAACTATCCTGGCTTTCGCGACGGCATCATGGGCCCGGATCTAATGGTGGAGATGCGCGCGCAGGCTGAGCGTTTTGGCACCGAGGTTGTTGTGGGGGACGTCACGGCTGTCGAGGTGGCCAGGCGGCCGTTTACCGTGACGACCACGGACGCGGAGTATCAGGCGCGCGCCCTGATCTTCGCAACTGGCGCGTCGGCCCGGTTGCTGGGCCTTCCGTCAGAGCGGGCGCTGATGGGGCACGGGGTTTCGACCTGCGCTACGTGCGACGGTTATTTCTTTCGGAGCAAGCCGATCGTTGTCGTCGGGGGCGGTGATTCTGCGATGGAAGAGGCCGTGTTCCTGACGAAGTTCGCCTCACACGTCACCGTTGTACATCGACGGGACAGGCTGCGAGCATCAAGGATCATGCAGGACAAAGCTTTTGCGAACCCGACGATCTCATTCGAATGGGATTCGATTGTTGACGACGTCAGGGATGCCGAGAAGGGTGTCGTGACCAGTGTTGTACTCCGAAACGTAAAAACCGGCAGCACCAAAGAGCTCGCGGTTGAAGGCGTGTTCATCGCGATTGGACACACGCCGAACACGAGCCTAGTTGCCGGCCAGGTTGAACTCGACGCCAATGGGTACATCATTCCGAAGCGTGGCACGCAGACGAGCGTGCCGGGCGTCTTTGCGTGCGGTGACGTGCAGGACCACGTCTACCGTCAGGCGATTACGGCAGCCGGATCGGGGTGTATGGCTGCGATGGACGCCGAGCGCTATTTGGAGAGCTTGCCGAAGGAAAAACCGACCGCCGCTGAAGCAAAACGAGTAGACACTTGAAACCATCTTCTGGGGTTACGAGAGTTGAGAGATTAATCGCCAGTGTGTCTAAACCTAGCTGCTAATCGATCCATCCGCCACCGAGCACAATCTCCCCATCGTAGAACACTACAGCTTGCCCAGGCGTGATGGCCGGTTGGGGTATGTCGAATTCCAACCTAATCCGGTTGTCGTCCAGTGGCCACACGGTCGCCGGTGCATCCCGGTGCCGGTGGCGGATTCGTGCGGTTACACGCCGCGCAGTCGCTGGAGGATCGCCAGCGATCCAGTTTACTTCCGAGGCTGTGAGGGTTGATCGCGCGAGGGCGTGGCGAGGCCCGACGGTGACGGTGCTGGTTGCGGCATCCAGCGCAACGACATATAGCGGAATCGGACTGGAGAGTCCCAGCCCCTTACGCTGTCCAATAGTGAACCGGTGCACGCCGTCATGGCGGCCCAGCATGTGACCGGCCATGTCGGTAATCGTGCCGGAGCGAGGGATAGTAGAGTCGCGTCGCTCAACGAACGATGCGTAATCGCCATCCGGGACGAAGCAGATCTCGTGGCTGTCTGGTTTGTCGGCCACTGGGAGCCCAAGCGCCTTGGCCTTGGCTCGAACCTCTGACTTGCTGAGCGCGCCGAGAGGAAATCGCGCGCGCGCCAGCTGCGCTTGCGTGAGCGAGAAGAGGAAGTAGGACTGATCCTTGGAGTCGTCGAGGGCGCGGCGCAGCTGATAGCGACCTGTATCGGCATGACAGCCGTCGCGCTCGACCCGAGCGTAATGGCCGGTCGCGAGGTAGTCAGCATCGAGCCCGCGGGCTCGCTCCAGTAGGCTCGTGAACTTTAGCTCGCCGTTGCAGCGGACACAGGGGATTGGGGTGTGGCCATCGGCATATTCCTGGACGAACCGTGAAACGACGTGTGTATCGAACTGGCGTTCGAAGTTGACGATGTAGTGTGGGATCCCGAGTGTCATCGCGACCCGGCGCGCATCGTGGAGGTCATCGAGTGTGCAGCAGCTGCCGAACTCGATCTGATTGTCGCGTTGGTCGTAGAGCTGCATCGACAGGCCGACTACCTCGTGGCCTTCGGCGGCCAGCAGCGCCGCGGCTACTGAGGAGTCGACGCCGCCAGACATCGCTGCGATTATACGCATGCGTCTAGTGTAACAAGGTGGCGCCGATACTTTCGAGCCAGGTTTCACCTGCGCGCAGGGTTGGAGACTGGGCGTGGCGCTGGTGGCGATGTGCCACCCCGCGCCTTGCATGAGCTGGGCGAGGCTTTGTCTGATCGGCTGGGGAGTCTACCACCGTATGACGGGTTCGAGACACTACGTGGTGGCGGCAGCGCGGGTACGAGCCTCTGGCCTGGCAAGGCTACGCAGTTTTGCGACGACCTGAGGTAGCAACCCGACGACTTGGTCCACTTCGTCAACAGTGTTGCCAAGCCCCAGACTGAACCGAATCGAATTCTGGGTGCGATGGGGCGAGAGGCCCATTGCCTTTAACACGTGCGACGGTTCGAGGGTGCCTGACGAGCACGCCGAGCCGGTTGAAACGGCTACTCCCTCGAGGTCGAGTGCGATCAGAAGCGCCTCGGCTTCGACGCCGTCGAAGCTTATATTGGTGGTGTTGGGTACGCGTTGGGCCAGGTTGCCATTGACGGCGGTGCCAGGCACGTTGGCCAGAATGACCGTTTCCAGTCGGTCACGAAGTTCCGCTATACGCGCCGCCTCTGATGCCAACTTACCCGCCGTGAGGCGTGCGGCTACGCCGAGGCCGACGATGGCCGGCACGTTCTCCGTTCCACCTCGCCGGTTGCGCTCTTGCCGGCCGCCGGTCGTCGCGGCCACGAGACGCTGGCCGCGACGTACCCAGAGCGCGCCTATGCCTTTCGGGCCGTTGAACTTGTGCGCCGAGAGCGACAGAAGGTCGACCTGGACAGCTCGGACATCGACTGGGATCTTTCCGGCCGACTGTACGGCGTCGGTGTGGAACAACACGCCGCGTTCGTGCGCGATACGGGCCAGTTCCGCCACCGGTTGGACCGTCCCGATTTCATTATTTGCGTGCATTATCGACACCAGTGCCGTCTCCTTAGTGATCGCCGTCTCGAGACGAGCTGGGTCGGTGATGCCGTCACGGTCTACTGGAACCAGCGTGGTTGTCCACCCCCGCCTGGAAAGTGCCTTAAGTGTGGTGAGCACCGCCTCGTGCTCGATCGACGACGCGATCAAGTGTCGTCGGCCGGTTGGCTCGAGCGCCTCGGCCACACCGCGGATGGCGAGGTTATTGGCCTCGGTCCCGCCACTGGTGAAGACTATTTCTGACGGTTGGCCGCCGAGGAGCTCGGCGACGGCCGTGCGCCCGTTGTCGAGTGCTGCCTTGGCTGCCTGACCGAACATGTGCACGCTTGAAGCATTGCCAAAGCAGTCGCGGAAAGCGCTGGTGACGGCCTCCGTAACGGCCGGTTCGACCGGAGTTGTCGCATTGTGATCTAAGTAGATGTGCATGTCCCTCTCATCCTACCATTGCCCCTAACCCTCAGCAATGGAAGGACTAGACAGGATCACGAAGGCTCTCGTATACTGGCGAGGTTTGGTGGCGGCAGGCCAGCCGTGCCGTGTCAGCGCGCCGTTAAGAGAGGGGAGAGGTCGTCATGTGGAAACGGGACGAGGCGAGCCGTCTGACGGGGATGGGTGCAGCTGGGGGGCAGGAGCGTGAGTCTTCCGGTGGGGACGCCGCGGCCTTGCGATCGGGCAGCGGGCCCGCCAGCCAGCTCGGCAAAGATGTGGTAAACATCGGCAAGTCGGTTCTCATTAAAGGAGAGCTGAGTGGTAGCGAGGACCTGACAATTGAGGGACAGGTCGAAGGGAAGATCGAACTGCGTGAGCATGTCTTGACTGTTGGACCGAACGGCAAGATCCGGGCGCAGGTGTTCGCCAAGGTGGTTATTGTGCTTGGCAAGATTTCCGGCAATATCGCCGCGACCGACAAGGTGAGTATTCGCGATAGCGGTTCCGTCGAGGGCGACATTGCCGCGCCACGCGTTGGCATTGCGGAGGGGGCTCGCTTCCGTGGCAGCATCGACATGCGGCAGGCTCAGGTGCCAAAGGTGACGGCTAACGTCAGGTCCGCTGTCAAACCAGCGCCCGCGGCGGCTCGCCTGACGAGCCTGCAGTCGAAATATCGCTAAGGCCAGCGCCCCCTGGCCGCGTGAATTCACAAGGAGACGCCTTGCGGGGCCAGGGGAGGGTTCGCGCCCTTCGTGATCTTATTTCTCGCTTCGGGACGCGGCGGGCGTCCGTCCTGGTGCCAGGCACCGACGCGGCGAACCACCCGAACGGTGTCGTGTTTCCGAGCAGGGTCCTCCGAGACTTTCTTACCAAGCTTCGGGGGCGTGACGCGCCGGTGGTGCTTGATCTTGGGCCTGTAGTTGGCGCTAACGTCAGCTTCTTGGGTGAGCAACTGGGTTGCAAGCTGATCGTCAAGGACCTGTTTGATGATCTTGAGCGCCTGACACGGCAGGGCAGTGACGACGACAACGGTGCCTTTCTCCGGGCTCGACTCGCCCTGGACGCCGGTAGTGTAGACGGCGTGCTGTGCTGGGATTTACTGGACTATGTGGACAGAACGGCAGCGCGCGTTCTGTCTAGGGAGTTGGTTCGTGTGTTGCGCCCCGGAGGGGTGCTGTTCGTGTGCTTTGGAACCCAGCTCTCTGCCGACCGGGGTTATACGAAGTACGAAATCGTCGATGAGTCAAGTTTGCGCCAATTATTCTATTCCGGCACTCAGTCAAAAGTTCGCGTACTGCAAAGCCGTGAGATTACGAAGCTGTTCGACCGCTTGACGGTTACGGAATCAATCCTGCTGGCGAATCGGATGCGGGAAATGCTGTTTCGGAAGCTTCCCATGCGGACGACGAGTGCGGATTGAGGGTGCGCGTGCTCGACGGACTGCGCGGGCGTGAGGTGCAAGGTGGGACCCGTTGTTGCCTTGTTGAGCGACTTTGGTACTCGAGATCACTACGCCGGCGCGATGAAGGGCGTCGTGCTCGGGATCTGTCCAACCGCCACGGTCGTTGATATCTCACACGACATTCCTGCCCACGACGTGTTCGGTGCCAGTCTCGAGCTGGCTGCGGCCTTCCCGTTTTTCCCTTCGGGTAGCGTCTTTCTGGTCGTGGTCGACCCGGGTGTTGGCTCGGCGCGTCGCGGGCTAGCGGCCGATGTTGGCGACTACAGGTTCGTGGCACCGGATAACGGAGTGCTGACAGCTGTCTTCAGCGAGACACCACCCAAGCGGGTGGTCGAGCTGACAGAACGCCGCTATGCTCGTCCCACGGTGAGCCGGACGTTCGAGGGGAGGGACCGGTTTGCCCCGGCGGCGGCCTGGCTGGCGAAGGGTATTCAGCTGTCGGCGCTCGGGCGACCGGTGGACGACTATCGGGTGCTCGATATTCCGATCCCCGTGACTGAGGTAAAGCGCATCGTGGGCGAGGTGCTCCGGGTCGACCGGTTCGGCAATTTGGTAACAAACATTAACAGAAAAACGTTCGAGCGCTTGGCGAAGACTGGCGACATCAAGATTACGGCTGGCTCTCAGGTGATCGGCCGTCTCGTTGAAACCTATGCGGATATTGGCGCTGACGAGGTGTGCGCCTTATTCGGCGGCACCGATCACCTCGAGTTCGCGGCGAATTCGATTAGTGCCCTCGAGCAATTGGGTCTCGAGCGTGGCGCAGCGGTCACTGTCAACCGTAGCTGAATCAAGGAATCCACCGTCATGCTTAACCTCGAACTCACCGAGGAGCAGTGTCTACTTGAGCGATCCCTGCGAGAATGGGGAGCCCGCGAAGTTGCGCCGCTGATCCACGACCTAGACCGCGAACATCGGTTCGATCGGACCCTCCTGCCCAAGATGGCGTCGCTGGGTCTCCTTGGAATCTGTGTGCCGACTGAGTTTGGGGGCGCCGGGATGGACTACCTTAGTCTCGGTCTGGCGTGCGAAGAGCTCGAATACGTCGACACGTCCTTACGTGTCATCTTGTCGGTTCACGTTGGTCTCAACTCGCTGAGTTTGCTGACCTGGGGCACCGAGGATCAGAAACGCCGGTACCTAGTCCCACAGGCACAGGGTCAGGCGATCGCCAGTTACGGGCTGACCGAGCCGGCGGCTGGGAGTGACGTGCGAGGCATTCAGACTGTGGCCATCAAAAAGGGTAACCGCTACGTGCTTAGCGGCGAGAAAATGTGGATCTCTCTGGCGAACATCGCCGATCAATTTCTAGTATTCGCTTGGAGCGACCAGGATAAGAAAAAGAACCGCGACGTCTCGGGCATTAGCGCGTTCATCGTCGAGCGGGCGTTCAAGGGTTTCTCGAGCGGCACGCTGAAGGAAAAGTGGGGCATTCTGGCTGGTGACACCGGCTTTTTCACGCTGGGCGAGGTTGAGGTGCCAGAGGAGAATCTACTGGGCCGCGAGGGCGAAGGCTTCAAGATCGCCATGTTCGCCCTCGACCAGGGTCGGTTCACGGTGGCTGCCGGCGCAACCGGGTTGATTCGGGCGTGCCGTGACGCCAGTGTGAAGTACGCGCGGGAACGCCTGGCGTTCGGCGTCGAGATCGGCCGCCACCAGCTCGTTAAGGCAATGATCGCGCAGATGGAGTCGGACTACCAAGCGTCTCGGCTGTTCTGGATGCGATCGGGTTGGCTGAAGAATATCGGACGGCGAAACACCAGAGAAACCGGACTCGCCAAGTGGTTCGCGACCGTGGCGTCTGAACGCGCCGCCGGTGACGCCGTACAGATCCACGGTGCCAACGGGTATTCCGATGAGTACCCTGTTGGCCGGTACTATCGCAACTGCAAGGGTGCGGTCATCTACGAAGGGACGCGGGAGATTCATAAACTGATGCAGGCCGACTACCTGCTTGGCTATCGTGTGGATAAGCCGACCCGCTGTGAGTTGCCAGCCTATCGAGAGGCGGCACAGACGTGACGTCGATACCATCCGGGCAATCCGAACAATCGGATCAGTTCGAGCTGACGGCAGCGTTCTTGGACGTGGTTGAGCAGGCGGCCATCGCGTGCGCCCATACGATGGGCCAGGGCGATCGCCACCATTCTGATCAGGTTGCGGTCGAGGCGATGCGAGCCAGACTTGACCATGTCCCGATAGATGGTCTGGTCGTTATTGGTGAGGGGGAGCGCGACAGGGCCCCCATGCTCTACATCGGCGAGCGTGTCGGCCTGGCCGCACAGGGGCATGATGGGCTTCCGCAGATTGATATCGCTGTGGATCCGCTCGAAGGCACGAATCTATGTGCCACCGGCAAGCCACGAGCGATCGCCGTCCTCGCGGCTGCCGAGCGGGGCGGTCTCCTCCATGCGCCAGACATCTACATGGAGAAGCTGGTCGTCGGCCCGCGAGCGAAGGAGGCAGTAAGTCTCGATGCTCCTGTGTCAGACAACCTGAAGGCCATTGCGAAGTGCCTGGATCGTGACGTCGAGGATCTGGTTGTTATTGTGCTCGACCGCCCTCGACATGAACAGCTCATCAGTGACATCAGAGCTGCTGGCGCGCGGATCCGGTTAATCAGTGACGGTGATCTCACCTCAGCCATTTCGGCCGCGGTCATTGGCACTGGCACCCACGCAGTGATGGGTGTCGGCGGTGCGCCCGAAGGCGTCATCGCCGCAGCAGCGATGCGGTGTTTGAACGGTGAAATTTTCGGCCGTCTAATTATCGACACGTCCGAGAAAGAGGAGCGAGCTCGCTCGATGGGTATCACCGATTTCGCGAAGGTCTACACGGCGGCCGATTTGGCGTCTGGGGAGCACCTCATCGTCGCGGCGACCGGAGTTACCGAAGGGAGCCTGATGAAGGGAGTACGCTTTTTCGGTGAAGGCTGCCGGACGAGTTCGCTGATTATGCAGAAGCAGCCCCATCGTGTGCAGTTTATCGATACCATCCATGTGCGTGGGCGGGCCGGGACGTCTGGGTTGCGTTTTTGAAACCGGTCGGTCTGGAAATTCTCTAGCGAGCCCGTGGCTGAGTAGCCCGGCACACGGCTCTGGCAGCACCTGCTGGAGGGAGGGGCCCCCGTCTCGTTACCATGCCTATCTCGACGACTTGGTCGTCTACATTAACCCGGTCGTCGAGACAGTGTCTGTGCGGTAGGCTACCTGTCGCGCTCGGACTCCGATTGCTTGTGCTTGCACCAGTCGTAACGGGCGCTTGGTCTTGTCCTCGGGAGCACCGCCGCGCTGGTGCGGCAGTGGGTCCAGGGGGCGGACCGGATGCTTGCTTCGGGATGGTTGCGGTGACATTGTGATCTCGTGGCAGTCCAACTCCTCGTTGTTGACCCGTCAGCGCCTGGCGGCCCGGCACTTGAGGCTGCTGTCGCCGCCCTGACGGCTGGCCGGTTGGTGGCCTTCCCGACAGATACACTCTATGGTCTCGCGGCCGATCCGCGCCACGCACGCGCGGTCGAGCTCCTCTTGCGGGCCAAGCAGCGGCGGGCCGGCCTAGCGGTGCCGCTTGCCGCGGCTAACCTCGGTCAGGTCAAGGTGGCTGCCGGCACGCTTTCGCCCCTGACCCGGCGACTGGCTGCACGGTTTTGGCCTGGCCCCCTGGCGCTCATTGTCGATGCTTCACCTACGCTCGATCGCCGGCTTCTGGGAAGCGGTGAGACCGTGGCCATCCGTGTTCCTGCGCACGCTGTTGCCCGCGCGCTCGCACGCGCGTTTGGTCATCCGGTGACCGCGACCAGCGTCAACCTGACCGGTCGCCCAGCGTCTGTAACGGCCGAACAGGCCATCGACAACCTTGGGTCGGCCTTGGCAGTTGTGCTCGATGCGGGTGGCACGCCAGGTGGCTCCCCATCGACGATCGTTGACGCGCGCGGAGCGGTGCCAGTACTGGTGCGCCGCGGCGTTGTGTCATGGGACCGCGTGGTACAATCGCTCACGTGAAAGGCTCCCGGGCGGCTGCACGTCATGTGCCCGCGCGAGAGCGTGTGGCGATCGTGGGTCTCCTGTTTGGAACGCGTCGACGCGCCGCCGTCGACGCGTCCCTCGATGAGTTGGCTGGTCTGGCGTCCACTGCCGGTGCGACCGTGGTTCACCGCGTGATTCAGGGGCGAGCTAGGCCGGACTCCGCGCTGTTTCTCGGCCGGGGTAAGGCTAAGTTACTGGCGCGAATATGCGCCGAGAGGAATGTCGACGTCGTCGTCGCTGACGATGAGCTGACACCAGCGCAGCTTCGGAATCTCGAAGCAGTGCTCGAGCGCCGCGTTATCGATCGTACGCAACTGATTTTAGACATCTTTGCATCTCGCGCTCGAACGCGGGAGGGCAGGCTCCAGATCGAGCTCGCTCAGCTTCGGTATCTTTTGCCGAGGCTCGCCGGGACTGGCGTGGATCTGTCGCGCCTGGGCGCGGGCATTGGCACGCGCGGGCCTGGCGAAACAAAGCTTGAGACCGATCGACGGCGAATCCGGTATCGAATCAGCCGCCTGTCACGTGATCTTGCATTGGTCCGCCGTCGCCGGGCCCAGCTCCGTGAACGCCGCCGGAAACGCGCGACGCCGACCGTGGCACTCGTCGGTTATACCAATGCGGGAAAGACCACGCTGTTTAATTTGCTCACGGGCAGCGCGGCGGAGTCGTCGGAGGCCTTGTTCGCTACACTCGATCCACTGCTCAGACAGCTACAGTTGCCGGATCGGCGCTCGGTGCTCATCTCGGATACCGTTGGCTTCATCGAGCGGTTGCCGCACACGTTGGTCGCCGCGTTCCAGGCCACGCTCGAGGAAGTGGCAAATGCCGATTTATTGCTCCATGTCGTCGACGTGGCTGACTCTGCGCGAGCGGAGCGGATGGCGGCCGTCGGCCGCGTGCTCGAGGAAGTTGGGGCAAGTGACCTGCCGGCGCATATCGTGTTCAACAAGTGTGACTTGCTTGTCGACGTGGAGGTAGATCGGATCCGGCATGCTAATCCGGAGGCGCTGTTCGTATCGGCCGTGACCAGTGCCGGGCACAAGGAACTGGTTGACGCCGTGACGCGAACCGTGCATATGGGCACGCAGCGTCTGACGCTCCACTTTGATGACAGACTGGCACGTGACCGCCGTCGCATTGCCCAGGTGTATCGCCATGGGCATGTACTGCAGCACGTGAGCAACGATGGGCGTGTCTTGATCGAGGTGGAGGTTCCCACGCAGCTCGTCGAGCGGTGGCGCGCCGGGGAGACTATGGCTCGTCGCCAGAGGGTAGTAGGGCACTAGTGCGAGTGCAGCGATGTTGGGTGGGGCTACTGTTGGGTGCGACGCTTGCCGAAGTGGCGTGTGCCTCGAGAGTCCCGATAGTCACCACGCCCGCGTACCCCGATTACCTGTTTCCAACCGCGCCAGCCTCGTACGCCGATTCGCCAGTGGCCGAGCGACATCAAGACGCCTGGGCGTTCTTCCAGGCCGGCGATCTTGGTACAGCGGAGGAGCGGTTTACTGCCCTACTAGGGCGCGAGCCGGCCTTCTATCCGGCCGCGGTTGCGTTAGGGTGGATCGGCATGGCCCGCGGCCGGTACGACGATGCCGTCGTGTATTTCGACCAGGTGGTCGAGCGGGTGGCGACCTACGTTCCAGCGCTTGTAGGCCGCGGCGAGGCTTATCTGGCAACCGGCAACGTGGAGGCAGCGCTGCAGAGCTTTGAGGTGGCTCTGGTGGCGGAGCCGGAACTGACGCGCGTCGAGCGCCTCGTGTCGGAACTACGGTTTGCCAGTATGACCGCGGGTGTTGCCAATGCTCGTGCGGCCGCCGACGCCGGCCGGTTTGACGAGGCCGAACGGAGGTATGAGCTGGTCATTGCGACCTCGCCAGATAGCGTATTCCTGCACCTCGAACTTGCGCGCGTGAAACAACAGCAAGGCCAGCTTGTCGCGGCGTTGGATCGTGTGCAGCGTGCCACTGCGCTCAACCCAGAGGATTCGTCGGCGCTCGTGCTCGAGGGCGAGTTGCACGAGGCACTGGGAGCCCTAGAAGCCGCGGAGCAGGCGTACCGGCGTGCGGACAGTCTGGACCCGACCGAAGACACGTCTACTCGGCTTGGACGCGTACGCGAGCGTGTACGGTTCCTGGCACTCCCGGTCGAGTATCGGAGCATTTCGAGCCTGGAGGTGATAACGCGTGGTGACCTCGCGTCGCTCGTCGGCGTTCGTCTGGGCGAGCTCCTAGAGGAAGCCGCGGGCATGAAGCAGACCATCATCATCACCGACACCAGGAACCACTGGGCCAACCCCTGGATTTTGTCGGTCACGCAGTCTGGCGTCATGCAGGTCGATGCCGGCTACCGGTTCGAGCCCGATCGAACGGTCCGGCGGGGTGGGTTTGCCGAAGTGGTGGCGGCTGTTCTTGATCTGATTGAGCGAATCGATCCTGGACAAGCACTGCGCTGGCAGGAGGCGCGACCGTACTTTTCGGATATGAATACCGATCACCTCAACTACCGAAGCGCGGCGCAAGCAGTGTCCGCTGGAGTGTTTCAAACGCTCGAAGATAACACCTTTCACCCGACGCGCGCCGTCGGTGGCCAGGAAGCGGTTGCGGCCGTAGACCGTCTTATCGCCTTGGCCCGAGAGGTGAGGTAAACTCGGAACGTAGCGCTTCTGATGCCTCCGCTCACGACGGCTAATCAGCTCACCCTCTTCCGGCTACTTCTGGTCCCTGGGCTGGTGATCCTGGTACTTTACGGCTTCAACGGTTGGGCTTTTTTGACGTTCACGGTGGCTGGTCTCACCGATGGCCTCGACGGTCTGATCGCACGGCGATCGGGCCAGAGGACGAATCTTGGCGCGCTGCTCGACCCAATGGCTGACAAGCTTCTTCTTATCTCGACCTTCGTGGTCCTGACGCTACCAGGCCTGGAGCTCGCCAACCGTCTACCGGTGTGGTTGACGGTGCTGCTCATCAGCCGGGACATCGTGATCGTGCTGACCGTGGCGGTTGTTAACCTCGCGGTCGAGCAGAGGGTGTTCTATCCGTCGACGCTAGGCAAGGCCGCGACTCTGATCTACATTCTCACCGGGGCCGTGACGTTGTACTGCAACTACTTGAACCGGCCGTCGGCGATCGTTGACGTTGCCATCTATGCGTCCCTTGGCGCGACCTTGATTTCTGGGTTGCACTACATCGTTCACGCTGCACGGGTGGTGAATGAAGGCTAGACTTAGTCAGATCATCTACACGAACGACACCAATTTTCACCGTTATTGCCTTTATCGATCCGGTCGACCTGGCACGTGAACGCCAGATTTTTCGTTACGGTTTAGCCTTTTGATGCCCCGGTCTGAGGATTAGGAAGTAAACGGTGCGGTTCGGCGATTATCGCCGCTGGTCAGCGTCCTGCCGGGCAAGCTTTTTACGGAAATAGGCGATTGTGGAGGCCAGACCTTCGCTGAGCGGTACCCGAGGCTCCCAGTTGAGCAACGTGTGCGCCCGTGAGATGTCCGGTTGGCGGACTTTGGGATCGTCTTCGGGGAGTGGCCGATAGACGATCCGGGACGATGATCCAACAGCGGCGATTACCTCGTGTGCAAGCTGCTCGATCGTCATTTCCTGGGGGTTACCGATATTGACTGGCTCGTTCACGTCCGACTCTGCGAGCCGGATCACTCCTTCGACCAAATCGCTGACATAGCAAAAGCTTCGGGTTTGCTCGCCGGTGCCGAAGACGGTCACGTCCTTTCCACCTAATGCTTGCGTGATGAAGGTGGGTAGAGCACGTCCGTCACGGACTCGCATTCGCGGGCCGTACGTGTTGAAGATCCGAACGATCTTAGTGTCGAGAGCATGGTAGCGGTGATAGGCGGTCGTCATGGCTTCAGCGAACCGCTTAGCCTCGTCGTACACGCCACGCGGACCGATTGGGTTCACGTTGCCCCAATAGGTCTCCCGTTGTGGATGCTCGAGCGGATCTCCATAAACTTCTGAGGTGGAGGCCAACACGAAGCGGGCGCGCTTGTCTTTCGCCAGGCCTAGTGCTTTGTGCGTCCCCAGTGCACCAACCTTGAGCGTCGGGATCGGGAGGTCAAGGTAGTCGAGGGGGCTGGCTGGGCTTGCCCAGTGGAGCACGAGGTCTACCTTCCCGTCGATATAGATGTAATTTGTGACGTCGTGCTTGATAAATAGGAAGTCGCGGTTCACCAGATGCGAAATGTTCTCGGCATCTCCGGTCAATAGGTTGTCGGCTCCGATGACTGAGTAGCCACGGTCAAGCAGCGCGTCGGCCAAGTGTGAGCCGATGAAGCCGGCGGCACCGGTAATGACGGCGCGTGGTTTTGAAGTCATCTGGTTGAGCCTGAGAAATGGGCTAGGCGGATCATGAGTCGGCTAATCCCGAGCATTAACTTGATCGAGGGTTGTGCTGCATCAAGCTTTTCCGATTTTTCCTGTGCCGATCGTGTCGACGGCGTGAAATCAAGTAACAACCAGAACTAGTACGCGTGCTTGTGGGAGGACGCTCGTAAGAGCGTGAGACACATAATCTTGAAGTCTAGTGTCACCGACCAGTTCTCGATGTAGTACAGGTCGTAGTCAATCCGTTTCTCGACCGACGTGTTGCCGCGCCAGCCGTTGACCTGAGCCCACCCCGTCATGCCAGACTTAACCTTGTGACGAAGCATATATTTCGGCACCCGGTTTTTGAACTGTTCGACAAAGAATGGGCGCTCTGGGCGTGGGCCGACGAGTGACATGTCTCCCTTAAGTACGTTCCAGAGCTGTGGGAGCTCGTCAAGGCTCAAGCGACGGAGCAACTGTCCTACTGATGTTCGTCGCGGGTCGTTCTCACGCGCCCACACTGGCCCGGTGTCGCGCTCGGCGTCTTTGGCCATCGATCTAAATTTCCAGACCATAAACGGCCGTCCGTCCAGGCCCATCCGTTCCTGACGGTAGAAAACTGTCCCGGACGAGCCGAGTCGGATGGCCGTGGCGATGATGACGAAGGGCACGGCCAAGACGACCAGTGCTACTGTGGAGACGACCACGTCGATAACGCGTTTAATTATGCTATTGAGCCCCTGTAGCGGCACGTCGTTCACGTTAATCAGCGGAACTCCGTCTAGATCCTCGAGCTTCGCGCGCAGTGTGACAAACTGCAGGAAGTCCGGAACGACCTTGACATCAATACACTCACGATTGGCCACCTCGACGAGCTCCAGCATGTTCATGTGCTCCTCGAGGGGCAACGCTACGTAGAGCTGGTCGATCCGCTCGCGTCGAACGATCTCCTCGACATCGGCCAAGGTACCGAGCAGCGGGAGGCCTCGATAGCCGAGGTAATCGCCGCCGGCGCGGTCGTCGATGAATCCTAGGATCCGGTACCCGAGCTCTCCATGCTGCAGGACCCTATCGGCGACGTGACGGGCGAGATCGCCGGCGCCAGCGATTAACACCCGTCTAAGACCAAGTCCGGCTCTAAACCGTCGCTCCATAAACGTGCGCACGAGCGCGCGTGAGGTGTACGTCAAGCCCACGTTGAGGCCGACGAACAGTCCCCAGACTAACCTGGAGATTTCATAGGTACCCGCCGTCCTCGCCTGTTCAGACGCATAGTAGGCCTGGATGTACAGCGTGACGAGTAAGCCGAGCACGACCGCAATTAGACTTCCGACGAGCACGGTAAAGAAGTCGTCCACCCGCGTGCGACTTCGGTGTAAGCGGTACGCGCCCTGCAAGTGGAAGGCCAGTGGTACAAGCAGGCCGAGAAACGGCATTACCGCGAGATACTGTTCGAATGGTGGTTGTCCCTTCGGTGCCGCGATGGTGTTTGTCTCAAATCTAAGGGCGTAGGAAAGCGCGAACGCCCCCATACCCAACAGGCTGTCGAGGGCGACGTGACAGGAAGCGAGAACACGGGCATGACGTGTCATCGTACGGTCTCGCCTCCAGACTTGGTGAGCATTTCAGCGTTTTGCCACCTGCTCTATGACCGAGCGCATCTGGTCCTGAAACCGTGTGCGGGAAAACCGAAGCGCCGCTGCACGTAGGCGCGACGGGTCGAACGAATGGTTGCTGGTTTGCTGGATAGCATCGGCAAAGGCCTCCGCTGTCTGTTCCTCAACCCGCAGACCTGTGACGCCATCTTGGACTGTCTCGCACGCGCCCCCTCGCGCGTAGGCGATGACAGGCCGGCCGCAGGCTTGCGCTTCGACCGGCGCGATGCCGAAGTCCTCTTCTCCCGTGAGCAAGAACCCCCGCGCACCTCGGTAGAGTTCCCGCAGCTCGTGATCGGATCGGTTACCCATGAATTCGACGGTCGAACTTGCTATTGACTGTAGGCGGTCCATTTCAGGCCCCTCTCCGACGATGCGAAGCGTGACATCGGCCAACCGACACGCGTCAATAGCCAGATCGATCCGTTTGTAGGGAACTAGGGCAGACACGGCCATAAAGTAGCGGCCCGGTGGTGACCCGTCCGGGTTAAAAAAACTTGTGTCGACCGGTGGGTAGACGACGCTGGACGGCTGATTATAGTATCGACGGATCCTTCCCGCAACATGTTGTGAAATAGCGACATAGCAATCAACTCGTCCCGCCGTCGCGGCATCCCACTGCGCCAGCTGGCGAAGGGCGAGGCGATAAAGCTGGCTGCGTACCGATCCTACGCGCTGCCGTCCGAAGTAGGCGTCGAACTGGTCCCAGGCGTAGCGCATTGGAGTGAAGCAGTAGCAGAGGTGCCGCGCGCGCCCAGTCTTGACGACGGCTTTCGCGGCACAGTGGCTGGTGCTCACGATCAGCTCGGTGCTGTCTAGGTCAAACTGCTCGATGGCCGCCGGGAAAAGTGGGAGGTACTGTCGGTAGCGGGTCCTGGCGAGTGGCAGGTACTGCAGGAACGAGGGGCGTGGGCGGTACGATTCTATTCGCGCCGTTACGCTGCCGCGGTTGTGAACCAGCGTGAAAAGCTTGGCATCGGGTAGCAGCTCACAAAGGGCGTCCAGGGCCTTCTCGCCGCCCCGCATGCCGGTCAACCAGTCGTGGACGAGAGCCACGCGCCGGCCGCCAGTGCCCGCTGGACGTACGACGTCTGTACCGGTGAACGACGTCTCGGTTGGGTGTTCCATGCTTGGGTTGCTAAGTGGCCCGTTTCACAATCACGGCGGTATTCGGCCGTCGATGGATTCTGCTAAGGGACGAGCTGGAACTTTTATTAGTGGGTCCAACGCTCCCGGTATTCTCCGGCCTCACCATTTTGCGATGGCCGGACGTGGCCTCCATTAGCTGGTCCTCGATGCGGCACCGTGGTTGCGAACGGGACTGCTAGTTTCCAGTGGCGACTTCCTCGTAGATCTGACGCGTGCGTTTAACAGACTGCTCCCAGGAGAACTCTTGAACACGTGCGAAACCCCTTGTGCAGAGGTTAGTACGCAAATCCTCGTTCTCGAGTACGCGTCGCATGCCGTCGGCGATTGACTCCGGGTCGTACGGGTCGATTAGTACCGCGGCATCGCCAAGGACTTCAGGAAGCGAGGAGGTGTTTGAGGCCACAACCGGCGTTCCACTCGCCATTGCCTCGAGTGGTGGCAGACCAAACCCTTCGCACAGTGAGGGGAATACGAAGACGTCGGCCAAACGATAGAGCACGGCGAGTGTCTCCTCCGGTTGGTAGCCGAGAAATCGCACGTGCTTGTGCAGATTGCATCGGTGCACTGCGCGCCGAAGTATTGCGTACCTCGAAATTTCGCTTCCGGTGATAAGCAAGCCGAGGTCGTTGAGGCCGCTGCGGCGTAGCAGCACGAAAGCATCGATGAGTCGCTCAAGATTCTTGTGCGGTTTGACGTTGCCGGCGTACATCACAAAACGCTTGGGAAGCTGGTAGCGCTCCCGTACTCGAACCATTTCGTCTTCTGTGGGCTCGATGCTAAATCGCTCGTCGATCGCGTTGTATATCACAGTGACCTTAGCCTCGGGAACACGGCAGAACCGGAGGATGTCCTGTTTCGAGGATTCTGACACTGTGAGGATCCGACTGGCGCGTCGCGTGGCTGCCCACAGCTGGGCCCTTGCGTAGGCATGCGCCAGGCGATTCGGTAGGTACTGTGGAAACCTTAGGTGGATGCAGTCGTGAATCGTCACGATCGATCGGCAAGGCGCCAATGGTGGCAGGACGTAGTGCGGCGCGTGAAACAGTGTCGCCCGCGTACGCCCCAAGTCGAACGGTACCATGAGCTGCTCGGTCAATGAGTATGGTCCGGACCGCTCGGGAACGGCGCGAAAATTATTGCCCAGTGCCTGCACAAGGCGGCGGTCTTCACGCTGACAGAGAAAAATGTACTGCGTATCGCGATCGAGACGTGCGAGGTGTCTGATCAGATTGCGAACGTAAGTGCCGACTCCGAAGTCGTGCAGCTTGCGTATGTCGATGGCAATGCGCACGGTGCAACTATAGCAGGCACACACGTTTGATTGCGGCTGACGCCAGCCGAGTCGAGTAGGCGCGCCCGCGTGGCGCGGGTGTCGCACACGGTACTATCAGGAACCGAGCCTTAGCGGTCCATCCGGTCCACGTTCAGGCGGTTTCCAGGAAATCACGTTCCAGGAATTGCGCGTCCGATCAACACGTCAGGTGTGTCCGGCCTGGCGGATGTGCAGCGACACGCGGTCTGCAGATTTACACGCCAGGATCGAAGATCATCTAACACGCAGGAGTCAAGTTGGTTCGGCACCTGCGGTAGACTGTTTTTGACATCCACGTGGGACGTGCATAATTACAACTCCAAAAAACACACCCACTCTCGCAGGAGGCTCGATGGCTGAAGCACTTCGCCCTCGCTGGGGACAGCCGGCCACTGGAATCGTGGCGTTCATCGCCTTTTTTCTCATTGCCCTCGGATTATGGTTTGTCTTCAGCGATCCACGTGGCCCGGTAGGGGCGTTCCCATACCCCTTCGTCTTGTACCTCGCCATGATGATCCTCGTGGGCCTCTGGCAGCACATGCTGCTCGGAGACTGGCCCTTTCAGGACCTTGCGCAGCCGCTACGAGGCGTCATCCAGACGGTGGTAAATCTGGCCCTCACCTGGTTCGTGATCCATGTGGTGTTCTACAAGGTGCTGGGCCTAGGCTTCAACTTTCTGAGCCAGGACAACCTGAACGTGCTGGCCGCCAACGGGCAGGCCATCATGGCCAACGGTCAGGCGATGCCCCTCGACTCGATGCAGGCGAGCCATTTCGCACAGAGCGCCATCGTGGCGTTCGTGCTCATCGGCTTCTTCTCCTACCCGTTCGTCACAATCTTGTTCGCAAAATGGCCGATACGACCGAGCAATCTGCCCCAGCCGCAGGCCGGGCTCGCCGAGCTCGGGTGGTGCACTCTTCTCACACTCTTTTTTTTCACGGTGCTGATCGTGCCGTTCTGGGGCGCGGTCTACGGACGTTCCATCGCGCTCAACACGCCGTGGTGGGGCGGACTGGCGGGGACCGGACATCTCCATTGGGTCTTCGGGTTCTGGCAATGGATGATCATCGTACTGTTCATGACCGCGAACGTATGGAGAGAAAAACCCTGGTCTGCGATCGCCTTACCCCAGCCGTTGAAGGGGCTCGTGTCTTTTCTGCTCGTCGTGGTGCTTGGATACCTGCTCGCGGTGATCTGCGTGAACCTAGCTCCCTCCTGGCTCCCGGAGGAGACGCTCCATGAGCTGACGGCACGAAACGATCTCACACGTTTCCTCTGGTACCACGCGGCCGAGATCGCTGGCTTCACGCTGATTCCGTTTCTCATCTGGCATCACTACTTCGATGACATGGTGCCGATGGCGGACAAGGACTCCTGGGCGGCCTTTGGCTTCAGGACCGCGGGTGTGATCGCCTTCTGCGTGGTGAACTATCTTTTCTATTACTATGCGCGGTTCGCGGGCTGGGGCCTCGGGAACCACCATGCCGAGGAATTGGTCCACGCGTTTCCGGAGGGTGAGTCGCTGGTCTGGAACTTCTGGTGGATTATTCCGCTCCTCTGGAACGAGTGGTTCTTCCACAAGTGGCCGTTCTACACGCACCATGCTGCTCCAGGTCACGGTGCGCATCGTCCCGCAGCGCCCTGATGCTCGCGACCGCCAATGCCCGAACGAGGCGCACGATCAGGGCAGGGCGATGTCAACGGCGGGGCGAACGTCGCGGGCGGCCCGGCGCGCAGCGTTGACGATCGCGAAGAGGAGAACCGGTCCAGAATCGGCGGTACCCGCCGGCGCTCGAATTACGTGAAGGGCATCCTGTTCCTGGGTTCCGCCACGAACATGCCCACGTTACGGGGTGGCGTGCGGCAGTATGGGTACCAGTGAGGGCGCGGTGGCCGGCGACGTCCAGCATGGTCCACGTCCACGAGCAGGCACTGGCGGGCCTGGCACTCGGCACGCGAAGTCGCGACGATCAGCGGCAGCTCTCGACGCACGCTTCTGCGGTACAGTGCGCCGCGCGGCTGGTTTCGTAGGGCACGGTCACGCTCCGAAAGGCAGTCATGGTGAGTACTGACGGAGCGAACGGCGCCCGAGACAAGTCGATCGTCAAGGTCGCCCTGACCGCCATGGCGGGAACGAGCATCGAGTGGTACGACTTCTTCTATCTACGGAACCGCAGCAGCGCTGGTGTTTCCACGGGTGTTCTTCTCGAGCGAATTGTCGCCAATGGTGGCGCAGATTGCGTCCTTCGGCACGTTCGCCGTTGGTTTCCTCTCGCGTCCGATGGGCGGGGCGATCTTCGGGCACTTCGGCGACCACGTTGGCCGGTATGTGCGTAACAATGATGAGCTACTTAGACGGATGGAAGCTGTCCCCGGAATCGGAGATAGAGGCGAAGGAGGGGTGTCCAGGCTGGATGGTGTTTGGTGTAGAAGGCCAGTTGGCTTCGCCGATAGGCCGCATGGCTGGCGGCCGCTGTGTGTGCGCGTGAGCGGCCTCGCGCATGCACGATCTCGACGGTCGGGGTGAAGAGTACACGCCGTCCGTGATCACGGACGGCGGCACAGAAATCCACATCCTCTCCATATAGGAAGAAGCGTTCGTCCAGTAGGCCGGCCGTCTCTGCGTCGGAACGTCTGACGAGGAGGCACGCGCCACTAACCCAATCAGGATAATGCTCCTGGGTTGCCCGGCGCTCGACGGAGGCGGACAAAAGAGGCAATCGATATCGCGCCGCACAGTTGAGCAGTTTTTGACGAGCCTCGTTCCACGGGCTGATCATGCGGCCGAACGATAGTTCCAGACGACCGTCTGGATCGACGAGGCGTGGCCCAACGATGGCCACGTCGTCATGGGCGTCGAGCACGCTGGCTAGTCGGTCGATGGCACCTGGTGGCACGCTGGTGTCACTGTTTAGTAGTAGGATGAGGTCACTCGTGCTTACCCGGGTGCCGAGATTCGTGGCGCGTGCAAAGCCCTCGTTTCGGCCAGTTGTAATAACTGTGACACGTGGCCAGCCGGAGCGCACCGCGTCGGTGCTGCCGTCGGTTGACCCGTTGTCGACCACCAACACCTCGTGGTCGATCTGTGGGGCCGGCTCGTGTAGCGATCGTAGGCAATCGACCAACGCGGTGCGCGTGTTGTAGTTGACGATCACAATTGCCAGGCGAGTCATGTCTCGTGCTCCGCCGCACGTTCGAGCAGCGCAAGTGTCTGCCTCGCGGCACGCGCCCAGGTAAACTTAGGGAGGAGGTCTGCGGCTCGCTCGAGTAGCCGCGTGCGTAGCTCCTCGTCGCACATTAATGCGACCAGCTCTGTGGCAATGGCGTCGGGGTCGTCGACCGGTACGAACCGGGCTGCCCCGTCGCAGATTTCGCGGGCGACAGACGTGTCGCCAACAACGAGCGGGACACCGGAGGCGAGTGCCTCGAGTGGCGTCATGCCAAAGCCCTCGTATTCCGACAGGTAGGCGAAGACACGGGCCTGCCCGTAGAGCCGAGCGAGCTCTGCCTCCGCGACGTACGCTCGAAGGGATACACGGTCCCGCACCCCGGCGGCCTGGGCTACTGCGACCAGGTTCTGCCTGGGATATGTACGGTCGGCTCCGACGATTACCAGCTCGGCATCGGGCACCCGTTGGACGACTTTCGCGAACGCCGCGATCAATGTTGGCAGATGCCGGCGGTTGAACATGGACCCGACATACAACACCAGCGGGGCGCCGGCAGTTGTGGCAGGCGTCGCCATGGGACGAATACCGTTGTGGACGACCGAGATGCGTGCTGGGTCGAGATTAAAGTGCCGGACGATCTCCTGGCGCGAGAACTCTGAAACTGTGATGACGATCCTGGCTCGCCCCGCCGATTGACGTGCCAACCAGCGCCGCCGGCACCCCTCTTGCCAGCCAAACCACTTCGGGTGAACGGCGAATGATATGTCGTGTAACGTCACGACCCGCGGCACTGGTAGGCGTAGAGGCACCGAGTAGCCTGGGCCAAAGAACACGTCGAGGTGGTCGTGCCGTGCGACGCGAGGTAGCACCACTTGTTCCCACCAGACTCCAGTTCGTCCCGGCACGGGCCGGTGTCGGAGCTTGGACGCCGGCGTCCTGAAGGCGTTCCCTAGGGTGTCGAGGTTGCTGTCGGGTTCGGCCGTGTAGAGCAGAAAGTCGTGCTGTACGTCGCCAGGGAGTCGTAGCCACTGCTCGCAGAGACTGGTCAGGTAGTGACCGACCCCGGTCTGATTGCCAAAGAGCTCCCGGCCGTCGATGCCGATCCTCATGGATTCGTCGTCCGCCGGTCGTCGACCGTCGTGGTGGCGGCCCCTCCTCTGGTGTTGCAACCCCGATGGGTGGCGATGGCTTTTTTGTAAGCGCCACGTAGGGCTGCCGCTGACGCCTGCCAGCTGTAGATTTTCGCTTGTTTAAATCCCCGCTCGACACACATCGCGGCAATGTTGTGGTTCGTAACGATACGTTCGATGGCGTCTGCTAGCGCGTCTGGGTCGGTTGGATCTACCAGCAACGCGGCGTCGCCGACCACCTCGGGCAGCGCACCACGGTTCGCCGCGACCACGGGAACACCAATTGTCATCGCTTCGAGCGCAGGAAGACCGAATCCCTCGTCGAACGATGGCAAGACAAGAACGCACGCGCCGGTGTACAACTTTTTGAGTGAGGCCTTGTCCAGATAGCCGGTGCTTCTGGCTCGGCCAAGCAGGGGTGGCCGCTCAAGCGCGTCTAGCCACCCGGCTGCGTGCTCGGTTGGCGATCCCGCAAGAACGAGGTCCGGTATGTCCGGTCGGCGGTGCACGAGTCGCCGGTACGCTTCAAGCAGCTGTCCGACGTTCTTACGCGGTGCGAGCGTGCCGACGAACAGGATATGGCCAGGGCTGGGTGGCCCGGAGCGCGGCATCCACGCGGGGGCGCCGTTCCAGCAGAGCGAGATGGCATCCCGTGGGAGATCGAGGCGTCGCTGGACTTCGGACGCCGTATATTGGGAGGGCACCACGACATGCGCCGCGCGGTGTGCGTGCTGTCTAACAAGTTTGGGATAGTCGCGGTGAACTTCATTGGCCACGCGCTCGGGATGGTCAAGGAAGTCGAGATCGTGAATCGTTACGACCTGCGCTGCAGTGCGGGACGGTATGAGCAGCGGGTGGGGTGAATGCACCACATCGAAGTGCTGTCCAACGATCGTTTCGACCGGAGGCCATCCTGCGCGATGCCAGGCGAAATTCAGGAGCGTGACGGGGATTCGTCGGTCGATGGTTGATATCTGCGGCGGTAGCACGGCGTGCTCGTTGAGGCGGTCTTTCCAGGAGCTACTAAAGACGGTGATTTTAATAGGGTCGATCTGCTCGTCTTTGTCCTGAGCGGTCCTGACGAGCGCCGTCACTAGGTGGTGGACGAACTCCCCGACGCCGGTGCGCTCTCGGAGCGCCGGCCGATAGTCGATCAGGACGCGCACGTCGGTCGGGATGGTAGCATACGGGCACACGGCGGCTGTGCCTCAAGTACCGCGCGCTCGGTCCAGCATGTCCTTTTACTTCGGTGCCGTGACAGGCCTTATGGGGCGTGCTACCCTCCGGGATTTTGTGATCAAGAGGAAGCGGAGCTCCTAACGATGAAGATCGCGGTGGTGGGAACCGGCTACGTCGGCTTGGTAGTTGGCGCGTGTTTTGCTGAGAACGGTAACGAGGTGGTCTGTGTCGACAGCGACGCCAGCAAGATCCGCGCTCTAAAACGCGGACGGATTCCGATCTATGAACCGGGGCTCGAAGAGTTGGTCGCGAGAAACCAGGCCGAGAAGCGGCTCGCCTTCACGAGCGCGTTGTCGAGGGCGGTGAAGGGTGCGCAGGTCATCTTCATTGTCGTCGGCACACCACAGGGTGAGGACGACTCGGCGGATCTACGGCATGTAATGGCCGTGGCACGCGATCTGGCACGTGCTATGAACGGCTACAAGGTGTTTGTCACGAAGAGTACCGTGCCAGTGGGTACTGCGGCTCGGTTGCGCGAGGTAATTCGCCGCGAGACAACTTATCCGTTCAGCGTTGTGAGCAATCCCGAGTTTCTGAAGCAGGGTGCGGCGATCGATGACTTTATGCGTCCTGACCGTGTAGTGATCGGTGCTGCAGACGATCCCCGGGCTGCCGAGCTGATGCGAGCGCTGTACGCGCCGTTTACACGCACGGGGGCGCCGATCATGGTAATGGATTGCGTCAGTGCCGAGTTAAGCAAATACGCGTCAAACGCGATGCTTGCTACCCGCATCTCATTCATGAATGAGGTTGCAAATGTTTGTGAGCTCTTCGGCGCCGACGTGGATATGGTTCGGCGAGCGATCGCCGCGGACCGGCGCATCGGACCGTCGTCTCTCTTCCCTGGTGTCGGCTATGGGGGGAGTTGCTTTCCGAAGGACGTCAAGGCGCTCATGAAGGTTGCACGCGATGGAGGGTACCGTTGTCGGATCCTTGAGTCGGTCGATGGCGTCAACGAGGACCAGCGGTTGCGCCTCGTAGAGAAGATGAAGGCTCATTTTGGGTCGTTGAAGGGGAAGACGATCGCGGTGTGGGGGCTGTCGTTTAAGCCACGAACGGATGACATGCGGGAGGCTCCAGCGATTGCCATTGTGAACGGCGTGCTCCGTAAAGGGGGCAGGGTGCAGGCCTATGATCCAAAGGCGGAACGAGCTGCCCGTGCCATCTTTGGGAATCGCATCAGTTACGTACAGCGCGGCTATGATGCGCTCAAAGGTGCCGATGCGCTCGCCATTGTTACCGAATGGAACGAGTTCCGCGAACCGGACTTTGTCCGAATGCGGTCCCTGATGCGAGCGCCGGTAATTTTCGACGGGCGCAACTTGTTCGAGGTGGACAAGATGCGCGCCGAGGGATTTACCTATTACTCGATAGGGAGGTAATGGGAGCGGTCCTGATCACCGGTGGCGCCGGATACATCGGAAGTCACACCGCTAAGGCGCTACGAGCGGCTGGTTACGAGGTGGTGGTTCTCGATAATCTAGTGGCTGGTCACCGACAGGCGGTCATTGACGCCCCATTCGTCGATGCTGATGTTGCCGACACGACTGCCGTCCGGGACACCATCCGCCGCCATCGCGTCACCGCAGTGATGCACTTCGCGGCATTGCTGTCTGTAGCGGAGTCAGTCCGGGAGCCGGGTCGCTACTACGCCAATAACGTGTCTAAGACGCTGGCATTGCTCGGCGCGATGCAGTTGGAGTCGGTGCCAGTTTTTGTATTCTCGTCAAGCGCGGCCGTCTACGGCAACCCGCTCTCGACACCCATTCCTGAAACGCATCCCACTCAACCCATTAACTCCTACGGTGAAACCAAGCTGGCCATCGAACGTGCGCTGCCGCACTATGAGAACGCCTACGGACTGCGCGCGATCAGGCTCCGCTATTTCAACGCGGCTGGTGCCGATGTGGGTGGGGAGCTAGGGGAGGATCATGATCCAGAAATTCATGTGATCCCGCGGGCGATCGCAGCAGCTAATGGGGGAGCGCGGTTCGAGATCTACGGCGATGATTACACGACCACCGACGGAACCTGCGTGCGCGATTACGTGCACGTCTCCGATCTAGCCCAGGCTCATGTTCTGGCACTCCGTGCCCTCGAAGCCGGTGGGGTGTCGACTGCTTACAACCTCGGCAGTGGTCGACCGCACTCGGTCCGGCAGGTGGTGGCGACCGTTGAGCGGGTGACCGGCCGGCGGATAACCCGTGTGACGTCGGCGCGACGGCCCGGCGATCCGGCCGTGCTGGTTGCTTCGAGCGAGCGGATCCGCGGGGAGCTCGGCTGGCTGCCGCAGTTCGAGGGCCTCGAGACCATCGTGGAAACGGCCTGGCGGTGGCATTCCGCTCATCCAAACGGTTACCGATCCTCCGGATCTAAGGCATGACGATGGTGCGTTACGAAGGGGAACAGTGAACCCTATCCTGCGCCTGGCTCAATACGCGGTGCCCCACCGCACGCGGCTCGCCTGGGCCGTAGTCGCGATGTTGGTGTACGCGGCAGCCTCAGGTGCTTTGGTCTACCTGTTCAAGCCTATTTTCGATGAGGTACTCCCGAACCAGGCTCGGTTCGGGATGGTAGCCGTCGCGATTCTGTGTTTCAGCTTTGTTAAAGGACTCAGCTCGTATTTCTCCGTTTATTTAATGACCGACGTTGGTCAACGTCTCGTGCGCGATGTTCGCAGTGAGTTATTTGGCCACATTCTTGGACAATCAGCCGGCTTCTTTGCCAGGCGGACGACTGGCGCCCTGATGTCGCGTATTACGAACGACATTAGCCGGATCCAGCAGGTCGTGACCGAAACGCTCGGCGATCTACTGCGAGAATCGATCACGTTACTGGCCTACGCCGCGCTCTTGTTCTACTACGATGCACGGCTGGCGCTCGTATGCGTCCTCTGCGCGCCACTCGCTATCTACCCGCTAGTCCGGCTGGGCCAGCGCGTCCGGCGCACGGCCCGACGCAGCCAGGAAGAGCTCGCGCGCCTGTCCCATATCACCGCCGAAGCGTTCTCTGGCCACCGTATCGTCAAGGCGTTTGCGGCTGAGCCGTTTGAGCGGCGCCGATTTGACCAGGCATCGGAACGACTGTACCGAACTAATATGAAGGTGACGAGTTCTATATCGGCACTGCCGCCGCTGATGGAGTGGTTCGGGGCGTTAGGGATCGTAGGTGTCTTGTGGTACGGCATCCGGGAGATCGCCAGCAGTGAGTTGACCGCCGGCGAGTTCACCTTATTTGTAGGTGCCCTGCTCATGATGTACGGGCCGATCAGGAAGCTGAGTCGTGTGAACGCCAACGTCCAACAGGCCCTTGCCGCGTCCGAGCGGGTGTTCGAGACGCTCGACACACACAGCGAGGTGGCGGATCGCCAAGGCGCATGCCAGCTGGCGCCGCTACGCGAACGGATCGAATTCCAGGACGTCAGGTTCGCGTACGCCGACGGCGGCGGACCGGAAGTGCTGCGCGGGGTCTCATTTAAAGTCCGCGCCGGGGGTGTGGTCGCCATTGTTGGGCTAAGCGGCGCAGGCAAAACCACGTTGGTTAATCTCGTGCCCCGGTTCTACGACATCACCGGTGGGCGCATTCTGATCGACGGGGTCGACATTCGAGATATTACGCTGGCGTCACTGAGGGCCGGCGTCGGTATGGTGTCGCAGGAAACGGTGCTTTTCGACGACACAATTGCCAACAATATCGCCTACGCAGCGCCAGGAGCCGACGCTGTCATGGTCAAGACGGCCGCGCGAGCGGCGCACGCGCACGAGTTTATTACGAGCCTGCCAGAGGGCTATGCAACGATGATCGGGGAACGCGGGCAGCGCCTCTCTGGAGGTCAGCGACAGCGAGTCGCGATCGCACGAGCATTGCTCAGGAACGCGCCAATTCTTATTCTCGACGAGGCTACGTCGTCGCTTGATGCCGAGTCTGAACGGCTGGTCCAGGACGCTCTGGCGAAGTTGTTACTCAATCGCACGTCCTTCGTTATTGCTCACAGGCTCTCCACCGTGCGTCGCGCGGATGCGATCATCGTGCTCGACCGTGGCCGCGTCGTTGAGATTGGTCAGCACGATGAACTGCTGTCCAGTCCTGGTAGCCTCTATGCGAAGCTGTACTCCCTGCAAATTTTTGGCAGGAGCCTCGACGACACCGGCGGGGAGGCCGAGCCGACCGGCTGGGCTCGCGATAGCCAAGCCAAGGGGACGCTATAAATGACTGACGCACCTGCCCCGAGCACGGCTGAGGGGTTGGCACGCGGTGTTGAAGGTTGATCATGATTAAGTCGATGACCGGTTTCGCCTCGTTGACGCGAGAAGACGAGTTGGCCACTATTGGGGTTACGGCGCGTAGCGTGAATCACCGTTACCTCGACATCCAGATTCGAACACCGCAGGCGCTTCTCGCGCTTGAGCACGAGCTGCGAAATCTGGTACAGCAGCGCGTGGCACGCGGACGCGTGGAACTCGTGGTGACCCTACAGCTGAAGTCGCCACCTACGACCGAGGTCGACATTAATGAGCGCGTAGTCGATGCGCTGGTGAGTGCGGTTAAGGTCGCGCAAGAGCGTGGATGGGTGGACGGCGGTTTAACAGCCGGCGATCTATTTCGGTTCCCGCAAGTCGTGGCGGTGCGTGAGCAGCCGAGCGATCCCGAAATCGACGCGCGCGTGCGCACGGCCGTGAAGCGTGCCGTTGACGAGGCGATCGTCGAGTTGGATCGTATGCGCTTAAAGGAGGGTGAGTTCCTGTGTGCCGACCTTGAGGGGCGACGCGCCGAGCTCTGTGACCTCGTCGACCGGATTGTGGCTGAGGCAGCTACCGGGCAGGCCACGTTGCGGGAGAAGTTGTCCGCGCGCGTCGCCGAGCTAGCGAGGGACGGCGCTCTCGAACCGTCCACCATCACGCAGGAGGTGGTCCGTTTCGTGGCGCGATCCGATACAGACGAAGAGGTGACCAGATTGCGTGGGCATCTCGCGCACTGGGCGCAGGTAGTTAAAGGGTCGGCTCCGTGCGGGAGGAAGCTCGATTTTCTGTTACAGGAGATGAACCGTGAGACCAACACGATCGGAGCCAAGGCCGAAGGGGCCGAAATATCGGAGTTGATTGTGGCAGCGAAAGTGGAGCTGGAGAAACTTCGTGAGCAGACGCAGAACATAGAATGAGACTCACGCGTGGTTCGTCGGTCGTCAGCGATAACGGGTGACATTGGGCGGATGATGGGCAACGGACGACTGGAGGCGGTGATGCGGCGAGGTCGGCTCTTTACCGTGTCGGCTCCATCAGGCACGGGAAAGACGACACTCGTCGAGCGGCTCGTCGAGCGCGTGCCTGATCTTGTGATGTCTCGATCGTACACGTCGCGGCCGCCGCGGCCCGTCGAAGTCGATGGAGTCAACTATAATTTTATCGAGAGGGATCGCTTCGAGCAGATGATCGCAGTTGGCGATTTTCTTGAGTGGGCAAGCATCTTCGGCCACCTTTATGGTACGAGCCGTGCCGATACTGAGCGTCACCGGAGCGAAGGAAAGGACGTCATGCTTGTCATCGATGTCCAGGGGGGTAGACGGGTGCGTGAGCAAGGCGTCGAATCGGTCGGCATTTTTGTGCTCCCGCCATCGTTTGCGATTCTTGAGGAGCGCCTACGGCGACGGAGCACACGCTACAGCACTGAGGCACAACTCCGGCTCCGGCTCGAGACGGCGCGCGAAGAAGTGGCGGTTTGTAGTGGCTACGAGCACGTTGTTGTGAATACCGACGTTGACGCATGCGTGGATCAGCTTCGCAGTATCGTGCTCGCTGAACGCTCGAAAGCGAGCGTGGTTCGTGAGATAACCGCGGCCATTGCCGAGACGTTTCGTGCCGGGAGTACTCCGGACTTGGCGTCCAAGAACCACGGGGGCGCTACGTACAAAGGCTGAACTCATGGGACTAGTGGCACTGGGTGTGAGTGGCGGCGTCGGGGCTTACAAAGCGGTTGAGGTCGCGCGGGGCCTCCAACGGTGTGGCCATGAGGTCGTCGCTGTTATGACCGATAACGCCAGACGATTCGTCGGCCCGCTGACGTTTGAGGCAATCACGCGTCGTCGTGTCGTGACCGATCAGTTCACCCCGGGTACAAATGCTGACATTGAGCATATTGCCCTGGCGTCGAACATCAACCTGCTCCTGGTCGCACCGGCGACCGCGAACATACTCGGCAAGTTCGCCAACGGCATTGCCGACGATTTCTTGTCGGCCCTCTACCTGGCAACTACGGCGCCCGTTCTCGTAGCGCCGGCGATGAATAGCAACATGCTTGCCCACGAAGCGGTTCGAGCGAACCTCGAGCGGCTGAGCAAGCGTGGCGTGCGATTTGTACAACCTGGCGAGGGATACTTGGCGTGCGGCTGGATCGGCAAAGGGCGCCTGGCAGAGCCGGCCGAGGTTGTGGCGGCCGCGGAGGACGTGCTAACGGCAAAGGGAAGCCTCGTCGGCCGGTGTGTGCTTGTGACGGCGGGCCCGACCCATGAGGACGTCGACCCCGTGCGCTATCTGGGTAACCGGTCGAGCGGCCGCATGGGATATGCCGTTGCGGCAGAGGCACTCGCCCGTGGCGCGCGCGTCGTGCTCGTCACTGGTCCGTCGGCTCTCGAGCCGCCGGCTGGGGCCGAGGTCCTGCCGACTCGGAGTGCCGCTGAGATGCACGAAGCGACACTTGCGCGTGTCGCCGAAGTGGATGTCGTGGTGATGGCGGCGGCCGTGGCCGACTACACGCCGGAAGGTGGTCGCCGTAGCGCGAAAATTTCGAAGGATGAGGACCGGCTGACGCTCACCCTGCGACGAACTCCTGACATTCTTGCCGAGTTGGGAAGTAAGCGTGCAGGTCGATCGGCCCCCGTGCTTGTCGGCTTCGCGGCGGAGACGTCAGACGCGGTCGCTCGCGCACGCGCTAAGCTTCAGCAGAAAGGTCTTGACTTCATTGTGGCCAACGACCTCTCTCAACCCGGTGCGGGGTTCGAGGTCGACACCAACATTGCCACCATTGTTAGCACAACAGGAAACGAGGAAGTTTCGTTGCGCTCAAAACGAGAGCTGGCCAGGATCATCCTTGACCGAATCGAACAGCGTCTCCATGCCTCAGCGGCGACGACCGAGCGGTGAGAGTGAGTGTCTAGCGCCCACGAACCAGCATGAAGGATCGGGATCAGTTAGCCGGGCATCTCGCTTTCTTTGAGGAGCTCGGCGTTCTTGGCATCAGCCGGGATCCAACGTGGCGGACCCGCCAGGTGTCTCGACCGGGCTTGATGAAGGCCGAAGGGATGGCACAGTTAAAGACGTCCGAACAGGTTCTGCCAGTTGCTGGCCGATCCACTCCGATCCCGCCGGTGGTTGACGAGGCGTCTGTCCATGGCCCAGGCGACACTGAGGGGCCCCAAGTCCGACGCGAGGCACCTGCCGCAGTCGATGTATCGATGTTCGACCATGTGGCCGTGCCAGACGAGGGCACGGCGGCGGAGCGGTTGACACTGGTTCGTCAGGGGCTGGGCGACTGCACGCGTTGTAAGCTTCACAAGCATCGAACCACTCTGGTCTACGGCGTTGGTAATCCTGGCGCGGACCTGATGTTCGTTGGTGAGGCACCTGGGCGCGATGAAGACTTGCAAGGGATTCCGTTCGTGGGCCGGGCAGGACAACTGCTAACGAAGATCATCGAATCGATCGGGCTGAAGCGGGATGACGTTTACATTGCCAACGTGATCAAGTGCCGCCCACCTGACAACCGGCACCCGGAACCGGATGAGGTAAGCACTTGCGAACCGTTTCTGTTTGCTCAGATCGATGCGATTAAGCCGCGCGTGGTCGTAGCTCTCGGTGCGTGCGCCGCGCGCACGCTGCTGCGCATTGAAACAGCGATCTCGAAAGTTCGGGGCCGTGTGTTTGACTATCGGGGCGCCAAGCTAATTGCCACGTTCCACCCGGCGTTTCTCTTGCGGAGCCCCAACCGAAAGTGCGACGTCTGGGAGGACATGAAGAAAGTTCGCTCCATCCTACAAAACGAGTAGCGCGCGAGTGGAAGACGGCTCAATCGCGCACCGTCCCTGCTGGTGCCAGGCCCCAAGTGCCTGCAACTTGGAAAGGTTCCCATGTCCCGCCTTGTATCTGTCGCGGTGCCGGTACCTTTGCTACCGCCGCTAACCTACAGCGTGCCTGATCGGTTGAGCCTGCCTGAGCGAGGGAGCCGGGTGCTGGTTCCACTCGGCAACCGTGTTGTTACGGGGTGTGTTATTGCTCATAACCATCACGAGACCCGCCTAACCAGCGAAAGCAAGGTTAAAGACATCGTCGATTGTCTCGATACGGGAGCCCTAGTGCCGCACGCTATCGTTGACCTAGCCTTATGGGTGGCCGAGTACTATGCCTGCGGGCCGGGTGAGGCTTTGGCTGCGGCGATGCCCCCTCAGGCTCTGTCCCACCCGGTCCACGGCAAAGTACCCGGATTCAAAACAGTGCCGGTGGCTCACGTGACGGCACGGGGGCGCGAGGTTTCTGGCGGGACAATTGGCCGCAGGTTGGGTGAGCGGCAGCGCGAGGCTCTGCTACTGCTGGCCGGTTCACCCATCGGCTTGGACACTGCCGTGCTCGCTCGCCGGGGTGTGGGGGGAGACACGTTGCGACGGCTCGAGCGACGGGGCCTTATTTCGATCGGGTCTCGTCGTGTCGAGCGGGGTCCGTTTCTGGGCCACGGGGCTGTTACCTCGGACCAGGCCGGCGGAGAATCCGCCGCGTTGGAGCTGACGCCTGAACAGCGTCTGGCGGTTGGCACGCTTACCCGACTGGCCGACACCCGCCGGTTCCACGTTGCGCTATTGCACGGTGTTACCGGAAGCGGTAAGACCGAGGTCTACCTGAGATTGGCCATGGCCGTGTGCGCAGGTGGACGACGCGTCCTTGCGTTGGTTCCAGAAATTGGATTAACGTCGGCGGTCGCCGCGACGTTCCGACGTGTTTTCGGAAACCGAGTCGCGATCCAACACAGCGGCCTGTCGGACGGTGAACGCCATGACCAGTGGCAACGCATGCGACGAGGTGAGGTCGATGTGGCGGTCGGCACGCGATCGGCGGTGTTCGCGCCACTTGACAAGCTGGGATTGATCGTCGTCGACGAAGAGCACGACGCCTCTTACAAGCAAGAGGAAAGCCCACGCTACCACGGACGTGACGTGGCGGTCATGCGCGGCCAGCGGGCAAAGGCGCTCGTCGTCCTCGGTTCAGCCACACCGTCGATGGAGAGTTTTCATAACGCGAGGACCGGCCGGTACGAGCGTGTGATTATGCGGCAGCGAGTGTTTGACCGTCCACTAGCCTCGGTGCGCATCGTCAACATGCGGGAAGAGGTTGCCACTGAAGGGCCAGAGGTTGTGCTCAGTGCGGATCTACGCAATGCACTCATGGCCACGCTGGCGAGGCGCCAGCAGGCGCTGATCCTGTTGAATCGGCGGGGCTTTGCGACCGCGGTTTTTTGCCGTGCTTGTGGCCGGACACTTGAGTGTCCGAATTGCAGCGTTTCACTTACCCTGCACCGGGCGGCTGAGCGTGCGCGGTGTCACTATTGCAACTACACGATGGCGCATCCGCGGGCGTGTCTCCACTGTGCGGGGCCCTACTTGGAGGCGGTCGGATTCGGTACCGAGCGTATCGAAACTGAAATCGCCGAGCGCTTTCCGACGGCGTCGGTCGCGCGTCTTGACCGAGACACAGTTCGCCGGCGGGGCGCCGTGCAGACTCTGTTGGCCACCTTCGCGAACGGGGACATCGACGTGCTCGTCGGCACGCAGATGATCGCTAAGGGACACGACTTTCCGAAGGTGACGCTCGTTGGGGTGATTTCTGCCGACGTCGGGCTTGGCCTCGCCGATTTTCGAGCAGCGGAACGGACGTTTCAGCTCCTGACCCAGGTTGCCGGACGCGCCGGCCGTGGCGATCAGCGGGGAGAGGCCATCATTCAGTCCTTCTATCCGGAGCACTACAGCGTCAGTTACGCCTGTCGGCAGGACTATGAGCCGTTTTTCGACGAGGAGATTCGTTTCCGACGCGGTATGCACTACCCGCCAATCGTCTCGATGGTAAATGTGGTGGTTCGTGGCCGGACGTTTAACGATGCCATGGCTGGCGCAGCCGAGCTGGCTGGCCTCGTGCGAGCCGAGTGTGGGTTTCGTGTGCTTGGGCCCGCTGCGGCTCCGATTGCCCGTTTACGCGGCCAGCACCGCGCCCAGGTTTTTTTGAAGGGCCACCAACGGCAGCTGATGCGCAAGGCGTTACAGGCCGCACTGGATGCACGTCCGGAGCTGAAACGGCGTGTGATAATCGATGTTGATCCCCTGACGGTGCTGTAGGTTCTTGCGTGCGACATCCCGTTGTTTCATAAACGAACCACAGGGACGGGTTTTGGCTAGGCTTGGCCCCGGCTATGAGACCGCGCGAGGTGAGTGGCGGGAGGTGGGGTTGCGCTAGGGTCGGGAGAGAAAGTTGGTTGCCTCGATCGGCGCCGGAGTGAAACAGAGCAAGAAGATGGCAAGTGTTCCGATCGCCACGATGCGGCGCCTCGGGTCCAGTGGGACCTCGTCGTCTACCGTGCGCGGGTGCCGCGGTCCGAAGGCGACCAGCATGATCACTATCATCGCTGCCCAGAGGATCCAGCTTAGCGAGAAAGAGGTTAGTCCAATGATGGCCGTCACGCCGCCAAACGTTACGATGGTCGATCTGGAACCGAGCGCGGCGTACGAAATGTGCCCGCCGTCGAGTTGGCCGATCGGAAACAGGTTCAGCGCGGTTGCCAACAGTCCGAACCAAGCGGCGAAGCCGACCGGGTGCAGGTTGATCGAGTAGCCCGTCGGGGCATCCCCCCAGACTAGCCAGGCGGCGCCCCGGAATAGCAACGGCTCTCCGAGCGTCAAGCCGACGAAATCATCTGGGAGTGGCACGAGCCTGGACAGGCTCAATCCTAGGAAAAGGGCTGGGACCACGACGAGAAAGCCGGCGATCGGGCCGGCGGCGCCGATGTCGAAGAGCATCCGCTTCGTGGGGATTGGCTGATGGATCCTGATGAAGGCGCCGATGGTTCCGGTCGGAACTGGGGCTGGCAGGAAGTAGGGTAGAGAAACGTCGACATGATAGTACCGGCACGCGAAATAGTGTCCAAGCTCGTGTGCGCCCAGAATAGCCAGGATGGTGAGGCTGTACCATGTGCCTTGTATCCAAGAGATCGGGCCGATGTTGTTAGCGAAGTCGGCCTGGAAGGCCGCATAGTGAAGGCTTCCCCAGTACGTAGTGCTGGCGCCGGTCGCCAGCAGTAGAAAGCCGTGGACCCAGGGACTGGTGCGGCGCCGGGGGGCGAGTGGCCGCTGGCCCTTTGATTCAGGTCTGGGCAACCATGGAGGCGGCGGAGGAGACGGACGACCCGGGGGATCTAGGGACAAGATGTCGGCTCTGGAGGTTATCCACCGATGTTCTGAAGATCCTTGCCCGGCTTGAAGCGGATGGTACGGCCGGGTGGAATCCGAACCTCCTTCCCCGTACGTGGGTTACGACCGATGCCGCGCTTGCGAGGCTTGACTTGGAAAACGCCGAATCCACGCAACTCGATTCGCTCGCCGCGTTGCATCGACATGCGCATGGCCTCGAAGACCGCGTCGATAGCCACTTCGGACTTGACCTTGGTGATGGCAGCGGCTTTCGCGATCTCGTTGACGATATCGACCTTAATCACAAGTTGTGAACTCCCCGTGTTCTTTAAATATCATAAATACGGTACTTTACAGCTGTCAAGGCCGAGTTAACCGATATCTGGCCCATGGGAGAACGAACCGGTCGCGGACGTCGGGTGGTCCTGGTCGGGCGCCAGAACGTTGGAAAGTCCACGCTGTTCAACCGCGTGTCTGGGTCCCGGCGCGCCATTGTGACTCCGGTAGCTGGTACGACGCGCGATGCATTGTATCAGTCGGTCGAGTGGCTCCAGACCGAGTTCGAGCTGGTAGACACGGGGGGACTGTTCGGGGCAAGCAGCGACCTGTTGCACGCCGAGGTCGCCGCGCAAGGGCTCAAGGCGCTCGACACGGCGTCTGTTATCGTAATTCTCGTCGATGGACGCGATGGTTTGGTGCCGGCAGACGCAGAGGTGGCAGCGCAAGCACGCCGTGTTGGTGCGCCGATGATCCTCGCGGTTAACAAGATCGATGACCGGCGAGCTCGGGATCGGGTCGGTGAATTCAACCGATTGGGAGTGACGCCGGTCGTGGCGGTCGCTGCGGAGCACGGCCTCGGTGTAGGCGATCTTCTCGACGAAGTCATCGCTCGGCTCCCGGGGCGTCGGATGGCTCGCTCTGCCCAGGTCCGTTCTCTCAACGTAGACGAGATCGGCATTGCAATCGTCGGGCGCCCGAACGTCGGGAAGTCCTCGCTCGTCAACCTGCTGGTCCAGGAAGACCGCGTGCTCGTTAGCGAGGCTCCCGGGACGACCCGTGATGCGGTCGACACCGTTATCGGCTGGCATGGCCAGCGACTACGCCTCGTGGACACGGCCGGGATCCGCCGGCCTGGTCGTGTCGCACGGTCAGGAGCGATTGAGTCGGTCAGCGTCGTCGTAGCGAGGCGGGCGCTGGCGCGGGCTGATGTCGCGGTGCTTGTTGTTGACGCGACGCGTTCGGTGGCCAAGCAAGATGCAGCGATCGCGGGTGAAGCGGATCGCGCTGGATGTGGGATCGTGATCGCGGCCAATAAGTGGGATCTTGTTAAGCCACGAGGAGCTGACTTCTCGAAACGGTTCGACCAGGAACTCCGTGATCGTCTCAAATTCGTCGAGTTCGCGCCGATCGTGCATGTTTCAGCGTTGACGGGCACGCGGGCGCCGAAGCTGATCGAGAAGGCGGTCCTAGTGGCCGAAGCCCGAGCGGTCCATGTTGCGACAGGTGAGCTGAATCGATTTATCGAGCAGATAGTCAAGCGCCACCAGCCGTCTAGCCCGGGTCGTCGCGAGGTGCGCATCCTTTATGTAACCCAGGCGAGGGCGAAGCCTCCGACATTTCTGTTTTTTACGAACGTCGCAACCCGTTTTCATTTCTCGTACGAGAGGTTTCTGCGTAACCGCCTCCGCGACGCTTTTGGCTTTATGGGCACGCCGATCCGGATCCAGGTGCGAGCCCGCGGCGGGAAACGCAGCTAAAGCCGTCGCTACTGACCGGCGGCCACCCGTGCGAGCGCGGTGCTATACTGACCCTGCTCAGTGCCTGGATCGAGCTGCCAATGGTGGCGACGATGGAAATCCCCGAGCGGTCGCTCTTTAAGGCGCCGGAAGTCTGCGCGATTGCCAAGGTCCAACCCTATGTTCTCCGGTCGTGGGAAGCGGAGTTTCCTGGCCTTGGGAAATCAACATCAGCCGGCGACGCGCGTGTTTATCGACGTGCTGACGTTGAACTGGTACTCAAAATTAAGCAGCTGCTCTTCGAGGAGGGGTTAACGCTCGGCGCTGCACGGCGCAAGCTGGAGGGTGAGCTAGACGCGACGACCGAACAGAGTGACCCGTCGATCGACGAGCTCTTGGGTCGGAACGCCCGCGAGCGCATTACGGAGGTAAGGCGAGGTTTACGGGGGATTCTCGACCTACTATCGGGTAATGGCGACGGGGTGCCTCGGGGCTTCGATCCGGTGCCGGCGCCACCATCGACAGGACGAAAAGCGTCGAGAGCGAAATCGGCACGGAAGCGCCGGCGGGCAACCACGGCGAAGCGAAAACGGTGAAGCGAACGTCAGCCTGGGTTGTTGGCGCGCGGTATGTGTGGAGCTTCCCGTATGGGGCAGGGCTGTAACCCTACAAACAATATTCGCAACCCAGCGTAAAGAACGGTTTTAGCCCCACCATGTTAACCGCGTGTTGTGAAGGTTGGTTCGTCGGGATGTGGCGCAGCCTGGTAGCGCACCTGACTGGGGGTCAGGGGGTCGCTGGTTCAAATCCAGTCATCCCGACCATTTTCCTCTCAAAGCGTAGAGCTAAGCTCGACACCTCACCGGTCGTCGGAGCAGCCTATGATCAGACGCCGCGCACTCCTCATCGCGGTCGCGATTCTCATTGCAGCATTTAGTGCGCCGATCTTCGCGCAGCCGCCGAGTTGTGCGCGTTCATGATTGGGCGACTGATTGTCAGTGCGTTCTTTCGTCTTGGTGTGTTCTCTCGCTTTACCTCAGAGGTAAAAGAGCGGTGGCGACGTGATCTGAATGCAGAACGGGACAAGAGTCGAGAGCGTGATGGTCGCCTACATGCAGAGCTGAAGACGGTCGGGCACGGACTGACGTCGCTTACGAAGCGAATCGATAAATTGGAGCTGGCAACAACGCGGCGTGTCGAGACGCTCGAGCTGTCCATCGGATTGCTATCACGAGCGAATGCAGAAGACCGTGACCGCGCGGATCAACTGGCGGCGTTATTGGACCGAGACGCGACTCACGCTCATATCACGCGGGCATTGGCGACGACGCCACTTGAGACGGAGCCGATGCCTCATATGATTATCGAAAACCTGCTTCCAGCAGATTTGTACGACTTGTTAGTTGACACATTGCCGCCGTCTGAGTTGTTTGGAGACACAACGAATAAGCTGAACCTAAAACCCGAACTCCTCGGGCAAGCGTGGAGCTTTATGGAGAGAGAACTGGCACGGCAGATTTTGACTCCTGCCTTAGTCGAGAAGTTTGCGTCCCACATTGGACCTTTTTATCGTGAGTTGTACGGCGTGACGGCAGCCGCTGAGGTGGTCGGTATGCCACAAGAAGGTTCAGGCGACCGATTATTGGTGCGGGGTCGAGGCTATCACATTGACCCCCATCAAGACGTCAAACGAGCGTTCTTGACGTGCTTGATCTATTTCGCGAAGCCTGGTGACAGCGAGGAATGGGGCACCCAACTCTTTCGGGTTGTGGGAACTCGCTCTCACGCGAAGGGCGTGGAGAGGGGTAACTGCATTTACTTGGGGCGGACCTCCTATCCCGAGGAGGAAGGCCTGCGGTGTGAACCGGTGACGACCGCACGGTTCAGGGCAAATTCGGCACTGTTTTTTGTTAATTCAGGCTCAGGAGCTCATGGTGTTGATATTCCGGAGGACGCACTTCCTGCCAACCTCGAGCGTTACGCCTACCAGTTCTATATTGGTCCACCACTAGACCTGCTCCGGCAGGCTGCTCGGCAGGAAGGTCAACGGCGAGATCGGGTGAATTCCACCTAGGAGTGATCACAAAGGTTTTCGGACAGTGTCTAGCTTGCCCATATGATTGATTCACGACGTGAGTGAATTTTTCTTGAAGCACCCCTGTTCCGATTAAAGCACTCAATGGGAGATAGGCACTGTGATTTCCCTCAGCACCTACCTGCTTTAGGCGCTGGTTTGCGGCCTGAAGCGGGTTTCAGTTTCTTTTTGACATCCATCGTCGTCTCTTGAATGCCACTCGGTCGAGCCAGGCGATCAGCCAGTTGGGTTGAGTGGTGAGTCTTCGGGCCGCTTCTTTTGTGGCTGGCGCGTCATCTAGGAGGAGTTCGTCCGGCTGGCTGTACGTGCCGAACACCAAATCCGCGACCGGGACACCGAAGAATCCAGCCACGTTCAGATTGCACCGGTAGTTCGCGTGATGAGCTTGATGGAACCCGTATACCTTGCGCCACACTCTGCCGAATATCGGGCTACTTAGTTTTGGCTTCCACCAGGTCTCGTATGGCTGGTGATGCGCGACGTGGATCGTTTCGTACAAGAACAGGGCGATGGCAAGGGAGGTGTACCCGCTAATGAGAATCGGGATTCCTGGGAATGAGAATGCGAGAGGCGCAAAGAACGGCGTGAAGGCTGCAAAGGTCGGGATCAGCGCCCAGGGAGGAAACGTGGCTTGATCGTCACGCGCCATGTCGCAAATATGATACGCGCTGCGGACGGTCCCCTTCGCATCATCAAAGCCGATCGAGGTCAGCTTGTGGTGCGTGAGGTGACTCGTGGTGAGGGAGCGGAGGAACCTCACGGTCTCGAGATGGAGCAAATAGCGGTGGAAGAAATATTCTCCAAAGCAGATAACAAGACTGCAGATGAGGCACGTGAGGACGATCGCCCAGATGCCCGATGACACGTGTTGGTCCCAGGTCGAACTAAAGAAGTACCGCACAACCGAAAAGACCGCGACCAGTTGCAGCGCGATGGATATCGTAAACCACAGGATCGCGGATGGGTGTTTGGTCCGATTCTCATATGAGAGGAAGTTTAAGATTGAGGGTTTCACTAGGTGGTCCATTCGCAACACGAACCAAGACCCGCGTCGGTGGGCAGTTCAACGGTGGCGGCTTTCGCCCGCTTCACCATGTCCTTTTTTGTCTCTTCGCTCGTGAATATTATGCGTATGTGTGACCACTTGTGACCAGCGTTTGTACTAGGCTGGGGGGGCAGGGGGTCGCTGGTTTCAATCTAGTCATCCCGACCAATAACTCCTATCGACTTAAAAGTTATAAGCGTACTGAGATCAAAGTATATGCGAGCAATTAGCCTGTGCCTAAATAGTCTTGCGGCACGCCTGCGGCATATGTGGAGACTGGAAGTCTCTTGGCCCAGCATTCTCCTTTTCCTTCTAGTCGGACAGGACAGACTCTACAGCTGATTCTCGGACCGTCCGATGGCGGGACGTTACCGCCAACTGATTTGGGGCTGGTTGAGGTTGGCACGGTCGCGCCAGACTTCCGACTTGCTGGCGAAACGGGAGTGGTTTGTCAGCTTTTTGACTACCGAGAAACGAAGAACGTCGTGCTGGTAGTCTATTGGGGTTATTGGTGAGGCAGTTGCGCTACTCAGCTTGGCAAGCTGAGACACCTCTTAGACAATAAAACCAGATCGTCTACGCAAATCCTCGCGCTGAGCCCCGATGCCGCCGAGGGCGGACAGAGGATGGTGGACCGTGTGATTCAGGAAGCTGGTGGCCCGCCAGGTTTTCCGCTTCTTGGAGATCCGGACTTCAGCGTTATCAACCGTTACGGGGTGTTCAACCCGGAACCGTTTAATGGGAGAAAAGCGCCTCACCCGGCTGTGTGCGTAATCGACCGATCGAGGGCGGCGGCCTGGAAGTTCCTTAATACGGACGCGCGAATTCGGGCTGAGAATGCAGACATATTGAAGGCACTAGAGCAGATCAAGAATGAGTAACGACACAAGGTGATGTCCGCTTCAATCCGGTACCCGCCTCGGCGTCTACAGGGTCACCGCCAAGAACGGCGAGAGCGGTACCGGCGAATCGATAGCTTCTGCGACCGCAAAACGAAAGCGCCGAACGGCCTAAGTGGTCTCGTTGCCATCCGATGGGGTGTCCTTAGCGTAGCCGACCCCGTTAAGAGCTTCCTTAATTTCCTGGAGAACCGAGGAGTCCTCTATCGTGGCCGGCATACTGTACGCCTTGGAGTCTGCGATCTTCTGCATGACGCCGCGAAGAATCTTCCCAGAACGCGTCTTGGGTAGTCGATCGACCACGGTTCCCGTCTTGAATGCCGCCACCGGTCCAATACGCTCACGCACCATCTGGGTTACTTCCCCCACGATTTTTCCGCTTCGGCTGCGTTCTACACCTGCCTTGAGCACGAGTAGACCCAGTGGCAGCTGACCCTTGAGTTGATCGGCGACTCCAATTACGGCGCATTCTGCAACGTCTGGATGTGAGGCTAGCACCTCCTCCATTGCCCCAGTTGAGAGCCGATGTCCGGCCACGTTGATCACATCGTCGGTCCGGGCCATCACATACACGTACCCGTCCTCGTCGATGAAGCCAGCATCGCCCGTCTTGTAGTAGCCGGGAAACTCTGAGAGATAGGCTTCTTGGTACCGCGCGTCAGCACCCCAAAGCGTCGGCAGGGTCCCAGGTGGGAGTGGCAGCTTGCAGACTAGTGCACCGGTCTCACCCGCCTTGACCGGCGCGCCCGTCGCATCAAGTGCTTGGACGTCCCAACCAGGCATCGGTTTGCCAGGCGAGCCCGGCTTAACCGGAAGCTTTCCTTGTCCAGCGCTATTGGCGCAAATTGACCACCCTGTTTCAGTCTGCCACCAGTGGTCGAGCACCGGAACTTTGAGAAGCTTCTGCGCCCAGTTGAGTGTGTCGGGATCGAGACGCTCACCTGCGAGAAACAACGCACGAAATTCGGACAGGTCATACTTTGTTAGCAACTCGCCCTTCGGATCCTCTCGTTTGATCGCTCGGAACGAAGTTGGCGCCGTGAAGAGAGACACCACCTTGTGCTGAGAGATCACCCGCCAGAATGCGCCGGCATCGGGTGTGCCCGTTGGCTTGCCCTCGTACAGGACAGTCGTACAGCCGTGGATGAGTGGCGCGTAGACAAGGTAGGAGTGACCAACCGCCCAGCCGATATCAGAGGCCGCCCAGTACACTTCGCCTGGTGCGATCCCGTACACGTGATCCATGGACCAGTTGAGCGCGACAAGGTGTCCTCCATTGTCGCGGACGATCCCCTTTGGCTGCCCGGTTGTGCCCGAGGTGTAGAGGATGTAGAGCGGGTCTGTTGCAGCCACAGGGACGCAGTCATGCGGCTTCGCGCCGGCCATGGCCTCGTCCCAGTCGAGGTCGCGGCCCTGCACGAATGTCGCGCGTTCCATTGGGCGCTGATAGATCAGGCAGTGGTTGGGTTTGTGTGTGGCTATCTCTATGGCCGCATCGAGGAGTGGCTTGTAAGCGACGATCCGCCCTGGCTCGATGCCGCAGGAACTCGAGATGACGAGCGTAGGCCGTGCATCGTCGAACCGACTTGCGAGTTCGTGTGAGGCGAAGCCGCCGAAGACAACCGAGTGGATCGCACCAAGCCGTGCGACCGCAAGCATTGCAATTACCGCTTCTGGGATCATCGGCATATAAATGATCACGCGGGCGCTCTTTGAAACCCCAAGCGTCGCGAGGACCCCAGCACACCGCGCGACCTCTGCTTGAAGTTCGCGGAAGGTGAAGGACTTGGTTGTCTCTGTGACCGGGCTGTCGTAAATCAATGCCACTTGTTCCGCGCGGCCATTGTCGACGTGCCGATCGAGGGCGTTGTAACAGGTGTTGACTTCGCCACCACTAAACCAGCGGTAGAAAGGCTTACGTGAGTCGTCGAGGACCTTGTCCCACGGCTTGTACCAGTGGATCTCTTGCGCGGCTTCAGCCCAGAAGTTCTCAGGTTCATCGAGCGAGCGCACACGGAGCAGTTCGTGCCGGCTGGTCATGTGTCCCTCCCGCTTACTTGCTCGCCAGGTGTGGCCAGGGCATTCCTATCTTCCAGCCATTTCAACCCTAGCTCGATCGCGTAGCCATCCTATCCCACCTCTGCGATTCGCTCCAGGGTAAACCTACCCCGCTGGGATGAAGCGTGTGTGGCATCGGTGGTACTGTCAGGGTACAGCTCCGCGCACAAGGACCGCCCATGGCGTCGCTACTGCTTACTGTTCCGGCGGAGAGGTTTCCAGCCAGCCATCGTTCGGTAGAGTTGATGTGGTGAGGGCGTTGGCTTAAGCGGTTGCGTAGTTTTTGAAGTGTGAACTGTGTTCAATTTGAGTTGAGATCGACTTTAGGACTAACCGAATGTATGCTGCTGCAATGTAAGAAGCTGAGAACTTTCGCGCCGCAAGTTTCGTAGTGACTGGTGTAGCGCTCGAAATAGAGCGTAGAACTCCTCGGGTGGGTACAGCTCGAGAACACGGTGAAGTGCAAGGATGAAGCTTCTGCTCGCTTGGCTATTACTTGTCCAGGCATTCACTGCATCACCAGGGCGAATCAGGAACCGCACACTGCCGGTGGCGCAGGTTGGTACGATTACTTACGGTATTTCGGTGCCTGGGGACTACGACTCTGCCGATCCACGCCCGCTCGTCCTAGCCCTTCATCCGGGAGGCCCTCGGGCGGCTTATTACGGCAGTAGATTCATGGCTCAAGTCGTGCTCCCAGGGCTTGGCGAATTACGTGCCGTTGTGGTGGCGCCTGACTGCCCAGCTCGTTCATGGACCGATCCGACGGCAGACCGGGCCCTCGTGGCCCTTCTCGAGAACGTGCGCCAGGACTACGCCATTGATAGCCGTAGGATCCTGGTCACCGGATTTAGTATGGGCGGACGTGGCACGTGGTTCATGGCCTCCAGTCATCCTGATCTTTTCACTGGAGCCATTGTTATGGCGGCTCCAGTCGGTGATGTGCCGCTCGACCGCCGGGGTTTGATTCCGACGTACGTCATTCACAGCCGTGACGACCTAGTCATTCCCTTTGCACCTGCTGAACGGACGGCTAGGCAGCTCGAAGCGCTGGGGCGGACGATTGGATTCGACGCGATCCATGGTCCTGGACACCACGAGATGGGTGGGTACGTAGATGCCCTGCGTCGAGGCGTGCACTGGATCGCCGAGGGTTGGGATAAGTGAGGTTTCCGTTAATGAACTGCCGGTTAGGGGATTCAGGCGAAGTCAAACATCGGTTTCTTTAGGCGTACAAGAACAATTTCTACGGCGGTGGTCGCGGCTTCAATTCACTTAATGAGCAGGGTGTCCGGGTGCTGTGCGTACCACCCGAACCAGAAAGCCCTATGCGCGGGCACTCTGGGCAGTCGCAGGCCTCGGTCGAACGTTGCCTGAAGCCCGTCTTCGCCGACGATCCAGAATCGTCCCTTGGCATCGCGCATACGACCGTCCTTTTCGAGGCTCACGAACTGCTGTTGGCCAGATTGGTAAGCGCGATTGGCACCAGCCGGGCTTGTGATGATGACCAAGTGTGGCTCAGCGAGATCGACGTGGTAGACCGGTCGTTGTAGCAGAAAGCCGGCAGCAATTGCGACGGGCTGCGCTTTCTGCTCCGCCCCCCCCCGTAGCCGCAGTGCCAGCACCTCGGCCTTGTTCCGTAGCCTCAGGTCCCTCTTCGAGACGGCGAACATGAGCGCATCGTCAGCAAAGTACTGGCGGTAGGCCGCGCCCTGCGAGTAATCCCGTTTGAATCCCGTGTCGATCGAAAGCACCGTCGTATCCGGATGTGCCTGCCGCCACTCGCCCCATGTTGTCGTTACGACTGGCAGCATCGACAGGCGAAGTCCCGAACCTACCAGCGGGCCAATCAGCGGCGTGCCGTCCAGGCTTGACCAAAGGCTGTGTGTTCCTTCGTCGAACATTAGTTTGTTAGATTGATAGAGTAAGCCGCTAGTACCGAAGACACGCACCTTCCCGCCGACGCGACTCTTGTACGGGATCACGGTCCCACAGAGCGTGCAGTAGATCACCGTCAGCTCACAGTTGTTGAGTCTGTCGCGCGCCAGCTCGTGCCAGGCAAGAATCCGTTGAGGGTACGCACGCGCCGAACCGTCCATGTACAGGCCGAATACGACATTGTCGTCTTCCAGGTAGCGGGCCTCTGCCGCCGTTACGTGTCGCGGGTGGTCGAGTGGCGGAATCCCGTTTACGTCCACGCCGCCCCACTGTACCTCGTCCAGTCTGATGGCCGTCCGGACCGGTGGCTGGAAGAAGAGTTCGAAGTCTGGAGTCAGTCCTCCGTACAGGCTACGCTTGAAGGTTCCGTACTCTGGGTGTGGGTTGTACGGGCGACTCCAGATCCAGTCGCGCCACGCGTTCACGTCCACGCCGAAGTGCTGACCCGTCTGATCCTCAAGAAACTGTGCGAGCCTTGTGATCTCAATCCAGGACACCGGGTTCACCATGCTGGTGCGTCGCATCAGGTCGAGCAGGTCGACGAGCATGGCCGCGTACCCGTCGTTCCAGGCGGCGGCTATCTGGGCTCGTGCGGGAGTGGCCAGACTTTCGTCCAGGTCCGCGACGAAAAAGAATGCGTCGACATCTGGTGTGCCTTGGGGCGCCTGCGTCGAGGTTCTGGGGACAGCAGCGGTGACAAACAGTAGGGCGACGAGCCAAGGGTGCAAATACCGTAAAATCGGGTGCACCCCGGTTGAGCAATTGCGCGGTTGGAGTTGCGAGGACCGGGCATTTGGCCGATGTTTCGAGTAGGACTCGACAACGTGGTTCATGTATTGCTTCTCGAGTGAGTCTTATCTTCGCTGTCGCGGGCCACAACGGCCACTGATATCACTCTCGCACTAGTGTAACGACAAAGTATGATGCGGCCAGACTTTTTGTGGGAAGGTACAATTGAGGATCTGGCGGCCGCATTTTCCTCTCGCTCGTTTTGCCCGGCTCTCACTTGTCGACTACGTGCCGTTTACGTAGGGCCTTGAGCGGATCTAAAATCGAGGCTGATTCTGATGGGAGGCGCACATGTGTAGCCAGATCACGCGGTCGTGGGTTGCCGTGGTCAATGCCACTGTGGGAGCTCTGGTAGTGGTGTCGGTTGAGGGTCAGCCGGCTCAGGATGACCTGCGCGCCCGTGTGGAGTCTATACCGGGCACGGCGGACATTAAGGCTTTTATCGCGTCACGCATGGTGGAGGGTTTCACGCCGCCCAAGACCCCGTGGGGGGATCCAGACATCTCGGGCGTCTTTGATACGAGTCCGGAAGCGAACACGCCGATGGAGCGTCCGGACGAGTGGACGGACCGCCGGATGGAGAACATCACACCGGAGGAATTGGTGGCTGCTATTGCCCGGCGGCAACGGGCAGCGGTCGAACGGGCTCCGTTCGCCGGTGGTGGTGAGCCCGAAGCAGGTATCGCGATTGCGGTGCCGATTCACTGGTTTGATAATCTTGCGGCACAAAACAGCCGCCCCTGGTTTGTTATTGATCCGCCAAATGGGAAGATTCCGCCGGTGACGGCTGAGGTGGCGCAGCGTCGGGCTGCCGCGGCTGCTGCCCGAGCAGAGGCGCGTGCGGCGCCGGATTTCCGGCCGGGGGGACGCCGCGACCATTACACCGATCGACGTGCTGGCGAGCGCTGCATCACGTTCGGCATTCCCTGGCGTACGCCGATTATTTATGGCAATGCCCACCAGCTCCTGCAGACGCCCGACTACGTCGTGTTCCGCTCCGAGATGATTCACGAAGCGCGCATCATCCCGCTTGATGGCCGTGCGCATGTCGCCCCGTCTATTCAGACGCATTTTGGTGACTCGCGCGGGTACTGGGACGGTCCTTCGCTGGTTGTCGAAACGACGAACCTTCACCCGGACATGGTCGTTCGTGGCGCGGCTGGCCACAACCTTCGGGTCACCGAACGCTTTACCCGCATTGCGTTGGACACGGTAGAGTGGACGGTAACGCTGGACGATGCAACAACGTGGACGCGTCCGTGGACTTACTCGTACCCGATGACAATCAACGAAGCGAAGCCAATCTACGAGTACGCGTGCCACGAGGGGAATTTTGGAATGGCGAATCTGCTCTCGGCCGGCCGACTAGCTGACAAACAGGGCGGTTTTGGTGTGGCGCCGAGATAAAGGGGGAAGCGCCTCTCTACGGCAGCCGCGACGCCGATTGTCCTTGACGGACGGCCGACGCGGGCCTAGGATTCAGCGGGGGCAGATGGGTGCCTCTCTGGTTAGGCTTTTTCGAGAAGGAGCCAGTCTATGCAACCCAAGCTGTTGGTTGTCGGCGCGGTCTTGCTCTGCGTCTGCGTGACGGGGAGTGGTGTGAGTGCTGAGAGCAACACTGAAGCCGTTCCTACGTACAACGGGAACGTCGCGCCCATTCTCTTCGACAACTGTGCCACCTGCCACCGGCCTGGTCAGGTAGCACCGATGTCGCTCCTTTCGTACAAGGAAGCCCGTCCTTGGGCAAGAGCGATCAAGGCAAAGGTCGCCAGCCGCGAGATGCCGCCTTGGTACGCGGACGCCCGGTTTGGCACGTTCCGCTACGACCGGCGTCTGACCCAGGATGAGGTCAACACGATCGTGGCCTGGGCCGACGGTGGTGCACCGCAGGGTGATGGCCCGGCACCAACGACGCCAGACTTTGCGGAAGGCTGGGGCCACCCTTCTGGTCGAGCGCCCGACTACATCCTCGAGGCGCCGTTCGAGTTCGAAATCCCGGCCGCAGGCGAGCTTCCTGGTTTCAGTATCTACCAGGAGATCCCCTTCACGGAGGATAAGTACATCGAGGCAGTTCAGGTCATGCCGGGCAACACGGCTGCCACACACCACTCGAGCATCGGGGTGAGGAATCTACCGCCGGGCACCGAGCTCGGTGTGGGTGAAGCGTGGCCAGGCGGGCCCGTGACTAGCAACGTCCCAGTACCAATCGAAGGGGGCGCCTTCGACAACTCGGGAGACAGAAGTGAGGCTGAACAAGAGGCAGGGGTTCCGCACACGTTTCAGCGGCCACGTACAACGGAAGAAAAGCGAGCGGCAGCCGAAGCTGACGTGTTTGCCGTAGCGGGAACGTCCCACTTGCAATTCTTCGCGCCAGGGATGGGCGCCCTGCAGTTCCGGCCGGGCGTCGGCAAACGCATCCGTCACGACCAGTACTTCGTGTGGGGCCTGCATTACAACCCAACCGGCAAGCCTGAGACCGACCGTCATCAGGCGGGCTTCTGGTGGCACACCGAACCGATGACCCACGAGCTGCTCTCGCATATGATCGGCGAGACGCACGTGGTTGAGAGCACGGAGCTGGTGGCTCCTGCGACGGAGGCCACCGAACCCTCCAGGGCGCGGATCCCCGTCATCCCACCGCATGACCCGGACTGGGCCATCACCGCGCTCACCGCATTCCAGGATGACGTGACGGTGTATTACCTGTATCCGCACATGCACCTGCGCGGCAAGGATATGACCTTCGTTGTGACATACCCCGATGGCCAGGAGCAGGTTGTCCTGCACGTGCCGAACTACGATTTCAACTGGCAGATCCAGTACGAGCTGGCCGAGCCATTGAAGCTCCCGGCTGGCAGTACAATTAAGACCATTGGGCATTTCGATAACTCTGCAAGCAACCGGTACAACCCGGCGCCGGACCGGGAGGTGTACTGGGCCGAGCAGAGCTGGGATGAGATGTTCAACGGGCGGATGGATTTTTCCATCGATAAATTGGATCTCCGACTCGAGGAGAACAAGCCCCAGACCGAGGAGCAGTAATAGTAGCGCGCTGGCGCGGGACTGTAGGACTCCTAGCTGACCTTGTGAAGATGAGAGGTATTTCAATGAAGGCACGTAGATTACGGCGTTCGGTGCTTGTCGGAATGTCGGCGGCCCTGCTCTTGTCGCTTCCTTCGGTGATCGGCGGGCAGTCAGGCCAAATTGCCGAGGTGGATAAGAGCTTGACCCGACTGTGCTCGCTCTATCCAAATAGGGGTCCGATTCCCGTAATCTACGCCCACGGCAAGCCCTACGAGCGGGGCGTTCAGATCGGGACACAACTCCGAGGCCTCGATCCTGAGATCCTGCCGCGCATGTGTGCGAGACGCTGGGATTGGGTGATGACCGGGATCGAACACGAGATCAGCCGTGACGCGATGGTGGAGCTGATCCCCGACTACCTAGAGGCCATTCGCGGCACCATGGGTGCCGATGTCGTGGATGAATACATCGAGGAGATGCGCGGCGTTGCGGACGGGGGCCACGTTGAGTTCAACGATCTCTTTATGGTCAACCTGGGCGGTCACTACGTTAAGTACTACATCGACGAACGAGGGCATAACCTGAACTATTACCGCAGCGGTGACGGTTGCTCGAGCATTGCTGTCTGGGGCAAGGCAACTGTCGACGGCGAGATGATTGCTACTCATAACTGCGACTGGGCTCGCGATTTTCCGAATAACGCGCACGCGGCTGTGGTGATGCACCCCGAAAATGGTAACCCGCTGATCTATGGGGCACCCATCGGCACTTGGGGCTCGCATCACATCTCCAGCGACCGCCTCTTCGTGGCTGGCCTAGCCTTGGGAAGACCGAAAGCCAAACCCCGCTACCTGGTACCTGGCGGACCGAACGGGATGCTCCAGCGCTGGATCGTGCAGTATGCGAATAGCGCTGATGAAGCCTACGAGATGCTCCAGAGTAAGGGGGGCGTTGGCGACCGAGGCTTCGCGTCACCCTCCGGCAACGTGGTGTACGTCGATGAGCAAGAGGCGATGTATCTGCAAACAGCGCCTGACCACATCGGGCGCATACCAAACGAGGACGGCTATAACCTGGTTTCCAACCACATCGTGCTCGACGAGATGCATGAGTACATCAGGGGTGCTTCCTCAGCCGGGAGCATTAATCGACGCCAGAGTGAGAAGTTTCAAATCGAGCAAAACTACGGGAAATTGGATGTCCAAGGCGTGATCAACATCATGAGCAGCCACTATGACTTCGCGAATGGACGGGACAACGTCTTCGCGGACACCCCTTGCCAACACGGTGAGTACAAGGGGAGAGGGAGTGGCACCAATCTTTCGACCGTGGTGAAGCTCTCTGAAGACACGGTTTGGCTCGCATTGGGCAATCCTTGTGTGGGAACGTACACAAAGATCACCATGGGGACACGGGAAGATGTCGTCTCGGCTACTCAGGCAGCGATGAGACGCATCGAGGCCGACTCTACCGTACAACAGTAAGCCAACCGTAAGATCTGCACGAAGCGACGGCGCCGTCAACTTCCGACGGCGTCGTCGCGAGTGTCTCTCCAGCTACAACTGGATCCGAGAGATGGTGGCGGCCGCGTCGTTTCGCTCATCGATTCTGCTTCGATGAGAGCCACTGCGGCAGTTGTGCCACGGCCGTAGGTTCTTCGCTATTTCAGGCTGATCGGGGGCGGTTGCGCCTCGTGGCGTCGCCCAACGTTCATGCTACCATGAATCGTACCGGGTTTCTCGGAGACCGAATGCGTTGAATCAGGCCACCTCAGCCTGCTCGTAGTACTGCGCCTCGAACTCTGCTGGTGGAATGTCCCCGAGCGGCCCCAACAGTCGTCGTGTGTTGAACCAGTCCACCCACGTCAAGGTGGCGAACTCCACGGCCTCGAGGGTACGCCACGGGCCCTTCCGTCGAGTTGCCTCCGTCTTGTACAAGCCGATCACCGATTCGGCGAGGGCATTGTCATAGGCATCGCCTTGGCTGCCGACCGACGGCGCGATGCCGGCGTCCACGAGGCGATCCGTGTACCGCATCGAGAGATATTGCGACCCGGCATCACTGTGATGTACGAGGCCGGTGGGGGCGTCGCCCCGGCGGGCGTAGATCGCCTGCTCCACCGCATCCAGCACAAAGTCCGTGCGCATGGAGGCCGACACCCGCCAGCCCACAATGCGTCGCGCAAACACGTCGATGACGAACGCGACGTAGCCAAAGCCGCCCCAGGGTGCGACGTACGTGAAATCGGAGACCCAGAGCTGATTCGGACGGGTGGCCACGAATCGGCGGTCAACGAGGTCCACCGGGCGACCGCCCTCACCGGCGTAGGTCGTGGTGACCCAGGCCCGGCCCCGGCAAGGCCCATCGCGCGCATCAGGCGCGCCACGGTGCAGCGCGCCACGCGGACGCCGTCCCGTCGCAGCTGCTTCCAGACTTTCCGGGGGCCGTAGACCTGCTGGTGCGCGTCATAGACCCGCTGAATCTCGACGCGGAGCTGATCGTCGCGCTGCGCCCGTGCGGACCGGCGCGTCGGATGTGTCCGCTGGTGCCGATGGCGATGAGTCCGTCGACGGGGCGATCGGCAGCACGGCGCAGATCGGCTCGACCCCGACCACGGCGCGATGGTCGGCGATGAACTGGACCATCGTGGCGACGTCCTCCGGCGGTCGCGCTCCGCTTGGGCGAAATACGCGAACGCTTTCCGCAGGATCTCATTCGCCCGCTTCAGCTCCTTCAACCGCTCCCGCTCGCTCGTCGTCAGGCCCGGCCGATGCCCAGCATCACGCTGCGCCTGCCGCACCCACTTCCGCAGCGTCTCCGCCGTGCAGCCGAGCTTCGGCGCCACCGACTGCAGCACCGCCCACTCTGAGGCGTGGGCCTCCCGGTACTCCTCGACCATCCGGACGGCACGTTCGCGCACTTCCGGAGAAAACCGACTGGGACGTCCCATAGCCCCCATCCTCCCAAGCAATGAGGTCTCCGAGAAACCCGGTACGATTCAACCACCACCAGTTTGGGTTGGTTGCGGCGGGAGAGTTGAGGGGAGAGGTGCTCTTCGGATCACGCTGCTGACAGCGACACCCCGACTGCTGACTCGGTGGAGGTAGCAGGGAACCGGAGTACTCGGCTTCAGGTTTCCGGCGTCAGGTCTTGTAATAACGCGTTTCCCTGATTCAGTCCCGCAGTCTCAGTGTGTACGGGCTTGAGTCCAGGCCGGCTGCAGTCCAACCTTAATCACCCAATCCCGGGTCTTCCAAGGCGTGTCTTACAATTTGTTCGTGGGTAGCAAACCAAATTCCTGGCTTGGACTTTATGTGCTCAATCAACTTGTCGAGTTCCGCAGCGCGTGAGCGGTGACCAACGACATGCGGATGCATCAGCAGGTGGAACATGCCGCCTTCCTCATACGCCATATCAAATTCCGATCGGAAGATGCCGAAGACTAGCTCTGGGTTGCGGAGGCGGGGCCTCCCGAAGTACGCAGAGTCAGTGGTAATCCAAGAAAATGGCAGCTCGACGATGCCGGTGGGCTCCCCGTCGAGGAGCAGCTCGTACAGGTCGTCGCTTGCCATGAGCGTGCTGTCGTAGAGAAAGCCTCTCTCTTTCACAATCTTGACCGTGTAGGGGCTGTAGTTTGCGCCGGGGGAGCGGTACCCCAACGGGCGCTTTCCCGTTGTCTCAACAAAGTAGTCGAGGGCCTGATCCATCAGACGGTTTTCTTCCGCTTCGCTCTCCAGCAGTGCAGGATTCTCGTGGATCCACCCGTGTATGCCGAGTTCATGACGCTCTTTAGCGAGAATGCTCTGAATCATCTGCGGATGGAGGATGGAACTGACCGCCGGGATGAAAAAGCTCGCTGGCACGTCATGCTTGTCGAGGATGCGCAGGACGCGTGGCAAGCCATCGATGGCTCCGTACTCGCCCCGTGCCAGGGCCTCTAACGCAAGGTCTCCCCCTCTAGCCAAGAGAGAGGAAGCGTTATCGACATCAAAGCTTAGGGTGACCGCGGCTTTTGCCCCGTTGGGCCAGGCCTCGGGCTTGAGCCGACGGCCGGCACTTACGTGAAAGAACTGCGCCTTCAGCTCGTCGATGCTCAGCTTAGTGCCAGGTTGTAGCGGCGGTGGGGCCGGCTCTTCCGGACTGGGTGCACGGCATTGAGATAGCGCAACGACCGCGAGCGCTAAGATGCCTACTAGCGCCGACGTCGTGGAGAGCGGTTTCCTCATGGCTAGCCTCCTAAGCGAAGAACGTTACAGCGTCGGTGGGCGGCGGCTGTAGCCCTCCCAACTGCCTTAATCACCCAATCCCGGGTCTTCTAAGACGTGTCTTACGATCTGCTCGTGAGTAGCAAACCAAATTCCTGGTTTGGACTTTATGTACTCAATCAACTTGTCGAGTTCCGCAGCGCGTGAGCGATGACCAACGACATGCGGGTGCATCAGCAGGTGGAACATGCCACCTTCCTCATACGCCATATCAAATTCCGATCGGAAGATGCCGAAGACTAGCTCTGGGTTGCGGAGGGGGCCTCTCCCGAAGTACGGGCCGTCATCAAGGATCCATAAGAAGGGCAGCTCGACCAGGCCGGTGGGCTCCCCATCGAGGAGCAGCTCGTACAGGTCGTCGCTTGCCATGAGTGAACTGTCGTAGAGAAAGCCTCTCTCCTTCACAATCTTGACCGTATAGGGACTGTAGTTTGCGCCGGGGGAGCGGTGCCCCAACGGCTGTTTTCCCGTTGTCTCAACAAAGTAGTCGAGGGTCTGATCATCAGACGGTTTTCTTCCGCTTCACTCTCCAGGAGTGCAGGATTCTCGTGGATCCACCCGTGTACGCCGAGTTCATGACGCTCTTTAGCGAGAATGCTCTGGATCATCTGCGGATGGAGGATGGAGCTGACCGCCGGGATGAAAAAGCTCGCTGGCACGTCATGCTTGTCGAGGATGCGGAGGACGCGCGGTAAGGCATCGATGGCTCCGTACTCGCCCCGTGCAAGCGCCTCCAACGCGAGGTCCCCTCCTCTGGCTAAAACATAGGAAGCGTTATCGACATCGAAGCTCAGGGCCACCGCCACTTTTGCCCCGTTGGGCCAGGCCTCGGGCTTGAGCCGACGACCGGCACTTACGTGGAAGAACTGAGCTTTGAGCTCGTCGATGCTTAACTTGGTGCCAGGTTGCAGCGGCGGCGGGGCCGGCTCTTTCGGACTAGGCGCGCGACATTGTGATAGCGCAACGACCGCGAGCACCATGATGCCGATCAGCGCCGATGTCGTAGAGAACGGTTTCCTCATGGCTAGCCTCCTAGGCGAAGAACGTTACAGCGTCGGTGGGTGGCGGCTGTACAAACCCAACCATGCAGCGGCCGACAGCGGGCCTCCAACCGTTTGCGAACGGGCTTTGGTTACAAGGACGGCCACAGACCGACATTAGTCACCCAATCCCGGGTCCTCCAAGACGTGTCTTACGATCTGCTCGTGAGTAGCAAACCAAATTCCTGGCTTGGACTTTATGTACTCAATCAGTTTGTCGAGTTCCGCAGCGCGTGAGCGGTGGCCGACGACATGCGGGTGCATCAATAGATGGTATAGTCCACCTTCTTCATACGCCATATCAAACTCTGATCGAAAGATACGGAATACTAGCTCTGGGTTGCGGAGGCGAGGCCTCCCGAAATACGGGGCGTCATCAAGGATCCATAAGAAGGGCAGCTCGACCAGGCCTGTGGGCTCCCCATCGAGGAGCAGCTCGTACAGGTCGTCGCTTGCCATGAGCGAGCTGTCGTAGAGAAAGCCTCTTTCCTGCAAAATCTTGACTGTATAGGGGCTGTAGTTTGCGCTGGGGGAACGGTGCCCCAGCGGGCGTTCTCCCGTTGTCTCAACAAAGTAGTCGATAATTTGATCCATTAAGCGGTTTTCTTCCGCTTCGCTCTCCAGCAGTACAACATTCTCGTGGATCCACCCGTGTACGCCGAGTTCATGACGCTCTTTAGCGAGAATGCTCTGGATCATCTGCGGATGGAGGATGGAGCTGACTGCCGGGATGAAAAAACTTGCCGGCACCTCATGCTTGTCGAGGATGCGGAGGACGCGCGGTAAGCCATCGATAGCTCCGTACTCGCCCCGTGCAAGAGCCTCCAATGCGAGGTCTCCTCTGGCTAAGCGCCCGGAGGCATTATCGACATCGAAGCTTAAGGCCACCGCCACTTTTGCCCCGTTGGGCCAGGCCTCGGGCTTGAGCCGACGGCCGGCACTTACGTGGAAGAACTGCGCCTTCAGCTCGTCGATGCTCAGCTTAGTGCCAGGTTGTAGCGGCGGCGGGGCCGGCTCTTCCGGACTAGGCGCGCGGCATTGTGATAGCGCAACGACCGCGAGCGCTAAGATGCCGATCAGCGCCGACGTTGTAGAGAGGGGTTTGCTCATGGCTAGCCTCCTAAGCGAAGAACGTTGCAGTGTTGGTGGGTGCCGGCCGCAGTCCAACCTTAATCACCCAATCCCGGGTCTTCCAAGACGTGTCTTACGATTTGTTCGTGAGTAGCAAACCAAATCCCTGGTTTGGACTTTATGTACTCAATCAACTTGTCGAGTTCCGCAGCGCGTGAGCGGTGACCAACGACATGCGGGTGCATTAGCAGGTGGAACATGCCGCCTTCCTCATACGCCATATCAAATTCTGATCGGAAGATGCCGGAGACTAGCTCTGGGTTGCGCAGGCTAGTTCGATAGAAATACATGGCATCATCGAGGATCCAAAAGAAGGGCAGTTCGACGATGCCGGTGGGCTCCCCGTCGAGGAGCAGCTCGTACAGGTCGTCACTTGCCATGAGTGTGCTGTCGTAGAGAAAGCCTCTCTCCTGCAAAATCTTAATCGTCCAGGGGCTGTAGTTTGCGCCGCCGGAGCGGTGCCCCAACGGGCGCTTTCCCGTTGTCTCCACAAAATAGTCGATGGTCAAATCCATCAAGCGGTTTTCTTCCGCTTCGCTCTCCAGCAGTGCAGGATTCTCGTGGATCCACCCGTGTACGCCGAGCTCATGACGCTCTTTAGCGAGAATGCTCTGAATCATCTGCGGATGGAGGATGGAACTGATTGCCGGGATGAAAAAGCTCGCTGGCACGTCATGCTTGTCGAGGATGCGCAGGACGCGTGGCAAGCCATCGATGGCTCCGTACTCGCCCCGTGCCAGGGCCTCTAACGCAAGGTTCCCATCAGCCAAGTAATAAGAGGCATTATCGACGTCAAAGCTTAGGGTCACCGCGGCTTTTGCCCCGTTGGGCCAGGCCGAGGGTTTGAGCCGACGGCCGGCACTTACGTGAAAGAACTGCGCCTTCAGCTCGTCGATGCTCAGCTTAGTGCCAGGTTGTAGCGGCGGTGGGGCCGGCTCTTCCGGACTGGGCGCACGGCATTGTGATAGCGCAACGACCGCGAGCGCTAAGATGCCTACTAGCGCCGACGTTGTAGAGAGGGGTTTACTCATGGCTAGCCTCCTAAGCGAAGAACGTTACAGCGTTGGTGGGTGCTGGCAGTAGCCCCTTCCCAACCACCGGCTCGTCAGCGGCAGTAGGGAACAGGAGCGCTTGGTGTCAGGTTTCCAGCGTCAGAACGTGCAATAACGCGCTTCCCTGATTCAGTCCCAGTGTGCGCGTGTTTGAGTCCAGGCCGGTCGCAGTCCAACCTTAATCACCCAATCCCGGGTCTTCCAAGACGTGTCTTACGATTTGTTCGTGGGTAGCAAACCAAATCCCTGGTTTGGACTTTATGTACTCAATCAACTTGTCGAGTTCCGCAGCGCGTGAGCGGTGACCAACGACATGCGGATGCATCAGCAGGTGGAACATGCCGCCTTCCTCATACGCCATATCAAATTCCGATCGGAAGATGCCGAAGACTAGCTCTGGGTTGCGCAGGGGACCTCTTGCAAAATACGGGAAGTCGTCGAGGATCCAAAAGAAGGGCAGCTCGACGATGCCGGTGGGCTCCCCGTCGAGGAGCAGCTCGTACAGGTCGTCGCTTGCCATGAGCGTGCTGTCGTAGAGAAAGCCTCTTTCCTTTAAAATCTTAATCGTCCAGGGGCTATAGTTTGCGCCGCCGGAGCGGTGCCCCAACGGGTGCTTTCCCGTTGTCTCCACAAAATAGTCGATGGTCAAATCCATCAAGCGGTTTTCTTCCGCTTCGCTTTCCAGCAGTGCAGGATTCTCATGGATCCACCCGTGTGCGCCGAGTTCATGACGCTCTTTAGCGAGAATGCTCTGAATCATCTGCGGATGGAGGATGGAACTGACCGCCGGGATGAAAAAGCTCGCTGGCACGTCATGCTTGTCGAGGATGCGCAGGACGCGTGGCAAGCCATCGATGGCTCCGTACTCGCCCCGTGCCAGGGACTCTAACGCAAGGTTCCCAGCCGCCAAGTCATAAGAGGCGTTATCGACGTCAAAGCTTAGGGTCACCGCGGCTTTTGCCCCGTTGGGCCAAGCCGAGGGTTTGAGCCGACGGCCGGCACTGTAGCGAAAGAACTGCGCCTTCAGCTCGTCGATGCTCAGCTTAGTGCCAGGTTGTAGCGGCGGTGGGGCCGGCTCTTCCGGACCGGGCGCACGGCATTGAGATAGCGCAACGACCGCGAGCGCTAAGATGCCTACTAGCGCCGACGTCGTGGAGAGCGGTTTCCTCATGGTTAGCCTCCTAGGCGAAGAACGTTACAGCGTCGGTGGGCGGCGACTGTAGCCCTCCCAACTGCCTTAATCACCCAATCCCGGGTCTTCTAAGACGTGTCTTACGATCTGCTCGTGAGTAGCAAACCAAATTCCTGGTTTGGACTTTATGTGCTCAATCAACTTGTCGAGTCCCGCAGCGCGTGAGCGATGACCAACGACATGCGGGTGCATCAGCAGGTGGAACATGCCACCTTCCTCATACGCCATATCAAATTCCGATCGGAAGATGCCGAAGACTAGCTCTGGGTTGCGGAGGGGGCCTCTCCCGAAGTACGGGCCGTCATCAAGGATCCATAAGAAGGGCAGCTCGACCAGGCCGGTGGGCTCCCCATCGAGGAGCAGCTCGTACAGGTCGTCGCTTGCCATGAGCGAGCTGTCGTAGAGAAAGCCTCTCTCCTTCACAATCTTGACCGTATAGGGACTGTAGTTTGCGCCGGGGGAGCGGTGCCCCAACGGCTGTTTTTCCGTTGTCTCAACAAAGTAGTCGAGGGTCTGATCCATCAGACGGTTTTCTTCCGCTTCACTCTCCAGCAGTACAACATTCTCGTGGATCCACCCGTGTACGCCGAGTTCATGACGCTCTTTAGCGAGAATGCTCTGGATCATCTGGGATGGAGGATGGAGCTGACTGCCGGGATGAAAAAACTTGCCGGCACCTCATGCTTGTCGAGGATGCGGAGGACGCGCGGTAAGGCATCGATGGCTTCGTACTCGCCCCGTGCCAGGGCCTCTAACGCGAGGTCTCCCCCTCTAGCCAAGAGAGAGGAAGCGTTATCGACATCAAAGCTTAGGGTCACCGCGGCTTTTGCCCCGTTGGGCCAGGCCTCGGGCTTGAGCCGACGACCGGCACTTACGTGGAAGAACTGAGCTTTGAGCTCGTCGATGCTTAACTTGGTGCCAGGTTGTAGCGGCGGTGGGGCCGGCTCTTCCGGACTAGGCGCGCGGCATTGTGATAGCGCAACGACCGCGAGCGCTAAGATGCCGATCAGCGCCGACGTTGTAGAGAGGGGTCTACTCATGGCTAGCCTCTTAAGCGAAGAACGTTGCAGTGTTGGTGGGTGCCGGCCGCAGTCCAACCTTAATCACCCAATCCCGGGTCTTCCAAGACGTGTCTTACGATTTGTTCGTGAGTAGCAAACCAAATCCCTGGTTTGGACTTTATGTACTCAATCAACTTGTCGAGTTCCGCAGCGCGTGAGCGGTGACCAACGACATGCGGGTGCATTAGCAGGTGGAACATGCCGCCTTCCTCATACGCCACATCAAATGCTGATCGGAAGATGCCGAAGACTAGCTCTGGGTTACGGAGGCGAGGCCTTCCGAAATACATGGCATCATCGAGGATCCAAAAGAAGGGCAGTTCGACGATGCCGGTGGGCTCCCCGTCGAGGAGCAGCTCGTACAGGTCGTCACTTGCCATGAGTGTGCTGTCGTAGAGAAAGTCTCTTTCCTTCAAAATCTTAATCGTCCAGGGGCTGTAGTTTGCGCCGCCGGAGCGGTGCCCCAACGGGCGCTTTCCCGTTGTCTCCACAAAATAGTCGATGGTCAAATCCATCAAGCGGTTTTCTTCCGCTTCGCTTTCCAGCAGTGCAGGATTCTCGTGGATCCACCCGTGTACGCCGAGCTCATGACGCTCTTTAGCGAGAATGCTCTGAATCATCTGCGGATGGAGGATGGAACTGATTGCCGGGATGAAAAAGCTCGCTGGCACGTCATGCTTGTCGAGGATGCGCAGGACGCGTGGCAAGCCATCGATGGCTCCGTACTCGCCCCGTGCCAGGGCCTCTAACGCAAGGTTCCCTCTAGCCAAGAGAGAGGAAGCGTTATCGACGTCAAAGCTTAGGGTCACCGCGGCTTTTGCCCCGTTGGGCCAGGCCGAGGGTTTGAGCCGACGGCCGGCACTTACGTGAAAGAACTGCGCCTTCAGCTCGTCGATGCTCAGCTTAGTGCCAGGTTGTAGCGGCGGTGGGGCCGGCTCTTCCGGACTGGACGCACGGCATTGTGATAGCGCAACGACCGCGAGCGCTAAGATGCCGATCAGCGCCGACGTTGTAGAGAGGGGTTTGCTCATGGCTAGCCTCCTAAGCGAAGAACGTTACAGCGTTGGTGGGCGCCCGCTGTACAAACCCAACCATGCGACGGCGGGCTCTCAGCTCGATTGTTCATGTAATGATGCAGGCGAACTTCCGGTGAGCGGTACCCGACGCCTCTTGCCAAGGAATGACAAGAGGCGTCGGTTGATACGACTTCCGGAACCCGGACAGCAGCAACGGTGAGCTTAAGGGTCCCGTAGAGCCCTGCGCGCGCAGTGCGCTATTACTGCTCCTCGGTCTGGGGCTTGTTCTCCTCTAGCCGGAGATCCAACTTATCGACGGCGTAGTCGATTCGCCCGTTGAACATTTCGTCCCAGCTCTGCGAGGCCCAGTACACCTCCCGGTCCGGCGCCGGGTTGTACCGGTTCCTTACAGAGTTGTCATAATGCCCAATGGTCTTGATTGTACTGCCAGCCGGGAGCTTCAATGGTTCGGCCAGCTCGTATTGGATCTGCCAGTTGAAATCGTAGTTTGGCACGTGCAGGACAACCTGCTCCCGGCCATCGGGGTATGTCACAACGAAGGTCATATCCTTGCCGCGCAGGTGCATGTGCGGGTACAGGTAATACACCGTCACGTCATCCTGGAATGCGGTGAGCGCGGTGATGGCCCAGTCCGGGTCATGTGGCGGGATGACGGGAATCTGCGCCCTGGAGGTTTCGTCGGCCGCTGTCGCAGGTGCTACCAGCTCCGTGCTCTCAACTACGTGCGTCTGGCCAATCCGATGTGAGAGCAGCTCGTGGGTCATCGGCTCGGTGTGCCACCAGAAGCCCGTCCTATGACGGTCGGTCTCAGGCTTGCCGGTCGCGTTGTAATGCAGGCCCCACACGAAGTACTTGTCGTGACGGATGCGTTTGCCGACACCCGGCTGATACTGCATGAAGGCCGCGCCCGGGATGTAGAATTGTAAGTGCGACGTTCCCGCCACGGCGAACACGTCAGCTTCTTCCGCCGCTCGCCGGGCTTTCACACCCTCTTCTTCGGCCTCACTTCTGTCCCCCGCGTTATCGAAGGTGCCCCCGTCGATCGGCACCGGGACGTTGCTAATCACGGGCCCGCCTGGCCACGCTTCGCCCATGCCAAGCTTGGTGCCAGGTGGTAGATCCCTCACCCCGATGCTCGAGTGATGTGTGGCAGCCATGTTGCCCGGCATCACCTCAAGCGCTTCGATGTATTTATCTTCCGTGAAGGGGATCTCTTGGTAGACACTGAAGTTTTGAAACTGGCCGTCGGGATCGATCTTGAACTCGAACGGCATCTCGAGGATGTAGTCGGGCGCTCGACCAGAAGGATGGCTCCAGCCTTCCGCAAAGTCTGGCATCGTTGGTGCCGGACCATCACCCCGCGGTGCACCACCGTCGGCCCAGGCCACGATCGTGTTGACCTCATCCTGGGTCAGGCGCCGGTCGCCGCGGAACGTGCCAAACCGGGGATCCGCTAACCAAGGCGGCATCTCGCGGCTGGCGACTTTTTCCTTGATCGCTCTTGCCCAAGGACGGGCTTCCTTGTACGAAAGGAGCGACATCGGTGCTACCTGACCAGGCCGGTGGCAGGTGGCACAGTTGTCGAAGAGAATGGGCGCGACGTTCCCGTTGTACGTAGGAACGGCTTCGGCGTTGCTCTCAGCACTCACACCACTCCCCGTCGCCGCGACGAAGAGCACGACCGCGCCGACAACCAACAGCTTGGATTGCATTGACTGGCTCCTTTTCGAAAAGCCCAACAGAGAGGCACCCATCTGCCCCCGCTGAATCCTAGGCCTGCGTCAGCCGTCCGTCAAGTACAATCGGCCGCGAGTGATCTTGAGAAACTGCTAAAGTATTGATATTTCAAGGGTTAGTGGTATCAGATTAGGCAGGCAGCAGGCAGCAGGCAGCAGGCAGCAGGCAGCAGGCAGCAGGCAGCAGGCAGCAGGCAGCAGGCAGCAGGCAGCAGGCAGCAGGCAGCAGGCAGCAGGCAGCAGGCAGCAGGCAGCAGGCAGCAGGCAGCGCGCAACGTGCGACGAAGAAATTCAACCGTACGGAGGGGGGATGGGTGTATAAAGGGCGGCGATCGGGGCGGCTAAAGTGAAATCCCCGGGGGTGTCGTGGTTGCGCTGAGCGGCCGCGTAAGGGGGGCTGCTGCGCTTGCGTGACGTGGGCGCTTCTTCGCGTACCCCGGAAGATCGATAGGCGCTGCTGTTTAAGATTAGGTCCCTCAATGTTATTAAGGAGATAGCTCGTGAGACACCTGCCCCCGGCTCGGCGCTCTTCTGCTGTCTGGCTGGTACTAGCCTTGGTACCCATTCTTGCCGTTGCCTTTGGCTCCGCGCAGCGCACGCAGCCAGATCCTCTACCGGACGGGCCTGTGGTTTTCGACACGGCCGGGCAAACTCGAATCCGTGTGGTGGTTATCACCCGGGAGCTCTCGTTTCCCGAGGGTCTCGCGTTTCTCCCGAACGGCGGCATGTTGGTCACCGAGCGGCCTGGTCGCCTTCGGCTAATCCGTGACGGGGTGCTGGATCCACAGCCTATCCCTGGCGTACCGGCGGTGTCTGGTGAGCACAGGGTGGCTGGTCTGTGGGACGTGGCGCTCCATCCGCGGTTCGCGGAAAACCAGCTGGTCTATCTGACCTACTCTAAACCCGGCGAGGATGGTGCCACGCCTACTCTGGCCCGGGGACGTTTCGACGGCAATGCACTGGCGCTGACTGACGTTCGCGAAATCTTCGTGGCCGACGCAAAGAATGCGGGTATTACCCCTGGCGATGGGGCCGCCATGTCACGGATCCTGTTCGGGCCAGACGGGATGCTGTACATGACGACCGGTGGTGCCATCCGCACCAGCACTGGCACCGCTGCGCTTGCCCAAGATCCGAACAGCCACGCTGGGAAGGTGCTACGGTTGCGCGAGGATGGTAGCGCACCGGATGACAACCCGTTTGTCGGCCGAGCGGGCTATAAGCCGGAGATCTATTCTTTAGGTCATCGCAATCAGCTGGGACTGGCCTTCCACCCGGAGACGGGCGAGCTGTGGGCCAGCGAGAACGCGCCGCAGGGTGGTGACGAGGTCAACATAATCCTCGCGGGTCGCGACTACGGTTGGCCCGCTACCTCGTACGGGCGTGAGTATGCTGGCCCGTACGTTACGGAGCGCCCTTGGCAGGAGGGGATGGAGAAGCCGGTCGTACTTTGGTTTCCGTCCGTTGCTCCCTCGGGCATGCTGTTCTACACCGGCGACCGCTTCCCGGACTGGAAGGGCAACCTCCTTGTGGGCACACTGAGCAACGGGGGGAGGGCACACGGGGGGCGCCTTGAGCGCATCGTGTTCAACGTCAATCAAGAAGAGATAGACCGCGAATTCCTGCTCGCCGATCTCCACCAGCGCATCCGCGACGTGCGGCAAGGCCCCGACGGGCTCCTATATGTTCTGACGGACGAGAGTCCGGAGGGAGCGGTAATCAGGATCGAACCCGCCGAGTGATCCAACTTCGAGTATAGACGAGACCGCTAGCCTACCGTCGCGGCAGCACGTTTGCTCCCAAGGGCTGTCTTGCGCTCACTGCGTGACCGCCTCGGCGCGTGGAGGCTTGACTGCTTGCATTGCTGGTGGCTCGGTCGGCACGATGAATAACCGTTCACCGGGCCGGATCAGCCCGAGTTCTCGCCGCGCTAGCTCCTCGAGCCTGTTCGGCTCCTCCCGGAGTAGTCGCGCCTCTTCCCGCAGGGCCTCGTTCTCGCTCCGCAGGGCCAAAATTCTGGCCGACAGCTGACAGTACTCACGGTTCGCGCTCAGCGCGGCCAATAAGCCGCGCTCACCAATAAGCGCATTCGCGACGAGCACACACGTGACGAAGATGAGAAGGATCCGGATGGTGCGCCGATTTGGATGTTGGCGGCGGGGGATCAGCGGCCGGTCAGAGGTGGCGTGCAGTGAACCGCCGTCCACGGTATTATGTTACATAAGTATTAAATGTAACGCAAGTATTCTAATATACATAAGAGTCGTATGTAACATGTCTAAAAAGACATCGAAACATCACCCAGATCTGGCAGCGCTTAATATCCGGAACTTCCCAAGGGAGCTTCTAAAGAAGTGCAAGATGCGGGCTCTGCAGCAGGATCAGCCGCTGCGTGATTTTGTCGTTGAGGCGCTCCGGAATAAAGTCGCCATGCCTCAGAGCCAGCCGCGACAGCGCAGCGAACCCAGACAGATCTAGCATTGCCGTGATTGAGAGTCACGGCCCCTGCCAGAGTTCCATTCTTTGCGAACAGGATCGTGTTGCTATGTGGGGTATAGCCAGGTCCGAAGTCGGTGCTCCAGGAGGGTCCCGGGCTGTGGTGCCGTCGTTGCCCCAGACGCGTGCCTGGCCTACCCCGCGTCACAGATGTTATCTCCTTCGGCATCGTGGAGGTCAGGGCTCGGAAGGGTATTCCATCGTGAAGGGATCGGGTAGTGGGATTTTGGTGATACCTTCCCCGACTAGCCCTTCGAGTGAGTGCTCTGGGTGGTCTGGATCGCCCGCTTCGATGGCAGCAAGATTGCCGACGACCAGCATGACCAGCTTGTCAGAGTAAAGATATTCTTTAGCGACGCGGAGGACATCGTCGACCGTGATGTTGCCGATTTGTTCACGATACATTGACAGATAGGATGGATCGCGGCCGGTATACTCGTCGTTGGCAAAGAGATTCGCGGTTGATGCCGCGCTTGAGAAATTTCGTGTGAAGGTCTCAACGAAGGAAGAGATGGAGTTTTCAAGCTCAGCTCTTGATACGGGCTCAGATCGAATGCGGTTGATTTCCTCTAAGACGATTACTGCCGCCCGAGCTACCGTCTCGCTCCGTGATTGAAAACCGGCGCGGAAGATCCCGTCGTAGTAGGTGCCGAGCCCGAAGCGCGAGGAGGCGCTGTAGGCGAGGCCTTCGTCCGACCGGATGCGTGTCATCAGCCGCGACGTGAAGCCACCCCCACCCAGGATGTCGTTCATCACGGTTAGGGCATAGCGATCTGGGTTGTCACGCGTCGCTCCCACATGCCCGATCAATACGCGTCCCTGATTCACGTCCGGCTTATTGACGATATAGACACCGGATACCGGCGTGTGTGTCGGTTTAGGGACCGGCTGTGCGATCATGTCGCGAGCTGGCCAGTCGACCATGTGCGATTCGAGCTTTGGTAAAATCGTTCCAGGTTTGACATCGCCAGAGACCGCGACGATAAACCAGCCGGGGTGGTAATACTCACGGTGGAACACAACGAGATCGTCTCTGGTAATCGCTTCCAACGAAGCCTTCGTTGTCGGCCTTGTTGTGAAGTGATCGTTGCCACGGAGCAACCGGTTCCACTCGCGCCTCTCGATGGTCTGCGTACGGTCGTTTCGCCGTTCTATGCGCTGGAGCACCAGGCTGTTGGCAAGATCGAGCCGATCCGGATCGAAGCGCGGATTGCGCAACATATCGAAGAACAGATCAAGTACCGCATCGAGGTCCTTGGTCAGGCAACTGACGCTGGCTCGCCCTCTGGTATCTCCAATCGCGCTACTGATCTGGGCGGCTAAAAATGCCGCCTCATCGTCGAAGGCTGCTGCAGTTAGGCTGGTGGTGCCTCCGGCACGCATTTGACTACCGGTCAATTCCGCCAGACCAGCCTTCCCTGTAGGCTCGAGATACCTGCCCGTTCGTACTAGCACCGACACCGTAACGAGCGGTAATGTATGGTCTGGAACGACGAACGCCACGACCCCGTTCGACATCACGTGCCGATGCGCTGAGGCGTCTGGCGGGTCGAACTCGATCGGGTCGAAGGTCAGCTCGCGGGGATGCACCGGGATCGGCTGAGCGGCGACTGCCGCGGCACAACCGGCGAGCAGCAGCGCCCACAGCGAGGTTCGGATGATCCAGTATCCCCGCCTCATCGTCCACCTCCGAGTTCATCGAGACGTTGCCGTACCAGTTCGACGACGGCTTCCGCCATATCCTGATTTTCAGGTGGCACCCGATCCACCATCATTTCAGACTGCGTGAGCAACTGCTTGAGCTTCTCGGCGTCTACCTGACCGATCGTCGCCATTAGGTGGCGAGCCTGCTGCCTCTCTTCGTCGTCGAGACCGACGAGGAGCGGGTTAGCGTCCTCATTGTTGGACGCATCGTCACCTTCCCTGCGGTAATAGATCGCTACCGCGCGGTTGTCTTGAGTGAAGTAGCGGTTGGCGACCTGCAGGACATCCTCAGCTGTAACCGCGTCATACAACGGCGGATCAGTGTTGATGGTCTCCCAGCCGCGATTGTTCTCGCGCATGAGCAACTGCATCATCAATTGGAAGTGGCCACGCAGATCGCGGAAATTGCTAGCTGCGTTCTGATTCTTGACCTTCTGTAGCTCACGATCCTCGATAGGCTCGGTTTTTAGCCGCTCGAGCTCTGCATAGAGCGCCTGTTCGACTTCCTCTGGCGATTTTCCCTGTCCCGCGGTACCCCTGAGCTCGAACATGCCCTCGAACTTGAACCCTGCCTGACTCGCTGATGCGCTGGTCGCCACCTGCTGCTCCTCGACCACCGATTTGTAGAGCCGTCCGGTACGGCCGCTTAACAGCTGTCCGAGCACGACCAGTGCGGGTTCATCCACATGACCGTCCCGCACCGTGTGATACCGAGCGACTACCTGCGGATTGGTCTCAGCGTAAGCTACCATCCGCTTCTCGGCGAGCTGTGGCAGCTCGCGTGTGCGTGGCTGGGGTGGCGGCTTTGCACCCCGCTCGATCCGACCAAAGTACCGCTTCGCGAGTCGGATGGCATGGTCGGGGTCGAAGTCGCCGACCAGGGCGGCGGCCAGATTGTTCGGCGCGTAGTAGATATCAAAGAATGCTAACGCCTCCTCGCGTGTCATCCCTTCGAGGTCGCTTGGCCACCCGACGACCGGCCAGCCATAGGGGGACGATTGCCAAAACATTGCGTCGAACTGCTCGCGGAATTTTCCGACAGGCGTGCTGTCGGTGCGTAAGCGTCTCTCCTCATGCACGACGTCACGCTCTGAGTAGAATTCCCTGAAGACGGGGCTCAGCAGCCGGTCACTCTCCATCCAGAACCAGAGTTCTAGCTTATTTGCGGGTACGTTCACAAAGTAGATCGTGAAGTCGTAGCTTGTGCCCGCATTCATGCCGGAGGCACCCTGTCCCGTGTAAGCACGGCTAAATTCTTCCTTTATGAGTAGCTCCTGCTGTTTCTCGAGGAGGACATCGAATTGCTCAAGCAGCTTTTGGTGTCGAGGGCTTCGTGTCTCCGGTGCGTTGGGGTCAGCGATCTGCCCAAGATGGTACGTGCGCAGCAGCCGTGCTTCTTCGGCATCGATCTCCGATCTGAGCACATCGAGCTGCTCGATGATCTGCAGATCTTGGTCGATGTCCTTTGTTCCGATCGTGTGGGTCCCCTTGAACATCATGTGCTCGAAGAGGTGAGCCACGCCTGTGATCCCTGGCCGCTCGTACACGGATCCGACTTTGGCGATCCATCCGGCAGCGATGTTGGGGTCACCAAATCGGGGGACCATCAGAAGGGTCAGGCCGTTGTCGAGTTGGTGCTCGATGACTCGAACTTCCTGAGCGACGGCAGGTAATTCGAACATCAGAACAGTGGCAAGCAGCCATCGCAGTGACGAGTGTTTCATAGGGAGCCTCGATCTGAATGGTAATCCCTGAGTTTCGCACAGTGGGTAGGAGACGGCAAAGGGGAGCCTGCTAAGCGCGAGTGGGTCAGCGCTGGTTCCGGGTCGATCCCAAAGTAGTGGGTCTAGGGATGGCGAGTTGGAATGCCAGTCAGTGTCGGCTATTATGCATCGGTGGATCACGAGCATGACCAGGGAGATCTGAACTGGCAAGCTTCACAGTAATGAGGATGACAAGTTCGCCGTAAGGCAAGTAGTTACTCTCACTAGTGCCGAGGTAGCTCAGTTGGTAGAGCACATGACTGAAAATTATGGTGTCGGCAGTTCGATTCTGCCCCTCGGCACCATCTTTTCTCCTGCCCGCTCGATTGGCTACACGCTTTATTTTCATTAGGCCCTCGTGAGTGGTTCGGCGTTTTGTGCTCTATGACACTGGGGCTTCACGAGACACGAGCTGCCGTTCGGGTGGTAAGGACTGGCTTCGGGCACATGCCGAGATGTCTGAGCAGGCTGTTACTCGATCTTTGGTCTAGGCTGGAAGTACCGCCATGCGCAACGGACGAAATAGTCTTGATGAGTCTCTGATCACGAGACGTCACGTTCTGCAGGCGTTCGCGGCGATCGGTGGATCGTCTTTGGTGTTGGGCACGATGGACGCCTGGGGCTTGATGGGGAGCTCGGCGGCCAAACGACCAGTGCTGGTGGGGCGCTCACCAGGGACCCGCGTTATGGTGCTAGGCGCTGGCATTTCCGGTCTGGCGGTCGGCTATGAGCTCAGCAAGCTCGGTTATGACTGTCGAGTGTTGGAGGCGCGCGACTGGGTAGGCGGACTCTGCTGGACCGTCAAACGTGGAGCGTCACACACCGAAATCGACGGAGACACCCAAGTTTGTAGTTTTGATGACGGGCTCTATTTCAACGGTGGTGCCTGGCGCCTGCCAAACGCTGACAGGGGGGTGTTGAACTACTGTCAAGAGCTAGGCGTACCGCTCGAGATTTTCGTTGACGTGACTGATGCCAACTACTTTTACGAGGAGAATCCTGATCTCGGGCTGTTGTCTGGTCGGAGGGTGCGTTTGCGGGAGGTGAAGGCTGACCTTTGGGGCTCAACTTCGGAATTACTCGCTAAGGCAATGGACCAGGGACAAATTGACCTCCCGCTGAGCGTGGAGGATAAGGAACGACTCGTGTCGTTTCTTGTCAGAGCCGGTTATTCTGGACACAGCCGATTATGTCTATCGTCCCCCGACTGCACGCGGCGGCCAAGATCGGCACGACCTGGGCGTGCTACTCAGGACGGGGTTCGGTGAACGCGTGCGGTCTTTGCACGCTGGCACTGGTGCCCCGGCGCCGGTGTTTCAGCCGGTGGGCGGCATGCAATGCAGGAGATTCCACTAGCATTTCAACGAGCCTTAAGCGATCGGATTACACTCAACGCTGAGGTCAAGTCGATTCGCCAGACATCAGACGATGTGCGTGTGATCTATCGAAACACCAAAACTGGCGAGCAGCGTGAGGAAAGAGCTGCCTACTGTGTATGTTGCCTGCCGATGGCGGTTCTACAGCACCTCGACGTGAATCTGTCAGCAGAAATGGCCGACGCAGTCAACGACGCCAGACACAGCTCGGCCGCGAAGATGGGTTTGCAGATGCGGCGACGGTTCTGGGAGCAGGACGATGGGATTTTCGGCGGGCACCTCTGGTCGCGTAGTCTGCTGCTCGGTGAGTTTTCCTACCCGTCGAACGACTACTTCTCGCAGCAAGGTATCCTACTGGGCTTCTACGGTGACGGCGGAATGGCCGGCCTGACTAGGCAACCAATAACCGCACGTGTCGAGCACGTCCTGGCACAGGCCAGCAAAGTCCACCCGCAGATACGACAGGAATTCCAGCATGCCTACGCCGTCTGGTGGGAGAAGGTCCCTTTTAGCCTCGGAGCTTATGGACGCGCACCAGGGCAGAGCCTACCTACTGACACGGCTGAGCAGGCCGGCCGGCCGGCTCTACATTGGTTGCGCCGGCGCCAGCTCGCGGCCGGCATGGCTCGAGGGGGGTATCCAGGCTGCTTGGCGGACCGTCGAGTCGCTACACGGACGCGCGATGCGGTTGTAGGTGCTTGAACCAAACACCGACGAGCGCGCAGCACCCCGGGGGAGCGGGAGCTCGCCTTTAACCCGGACAGCAGCAACGGTGCGCGCCATTACTGCTCCTCGGTCTGGGGCTTGTTCTCCTCGAGCCGGAGATCCAGCTTGTCGATAGTGAAATCCACCCGCCCGGTGAACATCTCATCCCAGCTCTGCTCGGCCCAGTACACTTCCCGGTCCGGCGCCGGGTTGTACCGGTTGCTTGCAGAGTTATCGAAATGCCCAATGTTCTTAATTGTACTGCCAGCCGGGAGCTTCAATGGTTCGGCCAGCTCGTACTGGATCTGCCAGTTGAAATCATAGTTCGGCACGTGCAAGACAACCTGCTCCCGGCCATCGGGATATGTCACAACGAAGGTCATATCCTTGCCGCGCAGGTGCATGTGCGGATACAGGTAATACACCGTCACGTCATCCTGGAATGCGGTGATCGCGGTCATGGCCCAGTCTGGGTCATGCGGTGGGATGACGGGAACCCGCGCCCTTCCGCCCCTCTCCTTCTCCTCCGGCGTTAACGTATCCGGCGCAGGCATCACTAGTTCCGTGCTTTCGGTGATGTGCGTCTGACCAACCCGCTGCGAGAGCACCTCGTGGGTCATCGGCTCGGTATGCCACCAGAAGCCCGCCTGATGACGGTCGGTCTCAGGCTTGCCGGTCGTGTTGTAATGCAGGCCCCACACGAAGTGCTGGTCGTGACGGATGCGTTTGCCGACGCCCGGCCGGAACTGTCTGAAGGCCGCGCCCGGAATGTAGAACTGCAAGTGGGACGTTCCCTTCACGGCGAACACATCGGCTTCGTCCACTGCTCGCCGAGTTGCTTCCCCTGACTCTTCGGCCTCACTCCTATCTCCCGAGTTGTCGAAGGCGCCCCCTTCGATTGGTACTGGGACGTTGCTAATCACAGGCCCGCCTGGCCACGCTTCGCCCACACCGAGCTTGGTGCCCGGCGGTAGATTCCTCACCCCGATGCTCGAGTGGTGTGTGGCGGCCATGGCGCCCGGCATGATCTGAACTGCTTCGAGGAATCTATCCTCCGTGAAGGGGATCTCCTGGTAGATACTAAAGTTGGAGAGCTCGCCTGCGGCCGGGATTTCGAACTCGATCGGCATCTCGAGGATGTAGTCGGGCGCTCGACCAGAAGGGTGGCTCCAGCCTTCCGCAAAGTTTGGTGTCGTTGGTGCCGGGCCATCACCCTGCGGTGCACCACCGTCGGCCCAGGCCACGACCGTGTTGACCTCATCCTGGGTCAGGCGCCGGTCGCCGCGGAACGTGCCAAACCGGGCGTCCGCGTACCAAGGCGGCATCTCGCGGCTGGCGACTTTTGCCTTGATCGCTCTTGCCCAAGGACGGGCTTCCTTGTACGAAAGGAGCGACATCGGTGCTACCTGACCAGGCCGGTGGCAGGTGGCACAGTTGTCGAAGAGAATGGGCGCGACGTTCCCGTTGTACGTAGGAACGGCTTCAGTGTTGCTCTCAGCACTCACACCGCTCCCCGTCACGCAGACGCAGAGCAAGACCGCACCAACAACCAACAGCTTGGGTTGCATAGACTGGCTCCTTTTCGAAAAAGCCCAACAGAGAGGCACCCATCTGCCCCCGCTGAATCCTAGGCCCGCGTCAGCCGTCCGTCAAGAATAATCGCTGTCTTGGCTCGACCCCGAGGAACGGCACTAGCTGCAGGAATCAGCCAGGCTGATGACCGACGTGAGGTTAATGCGCTTCGGGTCGGTGGTTTCGATGAACAGACCTTTCACGGCGACCCTGTGCCCGGCGACCAGCTGCCCGGTGGCATTAACTGACTCGGAGGCCGTGAAATCACCGCGCTGGAACTGATTGAGCGCCCCTTCGGCGTCGAGGAAATCAGCCACGCCGATCAACTGAAACCGGTTCGAGCCAGGCGACGCGTCCCTCACGCCTTCGATTTCATCGTTACTCGCGTACGGCGCCTCTGTTTCGGTCGGGTCGGTGGCGTTGGTCAGCCACCACGTCGGGAGGGTGCCAGCCTCGGTGGACACGCAGCCGACAGTCTGCACGATCGAGACCGTCGGCTTACTTAGGTCGACTTGTTGCTGTTGGGCCGCTAGCCCACCCCACACGCCGTAGGCCACGACGACCACCGCCACCCGGACCGCCCAACTTGTTTTCATTACCGTCTCTCCTCGCATGTGCCGTCAGCCGGCGGATGACAAGAGCGGCCGACAAGCTTACCAACTCGGACGGCCACTTAATCAGCACGGAGGTTAAGGATAACTGATTGATTGCACTAGGCTTTACATGCTTGACGTCGATCGCCTCCCGCTCGTAGAATTAGCGGACGCTGTGCGTTAGGCTGTGCCAGGGGCCCACGGGTCGGTGAACTTAGGCTGGCAGCCTCACTCACCGAAGAAGTCGGGGTTTGGAGGTCTTCAATAGGGGTGCATGCCATGAAGAGAACGGTATTTTCGATGATGGCAGTCGTGGTTTTTTGGGTGGCGGTCGATTTCGCCGAGGCGCAGCCAGAGAAGTTGCAGCCGGGAGCCACGCAGGGTAGGCCGACGACACCTGACGAGATGTTGGCGCCGTGGAACCCGCAGTACTACCTCGGCGAGTGGGAGATTGAATGGAGTCCCCCAGAGACTGGCTTAGTCGCGCCAGGACAATGGACCGGCACTGAAACAGTCACCCACATCGAGAATCGCTATTTCAGGATCGACGTGGTGATGGAGAACGAGGACGGCACGACGATAAACGGCCGGGGGATGATGTTCTACGACTGGGGACTGAACGGCCAGAGTGTTGTACGGTACGTCGCCTACGACGCCGGGTTCGAGCTGTTCCAGCACGGCGTGGTCGGTGGCGACCTCGGAGGTTACTACAGCCACTTTTGGGAAACGCCGAAGTTCGAGTACAACGACCATCAGTTTGCCGTGACAGGACGGAGCTATTACGTGTCGCCGGCGGCCTATCGCGTCAACCAGCGGATTTCGATCGACGGAGCGGACGCCTTTAATTTTGGGGTCATATGGATGACGAAGGTGACGGATGGAGCGATCGGCGGGTATTGATTGTTGGCAGCTTGACGCTAGGGCTGCCTACGTTGTTGAGTCGGCCACACAGGGTGTTTGGAGCGTTACTGCGATGGATCGCCTCTGCGTGAGCTACGCAGGCTCACGACGCTCGGATAACCGAGGGCGTCAGTAGAGCTTCGCGGATGCTGACCCGGGTTTTTTTCTTTCTTCTCATCTTCGTTACGTGTGTGCTTGTTGCGAATGCGCTTGTTGGTGAGCGCGGCCTATTGGCCACGCTGAGCGCGAACCGTGAGCACCGTCAGCTGTTGGCCAGAATTTCGACCCTGCGGAGCGAGAACGTGGCTCTGCGGGGAGAGGTGCGCCTGCTCCGGGAGGAGCCGAGCAGGCTCGAGGAGCTGGCGCGGCGAGAGCTCGGGCTGATCCGGCCCGGCGAACGGTTATTCATCGTGCCGACCGAGCCACCAGCAATGCAGGCAGCCGAGTCCCCACACGCCGAGCAGCGGCCGGACCTGGAGCGCGGACCTCAGGATCGGGGTTCCTGATCTCCGCCCCAGTAGTGTCTGGCCGCTGGCCCTCGGCTCCTAACCTCTGAAGAAACACCACCCGTTACAACGTACGCGCACGCTAGTCCCGTGAGAAGTCCGGCCACGACATCGAAGGGGTAGTGCAGGCCGAGATAGACCCGGGAGCTTGCGACGAGGAGGGCTAGGACCGAAAGCAAGGGCCAGCCCGTGGGCCAGATGCGGCTGAGGGCGTATGCGCCGGCCGCCGCTGAGGCGGCGTGGCCGGACGGAAAAGAGGCCGTGGTGGGACGGGCGGTGTTGATGACCGTAATCGTGGTGTGGGTCGCATAGGGCCGGGGTCTGGCGGCGATCGGTTTGAGTACCCCGTTGACCAGCGCGTACGTGACCACGAGGGCAAGGGTTACACGGAGGAAGCCCCCACCGTCTCGACGTCCCACCGCGAGCACGAGACCGATGGCGATCCAGAGCGCGGCTGCGGTTCCGGCAATGGTGGCGGCGACCATGGCGACCGTTAACCAGGCCGGGTGTGGTAGTGAATCGATCCAGAGGAGAACGGAGATGTCGAAGACACGCAGCTGGTCAATCACGCTAGGCTGATGCCGTCTCCGGCCCCTTGGCTTGTGTCAGGCCCAGTTCCTTTCGGACGCGCGCCTCGATCGCCTGGAAGAGCTCTGGTTTTTCCCTAAGCAGTTGCTTGACGTTCTCGCGCCCTTGACCTAGGCGCTCACCTGCGTATGAAAACCAAGTTCCGCTTTTCTCCACGATACGTTGGTCGACGGCGAGGTCCAGTAGGTCCCCCTCCTGCGAGATACCCTCGCCGTACATAAGGTCAAATTCCGCCACACGGAACGGTGGCGCCACCTTATTCTTGACCACCTTGACTCGCGTCCGGCCGCCGATCACTTTGTCGGCGTCCTTGATCGCCCCGATCCGGCGGATGTCGATGCGCACTGAGGCGTAGAACTTCAGCGCGCGGCCACCGGTCGTGGTTTCTGGATTCCCAAACATCACGCCGATCTTCTCGCGGAGCTGGTTGATGAAGATCAGGCACGTCTGCGATTTCGAGACGATGCCGGTCAACTTTCGCAAGGCCTGTGACATCAGTCTGGCCTGTAGGCCCATCTGGGCTTCGCCCATCTCACCTTCGATCTCGGCCCGCGGGACTAGCGCGGCGACCGAGTCGACGACGACGACGGCGAGGCCACCCGACCTGACGAGCAGCTCGACGATTTCTAGCGCTTGCTCGCCGTGGTCGGGTTGGGAGATGAGGAGGCTGTCGAGGTCGACGCCGAGCTTCGTGGTGTAACTGGGGTCGATCGCATGCTCAGCGTCAACGAAAGCGGCGTCGCCGCCGCCACGTTGTGCCTGAGCAATCACCTGCAGCGCGAGCGTCGTCTTACCCGAGGCTTCCGGTCCGAAAATTTCGGTCACCCGACCACGCGGTAAACCGCCCACGCCGAGGGCGTAATCGATACTGATCGCACCGGTCGAAATAGTTGGGATCGCAGCTGCCGCGTGCTTCTGACCCAGCCGCATGATCGACCCCTTGCCGAACTGTTTTTCGATCTGGCTGACGGCGATGTCGACGGCTTTGGTGCGCTCTCGGTCTGCGCGGTCGGTGGGCATGGGGGCTCCGATCTCCGGTTCGAGCACTGGTGAATTTGCGGGCCAGCGCACAGGGCCTTCACATCCGCGACCCTGTATACGATTTCGCATTCTAGGGACGCGCTAAGACGCTGTCAAGCGAACCCCGATAGTGAAATCGAAGCATGTTCATTTCCATCAGCTACTTACGGGGCTAAAGACTTTCGCCCATTCTTAATGATGCGGTTCGGGACTACAATACCCGGACCAGCCAGGTTTCCAACGACGCGATCGCCGCGTTGTTGGAGTTCGCCGGGCGGGAATATTTCAAGGCGGACGAGGCCGTGCAAGGGGTACCAACGGTGGCAGTCTGGCCGCAATTGGTGATGGGGGGGTATCGTGAACGAGCTTAGACAGTTTGTTGTGGTCGCCGTAATTGGGGCCGTGTCGTTTGCGGCGACTGGCGCCCAGGACCAAGATCAAGCGCAGGGCGAAGAGCTCACGATCGAGGTCGAGCCGACCCTGCTAACCCTCGAAGTCGGAGACAAGGCGACGCTGAGCGCCACCGTGCGTGACGCTGCCGGGGCGGCCGTCGATGACGCGACAGTCGTCTACTACTCCCGGGCGCGCCGCAACGTCGGGGTGACTCGTGCAGGCGAGGTTGAGGCGTACCGCCCGGGTGAGTTCACGCTCGTGGCGCTGGTTCCGGAAGATCCCGACGATGACGCGTCTGCACGAACGGCCGCACGCGTGCGGGTGGAAATCCCCGTTACCGTGCCACTCCCGCCGATCGATCTGGTGACGTTCACCGATGTGCCACCGAAGTTCTACGTCGGCACGCATCCGCGTCTGAGTGCCGAGGTGGTCGACACGCTCGGCACGGTGCGTCACGACGTCACGGTCGAGTACGCCAGCGGGGATCACGCAGGGGCGGGGGTCGATCGGTTCGGCTACCTCACGTTGCATCGACCGGGGTCTGTTGACATCACGGTCCGTGCCGAGGAGGCGACTGACACGATTTCACTCGACGTGGAGACCAACCCGGTCACGTCGTTGGAGCTACAGGCGAGTGCCGAGACGGCCCGCACCGGTGATGTCATCAGGTTTTCCGCCATCGCGAAAGATGCCCGTGGGTTGGCTGTGCGCGGGGTACCGGTGCAGTTTGCGGTGGGTGGCGAAACTGTGCCGACGATCATTGCGGCCGGGGCAGCAGCCCATATTACTGATGAGGGTCGGTTCGTCGCGGAGCGCTCTGGCAGCTATGTGATCGTCGCGACGGCGGGGAGCCACACGGTGACCAAGACCGTTGCGATCGAGCGCCGTGACGTCCGCCGTGAGGTGGAGGTCGTGGGGCGCGGTGCCGTACGGGATCGGCGCACCGCAGACCTGTGGATCTGGGAGGGCACCGACGGCCGCGATTACGCGATGCACGGAACGTGGAGTGCGGATGGCCACGCGTACATTTGGGATGTGACCGACCCGACGAACCCGACGAAGATTCGCGAGATCCAGGTAGACGCGCGCACTGTCAATGATATTAAGGTCTCTGAAGATGGCGACGTCGCCGTTATTAGCCGCGAGGGGGCGTCGAACCGCAGGAACGGACTCGTGATTCTCGGTGTCGGCAACCCGCGCGAGGGGGTGCCGGTCCTTTCTGAGTTCTCAGATCAACTAACCGGTGGCGTCCACAACATCTTCATTGCTGAAGACCACGTCTTCGCCCTGAGCGCCGGTCGACGCTATGACATCATTAACATCAAGGATCCCCGGAACCCTCAACGGGTAGGGCGTTTCGAGCTCGACACGCCGGGGCATGGTATCCACGATGTCTGGGTCAGCGACGGCGTTGCGTTTTCGTCAAACTGGGGGGATGGGATCGTGGCGGTTGACATCGGCGGCGGTGGTCGCGGGGGCACACCCGAGCGCCCCGTTGAGTTGGGGCGGTACGCGTATCCGAGTGGCTGGAACCATTCGGCCTTCCCCTATAAGAGCAAGTCGACTGGCAAATTCTATCTCTTTGCCGGTGACGAGGCGTTTCCGTATAGGCATAGGCCCATCAGCGGCGATCCGGATACCGCGCCGCCCGCTCGCGCGGCTGGCTGGATCCACATCATCGAATGGGACGATTGGGAGAACCCGCGCGAGATTGCGCGCTATCAGGTGCCGGAAGCCGGTACCCACAATATCTGGATCGAAGACGACGTTCTCTACATTGGGTACTACAACGGCGGGCTGCGCGTGGTCGACGTCTCGGGCGAGCTTGTGGGCGATCTCTACAAGCAGGGCCGGGAGATTGCGATGTTTTTGCCCTTTGATCCAGAGGGCTACATCCCGAACGCGCCTATGGTTTGGGGGCCACAGTTATACAAGGGCAACATCTTCTTCACCGACTTGAACAGCGGTCTCTGGATTGTGAGGCTGCTGCCGAAGACGGGCCCGTCCCAGATCATCGGGGAGCCGCAATAGCGAGGCGCTGTGTGCCTCGTGTTTAGTGCTGGAGGGTGCCTAGTGCTTAGGATATTTCCCCTACTGGTGCCTGGGTGGGCGTGCCCTGCCGAGGTTGCGGGGGCCGTCGCGCCTGTGCTCACCAGGCTGGTGCGGGTGGTGCTGGTGTTTGTCTCCGTCGTAGGACTTGGCTTTAGTCTGGCTTTTGGTGCCGGGGCGGTGCCCGACCCGCCACGGCAAACCTACTACGTCTACGTGTGCGCCGAGTCGGACGACGAGGTCGCGCTCGTGCGCTACGGGCCCGCTGGTGCGGAAATGGTCAAGACGATTCCCGTCGGGAGCTTTCCGACCGAAGTGGAGGGACCGCACGGGATCAACGTCGATCCCGATGGGCAGCACTGGTATGTATCCCTTGCCCACGGGTTTCCGTTTGGGAGCGTCCATAAATATCGCACTGGCACAGATGAGTGGGTTAACGACGTCACTCTCGGCATGTTTCCTGCCACGCTTGATGTTTCGGCCACTACGGGATTTTTGTACGTTGTGAACTTTAACCTCCATGGAGGGATGGAACCGAGCAGTATTTCTGTTGTTGAAGTTGACACGATGGCTGAGATCGCACGGATCGAGACCGGGGTGATGCCGCATGGGTCACGGTTGAGTCGAAATGAAACTCAACACTATTCGGTAAATATGATGGACGGGGACCTAGTGGAACTGGATGCGCTGGGATTTGGAGTGTCACGCCGTTTGTCCCTTGGTGACGGCGTGCAGCCGACGTGGGTGACGCGTCCGACCGCTGATGGCAGGGTTTATGTGACGGGAAACAACGTCGCGAAGATTTTCGAGGTGGATCTTGACTCCTGGAAAGTGAGTCGTACGTTCGAGACGGGTCCGGGGCCTTACAATCTCAGTGTGACCAACGACGGCTCGACGCTGGTGGCTACGTATAAAAGCGGTGCGGCGGTCGGGTTCTGGGACCTTGAGAGCGGGCGCGAACGGGCGCGTGTCAAGACCACGCGCACTATCCCGCATGGTGTCGTCGTGACGCCGGACGGCCAGTACGCCTTCGTTACACTCGAAGGAGTCGGGAGCGAGCCTGGCACGGTCGAAGTCTTCCACGTCTCATCGGCCGAACGGGTCGGCATCATCGACGTCGGCAAGCAGGCGGGCGGGGTTGCATTCTGGAAGATGGAAGACTGAGTAGGTCACTCAGCACCCGGTTCCTTGTCGCGCCGAGTTCCATCTCACGCTGGTCCGATACCCTGAGAACTGAACACGGCGGACGCAGCGCGCTCCGTCCGGAGTCGGCATGGAAGCAGTTACGGATCTACACTCTCCGCTAACCCAACTCGCCGAGGACGAACGGCTACTTCACGCCAACGTGCGCGCCTTCGCGGAAGCCGAGGTTCGTCCGCTCGTCCGCGAGATGGACGAACAGGCAACAATCCCCCGTAGTCTCATTGACAAGCTGTTCGACCTCGGAGTGATGGCCATCCAGATTCCAGAAACCTATGGGGGGCCAGGCGCGGGGTTCTTCCATGCGGTAATCGCGGTGCAAGAATTGTCTCGTGTGGATCCCTCGGTCGGCATCTTCGTCGATGTTCAGAACACGCTGGTGATTAATGCTCTGCTTCGCTGGGGTAACGAGGACGTGCAGCGGCGATATCTACCCAGGCTCGCAAGTGACACTGTGAGCGCCTACGCCCTTTCGGAGGCCGGATCGGGCAGTGACGCCTTCGCGATGGCGACCCGCGCGGTGGAGCGCGGTGAAGACTTTCTACTAACGGGCCGTAAGCTGTGGATTACCAACGCCGCGGAGGCTGATCTGTTCCTCGTCTTCGCCAACGCGGACCCTGAGGCAGGTCACCGCGGCATCACAGCGTTTTTGGTGGAGCGCCACTTCCCAGGATTCGCCGTTGGGAAAAAGGAGGACAAACTGGGGATTCGCGCAAGCAGTACGTGCGAGTTGATACTTGACGAGTGTCGGGTGCCGCGAGCGAATGTTCTCGGCGAGGTTGGCAAAGGCTACAAGGTGGCCATCGAAACGCTGAATGAGGGACGAATCGGCATTGGGGCGCAGATGGTGGGTTTGGCACAGGGCGCACTAGATCACGCCATCGCTTATACGAAGGAACGGAAACAGTTTGGCCAGGCGGTCGCTGAGTTTCAAGCGGTGCGGTTCCAGATCGCCCAGGCCGCAACCGAACTCGGCGTCACGCGCCTCGCAGTTTACAATGCGGCCCGCCTCCGCGACGCGCGTCAGCCGTTTCTGACCGAGTCGGCCATGTGCAAGCTCTTCTCGTCCCAGGTGGCCGAGCGTGTTACGTCGCTAGCCGTGCAGCTGTACGGTGGGTACGGCTACACGAAGGACTATCCCGTCGAAAAACTGTATCGAGATGCGAAGATCGGCCAGATCTACGAGGGTACGTCTAACATCCAGCTACAGACGATTGCAAAGCAGCTACTGGACGATTAGCGCACCCTCCCCGCCAGGACATCAGGAAACCAGGATGGGGGCTTTACCAATCGGCGTTAGTGACGCCGGTGGTTCTCAGAGAGCCTCCACTGCGAGCGCCACGCCGTTGCCGCCGCCGAGACAGAGCGTCGCAATGCCCCGCTTTAGGTTTCGGTGCTTGAGCGTGTAGAGCAGAGTGGTCAAAATTCGTGCGCCACTCGCGCCGATCGGGTGGCCGAGAGCCACGGCGCCACCGTTGACGTTGACCTTTGCCGGATCCGCATCAAGTTCGCGGATGACAGCTACGGCTTGAGCGGAGAATGCTTCATTTAGTTCGATCGCGTCCACGTCGCCGAGCTTCCAGCCCACCTTCTCACGCAGCTTCTGTACGGCCTGCACCGGCGTCATCAGGATCCACTTAGGCGAGAGACCACTGACGGCCTGACCGACGATGCGGGCCATCGGGGTCAGACCAAGCTCGTTCGCTTTCTCGGCAGCCATCACGACCACGGCCGCTGCACCATCGCTGACGCCAGGTGTGTTCCCAGCGGTCACTGTGCCGCCGTCCTTCTTGAAGGCCGGTTTCAGCTTCGCCAGGCTCGCGGTTGTCGTGTCTGGACGCACCGGCTCGTCGTGCTCGAAGCAGATCGGGTCGCCCTTGCGTTGCGGAATGTCGATCGGCTGGATTTCATCTTTGAACCAGCACTCGCGGATCGCCGTTGCCGCTTTCTGGTGGCTGTTGGCGGCGAATTCGTCCTGGTCATCGCGGGAGACTCCGTACTTGTCGGCGACTGCCTCACCGGCCATTCCCATCGACCAGTTTTCGAGCGAGCACCACAACCCATCGTGAATCATCGAGTCGAGCACTTCGGCGTTGCCCATCCGCATGCCCTCACGGGCCTTCGGCAGTAGATAGGGGCAGTTGCTCATCGACTCCATGCCGCCGGCAACCGCGATGTCGATATCGCCGGTCGCGATCCCCTGGGCGGCCAGCATAACCGCCTTCAAGCCCGAGCCGCAGACCTTGTTGATGGTGAGCGAGCCGACGTGATCGGGAAGGCCGCCGCCGAGTGCCGCCTGACGTGCCGGTGCCTGGCCGAGACCGGCCGAGACGACGTTGCCCATGATGCACTCGTCGACCTGGGCCGGGGCGACACCAGATCGCGATACCGCCTCGCGCACGACACGGGCCCCAAGCTCAGTAGCCGGTAAGCTCTTGAGCGCACCGAAAAACTTTCCGGTCGGTAGTCGGACCGCACTGATGATGACTGGTTCTCGCATGGTTAGGATCTCCTCCCTGCGATGACGGCGACTCTCTTCACCGCGTCCCGTCCGAGCAGCTCTCGGAGTCGCGCTCGGATCACACCGGTTGACCGCACAACCTCCCGGCGCCAGTGCTCGTTACTAGCGCGAACGTCGAGCGTGCCATCGGCGCGTAATCGGGCCGTCGTTGCGCGCGCCATGGCCGTCCCGACGGACGTCTGCCACGCAAAGCTGACCTTAGCATCGGATAACGGTTGCCGGCGCAACACTTCACTAAGGGCTCGCGTTGCGAACTGTTGGGCGCGAATCATGACTCGGATCCGCAGTGTATCATCCGGGCGTGCGGCTCGTTCTAGCATCAGCGTCGCCGCGGCGCGCCTGGCTTCTTACGCAAGCGGGGTACAACTTCGACGTCGCGCCGGCCAAAATCGACGAGCGCCGGCTCGACGGTGAACATCCAAAGGATTATGTGATGCGTCTGGGGCGCGCCAAAGCCGAGGCGGTTGCGACGCGGTTTCCCGAGCGCGTCGTTCTTGGGGCCGACACAGTCGTCGTCATCGATGGCGTTGTTTTGGGTAAGCCGTCTACCAGGGCCGGGGCCGAACGGATGCTCAACCAGCTGTCCGGCCGGAGCCACGAGGTCTTGACGGGGGTCGTGATCGTGAGTGGCGCGCGTCGCCTTGATGGTCTCGAGGTGACGCGCGTGACCTTCGCGGAGCTCAGCGCCGCCAAGATCGAGTGGTACGTCGGGACCGGGGAGTCGGCCGATAAGGCTGGTGCGTACGCAGTACAGGGCGTCGGCTCTCGGTTCGTCGAGCGGATCGAAGGCTCATACACTAACGTCGTCGGCTTGCCGATCCCCTTGGTGGACCGGCTGTTGTGCCGGCTGACGGCGATCTCCGGGACGACTGAGTGAATGTATATTGCAGACCGTCAGCCCAGTTCGCGACCAAGGTATCCAACTGGTTGACTGGCCGTCTCCTGGGCGCTATCCTTGGACCACTACTGCGGGGTATGAGGGATCTGCTGCTATGCTCAGTAAAGCCTTGAGAATCGGTTTCACGACCGTGGCCCTGACGGCGGCCTTTATCGGCCTCCTCTGGACTACGATGGCCGGCGGAACGGAGTACTATAAGCACGTCGACGAGATCATGGTCGAGCCGGAGCTCTGGGTGGGTAAGCGGCTGCAGGTGCACGGGTACGCGGCGAATGTCGCGCGGCGGCCGAGCAGTCTGGATTATCGCTTCGATATCCAGAACAACGGATACACAGTCCACGCGGAATACAACGGCCTCGTGCCGGACACGTTTAAGAACGAGGCGGAAGTGGTCGTGTCGGGACGACTCGAGGGTGACACGCTGCTAGTCGAGCCTGACGGCATCATGGCAAAGTGTCCGTCCAAGTACGAGCCGAAGCCGGCGATTGAGGGCACGGCCGCCGGCGGGGCGAGCTACTAGGGACAAAGCTCAAATCCGCGGGTGAGGCAGCTGCCGCCATCCATTCACGTCCGGTCGCGATCCGCGGCTGTGAGTAGCCAATGGCCACACTTGGTTCCGTGACGCTGCTAGCGGCCTTCGTTGTGTGTGCTTATGCTGCCACGGCGGTGGTGGCGGGGGCGAGACGTCGATCGAGCCGTCTCGTCGAGAGTGGCATTGGGGCCTTCTACCTCGTCACGGCGCTGATGACACTGGCGTCGGCAATCATCGTTCGCGCTTTCGTCACGCACGACTACTCCATCCGCTACGTCGACCGGTACTCCGATTCGGTCCAGCCGCTTTTCTACAAGCTCACCTCTTACTGGGGCGGTCTGGACGGTTCGATCATGTTCTGGGTCTTCTTGCTCTCGGTCTTCGGGGCAATCGCGGTTCGAACTAATCGAGAGCGCCAGCGAGAGCTCATCCCGTATGTCGTGGCGGTCATCGCAGTCGTCCAGATGTTTTTTCTCTTCGTGATGATCGTGTACAAGAATCCGTTTGCGACTTATCTCACTCAAGTACCTGACGACGGCCGTGGTCTCAATCCGCTACTCCAGAATCCGTACATGGCAATCCATCCACCGTCACTCTACACTGGCCTTGTCGCCATGACGATTCCGTTCGCCTTCGCGATGGCCGCGTTGATCACCGGATTTCTAGATGATTCGTGGCTGCGGGCCGTGCGTCGATGGACGATGTTTTCGTGGTTTTTCCTAACGCTCGGGCTGACGCTCGGGATGATTTGGGCCTACGAGGAACTCGGTTGGGGCGGTTGGTGGGGGTGGGATCCGGTCGAAAACGCCGGCGCGCTACCCTGGTTTCCGGCAACCGCCTTCCTCCATTCGGTGATGGTCCAGGAGCGTCGGAGCATGCTCCGTGTTTGGAACGTCACGCTCATCATACTCGCGTTCACGCTCACGCTCTTCGCGACCTCGCTGACGCGTACTGGCATCGTGCAGTCAGTACACGCCTTCGGCGAAGATCCGCAGTTGGCGACAATGTTCACCATCTTCATTGTCGCGGTGCTGATCGTTAGCTTCGGGTTGGTTATCTATCGGCTGCCGCTCCTGCGTGCGAGGAACGAGCTGGAGTCGTGGGCGTCACGTGAAGCGGCGTTTTTGATCAATAACTGGATTCTGTTATTTTCGGCGTTCTTTATCCTCTTTGCGACGATGTTCCCAACTTTAAGTGAGGCGGTAACCGGTCAACGGATCACGGTAGGTCCTCCGTTCTTCAATAAGTGGATGATCCCGATCGGCCTAGTTCTTCTGTTTCTGACCGGGGTCGGCCCGTTGCTAGCCTGGCGTAAATCAACCATATCGAACCTGTGGTATCAGTGCATGTGGCCAACGCTCCTCGCAGTTGGCACGGCCGTGGTGCTCTACGCCCTTGGGTTCCGTGTGTGGGTCTCCGGGGTCTGCTTTGCGCTCTGCGCGTTCGTGGTGGGCACGCTCGGGCAGGAGTTCGTTCGTGGCGCCATCGTGCGTCGTGGTGCGACCGGAACGGATCTCGTGACCGCCATGGTCGGGTTGGTTATGCGCTCGCGCCGGCGCTACGGCGGCTACATCATCCACGTCGGGATCGTGCTGATGTTCCTCGGCTTCGCGGGTGCCGGGTACAAGCAGACCGAGCAGGTACTGTTGAGCCCAGGTGAGCAGGTGGAGGTCGGTCGTTTCGCCATCCGGTACGACCGGTTGAGCAACACCGACGACGGTCGGAAGCAGATGGTCACGGCCCACGTGACTGTATTCGAGGACGGCCGGGAGGTCGGTCAGCTGTATCCGGCACGTTGGTTTTACCGCAAGCACGAGTCGGAGCCGACGACCGAAGTGGCGCTACGCCGGACGATTTCAGAGGACGTCTATGTCGTGCTGGCAGCCTACGAGATGGGCGATCAGTCGGCAAGCTTCCAGGTCACCGTCAATCCGCTCGTCAACTGGATCTGGTTTGGGTTCAGCGTGCTGGCGCTCGGCACCGGAATCGCCCTCCTTCCGGAGAGCAGCTTTGCGTTCATGTCGGCTAAAATCCCAGCTAGCGCTGCCCAGACGACCGTGTTGCTGCTCGCCCTCTTACTGTCAGGGCTCGCGTCGCCGGTCCGCGCGCAGGTGACGGAACCGACTCTCGAATCGTATGCTGCCGAATCCGAACTCGAGCGTCAGCTTCAGCGGGAGCTCGTCTGTGTCTGTGGAACCTGCCCCCACTTTACGTTGGCCGACTGCCGGTGCTCCACCGCCGCTTCTATGCGCGGACAGCTGAAAGATCAGCTTGCGCTTGGCAAGACAAGGGACGAGGTCCTGCACTATTTCATCGACACCTACGGCAGCCAGGAGCCGCTTGGCGCGCCGCTCGATCGTGGCTTTAACCGGCTCGCCTGGCTGTTTCCCTACGCGGTTGGTGCGACGGCCCTAGGCGGCCTTGGCGTCGTCGTTGTCCGTAGGTCACGCCGTCATGAGGAGCTCCAGGCGCCGCCCTTGCCTGTGGCAGCGGACGCCAAGCTCGAGGCCCGCTTGGATGATGAGCTCCGGAACCTCGACTGACGCTACCGCCTTCCGTCCCTGGCATTTCTTCGCGCTCGCAGGTTTGGTTGGGGCCACGATTGCCGTGGTAGTTGTGCGACCAAGCGGTCCCGCCGCGCTTGTCCTGCTTGGTGTTACGGTTGGCTCTGCGGCGTTTGTCGGCTTCGCTATCTACCGCACGCTCCTCCCGCTGGCTGCTCGTGATTTCGCCGACCAAACTGAGATGATCGGCGGCCGAACGCGCGCGGCGCTCGAGCGCGAGAAGACCCTGGTGCTTCGTGCGATCAAAGAACTCGAGTTCGATCGCGCGATGGGGAAGCTGTCGGACGCCGACTTCCAGGGGATGGGAAGCCGGCTCCGGGCGCGTGCTATCGTTCTGATGAGGCAGCTCGACATTGATAGTTCGGGGTATCGCGGTCTGATCGAGCGTGAACTCGCAGAGCGACTAAAGCACGCGGGTGTCGAGGCCGAGACAGCCTCGCGGCGCCAGTGCGCCGGTTGTTGGACGAACAATGAGAGTGATGCTAGGTTCTGCAAAAAATGTGGGAAGCAGCTATGACTCTCAGATGAGGCGGCGACTACTCGCCGGAATCTTGTGGGGCTCGGTGTCGATTGGGCTCGCCCAACCAAACCCTCGTCAGATGTCAGGTCTCCCGCTTCCAGACCCACAGCTCCCAGATGGGACGATCACTGTCCGCATCATTCGCGGTCAACTGTCGAACAACGTACCCGATCATCCGGTGGAGCTACATGAGGGCGACAGCGTCGTCACGGCGAATACGGATGCGAACGGTCGCGCTAGCTTTCTGACGCTCAACCCGGGTGCCGAGGTGCAGGCAGTCACCGAGCTCGACGGCGACCGGTTACAGTCACGACCTTTTCCCGTGCCAGCGCGTGGGGGAATACGGGTGATGTTGGTAGGCCGGGCAGCAACGGACTCGCTCGAGCCGGCACGTTCCGGAAGGGTGACGCTCGGTGGGGAGTCCCGAATCGTGGTCGAACTCGGCGAAGAGAACGTGAGCGTCTTCTACCTGTTCGATGTGATTAATGCCGGCGATGTGCCGGTTAAACCATCAGAGCCGATCGTGCTCGATATACCATCTGGTGCGCAGACGACCACGGTGCTCAGTGATTCGAGCCCAAACACGACGTCTGATGGTCCTCACGTGATGCTGCCAGGGCCGTTTCCGCCAGGCAGTACCCCCATCCGGGTTGCCTATGTCCTCCCCTATTCTGGTGGCAGCCTGGTGATCTCACAGACTCTTCCGGCCGACCTTAAAGACTTGCTTGTCATCGCCGAGAAGTGGGGGAGTATGGACATTGCTTCAGAGCAGATTACGCGGCGGGGAGAGATGACGCCAGACGGCGTGCATGAGACGACCTACCTGCTTGCGTCAGGGCCTCGGCTGTCGGCGGGGGAGACGTTGACGTTCGAGCTCACTGGCCTACCGCACCATAGTCGGCTCCCGAGCACCATTGCGCTCATCCTTGCTTGCGTGATTCTCGGAGCCGGGGTGTGGGACACGGTCGTCTCTGGCGAGACGGACGCTAAGACCGAACGTCAGCAGAGGCTGGAGGCGAGGACAGAGAAACTGTTTACCGACCTCGTGAAGATCGAGAACCAGCAGCGCACGGGTAAAATTGGCACAACGAAATACGCAACGAGGCATCTGGAACTGTTTACCGCGCTCGATCGCGTCTACCGAGAGCGAGACGAAGAACTTGCGCCCGTCGTGCTTAGTTCGGTTCGGTCGATGCCGAAGCGCTCGCCGGCCACTGGACAATCAGGCACGACAGGATGAGCGATGCGGCCACCCGAGTGATGCCGTTTACGATAACGCCGGCCTCGTTTGTCTTCGACCACTTAACGGTCTCAGGCGTTTCTCGCTACTACGGGCGCCGCCGGGCGCTTCGCGAGGTGTCGATCACGATACGCGCCGGGGAGATCGTCGGGCTTCTCGGTCCTAACGGGGCCGGTAAGTCGACCCTGCTGGGGTTGCTCGCCACACTGATCGAGCCGTCCGCCGGCTCAGTGCGGTACGGTGACCGAACGGCGCGCGAGGCGGGCACGGCCCTGCGCGCGCAGCTCGGATTTCTCTCGCACGACCTCCAGCTCTATCCCGAGCTGACCGCCCGCGAGAATCTCGAGTTCTTCGCCAGGTTGTATGGACTTACGGATGGGCACCAACGGATTTGCGACGCTCTGAGCCGGGCGGATCTCACTGATCGCGCCGACGAGCCCATTGCTGGTTTCTCGCGCGGGCTGCGGCAGCGCCTGGCGTTGGAACGTGCGCTGCTACACGAACCGCGTCTAGTTCTTCTCGATGAACCCTTCACCGGGCTTGATGAGCTGTCGAGCCGCGCGCTTATTGGTCGGCTTCTGGTGTTACGCCACGCGAGTCGGATCGTGCTCGTTGCCACTCACGATCTCGACACGGTCGATGGATTGATTGATCGGGCGGTGATGCTTCGCGCGGGGCGGATTATCAAGCTAGCTGAATCTGGAGGATCGTTGCGGGAGCGATATCGCGCAGGTCTACGGACTTTTGCTTAGCGATGGGTAGTTTCTTTCGTGTCGTCTGGCTTGTGATGCGTAAGGACCTCAAGGTAGAGTCCCGAAGCTGGGAGATCCTGTACACAACGCTTTTTTTTGCGATGTCATGCGTGCTCCTCTTTTCGTTTGCCTTCGTGCGCAAAGGGCAGCCGATTGAGGGCGCCGCGGCTGGCATCCTGTGGATCGCCGTCACGTTCTCTGGCACGCTGGCACTTGGGCGCGTGTTCGAGCGCGAGCGACACCACGACGTGTTGCGTGGCTTGATGCTGGCGCCGATCGACCGCCCGGCCATTTTCATGGGTAAGCTCTTCGGCATCGTGCTGCTTATGGCGGCAGTCGAGGTGATCGTGGCGCTGATGGTGGCCCTATTGTTTCAAGCGCCGCTGTTTGCGCACCCGTTGTATCTGCTGGCGCTGTTCGTTGCCGGGACCGTCGGATTCGCCACAGTCGGAACCTTATTCGCCGCGATGCTCGTGCGTACGCAGAACCGCGGGGTGCTGCTGCCCGTGGTCGTGTATCCTCTGACGGTGCCTGTGCTGCTTGCCGGGGTTGGTGGAACAGTTGCTCTTGTGCAGCCAGAGCCAAATTTTGATCTGGTACAGTTTTGGCTCGCGGTGCTCGTTTTTCTCGATGTCGTCCTTTTAACGTTGGCCCTATGGATCTTCGAGCCGGTCATGACAGAATGATTCATTGGGGGCTAGGCGCCAGAGGCACCATGAACCAAAGACTGTTCGCCGGACTGCTCGTTGTGGCTGCGGTCATGTTTGCAATGGCACCGGTTATGATCGCGTGGGCGCCATACGAGTCAACGATGGGTCTCGTGCAAAAGATTTTCTATTTTCATGTGCCGTCATGGATCATGATGTTTCTGGCGGTTTTCATCTGTGGCATTGCCAGTGGCATCTACCTGTTTAAACAGAAGCCGGTCGCCGATCGTCTAGCCACGGCGGCGGCCGAACTGGCGGCGCTGTTCGGTCTCATCGGGTTAGTGACCGGCCCGCTGTGGGCCCGGAAGGCTTGGGGCGTCTGGTGGACATGGGATCCCCGTCTCACGTTGGCGCTCATTCTCGAGATGATCTTTCTAGCCTACTTGCTGCTTCGACAATATGGTGGACCAGGCTCTGACAAGCTCGCGGCCGGGCTGGCGCTTTTCGGGATGGCCAACGTGCCGTTCGTGTACATTTCGGTGAACGTGTGGCGGGCCATTCACCCTAGGACGACGGTCGTTCCGACATTGGGACCGGGCATGTTCGGCGCACTTTGGTGGTCGATGGCAGCGTTTCTTGTGCTGTTTATTGTGATGCTCGCGGTGCGCGTTCGACTTGAAGAGCAGCGCGCCGGGCTGGAGCAATTGGTCGTGGCAATGGACGATGCGTAAGACAATTGCAGTCTTAGTCTCAGTTGGGGCGATCTTGTCAGGCGCGCTGGCTTCAGACTTACCCCCGTTGCTGTCCGCGCAGGCACAGCCGGCGCAGGAAGAATTCGTCCCGATTGACGACCTGCCTCCGGAAGACCAGTTGCCGGCGGCACCTCTGCTGGTGGCAGCATACATCTTCGTGTGGTTGGCAATTTTCGCCTACTTGTGGTCGATCTGGCGGCGGCTGTTGAAGGTCGAACGCGAACTCACTGACCTTTCGAGACGCGCGGCGACGGAGTAAGGATCCCCTCAGAGATAAGCTCACGTTTTTTTGGCCATCTGGGCACCTGGCTGGCAAGGCGTGAGGAGGGGGGATGTCGAGTGTATTAGGCTGACGAGTGACGCCGTCAGACAGGATAGCTCGGTGGCCGAAAACGTGTGGTTGTTCTGAATGGGCCCTTACCTAAGAGAGCTAAAAACCTGATGTTCGATATGGCGGCCGGGCACTTCATCTTCATTCCGGCCATACTCCTACTGGGCATCGTTGTCGGGTGGATTCTCGGCTCGCGCGCTGCGGCGGACGCTTACGCGGCCGAGCTGAAGCGTCGAGAGGAGCGTGCCGCGCGCAAGGTGGTCACCGAGCAGCGGGTTCCTTCCTCGACTTAAACTTGGTTCACCAAGACCTTACCAGGAACGTATTTCTTCAGAGACCTAAAGGCACGTTGCTGGCTCTAGCGCCCCAACCAGTCAAGGATTTGCTCGACGAGCTCTCCGGCCGGCACCAGGTTGGCGGCTAGGCGGAGAGGGGCGAGCTGATAAGCGGCGCGACGCGCATCATAGAGACTCTGCATAGTCGCGCGGTCGGCGGCCAACGGGCGGCGCCCGTCGCTTGGCAGGCGATCAATCACTGTGTCGAGGGAGACATCGAGCCAGATCGCCACACCGTTTCGATCTATTGCTAGCCGGTTGGCCGGATCCGCGTATGTGCCGCCACCGGTAGCCACGGCCGCGTGGTGAAGCGGCAGAGCTTCCTGGAGTACCGCGCGCTCGACTCCGCGAAAATAGGGCTCTCCCTGTTGCGCGAAGATAGCGGCGATGGTCCGTCGTTCGCGAGCCTCGATGAGATCGTCGATGTCCGCCACCTGCCAACCCAGACGCTCGCCGAGTGCGGCGGCTACCGTTGACTTGCCGGATGTCATGAATCCGACTAGGAAGATCTTGTTCGTCCGCACGCCTGCTGCTTGGCGGCTACTGGCGAAGTGAGTCCAGCGCCTTAAAAAATCCAGGATACGACGCATCGACAACATCGGTTCCGGTGATCACGCTCGGGCCGCTTGCGCCAAGCGCGGCGATCGTAAATGCCATCGCCAGTCGGTGATCGCCAGCTGCGTCAACGGTCCCGCCGGTCAATATTCCCCTCTTCTCGACACGGAAGCCATCGGCCCGTTCCTTGAAGTTAGCTCCAAGTTGGCACAGCCCGGTTGCGAGCGCGGCGATCCGGTCACTTTCTTTGTACCGAAGCTCCTGGGCGCCACTGACCTCTATCTCCTTGCCGTGCGTTGCCAGGGCAGCCAGAACTGGCAGCTCGTCGATCAGGGCCGGCACTTCCGATGGCGTGATCACTAACCGCGCAAGTTGCCGATGGCGCACGCGTACCGACCCCACCGGTTCGCCGGCGACCGTTCCGTGAATGCGGACGTCGACGTTGGCACCTGCACGGCGGAGTACATCGAGAAATGCGGTCCGCGTTGGGTTCAGGCCGACGCTCTCAATCTCGACGTCCGAGTGGGGGAGTGCGGCTGCGGCCACAGCCCAAAACGCTGCCGAGGATACGTCGCCAGGCACAGTTAGTGTCGAGGCCGAAAGGCGACAACCTCCGGTGACTGTGACACCGTTGGCGTCCCGCCGAACCTCCAGGCCGAACACTGGCAGTGCACGCTCGGTGTGATCCCGGGTAGGGATGCGTTCGTGGACGCGGGTCGTCCCGGTTGCGTGAAGACCTGCCAGCAGGACAGCACTTTTCACCTGTGCACTCGCGACTGTCGGTACATAGTTGATACCGTGGAGGTGGCTGCCCCTGATCGTGACTGGCGGCCGGTTGTCGACGGCCTCGAACTCGGCACCCATACGTTGAAGTGGTTCGATGATGCGCTGCATGGGACGCCGACGGAGCGAGGCGTCTCCGGTGAAGACTGTCTCGAATCGGTGCGCTGCCAGCACCCCAGACAATAAGCGCAATGTTGTACCGGAGTTGCCCGCGTTGAGCTGGTCGGCCGGCGCGAGAAATCCGCCGAGACCACGGCCACGGACGGTAATTATTGGTAATGCGCCGTCACTCGTGGTGCGGCAATCGACCGAGACGCCGAGTGCGCGCAAGCATTCGAGCGTCATCTGGCAGTCCGTGCCGGGCGCGTAGCCCTGGATCGTCGACGTGCCATCAGCCAACGCCGCGAGGATGGCGTAACGGTGGGAAATCGACTTATCGCCAGGCACCCGCAGGCGCCCGCGAACCGAACGCGCTGGATTAATCGTCATCACCGTCGATACGGCGTCGCTCATGCGCGAACTATACATCAACCATCTCGCTTGCTCGTATGCGCAGCGGGAGATATGGTAGCTCTCAGCTGTGCATGGATGCCTGCAATCGGTGACGCTGTCTGTATGGACGACCTGACGCCATGGCTGGCGACCGACGGCAGCATGGAGATACAGACGGTCAAGAAGCTGCTCACCAGGTTTTGAAGGGTTGACCGAGCCTATCGATCCAGCCTTCGTCACCACCGCTACGGAAGTCGTGCTGTGTGCAGGTGACATCCAGCTCGCACACTTTGGTCAGACGGTCAAGATTAGTAAGAAGGGGCCGATCGATCTCGTGACCGAGGTCGATGTGAAGGTCGAGACCATGTTTCGGCAGCTAATGGCCGAGCGATTTCCCTCCCATGCAGTCCTAGCTGAGGAGCTGTCCAGCGAAGACCGTGCGGTTAATGCCAGGTCTCCCTATTGCTGGGTGTTCGATCCCCTCGACGGGACAGTGAACTATGCTCATGGATTACCGATCTTTTGTGCGTCGCTGGCATTGGAGATTGATGGAACGCCACACGTCGCTGCGGTTTATGATCCGGTGCGGCGAGAACTCTACACGGCCCAGCGCGGGGCCGGGGCGTGTTTAAACGGGGTGCCAATCCGTGTGTCGTCGGCCGAATCTCTCGTTGATGCCATGCTGTGTACCGGGTTCCCCTATGATGTCCACAACACGGCCGACGAGGTGATCGGCCTGTTTGGTGCGTTCGTCGGTCGCGCGCGTGCGGTACGGCGCCTTGGCTCGGCGGCGCTCGACCTCTGTTATGTGGCGGCGGGTCGCCTGGACGGCTTCTGGGAGCAGTGGTTGCATCCGTGGGACGTGGCAGCTGGAGCCTTGCTCATTACGGAGGCCGGCGGGTGGATCACGAACATGCGTGGGCGGCTCTTTCAATCTAGGGAGGGCGAGGTGCTTGCGTCAAATGGGCGCATTCACGACGCGATGATGGAGACTATTCAGGCCTTTCGGGCCGCTCGTTCACGAAACTAGCAGGTCGCTTCCGCTCGACCGGCACGTTATAGTGACCCTGGCCGTTGCTGGTACCAACGGCGCCATCCTTAGCCTCCCTCGGCGTGCTTTCCACGGCCGCATAATGCCATAGGGGCAAGATGTCCAGCATTATCAGTTGGGTCCAATCCTTCACGATGTCGATCGGTGGGCCTGGGTTGTTCCTTATCTCGTTCCTGGACTCCTCGTTTCTCTCGCTTCCCGAGATCAACGACCTGCTGGTGATCACGATGGTGATCCAGCACAAGGATCGGATGGTCTACTACGTCCTGATGGCGACATTGGGGTCGATCGCCGGGTGTTTCGTGCTCTACGTTCTTGGCCGCAAAGGCGGGGCAGCGCTCGTCCGCAGACGCTTTGGGGGGGCGCGGCTGGCGCGTGCGATAGATCTCTCGAGACGGTACGGCATCCTGGCCGTTGCGGTTCCTGCCATCCTGCCCCCACCGGTGCCGTTTAAAGTTTTCGTGCTGCTCTCGGGCGTGGCGCGGGTGCCGCTCTGGCAGTTCGCGACCGCCGTGGCGGCTGGACGCGGCTTCAGGTATTTCACAGAGGGGCTGTTGGCGGTCCGCTACGGCGATCAGGCGATCGCGTTCGTCCAGGAGAACGGGCGGGTCGCGTCTCTCGTCGTGGCACTGGCTGTTCTGGTGGTTGGTGCCGCCTACATCGTCTGGCGCGTCAGACGACGTGAGCGTAGGCCACCGCTGGGGACGGGCTAGGATAAGGCGCGGTATATAATCTGACGGCCCCGTCCATGTTGCCAAACATCTCCGTTGTTATCCCCCTCCGGAACGAGGCGCCGAATCTCCTGCAGTTACACCGCGAGCTGACCGAGACGCTCGAGGCGTCTGGACGGCCATACGAGTTGGTCTTTGTTGACGACGGCAGTACGGATGAAACGTTTCGGATGCTCGCTGACATCCACGCCAGCGACCCACACGTGGTGGTCGTTCAATTCCGTCGAAATTTCGGGCAAACGGCTGCTTTCGCAGCCGGCTTTGCGCACGCGCGTGGCCTGGTCATCGTGACGTCAGACGGCGATCTGCAGAATGACCCACGCGACATTCCATTGCTAGTCGACAAGCTCCAGGAGGGCTACGACATCGTCTGTGGTTGGCGCCGGTCGCGGAAAGACCCGTGGCTCACGCGTCGGATCCCGTCGATGCTCGCGAACCGGCTAATTTCGTGGACGACCGGCGTACGTCTCCACGACTACGGTTGTTCCCTCAAGGCGTTGCGTTCGGAGGTTGTCAAACCCCTGCGTCTTTATGGTGAGATGCATCGCTTCATACCGGCGATCGCCAGCGAGCAGGGTGTGACGATTGCGGAAGTGGAGGTCAACCACCGGCCGAGGCGCTTCGGTCGGTCGAAGTACGGACTTTCACGGACGGTCCGTGTGATCTTGGACCTTGTCACCGTCAAGTTCCTACTGAGCTACGCCACGCGACCATTGCAGATGTTCGGACCGACTGGATTGCTCATCGGTCTTACTGGCGTCGCTATTACCGGCTATCTCGGCTACGTCCGCCTATTTACTGGTCAGGCAATCGGCGATCGCCCGTTACTTCTACTGGGTATCTTGATGGTGTTTGCCGGCCTCCAGTTGGTCACGCTCGGCCTACTCGCAGAGCTACAGGCGCGCACCTACCACGAGTCGCAGGGCAAGCCCATCTACGTTGTTCGGGACGTACTCGTACGCTCAAACCCTGGAGATCTTGCTCGGACTGCACCTGAATGAGTTGGAAAGTATTTGCGCCTAGCATTTACTGTTTCTTGCGGACCGAAAGTAGAATGACCTGCGCCACGGGCCTGCTAGGCTTCGATGAGCAAGTGCGCGGCGAAGCACCAGATGACGAGGCGCTTACCCTCGAGCGACAACAGAGATGGATTCCAGCTAAGCGGTTCGCGATCCGAATCTGGTGCTCCGGCGGCAGTAACCGACACGAAGTCGACGGCCTGCCCGAGTTCCCAGGCCAGTTGATCTGCCAGGCCAGCACCAGTTGTGTGTAGGTTGTCACCGGCGTGGAAGATGAGTGTGTGGCTATCACCAACAAGCACCAGCGGGCTTTCGCGATCTGGTGGTGCTGGAGTTCGCCTGCGCCCCGTTACGCTGACGATCCCTCGTAGACGGAGCTCTTCGCGAGCGGGCGCTCGTTCGCCGAGATGTTGCCAGAGGTCTCCACGAATTATGGTTGTGTACCAGCGCGGCTCGCAGTTGCGTGGTTTTCGTGGCTCGAGCCCAGGCAGCGCGGATGTTACCTCCGCGATGGCGCGGGCCGCGACTACGCAACCGGTGCCAGACCAACGTTAGTCTTGCCGACAGTACAGTGGGCCCTCAGGGTGAAAGCGCTCGCGGAGAAACGTTGGCGTCAGGTCCAGCACTTCGACTCCATGGCCACGTAGCCAGGCATACGACTCACGAAGTTCTGTGTCGAGACGAACCATCGGAATTGGCAGGTCGAGGTTCGTAGAGACCTTGTCTGGATAGATGATGCTTTTGGGTGGGACGGGAACCAGCAGAAGATCGATGCCGGCCTCATCAAGCTGTCTGTTGACAGTCACGATTGCCGAGAGTCGCTCCGGCCTATTCATGGCGATCTCGTGCAGGGAACCCACACTGTGGCCGACGGCGCGAAGCTCCTGGGCCAGAAAGAACCACCCGTCCAGCCCGGTCACCGTGGGTGACTGCTGCTCGGATGCTGCTGCGGCGAGCCGGGCGCACGAGGCAGCGAATCGTTGTAAGAGCACCGGGTCGTTGGTGGCGCCGCACGCCGGTGTCGCGATCAGCGCAATGCTGAGCACGGCCGCGCGTCCAAGCGGAGGTGTCATCATCGGTCCCATTAGTCGGCGAACGCGGTCGGTTGACCCTCCAAATGATGGAAGGGTACGATTTGAGTCCCTTTGGCGATACATCGGCCAACCTCGAAGAGCATTAGCGCCAGCCGGCTCGTGGTCTGCGTGTGTGCGCTTGCTTGGTTTACGACCTGCGGCGATTCATCAGTAATTCCTCCGACAGCGCCCTCGCCGATACCCTCTGAGAAAGTCCAGGCGCTCTCGCTTGCGTGCCCGCCGAACATAGTGACGCAGTCGATGGACGGACAGGCGGTCGCCGTGTCGTACGGAGCGCCTACGGTGAGCGGGGGTCTAGCTCCGGTGACGATTACCTGCACTCCAGAGTCTGGTACGTCGTTGGACGTTGGGACGACCACAGTTACGTGCAACGCATCTGACTCGATTGGGCAAGGCGCCAGCTGCATGCTATCGGTTGTAGTGCTGTCCCAGCCGCAGCTTTTGGCCACCAAATTTCTGGCGTTCGGTGACAGTCTTACGGCTGGGGTGACCTCGACCCCGATCCAGGGGGTAGTACAGCTTGAGCCTCACAAATCATACCCGTTCAAGGTCCAGGCGAAGCTAGCTCAGCGCTATCTAATGCAGTTCATAGACGTTGTGAATGCTGGGGCCGCCGGGGAGGATGCGGCGCTGGCCGTGTCGCGATTCCAGAGTCGGTTGGCACAGCATCAACCAGAGGTCGTTCTCTTAATGGAAGGAGCTAATGATCTGGGGGATGCGGGTGCCGGTGCTGGTGCGGCCGCGGCTGCAGACGCACTTGAGACGATGGTGGTGTCGGCCAAGGCGGCAGGTTCGGATCTGATTCTCGCAACACTTCCACCTCAGCGCAGCGTCCGTGATACAGCCACTCTCGTCCAGCCCTTCAATGACCTGGTTCGTGCGATTGCGACGCGGCAACAAGTACCACTGGTTGATGTATACACGGTTATCAACACTGGCCAATGCGCGACCTTCTCGATGCTGCCTACGGCGTTTCAATCTGCCGGCGCCGTTCAACGAATTGATACGACGATTCCCTGTATTGGCGATGACCATCTCCACCCGACTGAAGAGGGATACGACCTCATGGCGGAAGCCTTTGTTGACAGGATCGTCGGTATCTATGACGTGGTGGTCACACCGACGGTCGGCAGGCTCGGTGGTCCATCTCGAAGTTTCTGGTGGCGGTCACCTGGGGTGTCACGGAGCGAGCCTTCCGGGGAGTGGTAAGGTGAAGGGTTCCGTTTCCGTTCGGAGATCGATCAAAATACTCGTCTGGGTATGGGTCCTGGCGGTGGCTGGTTCGCCGTGTGCGGCCCAGCCGCAACAAGACACGCCGTCGGCCACTGAGGGCATCTGGGCACCGCTGCGGGGGCGCCTTGCCTTTCACGTTAGCGGTGCCTTCCAGGCTAGCGGAGAACAGTTATGGGAAACGTTCAGTTTTCGGGCGTACGGCGAAACAGCCCGTTTCGAGGCGCGTCACGAGATCAACGGTGGTGCCTGCCCTCTTCGATGTGGGTGGCCGAGTTTTAGTGTGGCGACAGCTGTCTGTGGGAGCGACGTTCACTCAGCTCAGTAATTCTGACACCACTGTAGCAACGGGCTACGTGCCACACCCGCTCAACTTTGACGAACCACGAGCTATCGATCCCCAGACCCAACGGTTTATTCATCGGGAGCGTACGGCACACCTACAGGCTACCTTGGTCTTTACCATAGACGAGCGGCTGGATGTTACGATTTCAGGCGGGCCGTCTCACTTTAACCTGAGACAGGGTGTGGCAACCAACCTTATCGTGCGTGAAGTTGACGGTGATCCTTTCGCTACTGTTGACGGCGATACCATTCAGATGGGGGAGCATGCCGGCAGTGGGTGGGGTGCCAATGTTGGGGCCGATGTAACCTGCATGCTCACACCCTATGCGGGGCTAGGCTTCTTGGTCCGTTTCGCTGCTGGGTCGGTTAACCTCCCATTCTCTGGGGGGACGATCTCACAGGCTGTTGGGGGAGTTCACGTGGGGGGCGGCCTGCGCCTCCGCTTCTGACAGCTGGTCGGCGGCTTCACGCTATCGCCTAGGGGACCTAAGGCTCTGGTCGGCGTCGGGCGCGCTCGGCGCTGTGGATACCGGTCAACTCGACGGCAACCCCAAGAAACCTGGGATCTCTCGACGCCACGTCACGGAGTTTCGGCACGAATCCTTTACTTGTTTTGACCGTCAGCACGAAGCTCTGAGCGTTGCGAGTATAGACGCCTTGTACTGGGAACCGGAAGCTCACCGGTCTATTTGGATCGAGATCTGCCGTTTGGGTTGACCCATCGACGCTTACCCGGACGCGATTCGAGATTGGTGTCGTCAGGGTCACGGCCAGCTGAGAAAGCGGCGGGGACACTCGCACGATGATGTCGGCTCGCGCGTCACCGGCGACCCAAATTCCGGAGGGTTCCGGTTTGGACGCGTTGTCGTCGAGGTAGTAGAGCAACAGCTTGGGATCGTCCCCGTAGGGGACGCGCGAGCGGTCCTGATTAAGGCGGACCGGCAGGTCGTTAACCATCGTCAGCTCGACAGGGAGTGCCCGGAACAGCCCGCGCTGGGTGTTCTGCCAGGGGCGCTTGGCAGCGACGAACGGGTCGACCAAGATCTGTGCGACGAACAGTGCACCACCGATCCACATAATTACACCGGGGAGGATCGTTCGAGCGGCTGGTAGCAGAAAAAACAATGCCGGGTAGATACTAAGGAAGTATCGGTTACCGGGTGGGCCGCCACCCCCAGACCAGGTATTCGGTAGCAGCAGCAGTAGCGTGACCGCAGTTAAGGTAACCGCACCGGCGATTAGGGCGTGCCACACCTCGAGCTCTCGCCGCCGAACCAGTGCCCATACCATGACAACGACTGCCGGGAAGTAGTACGGGACTAGACCGAAGTGGCGGCCGAACAGGAAATATGAGGTGTTACGTCCGAAATGTTGCCATCTTTCAAATTTGAAACTCTCGGTCGCGGCGGAGATCCCGAGGTGGTCAAATGTTGCGTTATCGTTTTCGAATGGGAACTGCCCGTAGAAGGTCTTTCGGTCGCCGCCTTGATAGTTAAGCTCACCAGAAATGAGACCATTCACGCCAAATCCGGACGCCACAACCAGACTGAATACAACGCCGGTCGTGAGAGCTCGTGCCAACTGCCCGCGCCGCCACGCAAGTGCCACCGGCGGCAGGATGAGAATCAGATTAATCGGTTTTGAGAACGTTGCTAGGCCGAGCAGAATGGCAACCCCGATGTCGGCACCCCGTCCGTCAGATTTCCAGGTTGACGCGGATTTATGCGGCGGTCGCACTTCCTTGTTGAGCCAGAAAAAATATCCGTAACCAACTAACGCCAGGTTGAACGTCTCCGGCATCATCCACACGCTAAAGAGCGGTGCGATCGAGGCCCCGAGGAATCCAGTTGAGATGAGGAGCGCATTGGACGCGGCCATGCGTGCAGCGGCGTAGAGATACAGGCACACAAACAATCCGGCCAGCAATAGTACATTCAGCAGTAGCAGGCCATTGAGACCGGCGAGCCGTACAAACGGGGCGGCTACCAGCGGGTAGATAAATGATTTACCAAAATAGAGTCGATCTTGGGGGCCTTTGCCGCGCTTGAGGAAGATACCTTCGGGGCCGCTTTGATATAACGGCCAAAATCGTATTAGGTCGCGTTGCTGGAAGGCGAGATCGCCGTCGTAGGCGATGCTCAAAGCCATGGTGACGTACGTCGCCTCGTCGCTTTTAAGCCCGTACGTGGTCCGAACGGGATCAACGAGCAACGCCCCGACGGCGAGACACGCGAAGAGGAGTAGGACGAGTAGGAGGCCCGGATCAGCCAACCTCTGGAATGCCACGGGATACTATATACCTCATCGCAGCTGACCGCCGGAAGATGACGGCAAGCCGAGGGACCACGCAATGCGACGCGAACTAACGGCCCTTCAGGACACGACGTTCGATGTTGTCGTTGTCGGTGGAGGAATTACCGGCGCTTGTCTTGCCCATGACGCAGCGCTCCGCGGTCTGTCAGTCGCACTAGTTGAGCGTCACGACTTCGGGTCGGCCACGTCGGCGGCATCGTCCAAGCTCTTGCATGGTGGCATCCGCTATCTGCAGCAGGCTCGGCTCGATAAGGTTAGGGAATCGGCCCACGAACGCGCTTGTTTTCAACGTATTGCACCCCATTTAACCCAGTGGGTGCCCTTTCTTGTTCCGACGCAGTCTGGCCTTTTTCGTGGACGTCAGTTTCTGGGGTGCGGGATGTGGTTGTACGAGCGGCTGACGAGTGGCGAGGGTTGCGATGTGAGCGACCCAGCTAAACAGGTTCCGCCCAGCGCTTTCGTCTCGCGAGATGAGCTTGTCCGGCTGGTCCCTGAGCTCTTGGCCCGCGAGGATATCACCGGTGCCCAAGTATTCTACGAGTCACACCTGCATAGCTCCGAGCGGATGACGTTGGCGTTTCTTAAGAGCGCTGCCCGTGGCGGGGCAGTTGTGGCGAACTATCTGACTGTCGACGGTCTACTGATGAGGGACGGCCGGGTCGGGGGGGTTACTGTTGTGGATGCCCTCACAGATAATCGTTTCGATATCCAAGCACGGGTCGTCGTCAACGCAGCTGGTCCGTGGCTGGCCGGTCTGAACGAACGGCTAGGAATCGGACGGCTCCGGGTGCCGATCAGCGGCTTTTCGAAAGGGGTACACATCGTCACACGCCAGGTCATTAATGTGTTTGCGCTCGTGCTACCAACGCAGCGTCGTTCAAGATCGATTATCGGTCGGCTCGGGAGACATCTGTTTATAATCCCGTGGCGTGGTCACTCTTTGATCGGCACGAGCGATCGGCCTTTCACGCGCGGGATCGACAACGTTGGTCCCACCGAAGTCGACATGGCTGACCTACTGAGTGACGTGAATGCGGTGCTGCCAGGTCTTGGACTGACGCGCAAAGACGTATTGCACGCCTTCGCTGGTCTGTATCCGCTGACAGCGCGGGATGTGTACCCAGACGTCTACCAAGGGACCGGAGACTATCAGGTGGTCGACCATGGTTATGTCGGTGGCCGAGACGGTGTTATCTCGGTGTTGGGCGCGAAGTATACAACTGCCAGGCGGCTGGCTGAGCGAGCGACGTCATTGCTGTGCGGCCGGCTTGGCCGGGGCACGATACCGAGTCGAACCTGTCAGACACCTCTTGTCGGGGGCGAGATCGATGACCTTGACCGGTTCACAGATGATGCTGTTGCACGACACGCGGAGCATTTAGAGCGTAACCCAGTCGAGCATCTCGTTCATCACTATGGGACCGAGACCGATGCTGTGGTTGCGGCTGGGTTAGTCGGCGATCTGACATTACTGGCGCCGCTGTCGTCTGAGCGAGAATCCGTTGGCGCTGAGGTTCAGTTTGCCGTCGAGGAGGAAATGGCGATCAAGCTATCGGATGTGGTGTTTCGACGAACAGGTCTTGGAACGCTTGGCAACCCCGGTGTTGAGTGTTTGCGTCGGTGCGCGGTAATCATGGGGAAGTGCCTGGGTTGGAACGAGGTTCGGATGAGCGAAGAAGTACAGCAAACCCAGACATTGTTTATGGCGCGTGAGTACTAAACGATTCGTTACGGCCGACGGTTCGGATGGGTCTCGCAAACCAACGCGGGTCCTGGTGATTGCCCCGACGCCATTCTTTGGGGACCGGGGCTGCCACGTTCGGATCTACGAGGAAGTCCGTGCGCTCGCCGCGCGTGGAATCGAATCGTCTGTTGTTACCTATTCCGCCGGTCGAGATCTCCCGGATGTGCAGACCGTTCGTGCACGCGCCATTCCTGGTATCACAGCGGATCCGCTTGGATTTACTGCAGGTCGTCCCGCTCTCGACCTCGCCGTGTTACTTGCCTCCAATCGCGAGGTCGCTCGATTTCAGCCGGATCTGTTACATGCCCATCTCCATGAGGGGATTGCAATTGGCGTCGTATTACAAACCTGGCATCGCCTCCCGCTTGTCGCCGACCTCCAAGGGAGCCTCACCTCCGAAATGGTCGACCAAGGAATGTTCGCCGATGATGGAGTGCTGGCCCGCCTCATGCGTGGCATCGAGCACTGGCTGGTTCGGCGCCCGACCCGAATCCTTACGAGTTCGAGCCAGGGCGTCGCATTGCTGACGGCGAAGGGAGTCGAGCGACATCGCGTCGCGGCGTTACCCGACGGCGTGGATATTGACGCGTTCAGTCCTCAGCCACGGGATCCCGCGCTGATCGAGAAGCTTGGCCTTGCAGGCAAGCGTGTCGTTGTCTTCCTTGGGGTCCTGACCGATTACCAGGGAGTCGATCTGCTGCTCGATGTAGCCGAGTTGTTGTCCAGGTCTAAGACAGATATTCACCTGCTGGTTCTTGGCTATCCGAACGAGATTCGGTATCGGAGGGAGGCGGAGGCGCGTGGTATCGACTCGATGATGACGTTTTCTGGGCGGGTGCCGTACGGGGAGGCGGCCCGGTGGCTGTGTCTCGGCGATGTCGCCGTGTCACCGAAGCGCTCATTAACTGAAGCGAATGGTAAGTTGCTCAACTACATGGGGTGCGGTCTCCCGGTTGTCGCTTCAGACATACCGGTTAATCGTGAGCTCTTAGGTGAGGGGGGTCTATTCGCGCCCGTTGGTGACGCGGAGGCGTTCGCCGAACGGATCCAGGAACTTCTGGCGGATCGGGCACGCGCCAGGCGAGTTGGCACGGCACTCCGACGACGAGCCGAGGCAATGTTTGCGTGGCCGATGCTTGCCGAACGTCTCGAATTGGTTTATCGGGAGGCGATGGAAGGGTAAGCTGTTCAGCTCTGCAGCGTCTTATACAATCGGTTGGGTCACCTGCACTATTTGATGCCAACACCAACTACGACGCCAGGTACGTTTCGGCAGCGCATCTTCCTTGTCGTTGCGTCACCAGTTATATTTTTACTTGTCAGTGATGTGGTGATCTACCTCGCTGGGATTAACACCGAGGTTGCTCGCAACGAGAACTTTGAGATCGGAGTTCCCGTTTGGTTGCTTGATGACAAGAATTGGGTCGATATCCAACGTGGGCGGCTAGAACCCCCCCGAGGCGTACGCGCCGAGGATATTGCGTGATTACAGTATTTTGAAGAAGCCCGCCATATCGAGTACAAGCTTAAGCCGAATATCGAAGTTGACGCAAATAACCCATTTAACGACATTGAGTTACGGAAGGGAACAACCTTTCTGTTGACATCCAACAGTAGTGGGTTTCGGACCAAGGAGTTTGAGAAGAAGATACCTGACGTTACCAGAATCGTGACTATCGGAGATTCGAGTACGTTTGGCTGGGGCGTCGATGCAGAGTACACGTATCAGCGGCTGTTGGAGGACCGACTCCATGTTCATAGTGGTGAGACGCGGACGGAGATATTAAACCTTGGCATCTCTGGCCACACATCACGGCACGGGCTCGGCATGTTTAAGCACTATGTTCGAAACCTCGAGCCAGATGTCCTGATTATCAACTACGGCGCCAATGACGCACGCTTCGTTCTTCAGTCGATCGATGAAGTGCTTGATGTCGATGACACGTGGCGCGGATCAGTGCGGTTCGTTCTCTACCGTTTTGCCTCATTTAGATTACTGCGACGCTTAATTCTCGGCGTGTATGATCCGTTTGAAGCATCGCGAGCGCGAGCCGAGGCTAAGGGTGAGTCCCGAGCACTCGTGCGTGCAGTTGATCGGGACACGTATATTGATAACTTGAGGTCTCTCGTTACCCAAGCGCGCGAGTTAAGTGCTCGGTCCGTGTTGCTCGGCGTGTGTGCGCCGCCAGCCTATGTTCGGGGAATGCACTATGCCGCCGAAGTAGAAGGGGTTCCATTGGTTGATGCGTGCGATTTGTTTCGGAGTAGCGTGGACGGCCTTCGTGCACACCGTGTATACGTAGACGAGGTGCTGTTCTACGAAGAACTGTACGGGCTGGATACTCTGTCGAAGAGGCCAGAGCTCTACGTTACGACCGATGGCTGTCACCCTGGCCGTGCCGGCCACAGCTTGATCGCGGACGCGCTCTACAACGCGCTGGTCGAGGACTCGCTATGACGACGCTTCCTTCGAAGCGGAACCCGTTCGGGGATGAGCGACAGTTTGGTTACGGCGTTGGTTCCATTCTCGCACTGATCGGTGCCTATCTGATCTGGAGACGTTCGCAATCTGCGGTTGGCGCTACTCTTCTTAGCGTCGGTGTGTCGCTGGTGGCGCTTGGTGTTGTCTATCCGCGCGCACTGGTCTACCTGAACCGCTGGTGGTTGCGGATTGCCGATGGTCTGTCGTTCGTCAGCACTCGGGTTGTTCTCGGTTTTGTGTTTTTCATCGTGGTAACTCCGACTGGTGTCGTGAGGCGGTTAACCGGTTGGGATCCACTTGGTCGCCGGCGGTATCGTGGAACGAGCTATTGGGTGCCGTATTCTGAGCGACAGCGCGACCCGAAGCATTTTGAGAAGATGTTCTAGGGAGAGGTTTCAGGTTCTGTCCGGCGGACGTTTAATTGATGTCAAAGATCCAAGTTCTGAGCGAGTTTTGGGAGTTCATCCGCTTCAACAAGAAATACTGGTTGCTGCCGATTGTGGCGGTGCTGGTCTTGGCTGGGTTGTTGATCGTAGCTTCGCAAGGGTCGGTTGTAGCTCCATTTATATACACGCTCTTCTAGCACTTCGATCACCAGCCATGTCTTACCTTTTGGCTGTCGATGACTACCACCTTTGGAATCTCCGCTTACTATCATGATTCGGCAGCCTGTCTCCTTGTAGACGGTGAGATTGTAGCCGCCGCTCAGGAGGAACGCTTCTCCCGTAAGAAGCACGACCACGTGTTTCCCACTCACGCCATTGCCTACGGCCTCGACGAGGCTGGACTCACCCCGGACCAACCCGACTACGTTGCCTTCTACGACAAGCCGATCGTGAAGTTCGAGAGGCTGCTTGAAACCTATCTTGACTACGCCCCGGTCGGGTTCCCTTCGTTTCTAAAAGCGATGCCCCTCTGGATGAAGGAGAAACTCTGGTTACCAGACCTCATTCGCCGACAGTTCGCCGCGCTTGAAGGCTTCGAGGTGCCAAAGGAGGCCAAGCGTCGCGCCTCCAGTTATTCATGGAAGCTGTGTTTTGGCGACCACCACGAGTCGCATGCGGCATCGGCATTCTATCCGTCGCCGTTTGAACAGGCGGCAATTGTCACCGTCGACGGTGTTTGAATCGCACCGGGTTTCTCGGAGACCTCATTGCTTGGGAGGATGGGGGCTATGGGACGTCCCAGTCGGTTTTCTCCGGAAGTGCGCGAACGTGCCGTCCGGATGGTCGAGGAGTACCGGGAGGCCCACGCCTCAGAGTGGGCGGCGCTGCAGTCGGTGGCGCCGAAGCTCGGCTGCACGGCGGAGACGCTGCGGAAGTGGGTGCGGCAGGCGCAGCGTGATGCTGGGCATCGGCCGGGCCTGACGAAGAGCGAGCGGGAGCGGTTGAAGGAGCTGGAGCGCGAGGTCCGTGAGCTGAAGCGGGCGAATGAGATCCTGCGGAAAGCGTTCGCGTATTTCGCCCAGGCGGAGCTCGACCGCCGGAGGACGTCGCCACGATGGTCCGGTTCATCGCCGACCATCGTGCCGTGGTCGGGGTCGAGCCGATCTGCGCCGTGCTGCCGATCGCCCCGTCGACGGACTCATCGCCATCGGCACCAGCGGACACATCCGACGCGCCGGTCCGCACGGGCGCAGCGCGACGATCAGCTCCGCGTCGAGATTCAGCGGGTCTATGACGCGCACCAGCAGGTCTACGGCCCCCGGAAAGTCTGGCAGCAGCTGCGACGGGACGGCGTCCGCGTGGCGCGCTGCACCGTGGCGCGCCTGATGCGCGCGATGGGCCTTGCCGGGGCCGTCCGGGGCCGGGCCTGGGTCACCACGACCCACGCCGGTGAGGGCGGTCGCCCGGTGGACCTCGTTGACCGCCGATTCGTGGCCACCCGTCCGAATCAGCTCTGGGTCTCCGATTTCACGTACGTCGCACCCTGGGGCGGCTTTGGCTACGTCGCGTTCGTCATCGACGTGTTTGCGCGACGCATTGTGGGCTGGCGGGTGTCGGTCTCCATGCGCACGGACTTTGTGCTGGATGCGGTGGAGCAGGCGATCTACGCCCGCCGGGGCGACGCCCTCACCGGCCTCGTACATCACAGTGATGCCGGGTCGCAATATCTCTCGATGCGGTACACGGATCGCCTCGTGGACGCCGGCATCGCGCCGTCGGTCGGCAGCCAAGGCGATGCCTATGACAATGCCCTCGCCGAATCGGTGATCGGCTTGTACAAGACGGAGGCGATTCGACGGAAGGGCCCGTGGCGCACCCTCGAGGCCGTGGAGTTCGCCACCTTGACGTGGGTGGACTGGTTCAACACACGACGACTGTTGGGGCCGCTCGGGGACATTCCACCAGCAGAGTTCGAGGCGCAGTACTATGAGCAGGCTGAGGTGGCCTGATTCAACGCATTCGGTCTCCGAGAAACCCGGTACGATTCACGTAGTGCCTCGATTGTTCTGTTGGCTGGGAACTGCATCATCTGGTGGGCTATCTTATTGAAGTCGGTTGGTCGATGTCCGCTGTACCCGTTGATCAGCGACTTCCAATGCGACGTTGCTGCCAGCATATAGCGAGCGTTGTTGTGTATAGACGAACCATCGTAGATCGGCAACTCGAGCACAGCGACCGGTTCAGGGTCTGCCGCGATCGGCTGGTAGATCGCGGGAATACCCTTGTACGGCACGTATGGCATTGGCGCGTGAACCGCCTCGAGGCCGGCGGTGGCGAAGGCGCCGAGCGAGATCATTGTCATCCAACGAGTTGGCCAACGCTGGCGTAGGGCCGCCAAACCGAATCCAGCTAATCCAGCGACAGCCAGGATAACGAGAAACCCGAATCGTGCTGTGTTGCGGATCCCACCAAGCGGCGGAATTATTTCGTAGGCCCATTTGTATACCGGGGTTGACATTCCGAGTGACATTATGAATCCAATGAGGCCGATCGCGACCAGCATGCGTCGCGCTGCCGGGATCCCAACCGCCCGTGCTTAAAGGCCATTGCACACAGTACAAGCGCCGTCACGCCAGGAAATAGTGTGTGGTGGGTGAGCACGCGGAAGATGCGATAGCTTCACCAGTTGTAGTGGATCTGGACTGCTGTCGAGAGATAGCTCAGCGGATTGGCTGAGGTGAGTCCTTCTAGGGACGACGAAAATCCTCCTGAGCACCGAGCACTTGGTAAGGCCACAACAGGACCACGGCGATTATAAAAGTGGCAACGGCGGCGATGACTAGCCTTGACAGCACATCTGGGCGCTGCACGCGCCACCAGACATCAGGCCGTACGAGTAAGGCTGCTCCGAGGGCGAACACGACGAGCATGGCAAGATGCCCTGATGTCAGTACGCAGCCCAGCACCCCGAGACTAAGCCAGACGGCATGACGTGTGCGCCCGCTTGTGAGCAGTTGGTCGAATGCCCAGAGCGAGAGCGGAAGCCCGAAGACAAATATCGCCTGGAGGTGGGGTAAACGGGTCATCGTGTGACTGTTGAACGCGAGGAGCGACCCGGCTAGCAGTGCAGCCAGATGGTCATGGGTCCAGGTTGCCACAACGACGTACATGGCTAATCCGGTTACGACGAAGCCGATGAGAAGGAGCAGGTTGTAGGTTAGAACTGGCGACGCACCAAGCCATCGCAACGGGGCCCCGATCAGGCCAGGTAGGATGAGCGGTTCTGAGTAGGCCAGTGTGTACCGATGGGGATGGAAAATGTTTGCGTCAAATAAGTTAATGGGGTCTCGAACTATCTGGTGGGCGATCTAAGAAATTGCCCACTCGTTCAACATGGTATCGGCATTGTCGTTGCGCGAGAGTTGCCCCGGGTTTATCGCGAGCGGCCAGGTCTGGATCACTGCGAGCACCAGGAAGATGGCGGCGGCGACGAGAAGCGACCGCGGCGTCAGCGTGGAGGGGGATGTCACGCTCTCACGGCTCCCGGGCGCATCATGTAGAGCAACGCGCAAATTCCCAAGCTGTACTCCACGACTTGCGACGTGCCATGGGTCAGGATGCCAGACATGATCGCGTGCTCGGTCGAGAAGCCAAGTCGTGAAAAGCTTAAAATCCAGGCCACCTCGAATGTGCCGAAGCCGGCGATTCCATGGATCGGCAGGGCAGCCGCTAGTTCAGCGGCTACCACACCAAGGAAGACGCGAAAGAACCCCAGACCGTCAATCGTGTAGCTAAGTGGGGTCATGATTGCCAAGACGAGAAAGTAGTAACTTCCGAATTTGCAGAGGCGTACGACTATCGAGACCAGGAGAACACGCCAAAAAATACCTCGGCTCCGAACGTTACGGAGTGCCTCGACCGTACGTCGAATCAGTTGCGCCACCTTGGCGCGCCAGGGCGCCGTTTCGAACTGAAGCGGGTCCCCTGGACCGAGCCACCGCGCGACCCATGTGCCGAGCGGAACCGCGGCCCTCATTGCCAGAAATGCCAGGGCGCCTAGGGTGACGGCCGCGCCGGCCAAGATCGGCACTGAGATCATGTCATCACTGCCAACGACCAGAATTGCCAGAATTAAGAGTGGGACGAGGGCTACCAAATCAAAGAGGACCGCGAGGAAGAGACTGGCCAGACCATCTTCAGCCGGTCGTCCAGCACGTTTGGTGAGCAGGTAGACATATGACAGCTCGCCGAGACGTGCGGGCAGTAGATCGACGAACAGGTTTCGCGCCATCACAATTAGGATTAATAGATGCAATGGTGCCATGCGGTCGATCAAGAGCCAAAAACGGACGGCTCGAGCCAAGGCGCCCGTGAGCAGGAGAATCGCGAACACCCAGAGGTAACCGGGTGTCATGGACGTTGCGGTGCTGAAAAGCTCGGCTAGGTCAATTCGGGAGAGGAGATACCAGAAGACGCCGACGGTGACCGCGAGCGAGATAAGCCACTGCTGCCAGCGCCACATGCCGTCGTCCTTGAGTTTCTATCCGGATGCCATAATCGGCTGACGGAAGCGTCTGGTGATTGCGGGTGAGCCGGCGGCGACTGCGAAGTCGTTCACGTCTTCCGTTACGACCGAGTTAGCACCGATGACGACATCGTGGCCCAGCGTGACGCCATCGAGGATCGACACGCCTGTACCGATCCAGCAATCCGAACCGATTGTAATCCCTCGAGAAGAACGGGCCTGCTCGGTGATCGAGACGTCGGTTCGCACGATATCGTGACCACCGCCCACTACATAGGAGTACGCTGCGATCAGCGTGTTCCGGCCGCAGCGAACGTGGCTGGCTGAAAAAATCGTACAGAAAGCACTGATGTTAACGCCATCCTCCAACACGATGTCGCCATCTTTAGTATTGATGCTTGTGTGTCGTCCGAGGAATACCCCGTTACCGATTGTGATGCCTGTGTTCGATGAACCCTTGGCGTCCAGGACGCACCCATCGTCGATAACGACATCGTGACCGATCTGGATTTTGTGAGGGTGTCTCAGCGTGACGTCGACACCGAAAAAGACGTTACGGCCGCACTGGCCGAGGAGTAACGGGTACAGTCGAGAGCGGAGCCATAAACCGAGCGCACCTGGCGTTCGATTGGCAAGAGCGATAATCGCCTCGTGTCGAATGAGTGCGCCAAACCCAGGTCGGCCAACGATGAGTTCCTGATATCTCTGGCGCTTGCTACGCGAGGCGTCGAAGATTTTGCGCGGCACATTGTCGAGTTTTTGATCCACGGGAGACAATTATACTACCCGTTCGGTAGCCGCTTGGCGACGCAACGTGAGCATCGAGCCGTCGAGCACGGATGGAAGCAACGCGACGAGCATCGCGAGGTCCATCACGAGCATGATCGACAACGAGTTGGCACTTGAAATACCAGCCAGCCCAGCGAGGAAAACGAACGATGCTTCCTGTACACCGAACCCACCGAGCGAAATTGGTAGCCGCGCCGAGGCGAGCGCGAGTGGCACCGTGGCCACGCAGACGTACAATGGCAGCGGTATACCTAGCCCGATGGCGACGACGTACGCAACGACCGCCGACATGAGGCTTTCGGCAACTGACAGCCCGTAAAACACGGCGAGGGCACCGGGATGTCGACGATAGGTACTATAAGCCTCGGCCGCCTTTCGGAGCCGTGACGGCGCCGCTGTTCGGCCGATCGCCCAGCGCTCGGCAACGAGGAGAGAGGTGACGAAGAGGCCGAGGGCGACGGCTATTCCACCCAGTAGCCACAATGCGATCGACTGCACAGCGAATTCGGTGACTGTCGTCGCCAGTAGCAGACAACTGATCACGCTGACCGACGCCATCGCGATCACGCCGAGCCAACGCTCGATCACGATCGATGCTGCTACTTCCAGCATGCCTAGCTGTCGGAGCGCTACGATGCGTACGGCATCGGCGCCAACCGTTACGGGGAGGACCAGGCCGTAGAGCGAGGAGGCGAAATAGCACCGCACCGCAATCCACAGACCGACGGATAGGCGTCGTGCCCGCAGGAGCAACCACCATTTGTATGCCATCGCGACGCGGTCCGCTGCACTCAGCGCAACCGCAGCGACCATCGGTACCGGTTTGGCGTTCGCGATGATCATGGCAATTTCACGCGGGTCGGCAACGACAAACACGAGCAGACCCAGCAGCCCGGTCGTCACTGTCAGTCTGGCGGCCAGCGCACCCATGCCACTCTTCATAGCTGGAGGACGCCAGTACTGTTCCAGTCTGGTTCTCCGAGGAACCCGATGACCACACTCCACCTCCGGAGCCTGTATTTGTGCTTCCACACGCTCCCACGTCCTTGGGAAAAAAAATTAAACGTCACTAGTAGGCGGCTTGCGGCTCGCGTCCCTCGACGTATAGGCGATGCCAGAGCGCGAGGTTCATTAGCGCCCACAAGACGTGGTTGTGATTACGAACGTGGCGCACATGTTCGTCAATGAGAGTGTTGACGTAGGGTACGTGTAAGTGTTCGCGAATAAGGGGAGAGGTGTTGAGTAGCGTGGTCATGTAATCGCGCAGCTCACTTCGAAGCCAAGTCTTGAGAGGTAAGCTGTAGCCCTGCTTGCCCCGCTGGAGGACGAATGGCGGTAGTACCCCAGCCATGGCCTTCCGGTAGACCGCTTTAGTGCGCAGGCCACGAAACTTGTCGCGTGATGGAATGCGTGCCGCGAACTCCACCAGTCGATGGTCGAGAAACGGCACTCGTACCTCGAGGCTGCTGGCCATCGACATCTTGTCGACCTTCATCAACACTGAATCTGGCATCGTAAGCTTAAGGTCGATGTAACACTCACGGGACAACCGGTCGACGTTGCCGGCGCGCTTGCCGTGCCGGCTGATGGGTTCGAATGGGTCGAGCGTGACTCGGTCAAGGAACGTCTGCGTGAACAGATGGCGGTCTTGATCGGCCGACGAAAAGTACTGCCAGCGCATGTGCCCGCCCTCTACCGGCAGGGCTGCTCCATCGATGAAACGCTTAAGCAGGTTGATCGCACCTTTTTTCTGCGGCCGATCTGGTAGCCACGCGACGGCCGGCTCGAGCAGGCGCCGTCGAGCTACGGCTGGTAACCGCGAGTACAACGTACGGTCAAGCTTAGACGCGATGAATCGATCATAGCCGGCGAACACCTCGTCCCCTCCTTCGCCAGAGAGGCAGACGGTGGCATACTGCTTGGCCTGACGGCACAGCACATGAAACGGAATCGAAGACAGGTCGGTCATCGGTTCGTCTAGGTGCCACACCGCAGTTTCGATCAGCTCAGGAGTGATCGGCTCGATGACGATTTCGTGGTGCTCCGTTCCGTAGTACCTGGCTGCTCGACGCGCGTGCTCCCATTCACTGAAGGTTTCATCAGCGTAGCCGATTGTGAAAGTTGGGAGTGGCCCGTCGGTCGATTCGCGCGCGAGTGCTAGTACGGCTGTCGAGTCGAGACCGCCAGACAAGAAGATACCGAGCGGCACATCGGACATCAGCCGCTTTTCGACCGCCTCTTGTAGTAGTTGACGGATGGTGCGAACGGATTCAGCTTCGGACAGATCGTCTGCCTCGAACTGCACATCCCAGTACGGCTCCACCGTCAAGCGTTGACCGGCAACTGTAAGACGATGACCTGCGGGGAGTTTCTGGATACCGAGGAACATCGTCGCCGGCGCGGGTACGAACTCGTAGCCGACGTAGTGGTACAGGGATTGGAGGTTTACCTCACGCGGGACGAGGCCAGAGGCCAATAGCGCCTTGATTTCTGAACTGAAGATCAACCTCGTGCCTTCCCAATGGTAGTAGAGTGGCTTGATGCCGAGCCGGTCGCGCGCCAACATCAACGTGCGCGAACGTGCGTCCCAAACTGCAAACGCAAACTGTCCCTCCAGTTGGTCGACGCATCGATTCCCATGCTGCTCCCACTCGTGGACAATAACTTCTGTGTCGCAGCGGCTGTTGAAGTGGTGGCCCTTGGCGATCAGCTCTCGGCGGCGGGCAGCGTGATTGTAGATTTCGCCGTTGAACGTGACCCAGACAGTATCGTCCTCATTCGACATCGGTTGGTGGCCACCGTCGAGGTCGATGATCTTTAGGCGACGTGTGCCCAGTGCCAGCTGTCCGCCATTGTAGATCCCGGAATCGTCTGGTCCGCGGTGGACGATCGCGTCAACCATCCGGCTGACGACGTCACTGTCAACGTGCGCGTCTAGCCGTGTATCGAGCAAGCCGGCAACGCCGCACATTACAGATACCCGTGCTGCCGATACCATGCGGCGGTTCTAGCTAGACCCGTGGACAGGTCAACCCGTGGCTCGTAACCGAGCTCGGTCTTGGCTTTATCGATGCGAAAGGCTCGATTCTGGCGGAACCAATCGGCACGGCGGTGAAACAGTGGTGGCTCGATGCTGAGCGGCCTGCAGACGGTCTCACACGTTGCAGCCGCCATCCACAAAGGCGCGAACGGTAAATGGAGGATGCGAACCTCGGTCTCCATACTCGTGGCAACGGCACGCACTAGGTTGTTTAGCGTGTGGTACTCGGCGTCACCGATCAGATAGACTTCGCCGTAACCTGGCCGCTCGCTCGCCAGCTCAAACGCGTCGATCAGGTTGTCAATATAGAGTGGATGATACAGCGTTTTACCGTCGCCAAACATCAAGAAGCGACCCCGTTTGACCGCACGGAAGAGAAACAGAAAGCGTGCAGGATCTCCAGGGCCATAGATGGCCATCGGCCGCAAGATCGTCGCGGGGAGCCCGCGGTTGACCAGCACCGCGATTTCCTGCTCGCCTTCGTACTTGGTCTGCTGATAGTAGTCCTCCGGCGCGATGGGCGAGCGCTCGCTTCCCGGTGGCGACTTGATGCCGCCATGCACCCCTTGCGTCGAGCAGTACACGAACGATACCACGCCGTGGCGGAGTGCTGCCTCACCGATGATGCGCGTCCCGATGGCGTTCACCTTGTGGTAGACCTCATTCGGGAGGTTGATCTTCCGAAACGCCGCCGCGAGGTGGAAGATGCGGTTACTGCCAGCCATTACGCGGTCTACGAGCGCTGCGTCGGTCACGCTACCGAGTGTTAGCTCCGCCCCGAGTTTCTGTAATTCGTCGGCAAACAGACCAGGCTCGGTGTCCAATACCTGTACCTCGTGCCCCCGTTTGAGCAGCCGCCGAACCAGATGGCTACCGGTGAAACCGGTCCCGCCTGTGACGAACGATCGCATAGGTTCTCCTAGCCTGTCCCAGTCATTGGTAATGTATCTTCCGGACTGGATCAACAACCAACTCCAACCGTATAGTGCCGCGGGCTTTCAAGGCTAAAATCCAGCCTCCCATTTAAGTCGGCGATGCCTCAGGCAACTCAGTTCCCATCTTTCGACCGGCAGGTCCTTTTCCGTGTATCAACTGTCGTGAAGGCCGGCCTGATCCAAGCTATCTGGCGGTGGCGGCCAACATGCACTCGGAAGTTTTCCAGGTTGTGTAAGATGACCGCGCTTGGTACCCTTAAACGAATACGACGACATTCCGCAATCGCGAAGCGCGGCGGGATGTGTGGGCAGCTGAATGCCGCCGTATTTACGAAAACCAGTGCTAGGCTCTGGCAGCGGCCGGCTGTCTCCGCAGGCCCGAGGGAGGACAGCCGCCAAAGGGATCTTGACCGACGTCTGTGGAAAGTGGTCTACGGCAACCCAGACTAGAAACCGTAACGCAGGCCGCCGCCAAATTGTAGGCCACTGCCGTCGACCGACGCCGTACCGCTTGCGGTCGACAAGTCGACCGATGTGCTAGCGTATCGGACGAAGACGCTGGCACCCACCCATTCCGTAAACATGTAGGATACGTCGCCGCCGCCATTAGCGCCGAGACAGGTCCCGGCGGCGGATCGCGTGAGTGCTTTCACAGTTACGCTGTCGAAGGGTTCAACCTCCTCGGATACGACCGAGGTCACCGAATCCTGTTTAACATGGAATACCGATGGCCCGCCGAAAACGGAGACGACGATCGTCTCTGTGATAGGGATTACGTACACAGCCTGGAAGTGCATGCCGAGCTGGTGATAGCTGAGATCAGTCCGCTGGAGGCGCGCGGTCCGGGGCCGTTCGAAGAACAGCGGATGTGGCACGCTCCCACTGACGTCGAGTGTGCTTCGTGTCTGGAAGGATGTGAAGCTGATCGCAGCCGCGATACTACGCCACATACGCAGACCACCGCCAATTTCAAACACTACGCCGCTGGTGGATGTGTGCTGAATGGTATAGTCAGCGACTTCGTCGTAAAGCAGAAACGATAAACGTTCTTGAAAACTCCGGTTGCCAGACTGGTGAGCACCGTTAACGCGGACAAAACCGTTGCCGGTCCATTCTCTTGTTTGGGCTTCGGCGCTGGTCGCCATTACCAGCCCGACACTGGCCAGCAACGTTGCCAATACCCATGCTGGTACGCCACCACGGCTGGTCATTTTTATCCCTTGTCGGCGCCATCCTAGCACACGTGTATAGTAGCCTGGCCGCTGTGTGAGGTTGCTGACTGTGTCACAGCAGGGCCGGGTTCCGTGAGCTACGACCCCCTCGTTGTCATGACCCAGCTCCACGCAGCTGCCCGCTGAATACTGCGCTTCCGCCGGGGGGCTTTCGCCCGATACCAAGGGTTCGCCCATCGGTTGTCTCGCTGCGTTTCTGGTTACCGGCGACGACATCCGGTTGCTAGTGCGGCGAGTTCACTGTCGGTCGAAGAGGTGTTCGTCCGGATTCGCATTGATCCCCAGCGACGACCGGGAGAACTCAAATTGTCGGAACTCACTGAGCTATCAGCAGTTCTGTCTTCAACCGGAGCTGAGCCATGTTATACTCGCAGTAATTTCACCCGCCGCGGGCCCGCCCAGCAGCCTGCACACGTAGAGGGGCCGATGATCCCCCCCAAGAAACGCCGTCGCTCGGCGGATGTCTGTACTCATGGCAGGGCTACGCTGCGTCGCCGGAATTATGGGCGTGTTGCTGGTGACGCTGGTGTACAGCTGTGGCGGATCGGCCCCGACGTCCCCTACGCCAGTAACTGGCCCTCGTGATACGCGCGCGGGTGCGACGGCTGTGGTGCCGGGCGCGGCGGGTGCGGTATCGGATTCCCAGAGTGCCGTTGGGATTGAAGCCATCGGACTGCCGCCTGATGGATCGACATTGAAGGCAACCGCACCGACCGTGCAATCACCAAACAACGGCGAAGTCGTCGGCGAGTTGTTACGGCCGACTCTGACAGTCTTACATGCTCGGGGCCGATTTGTGTCGACCGCACTCCAGCATCGCTTTGAGGTCTGGGAAGTGGCCGATGATGGCACCATAATCCTGGCCGCAGTTGGCATGGCGGATCAGACTCCGAACACGACATCGCACACGGTGGTCGTTCCGCTGAACCAAGACACGAGCTACCAATGGCGTGTGCGCGCTGAGCGCAACGAGTTCTTTGGTCCATGGTCTGGCTGGGGCACCTTCCGGACGCCGGTCCCAGTCACGATCGAGGTACCCCTTTTATGGCAGCCTACCAACGGCACGACGGTGAGCAGCGTCCGCCCGGTCTTGGAAGTGGCCAATGGCGAAGTCAGCGCAAATGCTGGCGCAGTCACGTGCGAATTTCAGATCGCGACAGATTTTTCGTTCGAGAACGTTGTTGCGACGCTGGCTGGTGAGTTAGGCGCTCATACTGCTCTGCCGAACACCGGCGTCGGTGTCATTGGTACCCACGCACAGACGCAGTACACGAGCGTCCAGCCTGACTTTGACCTCGAATACGAAACAACGTATTACTGGTGCGTCTGGGGTACCAATGAGATCGTAGTAACTACGCAGGGGTCAGCGTGCGGTCGGCGCGTACACGGCCGTCTGGGCGTTCACGACGCCGTCTGAGGCGGAGAGCGAATCTGGGAGTGGGGTGGACGCGTTCGATCTTAGTGGGGCTAACTTTCTACATGCCAATATTAGCGGCTGGCCGGTGACCTCGACGATCACGAGCGTGACCATCGGAGATCCTCCCATCCGCATCAATCATACCAAGTCCGGCGCGTGGCCGTCGGTTAGCGCAGGGGGTACGATTGTTGAGGGCAACCCGTGGATCGTCTTTAAACTCAGCGGCCAATGGTATGCGGGCGCCTACGAGTGGAACAGACCAGGTCAGACATGTAAGCAGATCTCAGCGAGTAATATCGGTGACCACATTGAAGTGTCGCCAGGGAATACCTATAGGCCAGTGTCTGGTGAGACTGTCTATTTCTTTGTGAGCACGCCTGCGCGTTTCGGTCAGGAAGGACCCCTGGCAGAACGCTCGAACGTTGTGAAAGCAACCTGGCCGTAACCGCAGATGGTGCAACGGCGAACTTTTTTGCCGTCCGTGACGTTGTCCGGTAGTCGGTACTCGCGCGCAAGGGTATTGTTTTTGTTGTGGCCCGCATCGCAATCGTAACCTCCCATCCTCCGTTCGCCGCTGGCGGCCATCTCGTCATCGCGAATGCACTCGTGGCTGCTCTCAAGCACGCCGGGCATGACGCGGCGTTAACGCTCACGCCCCAGAATCGGTTCGGGCGTCAAACCGCCGCGTATTTTTCGACGTGGCTGACGGATGTTGGCCAGACGCACGAGGGTCAGCCGGTCGATCAGGTTATCAGCCTACGCTTTCCGAGTTATGCCGTGCGCCATCCGGTCCACGTGTGCTGGCTTAATCACAGGATGCGCGAGTATTACGATCTGTGGCCCAGGTTTAGTGCGCCGTTATCGTACCGGGCGCGCGTTAAGGAGCGCGTGCGGCGACGCCTTATCCACGCGACTGATCGCTATTTGCTTGCCCACAATGTCACACGCCTTTTCGCACAGTCACGAACCATTCAGGCGCGGCTGACCCGATGGGGTGGGGTTCCGTCAGAAGTGTTGTATCCACCGCCACCCCCTCGCGACTATCGGTGTGACGGATATGGTGATTACCTCCTCGTGATATCTCGGCTGACGCCGTTGAAGCGAATCGATCTCGTAATCGAGGCACTCGCGCAGCCGGCGGCATCTGCTGTTCGCTGTCTGATCGTCGGTGCAGGCGGTGCGAAGGCTGATCTCGAACACCACGTCAAGAGGCGCGGTCTGGGATCTCGGGTGACGTTGCGAGGTGCCGTAAGTGACCAGGAGTTGCTGGACTATCTCGCGCGCTGTCGTGCCGTCTGCTTCCCAGCTGCTCACGAAGACTATGGTCTGGTAACGGTCGAGGCATTTGCTTCGGCGAAGGCAGTAATCACTTGTACGGACAGCGGTGGACCAGCGGAGCTGGTCCGAGATCAGACGACTGGGTTAGTGGTAGCTCCTTCTCCTCAGGCGCTCTCGGCAGCCATGGCGTTGTTAATGGACGATCGCAGATTCGCTGAGCGCTTAGGGAGTGCCGCCCGCCAACACGCTGCCACGATGACGTGGGCACGCACACTTGATCAATTGCTTCTCGTATAGACTGGGCAGCGAGTCGCTTGTCGCCTTCACTCCATGAGAGTCGTTGTCCAGCGGGTGCGCTCCGCCTCTGTTACCGTTGATGGACGGACCGCTGCTCTGATCTCGCGTGGGCTCCTCGTCTTCGTTGCGGTAGGTCGTGACGACACCCAAGTGGACATTGACTACATCGCTAGCAAGATCCGGACACTACGCTTGTTTGAGGACAACGAGGGCAAAATGAACCGGTCTCTGACGGACGTGGGCGGAGCCGTGCTTGTGGTTTCCGAGTTCACGCTGTTTGGCGACTGCCGACGCGGGCGGCGACCGTCATTTGACGGTGCCGCGCCGCCGTCCGCCGCACGCGCCGTCTACGACACGCTGATCGACGTGCTCCGGGCTGCCGGCGTGAGGGTTGAGGCCGGCGTGTTTCGAGCGATGATGGAGGTCGGGCTTGTCAATGAGGGCCCGGTCACCGTGTTGCTCGACAGTGCCCGCAGCTTCTGAATGGCCGAACCTGACACGGCGAGCAATACGGTGGCGGTCCGTGACGGGAGTCTCGCTTTGTGCCGAGGACCTTCTACGGAAGGTGAATCGCACCGGGTTTCTCGGAGACCTCATTGCTTGGGAGGATGGGGGCTATGGGGCGTCCCAGTCGGTTTTCTCCGGAAGTGCGCGAACGTGCCGTCCGGATGGTCGAGGAGTACCGGGAGGCCCACGCCTCAGAGTGGGCGGTGCTGCAGTCGGTGGCGCCGAAGCTCGGCTGCACGGCGGAGACGCTGCGGAAGTGGGTGCGGCAGGCGCAGCGTGATGCTGGGCATCGGCCGGGCCTGACGACGAGCGAGCGGGAGCGGTTGAAGGAGCTGAAGCGGGCGAATGAGATCCTGCGGAAAGCGTTCGCGTATTTCGCCCAGGCGGAGCGCGACCGCCGGAGGACGTCGCCACGATGGTCCAGTTCATCGCCGACCATCGCGCCGTGGTCGGGGTCGAGCCGATCTGCGCCGTGCTGCCGATCGCCCCGTCGACGGACTCATCGCCATCGGCACCAGCGGACGGACACATCCGACGCGCCGGTCCGCACGGGCGCAGCGCGACGGTCAGCTCCGCGTCGAGATTCAGCGGGTCTATGACGCGCACCAGCAGGTCTACGGCCCCCGGAAAGTCTGGAAGCAGCTGCGACGGGACGGCGTCCGCGTGGCGCGCTGCACCGTGGCGCGCCTGATGCGCGCGATGGGCCTTGCCGGGGCCGGGCCTGGGTCACCACGACCCACGCCGGTGAGGGCGGTCGCCCGGTGGACCTCGTTGACCGCCGATTCGTGGCCACCCGTCCGAATCAGCTCTGGGTCTCCGATTTCACGTACGTCGCACCCTGGGGCGGCTTTGGCTACGTCGCGTTCGTCATCGACGTGTTTGCGCGACGCATTGTGGGCTGGCGGGTGTCGGCCTCCATGCGCACGGACTTTGTGCTGGATGCGGTGGAGCAGGCGATCTACGCCCGCCGGGGCGACGCCCTCACCGGCCTCGTACATCACAGTGATGCCGGGTCGCAATATCTCTCGATGCGGTACACGGATCGCCTCGTGGACGCCGGCATCGCGCCGTCGGTCGGCAGCCAAGGCGATGCCTATGACAATGCCCTCGCCGAATCGGTGATCGGCTTGTACAAGACGGAGGCGATTCGACGGAAGGGCCCGTGGCGCACCCTCGAGGCCGTGGAGTTCGCCACCTTGACGTGGGTGGACTGGTTCAACACACGACGACTGTTGGGGCCGCTCGGGGACATTCCACCAGCAGAGTTCGAGGCGCAGTACTATGAGCAGGCTGAGGTGGCCTGATTCAACGCATTCGGTCTCCGAGAAACCCGGTACGATTCAAAGGCGGTGTCCAGACCATGCGAGGGAACGAGTGGCCACGAGGCAGCTCCTGACGGTGGTGGTCGGTGTCGAAGCCATGTTGGTTCTGATGGCGGCGCTGTGGATGTGGCTACGCGACATCCCGGCGAGCCTCGGCGCCGGTTCGTGGCTGGGCGACGCATTGAGAGGCGCGGTGGTGGCTGGCGGTCTGGCCGCAGTCAATTTCTATCTGCTCTGTTACGCGCCGGAGCTTCCTGGCGTGCGGGCGGTTCGGCGATTGTACCGAGACACTCTAAAACCGCTGTTCGGAACTATCGGCCGGCGTGAGGTGCTCGTTATCAGCGTTGCCGCTGGTATCGGAGAGGAGCTATTGTTCCGCGGGGCGCTGCAGCCGGAGGTTGGGCTCGTGCCGGCCAGCCTTATCTTCGGAGTCTTGCACATGGGCGGCAACGGGACGTTAGCCTTTAGTTGCTGGGTAGCCGTGATGGGCGGGGTGCTTGGCGGGCTCGCGCTGTGGACCGAGGGTCTCCTGGCGCCGATTATTGCTCACACCGTCTACGACGCCACGGCGTTGGCCTACATGCGATGGGGCGCTGAGTGTCCGGCCGGTGGGGAGCCTTCTTGACGCTGGTGTGAACAAGGCGCCCGGCAATCGATGACGACTCTCTAGGAGAGACAATGTTTCTTCGACGGCTATTGTTCCTGATCGGCGTGGTCGGGGTCGTGATATCGGCGGTAAGCGTTCACGCCCAGCAGCGACCACTCGTCACCGAAGACCCTGAGTCGATTGGAAGCGGGCTGGTGCTGGTGGAGGGGGGATTTGACTACGTTCGAAACCAGCCTTACTCGGTCTCAGGGCTTAAAGGCCATCGGTTTCGGACGCCGACTTTGGGTCTTAGCATCGGCGTAAGTTCAATCGCTGAAATCCAGATCGACGGCATCTCCTATCAGCGCCTGAGCGTGACCAAGCGGATGGAGGCGCCGCTGTCCTCGCGGCTGAGGTTTAGCGGCGACACAACGGTAGACATGGATGACATTGTCATTGGGGTCAAGGTTCTGGTTGTGTCCGAGGGCAGTCGTCGACCGGCTATTGCACTGCGCTTTGCGACGCGTCTGCCGAATGCCGGAAACGAGAGCGGTCTTGGTCTTGACACGATAGACTTCATCAACACTCTCTTGGTCGGCAAGACAATCGGCTCGACACGCGTCGTTGGGAATATTGGCCTGGGGATCCTCAGTGACCCGACGCGTGGTGACCGTCAGAACGATGTGGTTATGTATGGGTTGTCGGTGGCGCGGGCCATAACTCAAGCTGCTGAGATCGTTGCCGAATTGAATGGTCACGCCAGCACACGCCGTGGAGAGCCTCCACCAGGAACCGACAGCTCCTCGCATATGCGGGTCGGGACGCGCTATACACGTGGTCCTGTGCGGATCGATGCTGCGCTTATTGCTGGACTGACATCGCGCGATCCCACGGTCGGCCTCACCGCGGGGTTGACCTGGGTGTTTCATGGGATGCAGGTTCCCTAATGTCCTTTGATTTCATCAAAGCTCACGCCTACGGAAACGACTTCCTCTTCATTAGCGAAGATGTGGTCGGGGTAGGTGAGGCTGCGGCCGTCGCGCTGGCCGCGTGCGATCGACACCGCGGTATTGGTGCCGACGGACTCATCTTCTACCGTCGGACGGCCGCTGGGGCAGCGATGACGTTGTTTAACGCTGACGGCAGCCCTGCGGAAGTATCTGGTAACGGCGTTCGGTGCCTCGCTGCCGTTGTCGCTGGGATGCCAGTTGCCGATCGCACAGGTGATCCGTTCGATGAAATCGTTATCGAGACCGGTGATGGGATCAAGACCCTAACGCTCATTGAGGATGCCCACCCTCGTTATGTGTTCCGGGCATTTATGGGCGAGCCCAAACACCTTCGCGAATTGGAGCTCGATGCGGCCGGTGAGCGGATCGCGGCGGTCGTGCTGTCTGTTGGAAACCCGCAGTGCGTCGTACTGACCTCTGCCCTCGACGAAGCACGATTTAGACGGCTCGGGCCGCAGCTGGCGACCCACCCGGCGTTTCCGAACGGGACCAACGTTGAGTTCGTCGAGGTCGAGCGGCCAAGCCGCGTGCGGATTCTCATCTGGGAGCGCGGTGTGGGACCGACCTCCGCCTCTGGCACTGGTGCCTGCGCCTCGGCGGTTGCGGCTGCAGTCTACGGCGGCGCTGAGCGGAGCATCGACGTGGTCTCCCCTGGGGGTTCGCAACGTGTTGACTGGGCCGATGACGGGATCTATTTAACCGGGTGGGCTGAACTGACGGCGTCAGGCCAGTGGACCTACGTCCCCCTGGCCGACTAGTTGCATGTCTCGCATCCTTTATTTCGACTGTTTCTCTGGCGCGTCCGGGGACATGATCCTCGGCGCTCTGCTTGATGCCGGATTGCCGTTGGAGGAGCTGCGAGGCGTGGTCGCCACGCTGTTCCTCGATGGCGTTGGCCTCGAGGCAGAGCGGGTCGAACGGGGCGGCATTGGTGCAACCAAGTTCCGCGTGGAGGCGGAGCCCAAACGACAAATTCATTACCATCGTGGCTTGCCTGAAATTGTCGAACTTATCGACCGCTCCGGTTTATCTACGGCGGGTAAAGCGCGCGCGACCGGGCTCTTCCGCCGGTTGGCTGAGGTTGAGGCGGCCATCCATCAGCAGCCGGTACAAGAGATCCACTTCCACGAGGTTGGTGCCATCGATTCGATTATCGACGTGATCGGCGTAGTGTTCGCGTTGGAACGGCTGGGTGTGGATCGGATCGTTTCGTCCCCGCTCAACGTGGGGTCTGGCACCGTTACGTGTGAGCATGGGGAGCTGCCCGTACCAGCACCGGCAACGACTTGTCTCGTCGAGGGCGTGCCGATCTATTCGACCGGGACCAAGGCAGAGCTGCTCACTCCGACGGGTGCGCTTCTGGTCACCAACTACGCGCACGCTTACGGACCGATCCCGCCGATGGTGGTGCGGCAAGTCGGCTATGGGGCTGGCGATCGCGATCTAGCAGGGACACCGAACGTGCTGCGTGTCCTGGTTGGTGACGCGACCGCGACCGGTTCGTTCGATCAGGTAGTCGTCATCGAGTGCGAAATCGACGACATGAACCCACAGATCTTCGGTGTCCTAATGGATGAGTTATATCTGAAGGGGGCGCTGGATGTTTTCTATGCGCCGATTCAGATGAAGAAGAACCGGCCCGGAACATTGGTGACGGTTATTGCGCAGCCGGAGCAGCGCGAGGCACTTAGTGCCGTGCTTTTCAAGGAGACAACGACGATCGGCATTCGGTTCTCCGAGGTCCATCGAGAGTGTCTTGAGCGCGAGGAGCTCGCTGTCGAGACCTCAATTGGCACCATTCGCTTCAAGGTGGCGAGACGGGGCGGTGCGGTGCACAATGCCTCGCCCGAGTTCGAGGATTGCGCTAGACTGGCACGCAAGCATGGCTTATCGGTTAAAGCGGTGCAAGCAATCGCCACGCAAGCCTATCTGGATAGGAAATAATCTTCTAATGTCTCGTTTCTATTTGACCACCGCTATCGACTACGTAAACAGTCGGCCGCACCTCGGGACCGCCTATGAGAAGGTGGTGGCTGATGTCATTGTGCGATACAAACGTCTGTGCGGCATCGAAACGCGGTTTCTGATGGGGAACGACGAGCATTCTCAGAATGTCTATCAGCGTGCCAAGGAGCTGGGTCTCGACCCACTGGTGTTCTGCGACCGGATGGAGGAAGCGTTCCGCGACGTGTGGCGACGACTCGATATCTCGTTCGACGATTTCATCCGTACTACCGAGCCACGGCACCGCGTGGCCGTGACCGCACTCGTCGAGCGCATCGCTGACGCCGGTGATCTCTACGAGGGTTTCTACGAAGGGTGGTATTGCGTCTCGTGCGAGGCATTCAAACAGGAACAAGACCTCGTCAACGGCCACTGTCCGATTCACGAGAAGCCACCGCAGTGGATTAAGGAAAAGAACTATTTCTTTCGGCTGTCTAAGTACCGCCAGCTGCTACTGGATCACTATGCTGCGCATCCGGCGTTTCTCAAGCCTGAAAGCCGGCGCAACGAAATCATCCAGTTTCTCGAGGCCGGAGTCGATGACATATCGATGAGTCGGACCGATCAAGCATGGGGTATTCCGCTGCCCATCGATCCAACGAGCGTGGTCTATGTTTGGGTCGACGCTCTCATTAACTACATCTCTGGCGTTGGCTACGGCACCGACGATGCGCTATTTAAAACGTGGTGGCCAGCCGACCTGCACGTCATCGGCAAAGACATCACACGGTTTCACTGCGTTATCTGGCCGGCGATGCTCATGAGTGCGGGCCTGCCGTTGCCCCGTCAGGTGTTCGGCCATGGGTGGGTCCATTGGAAGGGACAGAAGATGAGTAAGACGCAGGGGACAGCACTCGATCCCCTGGACGCTGCTGAGCGCCTCGGTCCAGATCCCCTTCGTTTGTACTTAACCAAGGAGATCGCGTTTGGGCAGGACGGCGACTTCACCTGGGAGCGGTTTGAAGAACGCTACAACGTCGATCTCGCAAACAACTTTGGCAACCTTGTGAACCGGCTAGCCTCGATGGCGCATCGGTATCGGCAAGGCCGGCTGCAAACTCCACTCGAGCCTCCGGGTCCACTTGCCGTTACCGTTACTACGGCGGTGGCCTCGTATCGGCTGGCCATGGATGCCTATGCACTGCACCAGGGTGTCGCGGCTGTCTTTGGTCTAATTGATCGGACGAACGAGTTTATTGCCAGAGTTGAGCCGTGGGCGGTGGCGAAGGATCCGGCACGGGCCATAGAACTGGATCAGTGCCTGTACGAGATCAGCGAGGCGGTACGTGTGGCCGCGATCCTTCTGTTGCCGGTGATACCACGTTCGTCTGCCGAGATCCTCAGGCGCGTCGGCGAGACGCGAGATGTTAGCGCCCTTAACCTCGAGCGCGACGCTGCCTGGGCCGCGTCGCCAGGCCGAGAGCGCGTTATCGCCAAGAGCGACCCATTATGGCCGCGCCTAGACCGTTAGCGCTGCGCCAGATGGCCAAACGAAGGAGGAACGTATGTCACCGTCAGCCGTTACAACGGTTGGAGAACCATCGCGGATCTCGTTCGACGAATTCGCGAAGCTTGATCTGCGCGTCGGCCGCATTGTGGTGGTCGAGGCCGTTCCGAAATCGAAAAAGTTGCTCCGTTTGGAAATCGAGACAGGCTCCGGGGTTCGGCAAATAGTTGCTGGTATTGCAAAGGCGTATTCTCCAGAGGAGCTGGTTGGGCGGGCAGTGATTGTTGTTGCTAACCTACAGCCGGCGACGCTGATGGGCGTCGAGTCGAATGGCATGCTGTTAGCGGCAACCACACCGGACGGCCAACCTGTGCTACTTGTTCCTGATAATCCTGGTGCTGTGCCACCAGGGTCGGAAGTTCGCTAGTAAAGATAAGGATAGGGCTGGCCCCGAGGGGCCTGCTTAGCCGGGTTGTGAGGTGGCGGAGCGTGATCGATTCCCACTGTCACTTAGCCGACGAGGCGTTCGTTGCCGATCTGGACGCCGTCATCGATCGGGCACGGGCTGCGGGAGTTTACCGCTCTCTCTGTATTCTCGATGTCACGAAACCTGAGGAGTGGCACCGAGCCGAAAAGATCGCTGTGCGCTGGCCGAACGTGCGGTTCGCGGTTGGCGTTCACCCACACCAGGCTGGCCAGTTCGTAGACCGGCTCGATGATGTTGAGGAAACTGTGCGAGCGGCTGTTGCCAAGCAGCCACAGGCACGGGTGCTTGGAGAGATCGGTCTCGACTATCACTATGACCTCTCTGCGCGTGAGATCCAACGCGACGTGTTTCGCCGGCAGGTTTGGCTCGCACGCGAGATCGGCTGGCCTGTCGTCATCCATACGCGCGATGCGGACGCCGACACGGTCGACGTGCTGAGGGAAGCCGGGGGCGGTGAAGTCAGGGGCGTTTTTCACTGTTTCACCGGCGATGCTGGCTTAGCCCGCCGCGCATTGGACTTGGGCTTCCACCTGTCGTTTTCCGGCATCATTACCTTCCGCCGGGCAACTGCTATCCGTGACGCTGCTGCGATTGTGCCTGGTGACCGTTTATTGACCGAGACCGACTGCCCGTATCTGGCGCCGGTACCATTTCGTGGTAAGCGGAATGAGCCGGCGTGGGTCGCCCATGTTGTCGATGTACTAGCCGAGGTCCGCGGCCAGTCACGGACTCGAACCGTGGAGGAAACGACGGCGGCGTTTGTGTCACTGTTCGGTGACTAGGCGGCCATGCGTTGAATACTGCTAAAGGCTTGTCACGTTGACGCTTGCAGCGAAAGTGTGGTCTGATGCCTTAGTGAGGCCCCTGTGACTAAATCGTCCGTTCCAGCCGACCTCGCGCAGATCTTCGAGCCGATCCAGAGAGAGCTCGATGCGGTCGAGGGGGCCTACGCCGATCACATCAAATCGCGTGTCGAGCTGATTCCTCAGATCGCACGATATCTCCAAATGAGCGGTGGCAAGCGGGTCCGCCCAGCGCTGTTGCTCATGGCGTCAAGAATAAGCGGCTATCAGGGTGACCGGGCGGTACTATACGCGTCGGTAGTCGAGTTCATTCACACGGCAACTCTCGTCCACGATGACATTGTCGACGATTCGGAATTGAGGCGCGGCCGTCTGGCCGCACACTCGCGCTGGGGCAACGACGTCACGGTGCTCCTCGGGGACTATCTCTATATCAAGTCGATGGGGATGGCGCTGAGCCGCGACTCACTCGACATTGTCCGGCTGCTATGCGAGGCGACCCTCCGTATGATCGAGGGTGAACTGCATCAGCTCACCAAGACCGGCGACGCAGATATCACCGAGGATGAGCACTTTGAGATCATTCGTCGCAAAACGGCCTATCTGTTCGGTGGATGTGCCGAGATCGGCGGCATGTTGGGCAAGGCCGATCATGACCAACAAGTCGCGCTCCGGGAATACGGTTTTCACCTCGGTGTCACTTTCCAGTTGGTTGACGATTTGCTCGATTTCACGGCTGATCAGACGGCATTGGGTAAGCCGGTTGGCAGTGACCTGCGCGAGGGCAAGGTCACATTGGCCGCCATCCATCTACTGCAGCGTGATGGTGGTCGAGCCAGCGATCTGATTCGCTCGGCTGTTAACGACCGGGCGATTTCGCTCGAGTCATGGCGCGAGCTGTCGAGTTTGCTCCGGGAACATCGGGCGATCGACTACGCGCACGCCAAGGCTGTCGAATACGCCGGAATCGCCAAGCGACACCTGGGCGTTTTTCCACCGTCTCCAGAGCGCGATGCTCTGCTGGCCTTGCCCGACTACGTGCTCGCTCGGGATCGTTGACGCACCATTTCCGCGTTGCCGCTGTCCCGCATACAATTTTCCCGAACGCCCAGGCGATCTCCGCGGAGGAGTTCAGTGCATTGAGGTGCTCGAATAGATGACGGGCGTTCGAGCGGCTGAAATTTATAATGAGTCGCGAGGTTCCCGAGACCAGCGGCCAGAAGCAAAGGCGAAACCGCTGACGGTTAATGGACGGCGGTTGATGATTGACGGGTGACGAGCACGATGAAATCTTGCATTCTCGTGATCGACGACGAAGCTGCGATTCGCGACTCGCTGAAGATGATTCTCGAGTATGACGGATATGAATGTATCCTTTCGGCAAGTGGACAAGAAGGACTCGTGTGCGTCAAGCGTGACAGTCCGGCGCTCGTCCTCCTTGACATCAAGATGCCTGGAATGGACGGACTCGACGTTCTTAGGAGTATCCGAGAGATCGACAAGCTGTTGCCCGTCGTGATCATCTCTGGTCACGGGAACGTCGCGACGGCGGTCGAGGCGACGAAGCTCGGTGCCTTCGACTTCCTCGAGAAGCCGTTGTCGACCGAACGCGTCGCGGTGACCATCCGAAACGCGTTGGATCAGTGCCAGCTACGAGACGAGAACCGAAGCTGGCGGCGCGCCGCCGAGGTGCGGCATGAGATGGTCGGCGACAGCGCCGTGCTGGCTCAAGTCACAGAAGAAATTCGGCGCGCGGCTAAGGTTCGCAGCGCGGTACTCATCCACGGGGAGAGTGGGGTTGGGAAGGAACTGGTAGCGCGTGCCATTCACCGAAACAGCCCGCGCGCCCGCGAGCGTTTTGTGCAGGTGAACTGTGCGGCGATTCCGGACGACCTGATCGAGTCTGAGCTCTTCGGCCATGAAAAAGGCTCGTTCACAGGAGCGACCGACAAGCAGATCGGAAAATTCGGTCAAGCTGACCGAGGTGCTATCTTCCTTGACGAAGTTGGCGATATGAGTTTAAAAGCCCAGGCGAAGGTGCTGCGCGTGTTGCAGGAGGGTGAGGTCGAGCGGCTGGGTTCATCGCGCACTATGAAGGTCGACGTGCGGATCATTGCAGCGACCAATAAGAATCTGGAAGCGGCGATTGAGGCACGCGAATTTAGGGAAGATCTCTACTTTCGTTTAAGTGTTATTCCGATCCATGTGCCGCCGCTCCGAGATCGAACGGAAGATGTCTCGAAGCTCGTGCGTCATTTTTCGAAGCTATTCGAGCGAGAGAACAACTTCAAGCCGAAGCGGTTTAGTGCCGCCGCCGTGCAGGCCATGATGCGACTGCGCTGGCGGGGTAACATCCGAGAGCTCAGGAATTCGGTTGAGCGATTGCTGGTCATGACGCCAGATCAGACCATCGACGTCGACACTGTCCGTACGGTATTGCGTGTTGACGATCGGATCGCGGCTGCCGATAATAGAGCCGGGGCAGCTGGCACGCTACGTGCGTTCAAGGAAACGAGTGAGCGCGCGTTTCTCGTCGGGAAACTCCGTGAGCGCAGATGGAACATTTCCAAGACCGCGGAGGAAATCGATACGCCACGCAGCAACCTGTACAAGAAGCTCGAGCAGTACCGCATCAGTCAGGAAACGGACGGCTAAGCCAGGCTCTTTGACATTCCGCCGCAGCCGGCCAGACGATCGCCGCGCGCGTTCGCGACGACGGACGTGCGGGGAGGAAAGTCCGAACTCCGCAGGGCAGTGCGCCGGGTAACGCCCGGTCAGGGTGACCTGAAGGAAAGTGGCACAGAAAATATACCGCCCGCCGAGGCCCGCAAGGGCGAAGGTGGGTAAGGGTGAAAAGGTGCGGTAAGAGCGCACCGCGTTCACTGCAAGGTGAATGGCAGGCTAAACCCCGCATGGAGCAAGACCAAATAGGGAGGCGTTAACAGGTGGCCCGCCGAAAGCCTCCGGGTAGGTCGCTGGACCACGCCAGCGATGGCGTGGCTAGATGAATGGTCGTCACCGCGCGCGATTGCGAACTATCGCGATAGCGCCGGCACAGAATTCGGCTTACGGCTCGACTGCGGCGGAACCCTTCATCGCGCGGATTCGGAGGCCACATGGTCTAACGTTTGACGGTTGCCGCATGTGTCGTTGTGCTCGCCGCGACGTTCGCGTCGCTCGCGCCCCACCCAGAGACAGCGCCGCGCGCGGCTCGTCGCCTGGCACCGTATTGCTGGCGAACCTTCGAAACCCGAGATGAGCGCTTCGACTACCATCGGAGGTTCTGCGCGTTTTGGAAGTTGTACGGTACGGACTTTCCGGATGATGTCCCACGGAAGGTCTGCTACGCGAACACCCTTCGGATGATTTTAGGTGTTTCCAGCGGTTAGTTCCGGGAACTCTGGTAGTGTCGATGAGTCGTTACCTCGTCACCGGCGGAGCCGGTTTCATCGGGTCGCACGTTGTTGATGCTCTGGTCGCTCGCGGCGAGCCGGTCCGGGTCATCGATGATTTGTCGACCGGCCGACGTCGCAACATCGAACATCTCAACGGGGTTGAGTTTATCGAAGACGACTTAGCGAAGCCTGGCGTGGCGAGTCATGGGGGCGCCGGTATGGACTACATTGTGCACATGGCGGCGATCACATCCGTTCCTCGGTCGGTTCGCGATCCGCTGGCGAGTTATCGCGCGAATGTGGACGCGACGCTTCTACTTCTCCTTGCCGCGCGAGACGCTGGCGTTCGACGCGTCGTGTTTGCGAGTTCCTCGTCGGTATACGGAGAGTCACCTACCTTACCGAAGCACGAGGAGATGCGTCCGGCGCCGCTGTCACCCTACGCGTTGCAAAAACTCATCGGCGAGCGGCACGGGCAGATATTTACCACGTTATATGGGCTTGACACAGTGTCGCTAAGGTTTTTCAATGTGTTCGGGCCTCGGCAGGCACCAGACTCACCCTATTCTGGTGTGATCTCGCTGTTTATTTCCGTCCTCATCGCTGGGCGACGGCCAACCATACAGGGTGACGGGGATCAGACACGCGACTTCACTTTCGTGTCAGATGTCGTTGAGGGCGTCACCAGGGCGTGCACAGCGCCGGACCTTTGCGGGTGTGTGCTCAACTTGGCGCGTGGTGGCCGAACCTCTATTAATGAGCTGTTCGCGACACTTTGCGAGGCGACCGGCACTACTATTGAGCCCATCTACGGCAAATCACGGCTGGGAGACGTTCGCGGTTCCCAAGCTGATGTCTCGCGCATCCGTCAATTGTTGCACTTCGAGCCACGTGTGACGCTCGAGGAAGGGCTGCGGCTGACGGTGGAGTGGTTTCTGACGGAGCCCGCTGGCGGCTCCGGCGCGGTCGGTCGTGCTACGAGCGATTGACGCAGTGCCTCCGTGGCCTCGCAAGGACTGCTAACCTCTGTCGTCGTTGGGCCTAAGCCGGTGCACCGTCAACGTCAGCCCCTTGGCATCGGTAACCTGGACCCTCGCTCCAGCCTCGATAGTCGCGGGCGGCTTAACCTCGGCCAGCCAGAGCTCGCCACGTATGCGTACATACCCCCGCGGAGCCAGCGGCTCCACAGCCGTCCCCCAATCACCGATGAGTCGATCCATGGGCAAGTAGTTGTTCGCTTCGTACGCCGAGCGTAGAAAGGGGTAGAGGGCGACGTCCTTGATCACCCAGACTACCAACATGGTCACGGCGGCCCATCTAGGAACACCAAGGGCAGCGTGCAGCCACCATCCGGCCACGGCTGCCAGAATCCAGCCTGGAATCTGAAAGGCGGCGTATCTCCAAAACGGCGAGCGGCGAATCCTGACGTACATCATAGTATTCGTCGCGCCCCGCAATGGACGGACGCGACTTAGTTGACGACGACGGACAAACCACGGACGGACGACGGATGGCGATCCTAGCTCCCCCACGCCATCCAGCGTCCCTCCCGTTGTTCGAGGTTGAGGGATAGCCCGAAACAACCTGAGAGGCGGTCCGAGGTTAGCATTTTATCCAGAGGCCCCTGAGCCACTACGCGGCCTGTCGACAACATCAGTACGTGTGTGAAGCAGGGTGGGATTTCGTCCACGTGATGGGTCACGAGCACGGTCGCCGGAGAGCCATCGTCGGCCGCCACGCGCGCGAGCTGCGCGACCAGCTGTTCGCGGCCGGCGAGGTCGAGGCCGGCCGCCGGTTCATCGAGGAGCAACAGCGACGGGTTACTCATGAGTGTGCGTGCCAAGAGTACTCGCTGCCGTTCTCCTGATGAGAGGGTTTCAAACCGCGCGTCGGCCAGTTCTTGGCAGCCGAATTGGGTGAGGAGATCTGACGCCCTGCGCCGGTCCTCGCCGGTGTACTGGTGTCACCACGGTGCCAGCGAGGCGTTCTTTCCAGTTACTACTACGTCGGCGGCCGGCAAGCCTGGCCTGATCATGTCGGCCAGCGCGTGGCTCGTGAGACCGACTTTAGCCCGTAGCGTTCTGACGTCGGTGTGACCCACCCGATGCCCGAGCACCTTCACGCACCCGCGTGACGGATGTGAATACAGCCCCGCGATACGGCAGAGCGACGTCTTGCCAGAACCGTTTGGGCCCAAACGATCCAACGATCGTTGCGTCTGACCTGCCACCCGATCCGACTCAGGATCGGGCGTCCGTCACGCAGGAGGTCGACGCCGGTGAACTCGAGAACGGTCTCGTCGAACATCTTGCGGAACACTAGTGCCATTCTAATTTATTTCACCTAACGTAGGGCGTGGAACGTAGGATACGAGGACGCATCTTAACGGCTACCTTGGTGATTATGTATCGATCTTACTGAGAAAAGTTTGAACGGCACTAGCCTGTCTGCTTTGGATTCTGCAAGCTAATTCGATGGGGGGGGGAAGAAGTGCCGGGTGGTGTGACGGGTTCGGTCGTTAGTGGCGACTTGCTCTTAGCGCCAAGAAGTTCTCGCGGTCGCTCCTGACGTTAACCGGTCCCGTCAAAGCGGTTAATGGCGTGATACCGGGCGTCTACGAGCAGGAGACCCTTGGTCTGATTAGCGAGAGCGGCTGTGGCAAACGTGTGACGGCTCAGGTTATTCTGCAAGCACTGTTGCTGCCTGGGGGGCTGGAAGCCTGGCAGATTTACCTGCAAACAGACAACGGCACGGTTAATCTGTTGCTGTCGATCCGGACGGGGGGTTGGTGCGTCACATGTACGAGATCGTGGTCGTGTTGCAGGAGTCAGCGAGGTGTCTGTTGCCGGTGCTCACCATCGACGACAAACTTCACGAAGCTATTCGGTCTCACTGGACCGCCGTCCTAACTTGTTCTCGCGAAGGACACGAGTGAAGGGATCTTCGCGCATTCTCGTGCGGCTGCCGAACTGGGTGGGCGATATCGTTATGGCGCTGCCAGCGGTTCAGGCCCTGCGCGCGGCCCGGCCCGGTGCCTACCTCGTCGGGATAGCACGCCGGGAGCACATTGAGCTGGCCAGACGTATTGTGGCGCTCGACGCGGTCGTTGAAGCTCCAGCTGTCGCTGGTCTCTGGCAGGTTGCGGCGGTGTGGCAGCTGGCGCGTCGGCTCCGCGCCGAGCGGCTCGACACCGCTGTGGTGCTGGCGCCGTCGTTCGAGGCGGCGTTAACGGCGTGGCTTTCCGGAATCCGACATCGCATCGGCCACGCGACTGACTATCGCCGGATGTTGCTCACCCGGGCGGTGGCGGCAAGGCCCAACCGGCACCGGTCGGAGGGCTATGAAGACCTAATGACCGTGCTCGGCGTGCAGGTCGGCACCCAGGTGGCAACCTTGACACTGGCTGGTGACGAACGCCGGTATGCGTCTCGGTTTTTCGAGAGAGGCGGATGGTCGGCTGAGACTCGACCAGTTTTTATTAACCCGGCGGCTGCCAAAACCCCCCGCGCATGGTCATCCGAGCGATTTCGCATTCTCACGGAAACGATCGTTGAGCGCAATCCTGGCCTGCGTGTTATCGTCCACGAGCGAGCACCATTCGAGGCACCCCCAGCTTGGCCCACGCATTCAATGATTTCGCTGGTACGAGGCGCAACGCTGGTGCAGCTCGCTGCCCTTATTGAACGGTGCACCTTGTATGTGGGCAACGATAGTGGGCCGATGCATCTTGCCTCGGCACTTGGCGTGCCTACCGTCACGCTGTATGGTCCGTCCACTCCCCGACACACCGGGCCCCGCTCGTGGCCGAGCGTCGACGGCATCGCTGTTTCAGCTCACTTCCCATGTTCGCCATGTCGGGAGCGCTTTTTCGAGGAGTGCCCGACGCCACCGTCACCGGACGGTCGACCGCCCTGTCTGGACGAGCTGTCAGTCGATACGGTTGTCCGCCAGGTCGAGCGCGCCCTAGCTCGGGCAGACCGAGCTCGGTAATCAGCAACACGAAAGTGGCTCAGTTGGGAGCGGGTCCCTAAGCTACCCGGTTTCTGTCGCTGCAGGGGCAAGCCAATTCATGGTACATCCTAGGCCAGTTTTGCCTTCAGGGCGTCGAGCTCGGCTCGCAGTAGCTTCACTTCCCCGGCTATTTTCGGCAGACGATTCAGATGCGCTTGCTGCACCTTGATGTTTTTCAACGGTTGCGCAGGCGTACCCCAATAGACCTCGCCGGCCGGCACGCGCTTTCGGCTTGGTACTCCGCACTGCCCCCCGACCATCCCATGGTCGTCGATGCGGCAGTAGCCGCCGATGCCGACCTGACCGCCGATCGTTGCGTGGTTACCGATGGTCGAGCTGCCGGCGATTCCGGTCTGTGACGAGACGATCGCGTGCATCCCGATCTGGACATTGTGAGCAACCTGGCACAGGTTGTCGATCTTAGTTCCCTCACCCACGACCGTCTCGTCGAGCGCTCCGCGATCGACACAACTGTTGGCGCCGATTTCGACATCCGATGCGATGGTCGCGTGGCCGACTTGTGGGATCTTCACGTGACTGGTGCCGTCGAAAACGAAGCCGAAGCCGTCCGCTCCCACGACCACACCGGCGTGGATGGTTAGGCGGTCACCGAGCTGCGTGCCCGGATACAGCACCACGTGGGGGAACAAGACGCAGTCCCCACCGATGTGGCAGTCTTCGCCGACATAGCAGCCCGGATACACGATAGTGCGCGGACCTATGCGTGCGCCCTTCTCGATCACGACCCACGCACCGACGGCTACGTCGGGCTCAAGTTTGGCGGTTTCCGCCACAATGGCGGTTTCGTGGACGCTTTCGAATGGTCGATCTCGAGGAATGAGCCACTGCGCCGCGCGCGCAAACGCGACCCGAGGGCTGTCGACCCGAATAACGGTTCGCCCAGGAAATTCACCAGACGGAACGAGCACACACGATGCCAGACTGGCGTCGATGCGGTCGAGGTATTTAGGTTCGGCGTAGGCGAGGTCACCGTGCTTAGCGCGCTCAAGGCTTCCGACCGACCAAATCTCCACGGCCTGATCCCCGAAGAGGGTTCCGCCGACGAAGTCGGCGAGTTCCTGCGCTGTTTTCATAACGTTCTCCAGGCGCTAAATGACCAAGTGCTGCCTTTAACCACGTACTGGTGGTAGCGCGTGATAATAACGTTCGGGATCGACCTGTCACTTGAATCGTTGATAGACGAACGGCGAATTGGGCTCGGTGGCTGACCAGACATTGTCAGCAGCCCTTCACGATCGCCCCGATGGCGGAATTGTAGGTGCCAGCAGCTTAGTGTTTTCGTCTTTTTCATTGAGGATAAGCTCGGTCGGCGAACTGGCGATCTCGACGACACGTTCCTGCCGAACGCTTCCGGTGTGAACGGTGAGCGTGTAGGCGCCTGGAGCAACGTCGTGCAGGGTGAAGCGTCCATCGCGGTCGGCGACGGCGGCGTACGGGATGGACGTGACGATGATGCTGGCGCCCATGGCTGAATGGACGTCACACGCCACGGTATAGGTGCCGGCTTGATCGAATATGTGCGCGTAGACGCCATCCAGCGGCGTCGAGATGTTGAAGATGGTCTCTTTCGTCTTGATGTCGAACACCCGCACGTTGTGGAGCTCGTCCTCGCTGTTCGTGAAGTGTACCGGTTGCCCCACTTTCGCGAGTAGAACGGCTGGAAGAAAAGCCATACCAAACTGGTCTAAGACGGCCGGCTCGGTAGGTGCGGCGAAGTCTCCAGGTTTGTGCGGCTCGAGCAGTACGAGAGACAGAGAGCCATCGGGCGCGGTCGGAACCGTCCCGGTCACGGTCCGGCCTTCTCCCTTATTTGTGACAATGTTTTCGGGCAGGAGCGTTACGTCAGTCGGCTCGTTGGTGCACCCACCGCACGCTAGCACAGTTACAAGTGCCCTCACTGCCGTGAAACGCCACATCTGGGCTCGCGTCACGTTGTTGCCTGACGTCATTATACGAAGTCGAGGCGTAGAATAGAGCCATGTGGATCCGAACTGTTCTTGTAGTCGTTCTGGTTACAGCCTGCGCCGCCTCGGCGAATGCCCAGCGTGAGCGGATCGATGCCGAGGTCGAGCGGCTGTCGGTGCAAATCACCGAGATCAGGCATCACATCCACGAGAATCCTGAGCTCGGCAATCGGGAGGTCAAAACGGCGAAGCTTGTCGCCGACCATCTCCGCACACTCGGCTTTGATGATATCCGAACTGATGTTGCGCATACTGGCGTTGTTGGCGTGTTACGCGGTAGCAAACCTGGTCCGGTCGTTGCTGTTCGCGCCGATATGGATGCGCTGCCGGTCATCGAGCAGACCGATGTCCCCTTTGCATCGACAAGGCGTACGACCTACCTGGGTCAGGAGGTCGGTGTGATGCACGCGTGCGGTCACGATATCCACACTGCTGTGCAGCTCGGGGTGGCATCCATCTTCAAGGCGATGCGAGACGAGCTTCCCGGTACTGTCCTGTTCATCTTTCAGCCGGCAGAGGAAGGCCCACCGCCTGGGGAGGAAGGGGGTGCAGCGCTGATGTTGAAGGAAGGGGTTTTCGATGAACCCAAACCAGAGACCATCTTCGGGCTGCACGCGAGCGCGTATCTGGATGTTGGGGAGGTTGCCTACACGCCGGGCGGTGCGCTTGCCTCGGTTGATCACTTCAGGGCCACGATTAAAGGGCGGCAGGCGCACGGAGCCGCGCCGCACTTGAGTATCGATCCAGTCGTCATGGCCGCGCAGGCGGTGACGGCCCTGCAGACGATTCGCTCCCGCAACCTCTCACCACTGACGCCAAGCGTCGTGACCGTTGGCTTGATTCGTGGCGGCACTCGCTTCAACATCATTCCCGGCGACGTGTATCTCGAAGGGACCGTCAGAACCTATGATCCTGAGGTTCAGGATACGGTAGAGCGGCGGATGCGAGAAATCTTCGACGGCATCACGCGTGCGGGCGGCGGCTCCTTCGAGTTGGACTACGACCGGGTCACACCGGTTACGTTCAATGACCTGATGCTCACTAAGCAGTCTGTGCCAAGCCTTGTTGACGCGGTAGGGACGGAGCACATCGCTCTCGCCGAACCATGGATGGCTGGCGAGGACTTTTCATTTTTTGCCAACGAGGTGCCCGGGTTCTTTTTTATGTTGGGCGTCAGGAAACCTGGCACGACGCCAGGCGATCACCACTCGCCCACGTTCCGTGCCGATGATGGCGCCTTGCCCGTGGGAATGCGTGCAATGGCGTACGTCATTTGGGACTATCTGAGCAGCCGGAACTAGTAAATATCTCAAGACAATACCCCTTGCGGCCGGGAGGGCCTGCGTGCTGACGGCCGATCGCCTTAGGGCTAGACTGTCCCCCTGGGTTCTGGGTCGTATAGTCAACCTGGAGTGTTCGTTGGCTTTTGGAGGTGTCGGATGAGGAATGTGGCGGTTCTGGCGGTGGCGGCGCTCGTTGTGATGGCGCCCGGGCTCTCCGCGGCGCAGAGTGCCGACCAGCATGTGACGTTTCACAAAAACATCATGCCCGTCCAGCAGGCGAAGTGCCAGGTCTGCCATCGGCCGAACAACATGGCGCCGATGTCTCTGATGACGTACCAGGAGGTTCGCCCCTGGGCACGGTCGATCAAAAATAAGGTCGTCGCTCGTGAGATGCCGCCCTGGCACATCGATAAGAATGTCGGTGTTCAGCGGTCCAAGAGGGACCGTTCGCTGAGCGATGCGGAGGTTCAGTTAATTGCCACCTGGGTCGACAATGGCGCGCCGCAGGGCAACCCTTCGGATGCACCTCCGCCGGCCGAGTTGCCTGAGTTTGGTGCCTGGACGATCGAGCCGGATGTCATCGTGACGTCGGTGCCGCACACTGTCCCGGCGGTAGCTGGTGACTGGTGGGGCGACTACATCGTGCCGTCCGGGATAACCAATGACCGTTATATCCAGGCGATCCAGACCAAGGCGGACGACCTCCGGGCGGTGCACCATGTACTAACCTACATCGTCACGGATCCGGACGCCCCGTCGAACGACAGTTCACAGGATGTCTTCCTCAATGAGTATGCCGTCGGAAAGAATGCCGATAGGTACCCATATGGGACTGGAAAACTGTTTGAAGCGGATGCGAGGGTTCGGCTTAGTCTCCACTATCACTCCATTGGTGAGGAAGTTGTGGACGAGACCCAGCTAGGTCTGAAGTTGTACCCAGAGGAGTACAAGCCCGAGAAAATCCTGTGCTCGAGGCAGTTGGGGCAGGCTGGCGAGCTTGACATCCCGGCGGGACAGATTACGCGCCATGACGGCTATGCCAAGATGTATTTGCCGGGACGGCTCACCGGGTTCCAGCCGCATATGCACTTCCTTGGTAAGCGGCAGTGTCTGGAACTGATCTACCCGGATGCCACGACTGAGATGATCAACTGCGCTAACTTCGATTTCAACTGGCACATCGTCTATAACTGGGAAGACGATGCGCAGCCGCTCTATCCGGCGGGTACCGCGCTTCACGTGATCAGCTACCACGATAACACTGAAGCCCACCGGGGCAACGTCGATCCGAAGAACTGGACCGGTGGTGGCAGCCGGACGGTCGACGAGATGGCGTTTAGCTGGATTAGTTGGTTCGATCTGACCGAGGAACAGTACAAAGCGGCGCTCGAACAACGCCTTCTGTCAAGTACGGACAATAACAACTGAGCCGCGTTAGCTCAAACCCGGAAATGAAGACGAGCCCCCTGCAGGGATACATTCTCTGTAGGGGGCTTGCTTGGTTACGTGCAGTCACGCACGGCAGTTCGGGGCACCTGAAGCAAATCATGGGAGTTAATCCCAAATGGGCAGTTATCGCATGTGCGTCGGCCATGCTTTGTGGTGTTGCCGGCACCGCAGGCGCCCAGGTTGATTTGCGAGACCTGCCGATTGTCTCGCAGCCGCAGCAGCGCTTCAACTCGGGTCAGGATGTCCAGCCGATTTTCGAAGGATGGACGCGGAATACGGATGGCAGCTACCAGGTTCATTTTGGCTATCTCAACAGAAACTACCAGGAGCAGCCGAGCATTCCGGTCGGTCCGAACAACTTCTTCTCGCCTGGCCATGAAGATCGACATCAGCCTACCTACTTCTATCCTCGGACGCAGCGCTACCAGTTTTCCGTCAGAGCCCAGGCGGATTGGGGCCAGACTGACGAGCTGGTCTGGTCGCTGACAGTTAATGGTAGTACTCAATACGCGTCCGCGTGGCTCCAACAAGAATGGGAGATCGACGCGAACACGTTTACGTCGAACACCGGTATGGGACGAGGCCGGTCCAGGGCAGAGGTATACGCAGATGTACCACCGGTGGTCACGGTCGGAGTGGCCCAGGCATCCGTCGCGGTGGAGGAGCCACTGACGCTGACCGCGTCGATCACTGACGATGAGCTACCGGGCAAGGTCCCATCGCGGAGACCCAGAAGACAGCGGCACCCGAGCCTCATAGAGCCGGACGGTTCCCCAAAGGTTCCCGATAACATTCAGTGGTACCGTAAACCCCGTCCTCCGCGGAACGGTCTGGCCATCCTCTGGATCGTCTATCGAGGTCCCTCGGACGCCACCTTCACCCCTCCAGGTTTCCAGCGTTCGGTGTCAGAGGAAGAGGGGGACGATGCGTTTTCGGGGGTGGCCACGTCAGGCCCTCTAAGCAGCGAATCGACGTCTCTCGAAGGTGACGGTTGGACGTCCGCGACATTCGAGACGACGGTGACCTTCGACACGCCAGGAACTTACACGCTACGGGCGTTTGAGAGCGACGCGATGCTGCTGACGCCGGCAGATGTGACGGTCGCCGTCACTGAACGCTCCGGCCAGTAGGACCTCAGGACTAGGGTTTGCGCCGGAAAACGGAGAGCCCAGACGCTACGGGTTTTTTCGTGAGCGGGTAGCACTGTAAAATTACCGGACGAGTTCCGCTTAGGCCTACCAGGACGTCGAATCAGAGTCCCTGACGCCACGCACCGGCTGACGGCGTTCGGGTCGCCCGTTCCGGTTCCGGAACGGCGAACTTCTCTGTTGTGCCAGGACGGGCGAACCACAAGGCGCTTCGGGGCTGTGGGGTAGCGCTTCGGCGTTTTCGGGCTAGTCAACCGCGAAGCAGTAGTAGTATCCGTTGCCGCCGGTGGCCTGCAGGTTTTCCTGGCTGCAACCCCGCGAGCCGTGTGCCGAGTTCCACGACGTCGGGTTCTGTCCGCCACCGTTGCGATCATGATGGCCAACTCGTCCGCTACCCTTGCCATTGCTCGTCCAATTCCCACAAGTGGTGTCCTCACCAGGAGGAAACGCCGCCCCGTTTAGCTGCGAGCCGGTTAGGATGTCGTGCTGATTGGGAGTGTCGCCGCGTCCGTTCACCATCTCTCCCTGTTCGGTGAGCTGGGTCTCTTTGGCGAGGTTGTTTTCGCCGTGGAGCTCGTCGACGTTCCGTGCGACCATGGTGCCTTTTGCGTTGTACCATGGGCCTGATCCGATGCGGTCACGGGCGTTGATGCCGGCCGGACCTGTGGTACTCAGGTAAGCGTGCCAGGCACGGTTACCTGAGCCAACTGTCTCGGCGAGCGTCTGGCAGTGCCGGTCGGCACCTTCCAGTCCCCCCAGGTTAGCGCCGTCACCAGGACCTGCACTAACAATAAAAAAACTCATGTTGTTCTGCGTGAGCGTCGGGTACGCAATCAACAGGGACAACAAGATCACAGCACCAAGGAATCGCATCTTCTTCATATTGGCTCCCCCTCGACCGGCCATTGAAATTCACGGTGGTGGACGCGAATAGTGTAACCCCGAATGGGCCTGACCAACACCGTGTTCGCTGTCTTTGGGAGGGGGCAGGTAGAATATGGTGTTGGCCGCTGGATCGGCCGTCAGCTATGCGTGCGTCCGTCCAAACTCCGGTGTTAAGCAGAAATGCACGATTTCTTCAAGCCGCCAGGATACTAGTAGTCGTTGTCGCCGTCTCGGCGTGGGCGTCTGAACAAAACCCGCAAGCGATCTTTGATCGCGCCATCGCCGATTTCCAGAGTGGCCGCCTTGCCGAGTCTGCCGCCGGGTTTGATAGTCTAGCGAGGCTTGCCCCTGCCACTGCGCCGCAACTCTGGCAGCGTGGTATCGTGCTCTATTACGTCGGCCGCTATGCGGACTGTCGCGCCCAGTTCGAATCCCATCGCACGGTCAACCCAAACGACGTCGAGAACGCCGCCTGGCATTTCCTGTGTGCCGCCCGCGCCGAATCACCAGAGCGAGCCAGGGCGGTTTTGCTGCCCGTTGGGCCAGATCCGCGCGCCCCGATGCGAGAAATCTATCAGATGTTTCGTGGCACGCTTGATCCCGCAAGTGTGTTGGCGGCTGCAGGAGCTCAATGCCGCGCGCGCTTCTACGCGCAGCTCTATCTTGGCCTCTATTTCGAGGCACTGGGAGACGAGGCGCGCGCGCTCAAACACATCAGGGCGGCCGCGGCCGATCGCTATGCCGCGGTTGGCGGCTACATGCACATGGTTGCCAGGGTCCACCTCGTGTCCCGTGGTGCTAGTCCAGTTGCAGATTTCTTCGTGCAGATCGGTCGAATGGCCACCGCGGGGCCAAGAAAACCGTGGTACGATGCGGCCAAGTTGGTATCTAGCTCGAACGTAAGGAGGGGAAGATGTCCAGGTTTCTAATCGTGCTGGTCGGATTAGGCGCGCTCGCCGCGACGGACTGCGGAGATGCCGTTATACCTGAGGACAGCGTGCCCCAAGCGCCCGTTAACGAAGCATCCAGCGGGGATGCCGAGGATCGATTTGTCGGAACCTGGAAGTTGGTTAGCGTCGAGCGCCGTGCTACCGACGGTGAGCTTCTGCCACCACGCAGTCCGGACCCGATCGGCTTCATCATCTATGACCCGGCTGGCTATATGGGGGTGACGATCATGCAAAGCGGCCGGACGCCGTACGCCGGCGACCAGCCGACACCAGAAGAAGCGTTGGCGGCGCTGACAACGTACCTCTCTTACTTTGGCACATTCACCGTCAACGAGGCCGATGGATTCGTAACGCACCACGTGCAAGGTAGCCTGAATCCAAGGAGGATCAGTGTTGACCAGAAGCGCTTTTTTGAATTCTCTGGGAATCAGTTAACTTTGCAGCCGCCTGTCGGACCATCAGGCGTGACAGCACGGTTGACCTGGGAGCGCGTGCCAGACCTGCCAGAGGCTGAGCTGACGTCCACGCATCGCCGGCTCATTGGTTTCTACAAGATTGGGTCCGTCGAGCGCCGCACCGCCGCTGGCGAGTTAGTACCGGTGAATCAATATGACTCGGCGTTTATTATTTATACCGCCTCTGGACACATGGCTGTGCACCTGATGCGGCCTGGACGTCCAGATGCGGATTCGCAACCGACACCAGAGGCGGCGCTTGCAGCGATGCGCACGTACGGTAGCTATTTCGGGCCGTATTCTGTCAACGTGGATGAGGGCTATTTCGTGCATCACAGAATCGGCAATCTCAACCCGGGTTCGATCGGGACGGATGCACAACGTTTCTATGAGTTGAGCGACACTCGGTTGGTTCTGAGACCTCCTCCGACGGTGGTCGATGGTGAGCAGGTGCAGAGCGCTCTTACGTGGGAGCGTCTCAGCCAATGGGAGCCGCGGGGTCCTTAGAATTAGAAAATCAGGAGGAAGGTGCCGTCCGCCTGAGCAACTGCCGTTGGCAGACTCCCGCTTGGAATAGTTACGTTCCCGCCGCCCTGTCGTTGCGTAGGGTGGCCGCTGGCGTCGAAGGCTTGCCAGTGGAGCGTCCCGCCGGCTCTCAAACCTGGCCCATCACCCCACGCAAGCAGTGTGTCGCCTTGGCGATTTACCGCTACGGCTGGGTTCTTGCGACGATACCGAGCGGTCCCTGCTGGCGAGAAGGCAGTGCCCAGTCGGTCAACGTCCGCAACGTGGACCTGTCCTTCCGTTTCCCACGCCACCTTGATCGTGTTTGGGCCCTGACTCATGGTCGTAGTAGACACGGGACACGTTCTGACTTCCCAAGGGTGAATCAGCTGGTCAGAGAAGGTAGCGCCGTCGTCTGTCGATGTTAGGAGTCGGAGGCCACGGCGTAAATTATCGCCCGCTCCCCGATAGGACACCCATACGGTGCCGGTCCCGTTGCTGAGTGCGCTTAGGCCGCAGCACGCACACGCGCCCTCGACTTCCTGGTTGATGCGCTGCGCCGCTTCGAAGGTCGCCCCATTGTCGCGTGATGTCGCTACATAGACGGCACGGCGCGCGTCTTCGTCGGCGCCGGCGTGCCAGAAAACGTGCACGTTACCTGCACGGTCAGCGGTGACCGTCGGACCGGCTTCGACTCCCTGTTCGTCGTGGCTTCCAAGGTTCCGCTGAGGCTCAAAACCGGTGCCGTCCAGCGTGGTTCGTGTGTAGAAGATCCGGACAGGATCTGAACGGAACCAGACGATGTGGAGTCTGGTTCCGTCGCCCAGGGCAAGTTGCCCGCCATCAATCGGACCGATTCCTGTCACCGTATGCGCTCGACTGTTGACACGCTTCGGCTGAGACCAGGCAGAGTCATTACGCTCGCGCTTCATATACAGGAGGTTCCCGCTGCTCATGGCGCCTCGGAAGGCGACGAGGTGCACAGTCTCAGAGGCGTCGATGACGGCTTGTGGCATCCGGCTACCTTTGGGGAACTCGAAGGAGAATTACCGATTCACTTGTCCAAATCCAGATTGCCGCGATCACTGAAACGAGCGTGAGGACCGCGACGCTGATGATGACTCGCCTGATTGGTTTCAGACTACGCATAAAGTCGAGCAAGGACAGGTTCTGCCTAGCCGTTCGGGCTAATAACCCCATTGTAGGCTAACAGCGACTCTTTCCTGGGAGTCAGGCGGCGAATCTAGAGTGAGCGAGAAAAGGGGCCGGGGTCGTCAGTCGTTATGAGCGCTATCAGTTCTGCGTGCTGTTGCCGCCCCCGTCCTGTGTCGTGCATGTGTGCGTCAACGATTCTACGCTCGGCTCGACGAGCTCGCCAACGCGACTATTCCAGACCTGGCACGTCTGGTGCTCCACATGGCGCGGGCCGGCTGTGTTAAGGTGAGCTGACACGCTGAGTGAGCCATGCGTAGCACGAGCTACGTCGTCGCGGCAGTCGCGGCGGCGATGATGATCGTGGGCGCCTGTTATGGGCCGGCCGCCGTCGGTTCATGGATTCCTGGTGCCACGCGTCTGTATACAAGATGGGTTCCACCGAAGCCTCCACCGCAGCTGGGTGGTGTCTTAGACAAAGAACGATCAGCGTTCCGTGATCTCGGGAAAGAACTCAGAGGTCGTATGGTGTGGTCGTCGAACCGCGGGGGCGACCACGAGCTGTACCTAGTAGATCTCACGACAGGTGACGAGCGACGTCTAACTCATCACCCTCACGTCGACTTCTTCTCACGATTCTCTCCTGACGGCGGTCAAATTTCATTCTTGCGGAGCCAACGAGAATGGGTGTCGTTTCGCGAGGATGAATCCTGGGATCTCTATGTGATGAATGCCGATGGAACCGGTGAGAGGCTACTCGCCCGGGAGGCCTATCACTCGACGTGGGTACCGGACGGATCCGGGCTCGTCTTCGTCCGCCAGAACCAGATTATCCGGTACGACCTGTCGACTGGAAGCGAGGTAGTCCTGCATGATGGGGCGGACCCGCCCACGAGCGGCCGTGTCGAGGAGCCCGAGCTTCTTACCGACACGTTGGTGAGTATTACCCTTCGCGGTGTTTTAGATGAAACTGTAGGCGTGCTAGATCTTGCAGCTGGCACCTATACGCCGATGTCAACGGCGCGTGCCTGTCAGATTACCTGGGTTCCGGGATGTCATCATCTGGTGTGGATCGATGGTAATGGGCGCGGCGGTACCCGCGTCATGCAAGCGACACTTGAGGAGGGACGGGAGGAGGTGCTGATGGACCTCCCGCACGAGTACAGCCACGAGTATTTCCCTCGGGTCACCGTGGGTGGCGAGTGGCTCATCTGGGGCGCTTCGGCAGAAGGGCACGAGCACGACCGCGCCGATTACGAACTGTTCGCCTGGAAAGTCGGCCGGCCGTGGTCGGCCGCTATTAGACTTACCCACTCGAAGGCAAACGATCAGTGGCCTGATCTTACCGTTGTCGACTAACCGTTATTGCGAAGCTCGGGGGTGACTTTAACGACACTCCGTCAAGGTTGTGTGCCGCCGGTCTGTCCGGCCTCACGAGCGAACTTCCGGTAAATCTGACGCGCCTCGTCAAACTGCGCGAACACGTGGCCTCGCTCTTGCTGGGAGCGCCAACCCGGCCATGCCTCGGCTATCTCATGGAGCTTGTCTATCCATTGGATTGAGTACTCGGCTGCTGCACGACTTCGAATAGGTTGGTCTCCGACCGTGAGCCATACCGGATTTGTGAACGCTTGCGCAAATGAAGCGTCGAGCGGGAACCGCTCGTCTGGACTTCCTGCCACCCGCAGATGGTACCAACCGCTCCTCGAGACCCGTAGCGTCGTCTCATAGTCGGCACTCGTTCGGTCTGGACTGAGTGGAACGTCAGCCACTTCCTCGCCATTAAATATGAGGGTGGCGGTTTCGAGTGGTGTGATCGAGCGGACATGAACCTGCACTTTGACGCTACCCCCGCTGCTCGGTAGACCCACTGTTTCTCCAGGTATCCTCCCGTTGACTGTGAGCTCGACTAGCGGTCCGGTTGAGACGAACGCACGGCCAGCCCGAACCCCTTCCAACCAGGCGTCCATGTCGAGCCCTCGGTCACCGGTGCGAACATAGGTCTGGGTCGAGCCGACTAGCTTGTATCGATGCATGTCGCTGACGGAGTCTTCGCCACCGACGGCCGAGACTTTCAGACCGTTGTTCCAGGCAGCGTACAGGGGAAAAAATCCTGCCATGCTCGCCCCCGACCATTCGACTGCATCTGTTGTGCCTAAGGCCGCGTCGACCATAAACCCTTTAGCACCGCTAAGGTTGCCATCGAGTGGGTCGCTATTTCCGCCAAAAGCGTGGACGTAGCCCACCGTGGCCCCTTGCCTTTTAGCCTTTCGGAACATATCGGTGTTGCTCGGATAAGGACTTCCAATGGCGGTGCCTTCATAGCCAGCTGCGTAGGGCGAGATGAGGTGGTCGCGCAGGCCGATGAAGAAAACGTGGCCATAGAGCAGCGGTCGATATTCCTCGCCCACGATCAGGAGACGGTCTGGAGTCGAGAGGGGGTGCGGCCCTCCACCTCTTATAAAGAACTGATGATCGAGAATCCGATTGTCTTTGTTGGCCATGAGCTCGTTGACGATGTCTTGGTCTTCTGCCTCGGACATCATCATCAAGTTTTCGAGCGTGTTGTGGAGATTGCCTCCGTAGTTCATGTGCACGTGCATCGAGCCGTTGTGCCAACCCTTCGCCGTCATGTCGGTCAGTCGTTTCAACTCTACCGTAAGCGCAGTCACGTTATTCGGCTCGATCTCGGCCTCCAACTCTTGGGGCACGAACTCGAATCCCTTAACGACGGTGAGATTCACGCGGCCTGGGGGAAGCGCTACCGTGAACGCACCCGTCGTGTGGAAGATCGGATCACCAGCCCTACTGATACGAGCATAGGCGTCAGAGGGGGCGTAGAGTTTTCCATCAGACGCCGTCAGGTGGATGCGAGACCCGGCGAGGTGACCATTTATCTGGGTCTGCATCGACAAGATACCCATCGGCCGTTTCCACCGGCGATCAGCGATCGCCACTGTCTTTTGCTCTCCTCCATGGGTTTCGAGCAGGGCCAGTTGTGGTAGTCCCTGTTCGTTTGAGATGTAGGCGATCCATTCGCCGTCAGGAGACCACTGTGGATGGAAGGCGTCATGCTCGAAAAACGTCATTTTGTACGGCTCGCCTCCCGTGGTCGGTTGCACGTACAGGTTACTGAACTGATCGGCCGCGCCGCGGTGCGACGAGTAAATAAATCGCTTGCCGTCAATCGAGACGTTAGGACGTGCCCGATAGAGCGTCTGTTCTGACAAAACTGTCTGGGCTTTGTCGATACCGCTTGCTATGGCCGGCACTCGTAAGACGTTTCCTGATCCAAGCGGGACACCTCGGTTCGACACCAACAGCAGCTCATTACCGCTTGGCATCCAGGCTGGCGTGATGTGCATGTCCCACTCGCCGAAGGAGAGGCGGTTGCTTTCGTACGAGTGGTCAGTGGTCACTGCCATGGCGTCGCCAGTCCACCGGCCGTTGGCAATCGGTCGAACATAGACGTTGAAATAGCCGTTCGGTTGGGTCGACACGTAGGCCAGCTTCGTGGCATCTGGTGAGAAGACGGGATCGACATAGACGAAGCTGTCGTCGGTGAGCGGCCAGCTCTCGCCGCTCTCAACATCAAGAATCTCAAGTTGGATCGTCTGCCCCCCGTCGTCAGCGCTGTAGACGATCCATCGTCCGTCGGGCGACCAGTTTGGCAACGAGTGGTACTTTGCGTTGTACGTAAGTTCGTGAGCGATTCCCGTTGCTGGATCGACCTTCCAGATCGATCCACCCATCGCGACGGCGATCCACCGTCCATCTGGGGACCAGGCCGGCGCCCACGGCGTCGAACTCGGCGCCGGTGGAAAATAGTAGTTATGCATGTGACCGCCGCCGTGCCGCGAGGATGGGTACGGCTGTCCTGATTGGGCGACGAGCGTGGAAGTGACGAGCAGTACTGCAACGGCGCCGGATCCGGCGAGGCGGCCCAAGAGCTGTTTCGTTCTCTCGTTCATGACTCAGTCCTTTCAGGAGCTGACTCCCCGGGAGATTATATGCGTATGCAACTGGATGCTGATTGCCAGGGACTCAAACGGACGGGCAATAATAGCGCAGATGTTCTATTAAGAAAAACCGAGATCACTCCAGAGTCAAGTGCGGTTCTCCCGTTGCAGGTGTTCTTTCTCGTGTTGTCCTTTCTTTGCGCAGTGCGACCAGAGCTCGGCATCCAGGTCTAGCACGGCTTGGCGCGGGCAGTGTTCTCAGCACTTGCAGGTGTTCCACTGTTTTACGGTAAGCTCTTTAAGGATTTCCATCAAGGAGTTGAGCACATCATGTCCACACCAGTGGAAAGCGCGCAGTTAATTCTCCAGCTATTTGAGCTCCGGCGGGAATCGGTCATGAGACAGGCCCGCGCCTGGTTCGGCAGGGAGTTTAATCCGACCACGTTCGAGGAGTTCAGCCGACTCTCCACAGGGAAGAATAACGCTTGGTTCCGGATGGTCGTGAGCTACTGGGACATGGCCGCGTCACTCGTCACTTTTGGGGCCATCGATCCGGAAATGTTCTGTGCGTCCAACGGGGAAATCATAGTGGTGTTTGCCAAGGTCGAGCCGTTTCTGGCCGAACTTCGGCAGCAGCGGAAGGCTCCAGAATTTCTTCAACACGCAGAGAAGGTGGTTCACATGTTTCCTGGGGCGGCTGAACGCTTGCCGCAGATCCGAGAGCAGTTTCTGGCTATGGCGTCAAGGAACGCCGGCACGGGTGTTGCCAGCGGGCAGTGAAACGATGGGGTAAGTTAAGGTGCTCCATTCTAGGCAGTTTTATTTTGGGCGGTCAGGGTTTCGGACTAGCGTCGTTGCTTCTACTTTCGATGAACAGCTCAGAACCTGAACAGGCGATTGATCTTCACAACGAACGCTCGATTTTCCGGTTGGGACAATCGCATGGGTGCCAGCGTGTCACGCTCCTCGTTGTAGACGACGAAAAGTTCGCTGCCGGCCAGATATTCCCAGCGCAACCGGACGTTTGTGGCTAGGGAGTTGGTGCTCGAGTTGTATTGCAGCAGCGCACTGACGAACATGCGCGGCGACATGGTGTAGACCGCCCGTGTGGTAATGAGGTTTGTTGTGAACCGGCCTTCTGGTGTGTCGACCAGGTTGTACGACACGCTCGGTTCGAGCGACAGCTGCGGTGTTATCCCCAGACGACCCCGGTTAAAGCCGATCGTTGTCTTGTTTCCGCTGAAGAAGCTTCCGTGCTGCACGGAAACCGTTCCGACTAGTTTCCGCGTTGGTCCAAAAGTGAACGACACCTTGGCATCCTGGAAACTATAGCCGCCGGTCGGCAACGTGACGCCAGGAGCGATTCGAAAGGGCTGCTTGAGAAATTCGTAGCTCTCAGTATAGGTCAGTTTAAACGCATCACTGTTCTCGAGCTCGACGCCGAATTCCCCCTGGTTCTCACGGGTTTCGAGCAACCCAGAGCGGTCCATGATATACGCGACCTGCCCTTGGAACGTGAACTTGCGCACCGCGCTGATGCGCGCCGGTCTGGGACTGAACCGGAACAGGCCAAAGCGACGGTCGAAAGCACGTCGTCTGATGAACCCAACCTCAGGATTGAAGCTCCTACCGACAACGAGCCGTTCCGCTTTCACGCCATATCTGTCTCCGGCGTAGTCAAGTTCTGCCCGATAGCTCACGTCGTCGTCGCTCAACCCAGGTGTCGTAGTTTTGGCCCAGTAGGTATTGATATTCAGGTTGTCGTAGAATGCGAAGACGCCATCGACTCCGTACGATTCGCTCGGTCCCACACCAGACTTCGACACCGACCGGCCGGTGAAGAGGAATCCGGCGCTACTTCGGCGAAGGATGTCGCGTTGTACTCGTGCAACGGTGAAGTTAGTAGCTCGGGCCCCGATGTCCGGGGCGTCACTGGTTTGAATGTTCAGGAAACCAACGCTGAACTTCCCGATGCGCCCGGTTATCCGTCCGCCTGCGTCTATCGGGACAACCTGTCCTTGGTTCAGCCCGATCTCCCGACTATAAAACAGCACCGGCGCGTCCGACCCGCCACCGCCGTAACCGTAACTTGTAGAACCACCGAAGATGAAAGTTCCCTGGTTTTCAAGAAAGAACTCGCGCTTCTCCGGGAAGAACAGGCTAAACCGCGTGAGATTCACCTGTTGCTCGTCCGCCTCAACCTGAGCAAAATCAGTGTTTACCGTGAGGTCGGCCACGAGGTTCTGACTGATGCCGTACTTTATATCGAACCCCAGGTTGCCGGCGACGTCATTCGAGAGTTCGGGTGATCCGCGCTGTGTCCCGGCCACTTCCGAGATTGCATATGGCTTGATCTCAATCGTACCCCGGGTGCGCACTGGCACTTCGAGCCCAACCAGCGTCGCGGACAGCGACATCATTAACTGAGCTGGAAGACCGCGCGCCGCCGGAAGAAGAGTGAGCGCCGACATCTCATTTTTCCATCGCACCACCCGGCGGATATTGAAGCCCCAGATTTGGGCCCGGCCCGGCCGGTAGCGCAGCGACTTGAATGGAATTGCCGCCTCCATCGTCCACCCGCCTTCAAAACGTCCAGTTCGGACATCCCAGAGCGGATTCCAGTCTCCGTTCCAGGTGCGTCCGAGGGTCGTCTGGCCATCCAGTCGGCCACCAAGTGGGTTCACGTTGAAGACGTACCCGTTGCGGCGGTCGTAGAACGTGTCGAAGGTAAAGTGGATGCCCTCGTTCCGAAGGATGTTGGTGCTGTCTCGGCGCATCTCGTTGGCGATCCACTGCGACTCTGGCGCCGAATCCCAGGCCTTGGTACTTATATAAATATTGTTGTCGTCGAATAGCACCCAGGCTTCTGTCTTCTCAGTGGCGGGCTCACCCTCGTTCGGCTCCTGCTGAATGAAATCGGATAAGGCCTGCAGGTCGGTGTAGATGTGCTCATCGAGCACACCATCGAGCCTGAGTGGCGCCGCAAGCCGAACGGCCCGAACGGTCGTGCGGCCCGCCGCATCCCGCGAAACTACCGCGGGTGGGACTGGTGGCGGCGGCCCATCGATTATCCCAACTGGGCGACTCAGCTCGGTGGCCGTCGAGGAAACGAAAGTGACCGGCGCGCTGTCGGTCGGTACAGTTCCAATCGGCCCGGGTGGTGCCAGCCGTGGCGGAACGGAAAGGGCCGACACGCCATCGGTCGGCACAGTCCCAGTTGACCCGGGTGGTGCCAGCTGTGTCGGGGGGAAGTTGCTTAACTTGGCAACGATCTGGTCCTGCAGGGTGAAGAGCGCTGCGAACGGTCCATCCACTTCAAACGTATGGGCCACGATGCCGGTTTTAGCGTCGATCAGCTTGGTAATGATCCGAAGGTCGTCGCCGACACGTTGATAGCTCCCTGCAATGAACCACTTCACATCCAACTCGCGAAGGACGCGACGTGCGAGTGATTCGTCAGCGATGTCGACGTCGAGGACGGCCACGAGCCGTACCGGAAGATCTGACGCTAGGGCCTCGGCAATACCGACACCGATCCAGTGGTCTTTGGCCTCGCTGGTGACGTTGATGAATTTCATAATACCGATAGTCTCGACCGCGTCCTGGCTGCCATGGGCGGTTCCGGTCAGCATGACAACTGCTGCCAGCGCACTACCGGCGACCTGCATACGGAACATGGAAATGGTTGGTGAACGTAGACAGACGCGGAGGTGTACGGATATTTCTCTAGAGGGTTTATTGATTCGGACGACGGCCATGGATGAATTCGTTACCGGACGGGCTCGCGCAGCGCGCGTATGCTTTTACGGTGACATGGCCCAGTGTAACGTTTTACTCAGAGCCGGGACCAAATGTAAACCTGGCTTTAGAATCAAGAGATCGGCACCCGCACCCTCAGCTCTTCACGACGGGTGCAGTCGTCGCGCAGAGTATCGACGGTCGCGCACAGATCCATTCCTTGCCATTAATCGAATGTCCACAGCGTTAGCGTCGAGGTATCCTTAATAAATACACGGTTGCCAGAAATTGTCGGATGCGCCCACGTGGCGGTATCTGCTACGTCGTAACGCCGTACCTCCTCAAACCCAGCTTCGCTCGTTCTTCCCACAATCAGCTCCGCATCGTCCTCCAACACAAACAGCGTTTCACCAGCCTTAACGATCGCTGCGTTGGAGGCCTGACGTCCAGAGCTTGTCCATAGCGTCTCGCCGGTGGCGACATCAAGCAAGAAATACTGTCCGCTATTGCGCTGCGATAGCCCAAACAGTGCCCCGTTGGCCAGGACACCGTTGGTCATATAGAGCGATGTCTCTCCGTTCTCCCAGATGTCCTCGGTCGTCCACTGGTTTTGTGTCTTCACGACCCGGAACGCCGAGGTCGGTTCCTGAAAGCCAGCGATGATGACTGTGTCTTCAACGAGGATGGGGTCGATGACATTCTGCGTATAGAGAGTGCTGAAGGGCCGCTGCCACAGAAGCTTGCCAGTCAAGGCCGCCACGCCGATCACTCGCTCCTGACTCAACGTGATCACCTGGCGAGTTCCATTCAGATCCGCCACGAGGGGAGACGCGTACGAAGGTCCGTCGCCATCCCAGGCCCATCTAACTTTCCCTGTGTCAGCATCGAACGCCGTCAGCGCCCCCTGGTCGTGACCTCCAACGTGGACAATCACCAGGCCCTGCTCGACGAGCGGGGATACAGCCGTGCCCCAGAGCGGTGCCACCGAAGGTGCGGGTACTTGCCAGACTTGGTTGCCGGTTGCTGCATCGAACGCCGTCACGACGCCGCCAAGGCCCAGTGTGTAGAGTTTGCCGTCGGCAAAAGTTGGCGTTGCCTTTGGGCCAGGGCCATGCGGGTCGGCGGCTGGTTCGAACGCGAACGGCGCCGGATAGCTGGTTTGCCAGGCCTTTCGTCCAGTGTTGGCATCGAGCGCTCTCATTACTTCGTCGTCGCCTTGCCGCGTAAACATGTAGATCCGGTCGCCAATCAACACGGGTGTGGCGTAGCCTTCTCCCACTTCAACCCTCCACCTAAGTGTTAGGCGCTCAGGCCACGGGCGTGGCGCTGTGAAAGACGCGACGGCTCCGTCCCGATTGGGGCCACGCCACTGAGGCCAATCCGAGCTGTTGTCCTGCGCAATCACTCCGGTCGTTAGGAACACCACCACAGCAATCACGCTCAACGTACGACCCAGCATCTTCATATGTAGTGAAGTATAGCAGGGTACCGCAGAACACTCGGATGTCACTAATCGTTCTCGCGCGATGCTCGTGTGAGCGCAGCGGTCTTGTTAGTGGCGACGGCTTGACCTAGTGGGTAAATCAACATGCGCTAGGCAGATCAACGATATGTGGACTGCAGAATCCGAAACTGGATCAAATTGTCAACTGCCATTGTAAGGGGACGGTCCTAGTTGACGAGCCCTCAGCCGTGATGGCATGCTTCCGCAACCTGCTGAGAGTTTTCGCCATCCAAAGACCCACGCGACTTGTTTACGTTTTGGCTGGCTGTCCTAGTGGTTCGAATGACGGGTGGTTTGGCCATCGGTCGTGCTGTGGCGGCTTCCAGGTTATAGAGTAAGCTGGGTGAAGCGCGGGCTGCTCGTCGGTGCATCATGATGAAGCCTTACACTGATGGGCTAGTATTAGCCTATGACACTCTTTAGTAGACCCACCGATTCGACGCCGCGACGGCGTTGGTGGACTCCTGTCCTTCTCGTGCTTTTTCTTACCGCTGGCGTCGGATACTTTGTGTGGTCAAGAATCCAGATTCCTTCTGACAACGTCGAGCCGACAGCGCGAGTTTTATTGCCGCCCCCCGCAGCAATCGAGCCGGCAGACAGTTCAGCCGAAGCCCCGTTATCCGATAGGCTCTCTGAGCCTGAGGCAGATCCGGAACCAAGCCCTGAACCAAGTCGTGTAGCCGAAACCTCAACGGCAGCCGTACCGCCCCCGGTCATTTTTCGTGTAACCAGCGATGTAGAGGGTGCAGAGGTCTTTGTCGACCGCCAATACGTTGGAACCACACCATTTGAGTCACACGACATTACGAGGGGAAGACATCGCATCAACGTTTCAGCATCTGGGTATGGTAGCCATGCTGAAGACGTTGAGATTAATGATGAGGTCACGACACTCGCAGTGATGTTCAGGCAAGTCGCTTTAAACCAACAGGCTCAGGTTATTCACAAGCACCGGTTTGGCAACTGCGAAGGCCAGCTCGTGGCGGACACGAGCGGAATACACTATCAGACTAACCATGGCGACTCGTTTAACGTGGCGTTTGACGCCCTCGAAGAATTCGAGGTCGACTACCTCGAGCACAATCTTCGCATCAAGGTCAACGGTGGACGAACGTACAACTTCACTGACCGCCAGGAGAACGCCGATTCGCTGTTCGTTTTTCACCGCGAGGTGGAAGAGGCGCGCGAGCGCTTAGCACGTGGGGATCGGCCGGCATCCCAGTAGACGGTTCGCGAAGCTACCACGCTTTTCTGTCGGCCAACCATTGCTTACGACTGCTATCCATCAACGGCTTGTTTTGGCGTTGATCTGTGAGATCTTCGCGCTTGGCGTGCCGGCCTGGAGCCAGTTGGCTCCCGCTGGGGATGGTCAGGCAACCCGGAGCTTCGACGCGGCTATTCCGGCACCGCCAGGCTGTGTCCTTGTGCTCCCTTTTACGAACCTTTTGGGCAATCCTTTGGACGATTGGTTTGGCGAGGGCATCGCGGAGACGGTGGCGGCGGCGTTGCACACGGTGCCAGGAGTAACAGTCGCACGCGCTCAAGGGGTAGCCGAAGAATGTGAAACGGGGGCCTCGATTGGCTGGGTGTTGCATGGTGTGTACCAGCGCGTTGGTGAACAGCTCCGAATCACTGCGTGCCTGGCCAGCGGCGACGGTGGTGCGACAATTCACACGGCCAAGGTTGATGGGGCAGTGGATGAACTCTTCGCGCTTCAGGATCAGCTTGCCACGGAGCTCGGACGCCAGCTAGCTGCCGCGCTTGACGGCATGCCGGATGTCGGTGGCTTATTACCTGGGACACTCGCACCCGTGGGTGTCCTTGCCTTCGATGCCGAAACTATCGACATGCCGCCAACGTCCGTGGTGGGCTCTGAGGCAGCAACCATCAGCGGGCTTTCCGCACACGGAAATGTTACTGATGATTCACTGCCAGCAGGGGTTACCCTGTCCCCGGGAGACCAATACCGCATCGAGCCACGCTGGGTTGATCAGGGCCCTCGGCTTGACGCCAGCCTCGACGATGAAGTCTGGCTGTCGGCGACAGTTATCGACGACTTCGTTCAGCAGGAGCCGTCGGAGGGCGATCCAGCAACCGAGCGGACGGTGGTGCGGCTACTATATGACTTCCGTACGCTCTATATCGGGGTTGAGGCATTTGACTCCGACCCGGACGGAGTGATCGCGACCGAGATGCGGCGCGATTCCCGCCAATTGTTCAACGAAGACAACTTCCAACTTATCCTCGACACGTTTAGCGATTCTCGTTCCGGCTATATGTTTGTGACGAGCCCACTCGGTGCCAAGCTCGAGCAGCAGGTCACCGAGGAGGGCGAAGGTGGCTACCGCGGGAACAGTTCGAACATCAATCTGAACTGGGACGGCGTCTGGGATGTCTCCGCTCAGCGCACCGATCAGGGTTGGGTCGCCGAGATCGCGATCCCGATGGTCACGATGCGGTTCCCTGAGGCAGACCGCCAAATCTGGGGTCTCAACTTTATGCGGAACATTCGGCGAAAAAATGAGCAGGTCTTCTGGGCGCCGATTCCTAAGGGTTACAGCCTGACCCGTGCCAGCTTGGCCGGTACGATGACCGGTCTCGCCGGTGTGGAGCGAGGGGTGGACCTGCGGATCACCCCGCATGTGTTGGCTGGGGGCCGGCAGGACCGCGCCGCGTCAGCCGAATTGAATGACTCAGGGTTCAACGATATCGGGCTCGACGTGAAGTACGGCATTTCCTCTGGGCTGAACCTCGACGTTACGCTGAACACCGACTTCGCGCAGGTCGAGGTAGACGAACAGCAGGTCAACTTGACGCGGTTCCCACTCTTTTTCCCAGAGAAGCGGGACTTCTTCATCGAGAACGCCGGGTTGTTTAGCGTCAAGTCTCAGGGTATCGGCCGGTTAGCTGACCTGTTTTTCACCCGGCGAGTTGGATTGGCGAATGGCCAAGCGGTGCCGATCATTGCCGGAACTCGGCTGACCGGAAAGGTGAACCGGAACAATATCGCCGTGATGAATATCCAGACCCAGGAGGCGGGGTCACGACCAGGTGAGAACTTCTTTGTTGCCAGATACAGTCGCGACATCTTTGCGCGCTCGAAGGTGGGCGGGATTATTGTCAATAAAGAGGCGATCGGTGACGCTCACTACAACCGGACCTTCGCGATCGACACCTCACTAGCACTGCACCCGTTCTTTTCGGTCACTGGGTTCATCGCGAAGACGGAGTCGCCTCATCTCACGAATAAGGACCTGATGGGACACCTGATGCTGTCTTGGCTGAGCCCGGCATTCCGCATTTATAGTGAGTACACTGACATCCAGGACAACTTTAATGCCGAGGTTGGATTCGTGCCTCGCATTGGCATCCGCCGGTCGAAGCTGCATGGCCAATGGAACCCGCGGCCGGGCAAGTGGGGTATCCGGTCGATGGACCCGATGCTCAATATCGAGCACACGACCGACCAGAACAATCGTTTACTGACCCGGAAGGTTCACCACATGATCGGTTTCCAGTTCGAGGACGGATCGAGCTTTACTGTTAACGCCGACAAGCAATTCGAGCGGCTTGACGTGCCGTTCCAGATCGCGAACGACGTTACGGTTCCAGCTGGCACCTATCGTTTCTGGAAGCCGAGTATGCGGTACAAGAGCGACCCGTCACGTCGGCTTTCGGTCAACGCCAACTACGCGCCACAGACCTTCTTTGACGGGACCCGAACTGATTGGGGCGCGTCGGTCAGCCTGCGCGCTACCAGCCGTGTGGCAGCGCAGGTCACCTTCCGACGGAGCGATATCGATCTGCCCGATGGTGCTTTCATTACTGACCTTGCGTCGGTCACATTCGACCTGGCACTATCGCCGAAAGTAACGTTGCGCTCGCTGACTCAGCACAACTCAACGACTGACTCGGTCAGCACGAGCATCCGGTTTAACTGGATCTATAGTCCTGGTAGCGACATTTACATTGCTTATGACGAACTGCGTTACGATGGCTTCCTCTCGCTCGACCCGGCGCTTCGACATACGGGCCGGGTGCCGTGGGTCCAGAATCGGCAACTCGCCATCAAGATGACGTATTTACTGTCACGGTAATAGCCGACCGAAGCGCGGGATCTAGGACTCGGGGTTGAGGAGTGACGTGACTGCGTCGATTCAACTTTGTGGATCCCGGACTTGTGGACTGTATCTAGTTAAAAGGAAAGTGGTTTCTCACGCGCTCCGTGTTTCCCGTGAGTGTGCCCAGCAGGAAAAACGGTCACGATTTCTTCGGGGCCGTAGCTCTTTCCAGCTGTGTGACCCTTCTTAAGGCGGTCCCGCGCACATAGGCGGGGTCTCAGCAGGCGAGCGATTCAAGTGTGCTCGTCAGTTTCATGCAATTTCGTGTAGGCTACCATCGTGTCTGGCGCGCCTCCGAAGAGTGCGGTCGAGCTGGTGATGGAGCGGCTCCGGCAGAAGGATGCCGAGTCTGGGGTTAAAGCGACGCCGTTGACGAATACCCAGATCGAGACGATCGCCGAGGCTCGACGGATCTGCGAAGCGCGGATCGCGGAGTGCCGTATTCTTCACGACGCGGCGCTCCTGACTATCCTGGAACCCGAAGCGCTCCAGGAGCTCGAAGCGAACTACCGTCGGGATCTAGCGAGGTTCGCCAGCGACCGCGACCGGAAGATCGATACTACCCGGAAGGGCGTCGAGTAAGAGGTTGTCGTTAGACAACACCACTCAGCACTGGATGGGCGCGCGTGGTTGTTGGGAGCGGTTAGTGTGCGCGGCGGTTTCGGCCTGTCTGTAAACCAGACACGTCCCCATCGTCCAGAGGCCTAGGATCTAGCCCTTTCAAGGCTAAGACACGGGTTCGAATCCCGTTGGGGACGCCACTTTATGTGGAACGCTTGCCGGACAGGAGTCCGGCAAGCGTTCCGATAGATACGCTCCGGCCGACCCTCGACAACCTGTCGAGGCGACTCTCCTATTTCCACCAGACCAACGCTATTCGAGCTGGACTGATGAATCAGTAGGTCGCCCGCCTCTGTCACCCACATGTTCCGGATGATGCCAGCGCCAGAGGGGATGGCCCAACTCTGGAATTGTTCCGTTTCTGGATCGAACCGGACTAGGGCGTCCGGCCTCATCCCGGACTCGTTATACCAGATGACATCGTCCACAACGGCCAACGCATAGGGGTGCGATTCGGGTCCACTGGGTGAAGGCCACTCCTTGATTTCGCCGGTCTTCGGGTTGAGTCTACCGATGCGGCCTTGCGTGGAGTTCCCATACCAAACCATACCGTCGCTTGTCAGTCCAAGTCGGCGAATGCGCGAGGCTTCGTTCGGAACCTCGTAGTAGCGAACTTCCATCGTTTCGGGATCGAGGGCTCCCAGCTTGTTGGTGCCGTTGTAGGCGACCCAGATCGTCCCGTTCGCGGCCACCTGCATACCATACGGTCTCGGCTCAGTCTGAATCTCAGTCAGCTCGCCCGTCTCGGGGTGCAGGCGCCCGAGCATCCCGCCACGCTGGGCGGTGAAATAAAGCCGGCCGTCAGGGTGAAAGGCCGCTGTGTGGGGGTCCCGCGCCTGTGTCTGGTATTCGGTGACCTTTCCGGTCTTCGGATCCAGCTTCCCAACGGTGGCATTGCCGTTGCCCGTGTACAAAATGTCTCCGTCCGCGGCCGGAACGATCGTGTGTGGTCGTGCGGTGGGAGGAAGGGGGAATTCTGTCATCTTTCCCGTCTGTGGATCGAGCCGCCCCGCAAGGCTGGCCCACATCCCCGTCCACCAGATCGAGCCGTCTGGTGCCTCGACCGGGTCACGCGGCCGCTGCCCGAGGGTTGGAACGATCCATTCCGTGATCTTTATCGATGTGTCGCCGGGGACCAGCGTGGGACGCCGCTCCGGTTGCTCGGGGAAATGCGTGGCTAAGTACTTGGCCACGCTCTTGGACTCCGCCTCGGGAGGCGCGACCATTGTGGCGATCAAGGCCTCCCAACCATCTGCGGTGAATCCCGAGTTGGGTATCATGTTGAGTCCATGACACTGCGTGCAGTTGGCCTGCACCATTTCTTGGCCCATCCCCTCAGGCAACTCAACCGGTTGTCCCCGCCGTTGTGCGTGAGCCGGTTCGAGAAAACCCCAACAAAGCAACGCCATCACCAACACGACCAAAAGTGTTTGCGTTCGCATCGTTACTACCTAATGAAGTAAGAAAAACAGCGCCGAACTAAGATCCCACCACTACAGGACGGCGCCTGGCCTGAATCTGTTTCACACTTATGCAGACTCAGCCTCTGAGATCGCGCTCACTACGCGAACCAATCCCGCGCCTCATCGAAAGCAACGGTCATCTTACTCCGCCTCAAGAGAATAAAAGGCAAATACGACCGCGGCGCGGCGGGCGGTGCAACGGGGACGGGGTTAGTCACGCGGGTGCAGTCCGCAGGTGCCGCGAGGTCGTTATCGCTGGCCAATCTGGCCAGGAGCCGCTCTCTACTCGACTACTGTGAAATCAGTGACGGAGTGGCCGCTGACGTCGTCACCACTTCCCGCGATCAACCGTTGGCGAAGTGCACGCTGATACGCCGGATCCTCAAGCAGTCCTCGTAGCGAGGCTTTGTATCTGGCGCGTGGCATTATTCGGAGTGCCACGCCTCCGCCCACCGACTTTGGCGTGACCAGGCTGGAACGGACGACCGCGAATCGGCATCACACTAGTATCGCACCATGGTGATGTCGTAGAGGTGGGCAAGAACACACACGTCGGAAGCTGAAGTCGCGCCTTGTGGCCTTCGTCGAACCCGTGCGCGCCCGTCCGCAACGGCGCTAGTGTTTCCCATCGTTTGTCTCTTATTGATCGGGCTACAGTCACTGAGAATTACAGAGTGATCACTGGGTCTGGCGGGCTGTTGCCCAGCGCTTTGTGCCACTGTGGGAAACATCCGGCGACGACGCCATCCACTAGCCCCTTGGCCCGCACCTCTCCCGAACCGCACTGGGAAGAGTCTCCCTCGGCCAATCCGCGCCGGACGGCGCATTGGTCACACACCATAAGTAGGAAGCTCTGATTCTTGGCGACTTTGGCGAGTCGTTCGCCGACCTCATCCCCTTGTTACAAACAGAAGATGTTGTCGTCAAAAAACATCATGCCAATCACTTGTGCACCATGTGTACCCTGCTCGAGCTGTGGCAAGATCATGGTTGCCAACTTTAACGGCGAAGCCATATTGGTCGTGAAAACATACGCTACCTTCATACGATCTTCACCCTCGTCCAAGAGGCGATTTCGCGACCGGTTGTCAGTTCCGGCTCCTGCTCTACCAAGAGCTGGAGTGCCTTCTGCCAGCCGCTGTTTCGCGGCGCGGCATCCAGGAGCCTCTGGAGTTTGAGAAGGAAGGCCCTGTCGTCATCGATGTCTGGGACGTCGACACCCTCGCTGCACCCGAGATTTCCATTTTGCACGCCGTCTCTGGATCGTTATACCCCAGACACTCTTCGCACGGCCAGATGTCTCCGTCTCGCCCCGGCGTGAGCCGTAAGCCTCGTCCCCGTTGAGCCGACCGCCGGGCGGCTTCGAGGTCGTTGAGCGCACGTGGACGCGAGTTTGGACCTGCGTGAGGATGGAAGTCGATAACGCCGGTTAGCGAGATCGGTGCATCCTGCGATGCCGCACCTGAGCTGAACATACCTAGGAGCACTGCATCAGTGAATAGGGCTCGTTGCAACATGGGTGGTTCGGAAGAACGGTCAGAGATCAAAATTCCTCCTCCGAGGGTGACCAGCCCACAGCGCAAAGGCGCGATGAGCTTTGCCAGACGGTGAACGGGTTCCAGTCTCTAGTACCTCTGACCAACGACCGACAAGTGGCTTCTATCTTCCATCCAGGATTCGGTTCCACTCATCCACTTGCTCCTTCTGTGCCGCAAGAAGCGAGGCAGGGTCACCCTCGATAACAATTGTCATCATAACGTCATCTTGTGCGATGGTATCAACGACATCCTGCCCTGAAGAGACTTTGCCGAAAATAGAATGCTTGTCGTCCAGGTGGGGGGTAGGCACGTGAGTGATAAAGAACTGGCTTCCGTTGGTTCTCGGTCCTGCGTTAGCCATTGACAATGTGCCAGCCGAGTTGTGCCGAAGTGAGGGACTGAACTCGTCGGCGAACTGGTAGCCAGGTCCCCCCCTCCCGGAGCCGGTTGGGTCACCTCCCTGAATCATGAAATTGGCAAGGACACGGTGAAACTTCAGCCCGTCGTAATAGCCCCGCTGTGCCAGGTTAACGAAGTTCGCTACGGTCAAAGGGGCTTCCACAGGAAAAAGAGTCACATGGATGTCTCCCTTTGTCGTCGTGATGACGGCTGCTAGTTCGTTCCCTTGGATGGCCGAGATGGGCATTACGGTTGGACCCCCACTGAACGCGGCGAAAACCGAAGCCACGGCCAATAGTCTTGAAATCTGCATGTGATTTTCTCTCTTTCCATAGTCACGCTTACCTCACAGACGGTCTCCGTCGTCGGCATCGGGATCGTCGTCATCGGCTATCTTCGACCATGACGATGATCGTGTAGACCTGATCTTACCGCTGGTCGGCGGGCGATTCAATGGGGACGGGGGGTACAACTCGCTGTCTAAAGGCCGGGTCCAGTTTAGGCCGCAACCTGCGCTTTTCCTTGGAGTTTTGGCGTCCACATAAGTGTGATTCCCCCTGGGGACGCCACTATCCTTAAGTGTCTAGCTCGTTAGATGCGATACAACTAACCCTAAGACTACGAATAGGAATCCTAAGTAGATTAGGCCTGTTGTACTTGCGGGCTATCTTTCGATCGGATCGAATCGCTCAATCCAACTTATTGCCTGACGCCATGTTATTTCGGATAATTTATTGATAGCTAGGTCTAACGAAGCACACGTTATGCGTGACGCGCATTCATCCAATCGACTCAAGTGGTGCCACTGGAGCATCGTCCTCGCGATCGTACTGGTCGGAATCACATCAGTCTCGACCGTGTGGCACGTCGTTCACGGCGTGGACCAGGATTGCGCGGTCTGCCAGTCGCGCCACCAACCGGCTGCGGATTTCTCGGAGGCTCCACCGATCGCTACGGTCGACGAACCAGAGCCGGTACGGCAGGCTCAGACCCCTGCTTGGACCGCGTCCGACCACGACTCGGGAATCCCTATCCGGGCTCCACCCGCTTAATAGCTCCTCTGCTTACTGGTATCGTGGAAACCAGGTCACGCGCGGTCGGTTAACGCTCGCTCTGGCCGGGTCCCACACAATCACCAGTGGATCACAGATTCTCTAATTTTGGGAGAGTATTGATACATCACAAACTATTGACACACTTCGTGTTGATCGTCGCGACCATTGCCATGATTTCGTCGCCCGCGTTAGCCGTGGAGGACACGGGTGCCGTACAGGGAACGGTGACACTTGGCGCGAATGGCGAGGCCGTCCATGGCGCCGGCATAGTGATTGTCGGACCGGAACTCGTGGTTCTGACGGATGAAACGGGAGCATTCGTCATCGAAAACGTCCCAGTCGGGACCTACGAGATCCTCGCCAAGCGAGAACACCTTAGCGCTGACCGGGAGACCGTCACGGTTGAGCCCGGACGAACGGCCACTGTGAATTTCACGCTCCAACTATCGCCCGTTCATGAGGAAGTCACCGTCACGGCCACGACCGGAGGGCGGGCCGCCACCTTCGAAGCGTTCAACGCTACCACCACCATCGACTCGTTCGACATGGTCACAAACCCGGTGGGGACACTCGCTGAAGCGCTTGAGGATCAGCCGGGCATCGCCAGACGGAGTTTTGGCGCAGGTTCGGGACGACCGATCATCCGTGGCTTCGACGGCGATCGTGTGCTCATCATGGAGGACGGTATTCGGACCGGCGATCTCTCGAGCCAGTCAGGCGACCATGGCGTGAACGCCGATCCCAACGGATTGGACCGAATCGAAGTCGTGCGAGGCCCAGCGACGTTGCTCTACGGGTCGAGCTCCCTCGGCGGGGTCGTCAACGCGATAACGCCGAACGAGAGCTTCAAGGATTCGTTAGTAGTAGGTACACGAGGCCAGGTCAGCGTCGACGGCGGAAGCGCGAACAAACAGGCCGGAACGTTCGCCAGTGTCCAGCACGCGAAGGACGGCCTAATGGTATGGGCCGGTGGCGGCACGCGCCGAACCGGGGACTACGTTACGCCTGACGGCACCGTCGAGAATTCCGAGACGACTCTCGCCACCGGTCGGGCCGGAATCGGATACTCGGGCGACCGAATGTTTGCCAGCGGTGGGTTCACGGTCGAAAGCGGGCGGTACGGCATCCCGTTCGCCGACGAGTTCCACTTTCACGGTGAAGGAGGGCGGTCACGAAGATGAGATCTTCGTTGATATTGATTCTATGCGCCGTGTTGGACGTTTTGACATTGGGATGCGCAATTTGGACAGTCGTGCCATCGACTCGTTCCAGGTCGTGTTCAACGCGATCGACTGGCAGCACCGTGAGCTCGAGGTCGACGAAGGCAGCGAAATCGTTGGGACAGTGTTCGACAATCTGACGTATGTGGTCCGCGCCGATGTGAACCAGCGTCAGGCAGGTCCGGTGTCCGGGAGGTTCGGCGTATGGACGCAGCTCCGGGACTACACGGCCACCGGGGAGGAAGCACTGGCACCCGCTACTAGGCAGGTGTCAATGGCGGCCTTCGCCTACGAGGAAGTCAACTTGGGACGGTATCAGCTACAGTTCGGTGGCCGTTTTGAGCGAAGCGACTATACGGTCGGCGAGCGTACAGGCAGCAACCACGACGTTCTAGAGGAGCACGGTCACGAATTGGTGCCGCCGACGGCGCGCGATCGCGACTTCATGGGAGGGTCTGCGTCGATTGGGTTTCGGGTCGATTTGGCCCCTGGTAACGGGTTCGTCGCCAACCTCACCAGGTCGCACCGGGCGCCTGCGCTCGAGGAGCTCTACAACTTTGGCCCTCACGTGGGAAACCTTGCCTTTGAGGTCGGCAATCCGAACCTAGACGTGGAATCGACGATCGGGCTCGATCTCAGCTTTCGTCATCGATCTAGCCGGCTCCGAGGCGATGTCAACGTCTATATCTACGACATCGCCAACTTCGTCTTCCTTGACGTCGAAGATGAGATCGTCGACGGCCTTAGGGTCGCGAGCTTCCTTCAGGGTAATGGACGGTTCACCGGGTTCGATGCCAAGGGCAGTGTTCGCCTCGGCTCGCAGGTCTGGGTGAATCTCGGGATCGGGCTTGTGAACGCTGAGCTTACAACGACCAGCGAGGCACTGCCGAAGATCCCGCCACTCAGAGGGCAGCTGAGCCTTGACGTGCCTTATCGCGGCTTCACGCTCACGCCGGAGTGGAACTTCGCCACCAGACAGGGCCGCGTGTTTCGCTATGAGACGGAAACAGACGGATATTCAATCTTAAACGTGAGGGCCTCGCACGTCTGGCCGACTCGGCACATGGTACATATTCTCAGCGTGTCGGCCTACAACCTAACGAACGAGCTCTACCGCAACCACACGTCGTTCATCAAGGACCTTGCGCCGGAAATTGGGCGTGGCGTCAAGGTCGGCTACTCGCTTCGCTTCTTTTAGTGGCGCCTACGGCTCACGAAACGAGCTCAGGCAGCAACTTGTGCCTTGCCTAGAGTTTTGGCGTCCACATAAGTGCGATTCCCCTTGGGGACGCCACTTTTGATGCATCGTCTTGCTTGTTCATTAACTCACTGAAAACAAGACAGGTTGTGTCGGTTCGAAACCTCTGATCGTCACGCGTGAGTCCGTTGATTTATGTTTTCAGCGAGCAGCGCAATCCGACGCAACTGCGTATCATTGGTCCTGGCAAATGGAATACGGAGATCTATCAACTGAATCGTACCGGGTTTCTCGGAGACCGAATGCGTTGAATCAGGCCACCTCAGCCTGCTCGTAGTACTGCGCCTCGAACTCTGCTGGTGGAATGTCCCCGAGCGGCCCCAACAGTCGTCGTGTGTTGAACCAGTCCACCCACGTCAAGGTGGCGAACTCCACGGCCTCGAGGGTGCGCCACGGGCCCTTCCGTCGAGTTGCCTCCGTCTTGTACAAGCCGATCACCGATTCGGCGAGGGCATTGTCATAGGCATCGCCTTGGCTGCCGACCGACGGCGCGATGCCGGCGTCCACGAGGCGATCCGTGTACCGCATCGAGAGATATTGCGACCCGGCATCACTGTGATGTACGAGGCCGGTGGGGGCGTCGCCCCGGCGGGCGTAGATCGCCTGCTCCACCGCATCCAGCACAAAGTCCGTGCGCATGGAGACCGACACCCGCCAGCCCACAATGCGTCGCGCAAACACGTCGATGACGAACGCGACGCAGCCAAAGCCGCCCCAGGGTGCGACGTACGTGAAATCGGAGACCCAGAGCTGATTCGGACGGGTGGCCACGAATCGGCGGTCAACGAGGTCCACCGGGCGACCGCCCTCACCGGCGTGGGTCGTGGTGACCCAGGCCCGGCCCCGGACGGCCCCGGCAAGGCCCATCGCGCGCATCAGGCGCGCCACGGTGCAGCGCGCCACGCGGACGCCGTCCCGTCGCAGCTGCTTCCAGACTTTCCGGGGGCCGTAGACCTGCTGGTGCGCGTCATAGACCCGCTGAATCTCGACGCGGAGCTGATCGTCGCGCTGCGCCCGTGCGGACCGGCGCGTCGGATGTGTCCGTTGGTGCCGATGGCGATGAGTCCGTCGACGGGGCGATCGGCAGCACGGCGCAGATCGGCTCGACCCCGACCACGGCGCGATGGTCGGCGATGAACTGGACCATCGTGGCGACGTCCTCCGGCGGTCGCGCTCCGCCTGGGCGAAATACGCGAACGCTTTCCGCAGGATCTCATTCGCCCGCTTCAGCTCTTTCAACCGCTCCCGCTCGCTCGTCGTCAGGCCCGGCCGATGCCCAGCATCACGCTGCGCCTGCCGCACCCACTTCCGCAGCGTCTCCGCCGTGCAGCCGAGCTTCGGCGCCACCGACTGCAGCACCGCCCACTCTGAGGCGTGGGCCTCCCGGTACTCCTCGACCATCCGGACGGCACGTTCGCGCACTTCCGGAGAAAACCGACTGGGACGTCCCATAGCCCCCATCCTCCCAAGCAATGAGGTCTCCGAGAAACCCGGTACGATTCACAAAATAGATTTGAGGATTTTGAAAAAGAACATGTGAAACTCGCTGTGTATTCTAGAACCCGGATCGAGATTTGGCAATATGTTGCACTACCCCACAATTGTGGATGCGCACATACAAAGGTATTTTAAATTAGTAGGTTTGGTAGGCTGTTTTGAAGTACTGGTAAGACGGGATACTGAAACTTGATGTTACCTTTGTTATCGGTTAACTAATCGTAAGGAGACGTGAATTGAAGAATTTTACAGAGCGGATGATCGGAGCGGCCAAGTTCGACGTGCACGTCTATGAAGAAGTGGAGGCTGATACCGGCGCCACGCGTCAAGCAATGGCAGTCGTGCTCTTATCCAGTGTGGCTGCTGGAATCGGCTCGGCTGGTTCGGGCTTTGGCGGAGTCGTTGTCGCTGGCATCGCGGCCTTGATCGGTTGGGTCACATGGGCTGCTCTGACTTACCTCATTGGTACCAGGCTGCTGCCAGAAGCTCAAACCCACGCGAACGTAGGCGAACTGATGCGGAACCTGGGGTTCGCCCAGTCACCTGGCCTACTTCGGATCATCGGCATTCTTCCAGGCGTGGGCCCGTTCGTTGTAAGCGTCGTTTCGATTTGGATGTTGGTAACCATGGTGGTGGCCGTTCGTCAGGCTCTGGACTACAGCAGCACCGTGCGAGCGGTGGGTGTGGTTCTTGTGGGGTGGGTAGTTTATTTGACCGTGTATTTACTGCTGGTGGCTACTGTTGATTAGTGGCGGATTCTCACTGGCGGCCCAGCGGCGTGTGAATCGTACCGGGTTTCTCGGAGACCTCATTGCTTGGGAGGATGGGGGCTATGGGACGTCCCAGTCGGTTTTCTCCGGAAGTGCGCGAACGTGCCGTCCGGATGGTCGAGGAGTACCGGGAGGCCCACGCCTCAGAGTGGGCGGCGCTGCAGTCGGTGGCGCCGAAGCTCGGCTGCACGGCGGAGACGCTGCGGAAGTGGGTGCGGCAGGCGCAGCGTGATGCTGGGCATCGGCCGGGCCTGACGACGAGCGAGCGGGAGCGGTTGAAAGAGCTGAAGCGGGCGAATGAGATCCTGCGGAAAGCGTTCGCGTATTTCGCCCAGGCGGAGCGCGACCGCCGGAGGACGTCGCCACGATGGTCCAGTTCATCGCCGACCATCGCGCCGTGGTCGGGGTCGAGCCGATCTGCGCCGTGCTGCCGATCGCCCCGTCGACGGACTCATCGCCATCGGCACCAGCGGACACATCCGACGCGCCGGTCCGCACGGGCGCAGCGCGACGATCAGCTCCGCGTCGAGATTCAGCGGGTCTATGACGCGCACCAGCAGGTCTACGGCCCCCGGAAAGTCTGGAAGCAGCTGCGGCGGGACGGCGTCCGCGTGGCGCGCTGCGCCGTGGCGCGCCTGATGCGCGCGATGGGCCTTGCCGGGGCCGTCCGGGGCCGGGCCTGGGTCACCACGACCCACGCCGGTGAGGGCGGTCGCCCGGTGGACCTCGTTGGCTGCCGATTCGTGGCCACCCGTCCGAATCAGCTCTGGGTCTCCGATTTCACGTACGTCGCACCCTGGGGCGGCTTTGGCTACGTCGCGTTCGTCATCGACGTGTTTGCGCGACGCATTGTGGGCTGGCGGGTGTCGGCCTCCATGCGCACGGACTTTGTGCTGGATGCGGTGGAGCAGGCGATCTACGCCCGCCGGGGCGACGCCCTCACCGGCCTCGCACATCACAGTGATGCCGGGTCGCAATATCTCTCGATGCGGTACACGGATCGCCTCGTGGACGCCGGCATCGCGCCGTCGGTCGGCAGCCAAGGCGATGCCTATGACAATGCCCTCGCCGAATCGGTGATCGGCTTGTACAAGACGGAGGCGATTCGACGGAGGGGCCCGTGGCGTACCCTCGAGGCCGTGGAGTTCGCCACCTTGACGTGGGTGGACTGGTTCAACACACGACGACTGTTGGGGCCGCTCGGGGACATTCCACCAGCAGAGTTCGAGGCGCAGTACTATGAGCAGGCTGAGGTGGCCTGATTCAACGCATTCGGTCTCCGAGAAACCCGGTACGATTCAGTTCTACCGTTGGGCGGCTGGCGGTTCAAAGTGGGTGTACGGCATCCCACTAGCCCCCCAAGGGTGCGTATGTACATTGCCTACAGGTAATTTGTGCAGGTGGTAGAGCAGGGGGTTGTCCCATCGGGCAAGAACAAGCACTGATCTGTGCCTGTTATTCCACGACAGCTCATGTCTTTGATCGTCGGTGACCGCCCTCATCGACAATGGAAGATTGAAAATACTCTCTGGCGAGCGTAGACTGCTGTATTACGGGCGCAGAGGACCTGCTCGAGTAAGAGTGAAAGGGGCACGCAATGGGAGGTAGAGTCGGCAAGAAGGTTAAGAGGCAGAGTAAGCCACAGAAGGGCAAGAAACAGAAACAGGCTGTAAGAGGGAAACAGGATAAGAGCCGGCCAAGGACTCCAACCGCGTCCAGGCTGCCCACCGCAGGGGGCGGCATGTCGATAGTTGAGCAGGTAAGACCGCTACACGATCGTCTCATCGTCCAACTGATCGAGGAACCCGAGCAGCAGGTGGGTGGGATCGTTATCCCTGAGACGGCGAAGGAGAAGCCGCAGCAGGGCAATGTGATCGCTGCCGGCAAGGGTAAGGTCAGGGACGACGGTAATATTCAGCCGCTCGATATCAAGGCTGGAGACACCGTCTTGGTCGGGAAGTACTCTGGCACCGAGATCAAGCTCGACGGTGAGAATTACATGATCATGCGCGAGGACGAGATCCTCGGCGTGATTGAGACAGACCGATAAGGAGACTGTACATCGTCAAACCGAAGTGGGAACCGGACGGCGAGCTTGGGAGAAACCATAGCCCTCGAAGGCGGCTTCCTCTCTGGCAGCACGACGTCACCGCTCAGATTGGCGAAGGCGGGATGAGGGAGATGTATCGAGTCAGGGATCCTATAAAGCCAAACATCTAGGCCGACGTCAGGCCCTCAATTACGCCAACAAGCCCGGTCTGCGTAAATTTTCAACCTCGTAAAACCACGTAGCAACCTGGTTTCAACTCGGAATGCTAGGGACGCCACTTTATGTGGAAGCACTCCTGAGAGCAGGCCGGCGGGTGTGCCGGTGCCCGCAATCTCCACGTCGTTGCTTTCCCCGTCGCGTCTGGTGTCACCACGAAGCGGCCGACGACGAGCTTGCGCAGTATCTGTCGAGCCTAGGGCACGTGCCTGTCTAGCAACCCCTGCCAGTCCTCCAGCCGTACACGCAGGACCGGTTCGAGCCGTCGTCGGTCGATGCTGGGGGGGCGTCCCGGGTGGGAATTCGACCAACAACAAAGAGCGCCGCGCACCCGACCTATGGCGGCATTGTGTGCATTGATGGGCAACTGGAGGGAGAAATTCAAACGGGCGGGACCTTGGTGATCGGCGAGGAGGCCGTCATCTCTGCCAACATCAGTGCCGGTACGATCATCTGTAGTGGGAAGATCACGGGCGACGTTAAGGCAGCGGAGAGAGTCGAGCTGCACAGCCCCACCGTGCTGAGCGGATCGGTCGACGCTCCCATGATGTCGATGGAAGAGGGGATGCAGTTGAATGGGAAGTGCGCGATGAAGAACGCCGGTGTCTTCGAGCATGAGGACACCAAGGTGTTTCACCCGGCGGTTACACGTATCGAGCCTATCGCGATGGAGCCGAAGAAGCCGTCGAGATAGATGGACTCGGTCTTCCCGTGCAAGCGTGCAGTGAAAGCTCGGCACGGCCTCCTGAGGCAGATCGCACACCGTGACAGCAACTCAAGCACGCTCTGCGGTGCCATTCTCTTGGACCTGCGCCATTTCGCCTTATGGCTGCGAGACGCATACTTTGTAATCAAGTTCCGGGAACCCCCCGGCGTCTCATAGAGCGCGATGCGCTCAGCCATTCGTAGAAGTAATAGCCTCTCGCGGCCTGCTTGATCGCGTTCTGGTGATCGACATCATCGAATAGCGCCGCGCCCACTGCCGCGAACCGCCGCCGCTAAATTCTCGCTTCTGACAACGGGATACAGGTAACGTGAACCAATCATCCATAGCCACTAGCCTACCGCGGCTCGGGGGATCGTTCAACGGGATGAAGGTTAGGGGTGACACGGCGGGTACACGCGGCGACCTTCGCTTTTCCCTGAAGTTTCGGCGTCCACATAAGTACGATTCCCCTTGGGGAGGTCAAGATTGGTTCTTGAGTTCGCACTGCCCCAATGACCGGTCTTCAGCTTCTGGAATCGACCGCAACTAAATATTTCCACTAGGTCTCTATCGAGCAGCGGTCCGTCGTTGGCTAGCGGCAAGTTCCCGCTTGCGAATTCGGAGACTCTGGGGCGTGATCTCGACAAGTTCGTCATCGCTAATGAACTCGATCGCCTGCTCAAGATTGAATCTCCGGGGCGGGATCAATCGGATGCCTTCGTCGGCAGTCGACGCGCGCATGCTAGTAAGCTTCTTCTCCTTAGTGACGTTAACATCGAGGTCATCCGGACGCGCGTTTTTGCCGACGATCATTCCTTCATAAACTTCTGTAGTTGGCTCGACAAAGAGTTCCCCTCTCGCCTGCAGGTTGTACATCGCGTAAGCCGTAACCTTTCCCGCCCGGTCAGCAACTAGCACGCCACTGGGCCGACCGGCTATTGGACCATGCCACGCTTCCCAGCCGGCAAAGACATGATGCATGATGCCGGTTCCCCGAGTATCGGTCAGGAATTGTGAACGGAAACCGATGAGGCCACGAGTCGGGATGCGGAACTCAAGTCTGATACGACCGCTTCCGTGGTTAACCATCTTCGTCATTGTCGCCCGGCGCGGTCCAAGGCCTTCGATCACTACTCCCTGATATTCTTCTAGCACGTCGATAACCAGCTCCTCGACAGGTTCCTCGGGGTGACCGTTGACGACCCTAGTCACGATCTCCGGACACGAGACCTGCATCTCATAACCTTCCCGGCGCATCATCTCGATGAGGATCGACAGCTGAAGCTCACCGCGTCCGATGACCTTCACTTGGTCAGGTGATTCGGTGTCCTCCACGCGAATCGACACGTTGCCGATCAGCTCACGGGTTAGACGATCGCGTAGGTTACGCGATGTGACATACTGCCCGTCGCGGCCAGCCAGCGGCGACGTGTTGACGCCAAAGATCATCGACACCGTCGGTTCGTCCACATGAAGCGTTGACATGTGGCACGGGTCGTCCGGGTCGGTGATCGTCTCGCCGATCGTGATGTCGCTCATCCCGGCGAGGCAGACGATGTCGCCGGCCGCTGCGTCCTCAATTTCCACGCGCTGCAAACCATCAAACACAAAGAGCTTGGTAACTCTTGTTCGCTGCACCTCCCCATTGAGTTTCGAGACCGCCACTTCGTCGCCAATTTTCACCCTACCATTAAAGATTCGGCCTATGGCGATCCGGCCCAGATAGTCACTTGAATCGAGATTGGCGACCAGTAGCTGCAACGATGCCGAGGGATCACCTTCCGGCGCAGGTATACGCTCTAGAATCGCCTCGAAAAGTGGTCGAATGGTCTCGCCTGGAATCGAGACGTCTGTGCTCACGGTTCCAGCCTTCGCATTCGTGTACAGAACGGGAAATTCAATTTGCTCCTCGGTGGCACCAAGATCAATGAATAAGTCGTAGACCGCACTCAGCACCTCAGTCGGTCTAGCATCCTGACGGTCAATACGGTCAATCTTGTTGATAACGACGATTGGCAGGAGGCCCCGCTCCAACGCTTTCCGCAGGACGAACCGTGTCTGTGGCAATGGTCCCTCGGACGCATCGACCAGGAGCAAGACTCCGTCCACCATCAACAGCGTCCTCTCGACCTCCCCACCGAAGTCGGCGTGACCTGGCGTGTCGACGATATTGATAATCACGTCTCCATAACGAACGGCCGTGTTCTTGGCCCTGATTGTGATGCCACGTTCCCGTTCCAAATCGATATTATCAAGAGCACGTTCGGCAACCCGTTCGTTGACGCGAAACACGCCGCTCTGATGAAACAGAGCATCGACGAGTGTCGTCTTACCGTGATCCACATGGGCGATGATGGCCACGTTTCGCCGGTGAGGGTTCGTCATAGTCCTCATTCCGAGGCGTATCAGGGCACTAGCCGTCTGCCGGACGTTCGCCGGCCAACGTCATCCGGTGCCCGAAGTGCTGGCGGACGGCGAGCCACGGTAGTCCTGCGCGTCCTGCAAGATCGGAGAGCTCTCCAGGGCGAAAGGAACGCCGCACAGAAAGCGGCCCGTCGTGTCGCAGGACCGAATTGAATGGGCGGGTAAAGAACCAGCTCCAAGCGTAGTGACGCCAACGTCGTACCAGGTCGTTAACAACGATGCCACGGTTCGCCAGTTTATCGAAAGACCTGAGCGTTCGGATGACGTCCTCTTCAGTGAGGTGATGAAAGAAGAGTGTGCAGGTGACATAGTCGAACGTGCCGTCTCGACACGGCGCGCGGTAGACATCCGCACACACGAAACGGTGCCGGTGCTCGGCCGAGTCCTGTCGGTCACTTCGCTTCGCGTAGTTCAGCGCGCTGCGACTGATGTCGAGCGCCGTGACCCTAATGTCGAAGCCACGTTCGCGCCCCCAACGGTCCAAGGCTCTTCCAAAGTCGCCGCCACCACTCGTCACATCCAACACGTCAACCCGCTCACCCACATGCCAGCCTCGGCTAAACTCCTCGAAACAATGCAACGTCGCTCGTATGCCGCCGAGCCAGCGGTTAATCGCTCCAAGGAAGCAATAGACTTCATCGACGACTTCCTGCGGTGGCGTGTAGTCGTCCATGTACTCGCGCTCGAGAGATCGGTGCGGCATCCACATGAGCCTTGACTCGTCAGTCGTGGGTCGTAAGTCGTGAGTTGATGTTAGTTCCGCGATGCCCGAACGGGTTCCGCGCCACCGCTCGGTATCCCACGGCCACGTTGAGCAGAGGTGGGATCGCCGCCGACGCGTGTCGCAACACCCACACCGCCTGACGTTCGGTCCGCCCGAGCCATAACATGAGCCGCCCCAAGCGGTGCACCGTGCGGCCCATCTCGAGGCGACGCCGCTGGTACTCACTAAGTGTACCGGACAAGATGGCATCGGACGCCAATCTCGTCGCCGCCAGAGCCAACGCCATACCACCGGCTGTGATCGGATCCGGCGAACCGGCAGCGTCACCTACCAGCAGCAGGCCTGCGTCCTGATCGACGATACGCGGCACCTGAAGACCGAGTGGGGCCGCGGCAAGCACCGGCGTCGTGAACTCGACATGAGACAGCCTGTCACGGAGCGCAGGGGTCGTGTTCAGCAGGTGCGTGATTCCGTCGCGACGAAAGTGCCGATAGTCGAATAGCCCAGAAACCAAAGCTTCCCCACCCCCCGTCGGCGCTATGTACAGCTCCCCCTCATTATGGAAAAACACTTCGACTCGATTCCCGAGACCCTCTAGCCCTATGATGTGAGCTGATAAACCGGCGCGCGGCGGGCACACGAACCTAGCCGGAAGCCGGCGGTGAAAGGTCGAGTGGGCCCCGTCCGCTCCCACGAGAAAGCGAGTTGGCCCTTGCCGGTACGCGGTACCGGGCCGAGCATCCACGTTGGGTGTCGCAGCTGCCAAGCCGAACAACCATGCGTCGAAACGGTCTCTGCGGAGCACGAGGCCGTACGCACCAGGAAAGTCGACGTCGGTCGACACATTCCCGGCTGAAAACGTGAGACCCCTGACACGCGGCGCCTCCGGAAGTCCCACCAGGCCACGAAGCGCTGCCACCCCGTGCGGAAGGAGACCCTCTCCACACGGCTTAAGTCTCGGATGTCGTGCCTTCTCGTAGAGCACGACCTTGGCGCCTTGACGCCCCAGGCTGATAGCCAGCGCTGCGCCGGCGGGCCCTCCGCCCACGATCGTGACATCCGCCGCTACGGTCATTAGCTAGTGTCTTGATCGGATCGTCACCATGCCAGGGTCAACATCTCCGCGGCAAAGCCAGGCCCAAGAGCAACCATCAATCCGTTGTCGCCCTTACGGGGCCGACCAGATGAGACCAGGTCGCTGAGCATGAACAAAACCGAGGCCGACGACTGATTACCGTATCGGCGCATCACCTCGCGGGCGTTGTCGAGTGCGCTGTCGTCGAGCCCAAAGCCAGATCGATAAGTTGCCATGACCTTTGCACCCCCCGGATGAAGCACGAAGTGAGTGACCTCTGACAACGTTAAACCTTCGTCGTCAAGGAACTGCTCGACAACAGGTATCACCCTGGACTCCACAAAGCCCGGAACCTCTCGGGACAGAATGAGACGCATCCCGTCGTCCGTGAAATTCCAGCCCATTAGGTCAGGTGCGTCGAGAAAAAGATGAGTGCGGGTGGCTCGGACCACCGGGCCATCACCAGGTGCGTCATCGCCGGCGACAATGACCGCCGCAGCACCGTCGCCAAAGAGCGCGGCGCCCACTAAGTCGGTGGCCGTCCGCGCGACCGGAGAGAAAATGAGGCTGCAGAGCTCAACCGACACAATCAACGCCCGCTGTGTCGGAAAAGCCCGTAGCGTATCCGACGCACGAACAAGTGCACCCGCTCCACCGGCGCAGCCGAGGCCGAACAAAGGGAAACGTCTTACATCGGAACGCAGGCCGAGATTCCCGACCAACCTCGCATCCATGCTTGGGGTCATCAGGCCCGTTGTCGTCACGAAAAAGACTTGGTCGATCGCGTCGGGGCTGATCCCCGACCGGTCGAGGCATGCCCCGGCGGCACGTGTGATTAGCTCGAGTCCAGAATCCGCATAGACTCGGTTACGCGCCTCAAAACTGTGCTCTTGTAGGTACCACTTCAGGGGGCGCACGAAGTATCGAGTCTCAACACCGGTTCGGTTGAAGACCGAGAGCAACCGCTCCATTGTTCGGTCGCCCCTGCACACGCCGGCCATCGCCTTTTGAGCATCGACCTGGTCGCACCGATTCGGGGGCAGCGCGGTTGCGAGCGAGACGAGACGTGGCATAAGTCAGTAAGATGATAACTCGGAGTCAGCCAATAACCGGTCGCCACACACGCCTCATCACGGTTGCCATTGCCGGCTCGGCGTGCGATGTACAGGTCTGTACACAGCGGGAAACCGTCTTCGAACTGCAGCCGAAGGCGGACACGTTACAGAACGCGCGGTTCAACGGAAACGGGGCCTTACGGCTAATACTCGACGAGCTCAGGCAGTAACCTGTGCTTTTCCTTGGAGTTTCGGCGTCCACATAAATGCGATTCCCCTTGGGGACGCCATTCTTCTCAATATTCGGTCCCTGACAAGGCGCCCGGTGGTATTCTCGACCGGCAGGTAAACGTCAGGCAGAGGAGGGAACCATGGACCCGCAACGACCGAAGATTCCGGCGGAAGCCGTCGACCTCTACACCCAGTTCATCCACGGCGAGGTCAGCCGTCGTGACTTCCTGTCCGGCGTGAAGCGCTTTGCCATTGGCGGTCTCACGACCACGGCGATCGTCGAGGCGCTGATGCCGAACTACGCGCTGGGGCAGCAAGTGTCCAGGGAAGACGATCGGATCCGGGCGAGCTACGAGACCCTGCCCTCGCCAGACGGGAACGGCTACATCCGAGGGTACCTGGTTCGGCCCTTCAGCGCCGACTCGCGCACCGAGACTCCGACCCAGCTGCCCGGCGCGATCGTGATTCATGAGAACCGGGGGCTCAATCCGCATACCGAGGATGTGGCGCGGCGCTTCGCCCTAGCGAACTTCATGGCGTTCGCGCCGGACGCGCTGACGACGGTCGGCGGCTATCCCGGTGACGACTACCAGGGCGGCCAGCTGTTCCGTACCATCGATCGCGAGAAGATGACCGCGGACTTCGTCGCCGCCGCGCGGTGGTTGAAGTCGCGTCCGGACTGCAATGGAAGGATTGCCGCGACCGGGTTCTGCTACGGTGGCGGCATGTCCAACACGCTGGCCGTGCTGCTGGATGCGGACCTGGCAGCGGCGGCACCGTTCTACGGTCGGGCTCCAGCCATGGAGGACGTGCCGAAGATCCGGGCGGCCATGCTCATTCACCATAGTGCGCTCGATACCCGGCTAGTCGAGGCCTATCCCGACTACGAGGCGGCGATGCAGGCCAACAACGTCATACACGAGGGCCACATCTACCCGGACTCGGTGCACGGCTTCTTCAACGACGCCACGCCGGAGCGCTACAACCAGGGCACGGCGGCGGAGGCTTGGACGCGCACGATCGCGTGGTTCAACCGTTACACGCGGGAGGCGGCCTGAGCCCGGTGGGGCTCACTTGGCCGGTGGAGTACCTGTCCCTGAATTTAGCCCATAGCCTTGCGCCAACAACTGGTTCCAAGGTTGAACCTTTAGGGACACCATTTCCCTCATCTAGCGCAACGTGTTATCCTTGTAACTGAAAAGGCGATCAGGTTTTCTCCCACCCAGTAGCCCCGCTTAAAGTCAGTGAGTGTTGCCCGACCGTAAGTCACGGCCCTCACCTAGTACCTGTTGCCTCAAGTAACGCTTGCAGTTCATGTGAATCAGTAGGCGTAGATGCCCTTGCGTGGGTGAGCGAGGGCTGGAGTACAAACCGTATGAATTTCACTGAACTTGGCCTGCGTTCTGAAATAGTTCGAGCTATCGCGGGATATGCCACACCCACGTCAATTCAAGAAAAAGCGATTCCTGTAGTTCTTGAAAGTCGAGACCTTATCGCATGTGCTCAGACTGGCACTGGAAAAACCGCCGCATTCCTGTTGCCCATCCTTCAGCAATTGTCTATCGGAAGGCCGTCTGTTGGCCCTCGGGCACTGGTCATCACACCGACCCGCGAGCTAGCTGCACAGATTGGCGATATGACCAAGCGTTACGGAAAACATCTAAACCTTCGAAGTGCCGTTGTTTTTGGAGGCGTCGGAATGGAACCGCAAAAACGAAAACTGGCAGGAGGATTGGACCTATTGATTGCAACTCCTGGACGACTTCTCGACCATATTGGCCGAAAACAGGTATCTCTCAATCACATTCGTGCCATCGTTTTAGACGAAGCCGACCGGATGCTCGATATGGGATTTCTACCCGATGTCCGTCGCATCCTTTCTGTCTTGCCGAAGAAGCGTCAGAACCTATTTTTTTCAGCAACGATGCCAGATGACATCGAATCCTTAATTCGGCGCACCAGCCGGGAACCGGTGATGGTCGAGGTTGCTCGGCGGGCAACACCAGTCAGTAGCGTCACGCAGGTAATTCATCCTGTTCAAACGAATCGCAAGAAGGAGTTACTTGAAGCCATTCTAAAGAATAGAAACATGCATCGAACTTTGGTGTTTACTCGCACTAAAGCCAGAGCGAACCAGTTAGCTAAGGTATTGAACAAATCCGGCCACGCTGTCACGGCCATTCACAGTAATAAGAGTCAGAATGCTAGGATGCGAGCATTGGCACATTTCCGAGACGGAAAGTTTGACATTCTCATCGCGACGGATATCGCTGCACGCGGTCTTGATATTGAAGCCATTAGCCACGTCGTAAATTTTGAGCTGCCTGATACACCTGAAAACTACGTACACCGGATTGGTCGCACAGCCAGAGCCGGTGGAAGCGGTAATGCTATTTCTCTCGTCGCACCTCAGGAACATAAAAAATTAACTGCTATCGAGCGACTCAGCAAACAACCAATCAAACAGGAACCGGTTCCAGGATTTCTTATTGCAACGGATGCTTCGAAATTAGAACCGATCCGGAAGCTGAAACAACAACCGACAACCCCATCAAGACGAAAGCTCAATAGATCGATGGATTCCTCGTTTTCACGAAACGGTGAAAAACAGACATTACGGACTGGCAGAAAGAAATCACACCGAAACAAGAGAACTCGCAGCCGACAGGAGCGCTTGGTCCGCGATCCTCTCGGGCGTCAGGGCGGATTACCTGATTGACCGGGTTGGAAGGGCATTGTTCTCCGAATGTTGTTTACAGCACAGCCAGACCGCGTCCAGGCCGCAATCAATAGCGACTAGTTGATTCCAATACCGACAGGGGGTATCAACGGCTGGGTGTAGCGGGTTAAAATACTGAAGAATCCCAGTTTTAGACCGTCAGTTCGGTGGCTTTCCGCAGCGCATCCATCTCTTTCAGCCAGCCCTGTACTTGGTTCCAACTCGGAACGGTTGGGACGCCATTGTCCTTGAACAAACCGCGCATGCAGAGCGAATGAGCAGTCGGCCTGATTACGGTACACTATGAGATACAATGGCCGGCGCGACGTCAACATACCGCGCCACCGGTGAACTTGCCGTTCGAGATCTGGCGCACGGTTTACCGTCGCGGTGAACCCGCGTGGTCGAGCTGCTGGAGCTCGCCGATACTGCACAGAAAGCGGAGAAGTCATTGATCATGTACGAAGTGATGATGCATTCAGCGAGTCGGCGAATCGTCCTCGCAGTTCTCATCGCCGTTGTCTTGGCGATCCCAGCTGCCGGTCAGGAGTTTGCGGCTGGTGAGCCCATCGGTGCGCTCAATGAGACCGGAGTGTGGCAGCCGATGTCGGACAATGTCACGGTCTATGGCAGCTTTCACTTTTCTGAAAGCTGCACGTTTGATCGCAACAAGAACCTGATTCTGGACATGAATACCGGTAACCGGGGAGACGCCACAGAAAATGATGGCTTTGTCTCTCTGAATCGTACCGGGTTTCTCGGAGACCTCATTGCTTGGGAGGATGGGGGCTATGGGACGTCCCAGTCGGTTTTCTCCGGAAGTGCGCGAACGTGCCGTCCGGATGGTCGAGGAGTGCCGGGAGGCCCACGCCTCAGAGTGGGCGGTGCTGCAGTCGGTGGCGCCGAAGCTCGGCTGCACGGCGGAGACGCTGCGGAAGTGGGTGCGGCAGGCGCAGCGTGATGCTGGGCATCGGCCGGGCCTGACGACGAGCGAGCGGGAGCGGTTGAAGGAGCTGGAGCGCGAGGTCCGTGAGCTGAAGCGGGCGAATGAGATCCTGCGGAAAGCGTTCGCGTATTTCGCCCAGGCGGAGCTCGACCGCCGGAGGACGTCGCCACGATGGTCCAGTTCATCGCCGACCATCGCGCCGTGGTCGGGGTCGAGCCGATCTGCCGATCGCCCCGTCGACGGACTCATCGCCATCGGCACCAGCGGACACATCCGACGCGCCGGTCCGCACGGGCGCAGCGCGACGATCAGCTCCGCGTCGAGATTCAGCGGGTCTATGACGCGCACCAGCAGGTCTACGGCCCCCGGAAAGTCTGGAAGCAGCTGCGACGGGACGGCGTCCGCGTGGCGCGCTGCACCGTGGCGCGCCTGATGCGCGCGATGGGCCTTGCCGGGGCCGTCCGGGGCCGGGCTTGGGTCACCACGACCCACGCCGGTGAGGGCGGTCGCCCGGTGGACCTCGTTGACCGCCGATTCGTGGCCACCCGTCCGAATCAGCTCTGGGTCTCCGATTTCACGTACGTCGCACCCTGGGGCGGCTTTGGCTACGTCGCGTTCGTCATCGACGTGTTTGCGCGACGCATTGTGGGCTGGCTGGTGTCGGCCTCCATGCGTACGGACTTTGTGCTGGATGCGGTGGAGCAGGCGATCTACGCCCGCCGGGGCGACGCCCTCACCGGCCTCGTACATCACAGTGATGCCGGGTCGCAATATCTCTCGATGCGGTACACGGATCGCCTCGTGGACGCCGGCATCGCGCCGTCGGTCGGCAGCCAAGGCGATGCCTATGACAATGCCCTCGTCGAATCGGTGATCGGCTTGTACAAGACGGAGGCGATTCGACGGAAGGGCCCGTGGCGCACCCTCGAGGCCGTGGAGTTCGCCACCTTGACGTGGGTGGACTGGTTCAACACACGACGACTGTTGGGGCCGCTCGGGGACATTCCACCAGCAGAGTTCGAGGCGCAGTACTATGAGCAGGCTGAGGTGGCCTGATTCAACGCATTCGGTCTCCGAGAAACCCGGTACGATTCAGTGCTGGTCAGTTGACGAAGCGTGCACTAATCACAAATAATACTGGTACAGGTGTGGTAACGATGCAGGAGGCGAAGCTGATGCGAGGAAGGGAAGCTGTTGCGGTTGGTACTATCTTGGTGTTGGGTGCGGTTCCGGTGGTGGGGCATCATGCGTTCTCGGCCGAGTTCGATGCGGCCGTGCCGCTGCACTTTGAGGGCAAGATCGTCAAGATGGAGTGGATCAACCCTCATGCGTGGCTCCACCTCGAGGTGGTCCAAGAGGATGGCACGAAAGTGGTCTGGATGGTCGAGGGCGGCACGCCCAATACGCTGTTCAGGCGTGGTATCACAAGGGATTCCTTGCTGCCTGGACAGGACGTTATCGTCGATGGTTATCAGGCGAAGGACGGCTCGAATAAGATGAACGGCCGCGATCTCACGTACCCAGACGGGACTAAGCTCTTCCTGGGTTCGTCCGGGACCGGCGCTCCAAGAGATGGATCGGACGCGACCGAACCGACCAAGTAGCTGGTCGGCCTCCGGCATCGGCGGGACGCACGTACTTACTGCCTGGATCGACTAAGACCCTGCGCCTCTCGGCCCGGTGCCGAGATGCCCGGGGTTTTTTTCTGTGGCAGTTTCTTCGGAACATTACTAGGAGAGTAACCCGATCAAGCGCGCTCCGATAGTAACGCCTGTCCAGAGCACGATCGAGAAGAGTCCCACGACCTTGCCCCAGACAGGCCCCACCCGGGCCTCGTCTGCCAGTGTGACCTTTCGGCGGAGGGTGAACGTAAAGATGATTCCCAAAAGAATGCCCTCCATCTTCCACCAGAAGAAAGGGCTGTAATATTGTTTTAGGGCAGTTGATGTCAACTGGGGGAGTCCTGTGATAAGTAGCATCACGAGGCCCCAAATCAGCCACGGTTCGGCATCTCGCGCGAGCTGCACAACGGGCGTGCGTGTCAGGCCGCGCCCCAGAAGGCGAACGTCGACCACTAGGACGGCACCAGCGAACACTACCAATGCTACCAGGTGCACACACTGGATGATCGGTGTGAGCCAGGTCGATTCGAGGAAGACCACGCTAAGCGGGTGGGCCTGCATCCACTCAAAAAACGGCAGCAGCGACACTGGTTTGATCCCTAATGAAGGTTTAGGCCGTCCCACCAATCTGGCATGAGTCCACTGTAAGCGATCATTCGACCGGTCACCACGACGCCCGCCCACAGTGCCAGCGACAAGGCACCGGCGAGCCTAGCTCCAAACGGCGTTACGGTATTGTGCTCCCACGCGGCCACCGAGTGGTAGGTGCTTAGATGAAAGGCTAATGCATTGATGCCTGCAAGGAACATCAGTATGTTCTTAAACCAAAAGTAGAAGTTGCCGTAGAATCGCATTGGCTGGCTATAGAACAGCAGGAGGCCAGTAACGGTGCTGATCAGGAAGCCGGCAATAGCCCACGGGAAGAGGCGTCTTGGGATATTTGACACCGGAACACGCTTCAGTGCGATGCCGATGAGGCGCATATCCCAGAAGGCAATCAAACCTGCGAACAGGCACATGCTTACGACATGCGACGTCAAGAGGATGGGGTAAGCGTTGAGCGATTCACGGAGTGCGATGCTACTGGGCAGGCTATCCAACCACTCGAATACGCTCCGCAAAGACATTTGAGTATCTCAAGAGAACTGCTTGGCACGCGGACCGTTGGACTACTGGCAGCGGCTCGATTCAGGGTAGCGGCGATACTTTAAGTGGCAGTTTTCGCACGCGCCTGCAACTAGGTTAGTGGTCTCAATCATGGCATCACGGTCTTTTGTCTGAGCAACTCGGTAGGCTTCCCGCCCAACTTCTTCGAGATTCTGTGCCCACTGGACGAAATCGTCCTGGTCTAGGGGAACTGGGCGCCCGTTTTCGCACATCCGCCCTTGCAATACGATGAGGTTTGCCGACTCAGCCAGCGCGAGCGCCGCGTTCTCTACGCTCGGCCAGCCGGCATAGATACTTGCAAACGTGCTCGTGACCGTTCCGTCGCCGCCTGCCTCTGGCGGCGCTTCGGGGTCTTTCGCCTGGACGTCGAAGATCAGGTTCGAGTTGGGGAATAGAATGCCCCGCATCAGCTGGGCAAGGGTGCCTGAGGGTTTGTTGGACGGGGCCTGCGCGCTAGCTACACCGACCACGAGGAATAACGTAAAAAAAAAGCCGAGGGCTCGCATCGTTGCACTCCGTCTGAAAAGCTTTATCCGGGCAATTATCGCATGAGTCGAAACTGACCAATGCACGACACTCGTACCGCGGCCAAGCCTATCCCAGTTGCATGATTGTGTAAAATCCACGTCACGGCTTCATGGTTCCTATGAACGACCGGCACAGGGCCATAGCTAATGGACCGGCTGGTGCCAGCTGCTCACGCTTTCGATGGCCAGCCAGCGGGCGCGGCTAGAGCCCGAGGAGCCTAGGGAAGTCCAAAAGTAGGGCCTGTTCGGCTTCCGCCGGTGTCGAACCGAGCGCGATGATGTCGAGCTTGCCGAACTCACCTAGCGGGCCGACGTTATAGAAAATGTATTGGCCTGTCTGTCTGGTGGGTGCGGTCGAACGCGAGGGTGCCAACGGGCAGTCCGCCTAGAGGTCGCGCAAAGAAAAAGCCCGGGACGCGAGCGTCGCACTCGCACCACGGGCACTAGCATCGAGTTCCGGACGGCCACTACTTGGCCAGCGGATCCGGCCGCACCTGGAACTTGACCAGCTCTGGGCGTGCCCCGTAGCCGTCTTCCGTGTGCCACGTGACGGCGGCCCCGTACGTGGCATACACGCCACGGCCCTTCCATCCGGCGTTCGGGTCGTCGATCCGTCCATCCAGCCCGCGGCTGAAGAAGCCCATGGGATACGCACGCGGAGGGTCACCCAGTCGCCCGTGTGTGGCATCAGCGCCAGCAGGGCGTCAGAGTTCGACCCGCTGGCGATCGGGACGTCCTTACCCAGGCCAAGCGTGTCGTGCTGGTCTACCCAGTTGTAGTAGTGGTAATCGGCCCGGACGTGGGTATCCTTCAAGTTCGGACCCGGTGTAGGATAGAGGGTCCACCCTTCGTTGCAGTGTCGGCCCGTGGCTGACGAGCCCTTGAGCGTCGAACACTTGCGGCGGTCGAAGGCCGCGAAGTGGCTGCTGCCAGACAGGGCAGTCCGGATGACCCCCTTCCGGTCGATGTCGATCCCGCGCGGCCCGAACCCGGCGTCCCCATAGCTGATATCGGCCTGGATCTCGGAAGGCACCTCGTACACCTCGGTGATGCAGCTCTCCGGCGGGTCATCACCCACGTGCAGTCTAGCAATCCGCCCCGGGAACAGTGTCGAGGCAATCCAGACCACTTTGGGGTTTGTGGGGTCAGTGATGATGCCGTAGCTGCCGATGACGATCCGCGTGTCGAGGCTCGGGTCGAGGTCATTGGGGATCGCCTGGCCGCGGAAACCACTGCGACCGGCCGGCTCGTTCCACGGCTTGGTGATCTTGCCGTCGCCGTTAGTATCGATGACGGTTGGGCACCATGCCTGCGAGGCACGTTCGTCGCCTGTTTCGTCGTAAGTCTTCGTGTCGAGCCAGCCGACCACCATGCGGTCCCCGCTAAAGAACAGCGTGTCTCGGTCGTCCTCGGCGAATTGCAGGTGGTGAGTGCCGAAGCAGGTGTCGATCAGCACGAACTTCTGTGCCGCCGGGTCGTAGAATCCGGCCTGACGCCCGCTTTGATCCACCGGGAAGTACTTGGCCGATGGGTGATCCCCGCCTTCCTTGCACCAGTCGGGGTTCGGATGGGCTCGAATCTGTGTCGTGAGCCAGACGCGGCCTTTCGCATCCATCATCGGGTTGTGCGGGTTCGCCGGGTTGTTGTGCGGAGGGTCCGTGCCGGCAAACGGCGAGGCTTGGAACCCCTCGAGCGGGAACATTCCCGGGACGGTCGAGCGTTCGGCCCGCAACGGAATCTTTAGCATCGTCGAGGAGTTCTGCACCGGATCGACGATCGTCAAGTAGTCGTTGCCGACGTCCACGCCATAGACGGGCCCGTTGGCGTTCACCATCGGGTTCCGCTTGTCGGTAGCGACCTCGTCATGCACGTAGCCGACGTAGTCTGGGGCCCAATCCCACATGGTGAGGACGACGTTTCGCTCGATGCCCTGCGGCCGCGGCGGCGCGTCTGGCACTTCGCCGGCCGCGATGCGGTCGCTCCAGTCGGCGAACATTGCGAGGCCGCGCTGCCGCCCGAACCGGCTCATGACGTTGCTCATCTGCTGGCCTCGCTGTCCGAACTGGATGCGGTGATCCCAAGCTGCCATGGTCGAGTCGAACTGGTCCAGCTCGCGCACCTCTCGGGTGATTTTGTTTCCCAACTGGTGGCAGAGCATGCAGCCCTGCTTTTGGATATCGATCCAGTGCCCTTGGGTCGCGAGCGTCTCGGTAATGCCGTTACCGCTGGGGCCCGTGCCAGGGAACTCAGCCGGCTGAGGTGGTTCGATGAGCGCGTACCAGTAGTTAGCCGGGTATACCCGCGCAGCTTCTCGCGGAGTGGAGGCCACACGCGTGTTGAGCGTCAGGTCATCACCCAGGGAGGCCATGACCGTCTCTGAGTCCAGCAGGCCGTACCCGCGCACCCATACCCGATATGTGGCATCGGGCAGCTCGGGCAAGAGAAACCGCCCGTCGTCGTTCGTGATGACGATTTTGCGAAACTTGGTGTTCAGCTCGTCTGTCTCGGCGATGACCCAGACGCCTGCTTCCGCGCCGGCCGTGCTCTCGACGACGCCGGTGATTTCGCTGTCGCCGGCTCCCGCCACGCTGGCCGGCTTGTTGACGCCGGCCAAGACAAATCCGGCTGCCGCACAGAAAGCCACACCGACGAACCTACATATCTTGCGCATGAACGTCCCCCTTCAAGCGTCTGGGGCCGTATGATCGCAGCGTCTTGATCGGGGTGTCAAGATGAGGTGCTGGTAGCGCGGTCGGCACTGGCGGCTGTACGCTGCTTGAGACGGTGCCGTCCAACAGCGACCGCGGCCTCCGTGCGCTTCTGGTCGATGGAGCCTTCGAAGTAGGCCCCTTCGTCGATGGCGATCCGGAGCGTGACGATGCGGCCCTTGACCGAGCCGGTCGCGCGGATTTCCACTTTATCCGCTGCCGTGAAGGTACCCTTGGAGGTGCCGAGTATGGTGACTGTTTTGGCGAGGACATTGGCCGTGACCACCGCGTGCTTGCCGATGGCGAGTCCGTGATCGGGGATGGCCAGCTGGCCTTCGAAATGACCTTCGATAATCAGGTGCTCGGCGGCGGTCAGCTCTCCTTTGATCGTGATTGTGCGGCCGAGTAAGGTCATGTCTTCTGGCAGGTCCGAGTACGGGTTCGGCGGGAAGTCGCCGTCGAGCGGTGATGAACCGAGGTGATCCGGTGGCTGCCTAAGCATGCGGGTTGAAAGACATCGAGGGGATGAAGGTCGTGGAGCGGGAGACGGGGGTCGAACCCGCGACCTTCAGCTTGGGAAGCTGACACTCTACCACTGAGTTACTCCCGCCCGTGGCCTCCACGCACCCGGCCACTATTCTAGCAAATCTGCCACCACTTGGCCCGCGACCGCACGATGGTGCTGCTTGAGCCAGCGGGTACTCTACCGGCGGCTGGAACACTACGGCCCTCAGGACGGCGTCGAGGTACGTTTGGTCTCTCGCTAAGCAGAAAGGCTTAGCACCGGATGAACGCGACCACCTCGTCACGTTTTTCCTCCATGAGCTCGTTGGAGGTAGCTTCGAGGTTAAGCCGGATGAGCGGTTCCGTATTGGATGGGCGGACGTTGAAGTGCCACGTGGCGTACTCGACCGAAACTCCGTCCATCCGATGCACATGGCCATCGCGATAGCGGTCTGCTAGTCGGTTGATTGTCCGTTCGACGTCTTCCATGTCTTCCGTTGTCACGTTGATTTCACCGGAGATGAAGTACGTCGCGCGGAGTGGGGCCAGTAGCTCGCTCAGCGTCTGGCCTTTGGTGGACATTAGCTCAAGTATTAATAATACTGGAATGAATCCGTTGTCGGCATAGAAATTATCTCTGAAGTAGTAGTGCCCAGTGACCTCGCCGCCGAAAACCGCATCCTCTTCGCGCATCCGTTTCTTGAAGAACGCGTGGCCAACGCGGTTCATGAGCGCCGTTCCGTGATTGGCAGTCACGACATCTTTGACCGCGTGGCTGGCCCGCACGTCGTAGACGATTTTGGCGCCGGTGTGTTTGCATAGAAACGCCTCGGCTAGCAGCGCTGTGACGAAGTCGCCCGCGACGAAGCCGCCGTCTCCGTCGACGAAGAAACAGCGGTCGGCATCACCGTCCCAAGCGATGCCGGCGTCCGCCTTGTCGGCGACGACCCGCTCGACAAGATCTCGACGGTTCACCTCGAGTAGCGGGTTGGCCTCGTGATTGGGAAACGTTCCGTCGATGTCGAAGTAAAGCCGGGTCGTCTTGCACGGCAGTCGGTCGAACAGCCGTGGCCCAACGAGTCCGCCGATTCCACTCCCGGCGTCGAGCACGAGGCGGAAGGGGTTGATACTGCTGGAGTCGATGAACGAAAGCACGTGCTCGACATAGTCGTCTAGCAGCCGAGCTTCGCTTCGCTGGCCACGCTTGCCGCTCGAAGCAGGTAGCCGGCCCTCGATGATCATGTTGCGGATGTCGGTGATGCCGGCATCGGTGGTTAACGGGAACGCCTGGCGGCGAACCAGCTTCATACCGTTGTACTGCTTGGGGTTATGCGAAGCGGTGATTTCCGCCCCGCCGTCGAGGTCGTCGCGAACGACCCCATAGTAGAGCATGTCGGTACCGATCAGCCCGAAGTCGACCACGTCGGCTCCTTCCTCGAGCGCACCATCGATGAACGCGGCTGCGAGTTCGGGGGACGAGACGCGCATGTCTCGCCCCACGCCGATACGGCGTGCACCGAGGTAGGCGACAAAGGCCCGTCCGATCTGGTGAGAGAGGTCTGTCGCGAGCTGCCGTGGGTAGATACCACGGATATCGTACGCCTTGAAGATGTCCGGATCGATCGGGGTCATGGATCTTGTGTGGGGTGTTATGGCGTCCTGCTGTAGCTGGTGATCGTGGAACCGTCACCAACCACGGTACCAGGGCCGAGCCATGCATGGTCTCCGATTCGGCAGCGTCGTCCGACGATCGCGTCCCGGACTGTGGCACCGTCGCCGATTAGCGATTCGGCCCACAGCACCGACCCTTGAACGACCGCGTCGGCTTTAACGATCGTGGAACGCCCGACCACGGTGTACGGTCCGAGGCGGGCGCGGGCCTCTATCCGCGCGCCGGCTCCGACGAAGCACGGTCCCACGAGCCTGGCGGCAGGATCGATAGTGGCACTGGGGGACACGATCAGTTGTTCCGTGGGCTGACCCTCGAATGGAACAGCCGCATGCTGACCGGACATAATGTCAAGATGTGCCTGCAGGTATGTTGCTGGTGTACCGACATCGAGCCAATACCCGCGATCAATGAAAGCTACGAACCGTTCACCGTGCTCGACCAGCGATGGGAAATACATGCGCTCGATCGAGTAGTTTGTGTCTGTGGGGATGCGGCCAAATGTGTCAGGTTCGAGCACGTAGATGCCTGCGTTAATCGTGTTGCTAGCGATTTCGTTCCGAGCTTGGTTTTTCGAGAAAACGCTTAACGTGTCCTACCTCGTCGGTCTCAACTAGTCCGTAGGCCAAAGGATTATCGACCGGGGTGAGGACGATGGTCGCCCGCGCGCGGCGGTCGCGATGCAGCTGCATGACGGCCTTGAGATCGGTTTGGGTTAACACGTCGCCATTAAAGACCATTACTGTGCTGTCGAGGTTCGGCTCTGCGAATTTGATCGCCCCGCCGGTTCCGCGCGGGCTTGGCTCGACGAGATATCGGATTGGCAACCCTGCCTCCTTCCCATCACCGACGATCGCCCGGATCCGGTCCGGCTGGTAGTTCAGGCTCAGGATCACCTCGTCGATTTCTGGCAGGCGTTTAAGCAGGTCGATCTGATAGTAGAGAAAAGGTCGATCGAAAAGCGGTACGATTGGTTTCGGCGTGTTAAGTGTTAGCGGGCGCAAACGTGTGCCGAGGCCACCGGCGAGAAGCACTGCCTTCATGACGAGCCGATCATACATTGCCTGGCCGACCGCGGGCTGTGGCGCGCGAACATGTCCGCGGATACGGCGGCGCTCAAATATACGCGGGCCCAGGTCGGCGTTCGCCGTCCTCACTTTCGCATACGGTTGCCTCGCCGGACGCGCCCTAGTTGCAAGTGGTTCTAGTCATGCGCTGGGATCTCCACGCCCTGTGCGCACGCGTAGTTGGATGATGTGGTTGTGGAAGAGGTACAATGGGCTGCCCTGACACGCGCTCAGGATCTGCCTGATGAATCTGCCCAACACGCTAACGCTGGCCCGCATCTTCCTCGTTCCGCTCTTAGTGGTCGTTCTGCTTACGAAATTTGAGGCGCAGCTTATCTTCGGCGTTCCAAAAGAGGTGGTCGGCGCGGCCATTTTTGGTCTGGCGGCGCTTACCGACTGGCTGGATGGGTATCTCGCTAGGCGGCGGCGCCAGATTACCCAGCTCGGGCAGTTGATGGATCCGTTGGCTGACAAGCTGCTGATCACGGCGGCGCTCGTGTCTCTCGTGCAAATGGGCTTGGCGGCTGCGTGGATGGTGGCAGTTATTCTTGGGCGGGAGCTCGCGATTACTGTCCTGAGGAGTCTTGCCTACGCGCGGGGCGTCACGATTTCAGCGTCGCGCCTTGGGAAGATCAAGATGGTCACACAGGTGGTCGCCATCTTGCTACTGATCCTCGGCAGCCAGATGTGGCTCTTCTTCGTGCTGGGACAAGTGGCGTTGTGGCTCGTGCTAGCATTCGCACTCACGTCAGCTGCTGACTATTACCGTCGGCTCAATGGTGTGCTGGCCAACCCGAAGGTGGCCGACTTCGAGAGTGCTCGGCGACTTGTGAGCCACATCGACAAGAAACGCGCCAGCGTCGGCTAGACGTTGGTCTTTTGGCCGTCGGACGAGTGTGATCAGGTTGCCCGCTGTTTCCCGATCCGGGTGTTTATCAGACAAAGCGTCTGGCCTCATCGTCGGTCTTGAAGGTTCATGGATGCCCTGAGCTTCGCGATCAGCTCCATGGTTTGCTCGAGGCGCTCCGTCTCGGGAAACTCCTCTACGAGGCGCTCGAAGAGCGGCAGCGCTTCAGCTTCTTTGCCCGTCTCCATGAGGGAGTCGGCCAGGTGGTAGTACACTGCGTCGCGTCGCGTATAGCCAGGATCCTCGTCCAGGATAGAGCGAAAGCGGTCGACCGCTCCCGGGTAGTATTCACTTCGGTAATAGAATCTCCCGACTGCAAAGCTTGAATCGCTGATCCGGTCCTTGGCCTCGCGGAGTTTCACCCGAGCTTCGCTAAGGAGCTCCGGATCGGTCGCGTCGGTGTAGCGCTCGATGAAGATCTCGAACTCTCTAATCGCGTCGCGGGTCTCTGACTGGTCCCGCTCGGGGGAGCGCATCTGGCGAAAGTAGATTACCCCGAGCTTGTATTGGGCGTAGGGCGCGCGTTCGTGGGTGGGGTATAGGCTGAGGAAGTCGCGCAGCTCGCTGAGCGCAGCGATGTACGCTTCGGGCGTCCCCCGGCCCTCGTGGGCCTCGGCGACGCCAAGATGGGCGTCGCCGCGACGCGTGCTCTGAGGATAGTTATCGCGGATTTGAATAAAGTATTCCCTGGCCCGCGTCCAGTTCTCTTCCTCTAGGGCGGCTACCGCCCTTTCGTAGAGGAGCGTATCGGCACCAATGGTGGCTGGGGTGATTGCCGGATCACGGCTCCCGCAGCTTACTGCGACGAGCGCCAGTGCCACCACGAGCGTCGACCGCTGGTGCGACGCGTCGAAGCCGCGTGTTAAACGACGATGGCAGTGGAGAGCCATTGAAACTCCGCTTGCACGCCGTCTTCCAGTGTGACCGTCGGCGCGAAGCCGAGGTCGGCCTTCGCGCGAGTGATGTCGGCGTACGTGTCGCGCATGTCCCCCTTCTGGTTCTCGACATGGTGGATCTCGGGCTGAAGTCCGGTGCATCGAGCCATAACTTCTAGCACGCGGTTGACCGACACGCGCGAGCCGCCTCCTATGTTGTAGACACTGCCAGGCACTCCCGCGTCGGCGGCGGCCACCGTGGCGGTCACGGCGTCCTCGATGAACGTGAAGTCGCGGGTTTGCTTGCCATCGCCGAACACGCAGATGGGGTTTTTGGTGAGTAGCGCGCGCAGAAAGCGATGAAACGCCATGTCTGGGCGCTGACGTGGGCCGTAGACGGTGAAATATCGCAGTGAGACGGTTGGTACGCCGTGGTTCACCCAGTACAGGTGACACAGATGTTCCGCTGCCAGTTTAGTCACTCCGTAGGGGGAAAGCGGCTGTGGGCGTGCGTCTTCGCGCATGGGGATCTCGGCCGCGTCGCCATAGACAGACGAACTAGACGCATAGACGAACCGCTCGACTCTAGCTGAGACGCATGCTTCGAGCAGCACTTGCGTCGCCTTGACGTTTGCTCGCGTGTAGACACCGAACTTCTTCCCCCAGCTCAACCGAACACCTGGCTGCGCCGCAAGATGAAACACGTGCGTCAGGTCGCTGAGGATCGGTGGCCAGTCAACGTCTTGTATCGCTGCTTCGAGAAGGCGAAAGCTGCGGTTGGAGCGGAGGCTCGCGACGTTCGCCTCTTTTAGCTCGCGCGGATAGTGGTCGGTGAAGGAGTCGAGTCCAACGACCTCCACTCGCTGCTCAAGCAGACGGTCGGCGAGGTGGGAGCCGACGAAGCCCGCGACACCGGTTACCAACGCCCTCATGTCAGTACCGCTTGGATCTTGATTGGTAGGCGTCGTGGCCGCCCGGTCGCGTCGGTGGCAGCGTGAACGGTCTGGCCGACTGCCAAGACCGTACGGTCGGCGCGTCGTGTTACCTGGTAGCAGAACTTGACGCGTACGGAAGACAGCAGCGAGCCTGTCGTCGACACCTCGAGATCGTCGTCGTAGTGGGCCGGCGTGCGGAACTCACAGTGTGCCTCGATTACGGGCAGCCTTATTCCATTGGTTTCCATCTCGCGGTATGTTGTTCCGCCCAGCGAGCGTAGGAGCTCGCAGCGCCCGACTTCGAACCAGACGAAGTAATTGGCGTGGTAGGCGGCACCCATTCCGTCAGTCTCGGCATAGCGCACGCGCACGCGGCAGGAGTTCGTCGGCACGACTTCGCGTCACCGCATCGGTTCACGATGGGGGACAACAGCGCCTTCGAGCGCCGCCTCGCGCAGCTGTCGCGTGGCCACCGCAGGGTCATGTGCCCCGAAGATTGCCGTAGCTGCTACCAGGATCTCGGCACCGGCTCGGACCACCCGAGCGGCGTTTGTCGGCTGAATCCCGCCGTCAATTTCAACGGGTGCAGAGTTGCCTGCCTGATCGAGTAGGGTGCGGACCGTGCGTACTTTCGATTCGCTCTGCTTGATGAAAGTCTGGCCAGCGAGGCCCGGGTTGACCGACATCACAAGTGCGAAATCGAGCAAATCAGCCACAGCCTCCAGAGCTCCGGCCGGTGTGGACGGATTTAGTACGGCGCCGGCCTGCGCGCCAAGCCGTTTGATCGTTGTCAAGGTCCGATGCAGGTGTGGGGACGCCTCGACGTGCACAGAGATCATTGAGGCGCCTGCTTCCGCGTATGCCTCCAAGTGCCGCTCGGGCTCGGTGATCATCAAGTGGACATCGAGAGGCACCGTAGCGACTTGCTTGATTGCACGAACGACTAGGGGACCGATCGTTAGGGTCGGTACGAAGTGCCCATCCATTACATCGATGTGAATAAGATCCGCACCGCCGCGTTCAACAGCCGCGACCGCTTCGCCAAGGGCGGTGAAGTCGGCTGACAGAATCGACGGGGCGATCCGCAGTTGTATTGGTATCGTCAGCGGCTAACCTCGAGGGAGATCGGTTCACCGTGCGCGATCTGGAACCCCGCCGGAGGAAATTGCCGTAGCACGATGCCGGCCAGCACCCCCGGGTAGGGGTGATCACCGACAACTGTGACCCGGAACCCGCGCGTTCGGAGGATCTCCGCAGAGGCTGTTCCGGTCACGCCAATAAGGTCCGGCATAACATAGGTCCGGCCGCGCTCCCCACGATTGACCAGTAGCGAGACGGCTTGCCCGCTCGAAGACGGAGGCAGATCCTGCGCTACGACGGCGTTGGTCGGGTAGCGACCAGATCGGATCTCTGAGACGCCTTCGATCGTGAAGGAATCCTCGACTAGGCGTCGCCGCGCCCCACTTTCGGTTTCACCGATCAAGGTTGGCACCGATCCTGGTGTCGGGCCAGAGCTGAGCCAGAGTTTAACGCTGCGTCGGCGGCGCGTCGTCAGTCCAGCGCTGGGATCCTGCTCTGCCACGTGAGCGTCGGCGATCGTTGCGTGAACGCGACGCAGCGGTTCGATGCGTGCCGTCAGGCCGACGGCCGTGAGCGCCACGGTTGCTTCATCGACTGTTTGTCCTCTCAAATCTGGTACTGGAACTTCTCGCGTCTTCAGCGCCAGCTGTAGGCCGGCGATCGCGAAGACGCCGTACGTTCCTACTAACACGCCCGCGAGCACGACGAGTTTGCCAGCGGCGAGGAACCGTTGCCTGATCATGACTTAAGTGTCCAGTGTACTGCGAGTTGTTTATGGGCAACAAGTTTCAACGGATCCGTCGTCTGAGAACAGCGGCGTAGAATGCCTCGAGCCGGTCTCGAAATGGGAGCGTTCGGAAGTGGCCCACTTCGTCGATGAGCGGCCGGAGTGCTGTGCAGTTTGGGGTGATTGCCTCGAATGCGTCGTGCGTGGCCAGGAAGTGTGCTACGACCTGTTCGTTTTCCTCAGGCTCGCTCGAGCAGGTGGCGTAGGTCAGCTGTCCGCCTGGCCGGACCACCGTCGAGGCATTGGCCAGCATCGCTGCCTGCCGATCCGCCAGCGCGGGGAGCTCGACGGGCTCTCGACGCCAGCGGATGTCGGGATCGCGTCGTAGGGTGCCGAGTCCCGAGCAAGGCGCGTCGACAAGCACTCGATCGAAAACTGCTCGGAATGGTAGTGGGCGAGCAAGGTCGGCCCGTGCCACCCTGACGCAGTGGGTGGTGCAGCGGGCCAGCGTCTCGGTGAGTAGCCGAAGTCGGCGGGGGCGCACATCGGTGGCCACGATGAGCCCCTGGTTCTTCATGGCGCCAGCGATTCCCACTGTCTTAGTTCCAGGGGAGGCACATGTGTCCAGCACGCGCGCGCCAAGGGGAGCGCCGACAAGCTTGGTGATGAGTTGGGAGGCCTCGTCCTGGATCAAGAACCAGCCTTCGGCTGCCAACGGTGTCGTGAGTGGGTTGCCCTCTTTGATGACCAGCGTGTGGGCTCCCCAGCGGCCTGGGTCGGTGTCGATTCCGTGTGTCGCCAGTCGATCGGCGAGTTGCGACCGCGAACACTTCAATGTGTTGGCACAGAGTGTAATCGGTGCCGGCTTGTTGTTAAAGTGAGCCCATGCCATGGCGGCGTCGTATCCGTGGCGGTCAAGCCAGCGCTCGACTAGCCAGCGAGGGTGAGACAGCGTAATGCTGAGGTAATCGAGGGCTGCACGCCTGTCTGGTTCGCCACCGGTGGGCACTTCCGGTCGGGTTGGCAGTGCCGGCGCCCCACGTCGCTCTGCCAGTCCCCGGAGCACCGCGTTGACAAAGCCAGCGGCGCTCGCTTTGCCGATCTGGCGAGCCAGCGCGACAGCGTCGTGCACGGCTGCGCGGTTGGGGATGCGCTCGAGGAAGAGCAGCTGGTAGGCCCCGGCGCGGAGCAGGTTACTCACGGCTGGGTCGAGACGATCCACGGGGCGGAACGAAACCTGCTCGATTAGATGGTCGAGTGCGGCGCGCCATCGTAAGGTGCCGGTCGTGATCTTACCGACCAGCGCTCGGTCGCGCGGGTCTTCCAGGCCGCGCCTGGCTCGCGCCAACGCCGTTGACAGGTCCACGCGGCCGGTGTCGACATCGCGCAGCACGCGGTGCGCAGCTCGGCGGGCTGGCGCTGTCATGGTGGAGTTGGATGGAAGATCGAGCCCGGTTTGAGGCGGTGACCAGCGAGAAACGCGCGGGCGGACAGGGCTCGTCGGTCCGGCGGTTGGATCTCGACGATCGCTAATGCTGTCCCGGCGCCAGCGGCGACGATCAATCGATCACCATCGGCTTCTAGGATTTCGCCTGGTTGCATGTTTGAGGGGTGGCGCGGTGGTGTCTTGAGCAGCCGGCTACGGCGAATCAGGTACCGCGTTCCGTCAAGGTAGCTAGACGCGTGCGGCCAGGGATGGAGCCCGCGTACTAGGTTGTGCGCCACGTGTGCCGTGGCGGTCCAGTCAATCACGCCATCATCTTGGGACAGCCGTGGCGCGAACGTGGCTCGAGCATGGTCCTGTTCCTCTTCGACCGCTCGGCCGGCTTCGAGATCAGCCACGGCCTCGACGAGGAGATCGGCCCCAAGTTCGGCCAGTTCCGCTTCGACGACATCACTCGTTTCGTCGGGGTCGATCGGCCTGATACGCCGCTTGAGCATGGGCCCCGCGTCCATTTCCTGAATGAGGCGGATGATGGTCACGCCCGTTTTCCGTTCACCGGCCATGATCGCGTGATGGACCGGTGCCGCGCCACGATATTTCGGGAGTAGCGAGGGATGCACGTTGATCACGCCAAGTCTTGGCGTATCGAGTAGGCGGTTAGGCAGGATCTTGCCATACGCCGCCACGACACCAATGTCCGGTCGTAGGATTGCAATCTCCGCGAGAAATTTTTCGTCTTTTACATGGTGCGGTTGGAGGATCGGGAGCCCTCGTTCGCGGGCGAGCTGCTTAACTGGCGATTCGCCGATCCGTCGACCTCGGCCTCGCGGTCGGTCGGGCTGGGTGACTACGGCCACCACTTGGTGCGACGAATCGAGGAGGCGTCGGAGCGTGGGCAGCGCGAAGGCCGGCGTGCCGATAAAGATGGCTTTCACCACTTGCCGGCGCGCCTCAGCTTGTTGATCTTACGGACGATCATCTCCCGTTTGATGCCGCGGAGTCGGTCGATAAAAACTGATCCGTCGAGATGATCAAGCTCGTGTTGGCAAGCGCGCGCCAGCAGCCCCGCGCCTTCCACTTCGTGTGGTCCCCCCTCACGGTCGAGGCCCCGGAGTACGACGTGTGCGGGTCTCGAGACCGCGGCATTAAACCCAGGGATACTGAGGCAACCTTCTTCTTCGGTCTGGACACCCTCACGCTCGACGAGCTCGGGGTTGACCATCACGACTAGCTTGTCCAGATTTTGCCCGACCGACGGATCTGCCACGAAGATGCGAAGCGGTAGACCGATCTGAGGAGCCGCCAGCCCGACGCCTAGAGCCGCGTACATCGTCTCGATCATGTCATCGATCAGTGTCTGAATATCAGGAGTGATGTCGGCGACGTTCTCGGCGCGGCGGCGGAGCACATCGTCACCGTAGCGAAGAATGGGACGGATCATCGGGACCATTCTAGATCCGGCTCGAAAAAAGTCTACCAGGACCTGGTGGACTGTAACTGTCAGCAGTGCACAAGCATAGAGTCAGATGGTATTGTGCTGGATTATTCAGATGGGGTGTCGCATGTGTCTCGTTTGGCAGAACAATGTATTGTGCGACCGCGTTCCCCCGCGACAGGGTTTTAGCCGATCGTGACAAGTGGCGTCGGCACGTTACGAGCGAGCCAGCATAGACGTCCGTGATTCCCTCGTAGGGGTGCTCCCTTGCTGCTGATGCTAGCAGCGTCGAGGAGACCTTTTGATTCATAAAGGGCGGTCTAATGAAACCTCTCGACAGCTAACTTGCTTGTCTAATTTCAGGCAACCCGTAAGTCTAGGATGCAATCTGGGAAGTTTTCAACATCCACACGTGTGCATGTGAATTACGAGTAAAAGGGAACCTTTAAGACTCTCCTGATCTGAATCGTACCGGGTTTCTCGGAGACCGAATGCGTTGAATCAGGCCACCTCAACCTGCTCATAGTACTGCGCCTCGAACTCTGCTGGTGGAATGTCCCCGAGCGGCCCCAACAGTCGTCGTGTGTTGAACCAGTCCACCCACGTCAAGGTGGCGAACTCCACGGCCTCGAGGGTGCGCCACGGGCCCTTCCGTCGAATCGCCTCCGTCTTGTACAAGCCGATCACCGATTCGGCGAGGGCATTGTCATAGGCATCGCCTTGGCTGCCGACCGACGGCGCGATGCCGGCGTCCACGAGGCGATCCGTGTACCGCATCGAGAGATATTGCGACCCGGCATCACTGTGATGTACGAGGCCGGTGAGGGCGTCGCCCCGGCGGGCGTAGATCGCCTGCTCCACCGCATCCAGCACAAAGTCCGTGCGCATGGAGGCCGACACCCGCCAGCCCACAATGCGTCGCGCAAACACGTCGATGACGAACGCGACGTAGCCAAAGCCGCCCCAGGGTGCGACGTACGTGAAATCGGAGACCCAGAGCTGATTCGGACGGGTGGCCACGAATCGGCAGTCAACGAGGTCCACCGGGCGACCGCCCTCACCGGCGTGGGTCGTGGTGACCCAGGCCCGGCCCCGGCAAGGCCCATCGCGCGCATCAGGCGCGCCACGGTGCAGCGCGCCACGCGGACGCCGTCCCGCCGCAGCTGCTTCCAGACTTTCCGGGGGCCGTAGACCTGCTGGTGCGCGTCATAGACCCGCTGAATCTCGACGCGGAGCTGATCGTCGCGCTGCGCCCGTGCGGACCGGCGCGTCGGATGTGTCCGTCCGCTGGTGCCGATGGCGATGAGTCCGTCGACGGGGCGATCGGCAGCACGGCGCAGATCGGCTCGACCCCGACCACGGCGCGATGGTCGGCGATGAACTGGACCATCGTGGCGACGTCCTCCGGCGGTCGAGCTCCGCCTGGGCGAAATACGCGAACGCTTTCCGCAGGATCTCATTCGCCCGCTTCAGCTCACGGACCTCGCGCTCCAGCTCCTTCAACCGCTCCCGCTCGCTCGTTGTCAGGCCCGGCCGATGCCCAGCATCACGCTGCGCCTGCCGCACCCACTTCCGCAGCGTCTCCGCCGTGCAGCCGAGCTTCGGCGCCACCGACTGCAGCGCCGCCCACTCTGAGGCGTGGGCCTCCCGGTACTCCTCGACCATCCGGACGGCACGTTCGCGCACTTCCGGAGAAAACCGACTGGGACGTCCCATAGCCCCCATCCTCCCAAGCAATGAGGTCTCCGAGAAACCCGGTACGATTCAGATCAGGTTATTCATAGGACAATATAAATGGCACTCTTAGAGGATGATTTAGAGGATGATTTATTGGAAATGGAATCAGCCGCACATAACGAACCGTGCCGTCAGCGGTGGGTGTGGGTGGTCTACGCGTTGTTGTTTGCCTTATCGGTTTCCTGGTATTTGCCGGGCCATGCTCAGACTCTCATTTGGTTTGGCCTGCCAGCCTGGGTGGTTCTGTCTCTGGCGATCACGCTTGGTATTGCACTATTTACCGTGTTTGTTATCCGAGAGTACTGGCAGGAGGAAGAAGAACAAGACGGTCGGCGTATTAGTAACGCCGAATAATTATGTGAATCGTACCGGGTTTCTCGGAGACCGAATGCGTTGAATCAGGCCACCTCAGCCTGCTCATAGTACTGCGCCTCGAACTCTGCTGGTGGAATGTCCCCGAGCGGCCCCAACAGTCGTCGTGTGTTGAACCAGTCCACCCACGTCAAGGTGGCGAACTCCACGGCCTCGAGGGTACGCCACGGGCCCTTCCGTCGAATCGCCTCCGTCTTGTACAAGCCGATCACCGATTCGGCGAGGGCATTGTCATAGGCATCGCCTTGGCTGCCGACCGACGGCGCGATGCCGGCGTCCACGAGGCGATCCGTGTACCGCATCGAGAGATATTGCGACCCGGCATCACTGTGATGTACGAGGCCGGTGAGGGCGTCGCCCCGGCGGGCGTAGATCGCCTGCTCCACCGCATCCAGCACAAAGTCCGTGCGCATGGAGGCCGACACCCGCCAGCCCACAATGCGTCGCGCAAACACGTCGATGACGAACGCGACGTAGCCAAAGCCGCCCCAGGGTGCGACGTACGTGAAATCGGAGACCCAGAGCTGATTCGGACGGGTGGCCACGAATCGGCGGTCAACGAGGTCCACCGGGCGACCGCCCTCACCGGCGTGGGTCGTGGTGACCCAGGCCCGGCCCCGGACGGCCCCGGCAAGGCCCATCGCGCGCATCAGGCGCGCCACGGTGCAGCGCGCCACGCGGACGCCGTCCCGTCGCAGCTGCTGCCAGACTTTCCGGGGGCCGTAGACCTGCTGGTGCGCGTCATAGACCCGCTGAATCTCGACGCGGAGCTGATCGTCGCGCTGCGCCCGTGCGAACCGGCGCGTCGGATGTGTCCGCTGGTGCCGATGGCGATGAGTCCGTCGACGGGGCGATCGGCAGCACGGCGCAGATCGGCTCGACCCCGACCACGGCGCGATGGTCGGCGATGAACTGGACCATCGTGGCGACGTCCTCCGGCGGTCGCGCTCCGCCTGGGCGAAATACGCGAACGCTTTCCGCAGGATCTCATTCGCCCGCTTCAGCTCCTTCAACCGCTCCCGCTCGCTCGTCGTCAGGCCCGGCCGATGCCCAGCATCACGCTGCGCCTGCCGCACCCACTTCCGCAGCGTCTCCGCCGTGCAGCCGAGCTTCGGCGCCACCGACTGCAGCACCGCCCACTCTGAGGCGTGGGCCTCCCGGTACTCCTCGACCATCCGGACGGCACGTTCGCACACTTCCGGAGAAAACCGACTTGGACGTCCCATAGACCCCATCCTCCCAAGCAATGAGGTTTCCGAGAAACCCGGTACGATTCAATGAGCGACATTCCTTTTGGCTTAGGCGCGATAGGCTCCGTCGGGCTTTACGTGCTTTTGCTCCTAAGTCTGGGCTACCTAGCGCGGCGTTGGCGAACGGGTGATTCGCTCGCCGAGTTCTATCTGGCAGGGAGGAACTTAGGAACCTTTGTGCTGTTCCTGACTCTCTATGCAACGCAATACAGCGGCAATGCGCTTCTCGGTTACCCGGGAGAAGCATTCTGTCTTGGCTATCCCTGGGTCATGAGCGTTGGTTTCATGATGGCGCTCATTGTCGTCTATCTGATCTATGCCCCACGCCTACATCGGCTGGCTCATCGCTATGAGTACGTTACTCCTGGAGATTATATCGATCATCGGTTTGGGTCGCGCTCGTTGACGTTACTAGCGAATTTTCTTTTTATCGTTGTGATCGCCAACTACCTCTTAGCCCAGCTCATGGCGATGGGACACGTCGTGGCTGGGCTTGCGGGACACTTTCTTCCTTATTGGGTGGGCGTGGTTGTGTTGACCCTCGTGATCATCATCTACGAAACCTTGGGGGGAATGCGAGCGGTCGCTTGGACGGACTGCATTCAGGGACTGTTACTGGTGGTCGGGTTGCTTGGAATACTGGTAGTTGTGGTGCCTGGTCCTCAGGCACTGCGACTGACCACGGAGTGGCTGATGGACAACCAGCCGCACAAGGCTGCCATTCCTTCCTGGGAAATTAGTCGAAGCTGGATCAGCACAATTCTTCTTATTGGTTGTTCGGCCGCTGTTTACCCTCAAGCGATTCAGCGAATTTATGCAGCCAGGAACGCCAAAGTGCTCAAGAGATCGCTCGGTCTGATGGTGTTTATGCCGCTGGTTACCATGACGGTGGTCCTTCTCATCGGCATCCTGGCTATTCGAGAGTTTTCAGGGCTCGAAGGGGTCGAGGCGGATCAAGTTATGCCGCTGCTTTTGAGGCAGTGGGCGCAACAGTCTTATTGGCTTTATGTCATGGGGATTGTGGTCGTAGTTGGGATACTCGCCGCTATCATGTCAACCGCTGATTCCGCTTTGTTGCCGCTGTCTTCGATTCTGGCCAAGGACATTCTTGGAACTACTCTTCTAAAGCATGCGCCAGAGACACGGCTCACTCAGATCGGGAAGCTCCTCTCATGGCTGGTCATGGCCGTTTTGACCCTGATTGCTCTGGTCCCACGCATCACTTTATGGGGACTTACCGAACTTAAGATGGAAATTCTTGCCCAGGTCTCCCCGTTGTTTTTACTTGGGCTGACCTGGCGAAAATTTACAGCCAGAGCCGCTTTGGTTGGGTTGTTGGGTGGCACGGCGCTGGCTATGGTTCTGACGTTAAACGGATACGGCAGGGTGTGGGGCATCCATGCGGGTGTGCTGGGCGCCGCGTTGAACTTCGGTCTCGGCCTGATACTGTCTTTACTGGGTCCAAAGAGGCCGACAACCACGGATCAAGCGCCTCCGAAGAGGGCACCGGTCCTTCTCGGCTCATGACGCCGAGTTGGACCCGCTGTCGCGGCGCGCTTAACTTCGCGGTCAGTGAACCACTTGTTCGCCAACCGGTTCGTCGGTCAGTTCGAGGTGGGGGATGTCCAGGGCGCGCACGGCCCTGATAGCCATGTCCAACCACGCCTCGGCACTACACGCCTTGCGCTGCGTTCGTAAACCCTTTCGCGTCGCCCGCAGAAGGCGGAGGACTTGTGCTCGATCGAATCGCTGACCTTCGCAGTGTTCGCAGAAGTTCATGGTCACCCCATGCAGAAACTCGGGGGAGTCTGTCGTATTCCCGGTGGGATTGCAAGGGTCACGTGATTTTCATGTCGAAACGTCGGCGCAAGACGTTGTGTAGGACTGCCTTGATAGCTGATCGGTGAATCAGCTCACCAGGCAGCTTATAATCCGCGTATCTCGTAGTGTTGTGCCGTCGTGCCACCTGAGGCCAAAGGGGTTGCTGGCAGTTTGCTGGAGCGTTTGCCATGACTCGTCCTTTCTTTGCTGGTTCTATCGACTCACGCGCGCGACGGCCGGGACGTGTGGAGCGCTGGTGCTTGGCACTCGCCGTTGCGATGGGCTTGGGGTTTACTCCCATTGCGTCGGCTCAGACGTTTGATCTCACTGCCGCGACCATTAAAAATCTCAACCTGGCGTTCGATGACGGGACGTTGACGTCGGAAAGGCTCATCGACCTCTACCTCGCTCGAATTGCGGCCTACGACAAGGTCGGACCGAAGCTTAATGCCGTCCTTGCTTTGAACATTAACGCAGTGGAAACGGCACGTGCGCTTGATGTCGAGCGGAAGGTTAACGGTCCTCGCTCCCTATTGCACGGTACCCCCGTGGTCTTGAAGGACAACATCGATACCACGGACCTCCCGACCACGGCCGGCTCCATTTTGTTAAAAGGGTCGATACCTCCAGACGACGCCTTCATCAAGGCTAGACAAAGTCCAGAGCATCGCAGTGTAAAACACGCTGATGACGCCGCTGGTACGCTTTGAAAGGAGGTCGATCATATGAGAACGGTCCCAAGGCTCACGCTAGATGACGCACGGATCATGATGGAAGCTGCTGAGCAGAAGGCGAGCGAGATCGGAGTCGACATGGATATCGCGATCGCTGACGATAGCGGCAGTCTCTTAATGTTTCATCGAATGGACAATGCGCGTATCACTAGCATCGATGTCTCAATCAATAAGGCGTTCACGGCCAGCGCGGCACGTCGGTCGACGCGGGCGTATGGTGAAGTAGGTGGACCAGGCGGGCCAGCCTTCGGCATCCATGTAAGCAACCAGGGTCGTTTCATGATCATTGCGGGCGGCTTGCCTGTCTTCGTCGACAATCAGATTGCCGGTGGCGTTGGGTGCAGCTCAGGTACGCCCGATCAGGATGAGATGGTGGCGCAGGCGGGGATCGATGTGCTGTTGGAGAGTTTGAAGCAAGGGTAGCGACGTGCCCGTTTCCGTTTTCAGAGGCGACCAGAAACTTGTTTTCCACGCTACGACGTTGTCTTAAAAAGACATCTGGTAACCCGGCCTGACGGCACGTCGTGATGATTACCCGAACAACAGATTGACGATGAACGTGGCAGCGAGGATGCCCGATATGTCAGCCAGGAGACAGGCCGGAAGAGTGTGGCGGGTGTCTTTGACGCCGACCGCGCCGAAATAGACTGCCAACGTGTAGAAGGTGGTCTCCGTACTTCCCTGGTAGGTACTCACCATGTACCCGATCAGGGAGTCCGGCCCGTGGGTCCTCATTGCCTCGGCCGCAAACCCGAATGCGCCTGAGCCGGTCAAGGGTCGGAGCATGGCCATCGGCAGCGCTTCGGCCGGCATGCCGATGAGCGTGGTGACCGGTGTGATCAGCGTGCCGAGGATACCCAATCCTCCAGAGGCACGGAACATCCCGACGACGACCAGAATCGCTACCAGATATGGAATGATGCGAACGGCGACTTGAAAGCCCTGTTTCGCACCCTCGACGAGCGATTCGTAGACGCGCACGTGGCGGACCCACCCATAGAGTACGAAAGCGGCTGCAAGCGCCGGCAGGACCCAATAAGAAAGCATGCTCCGCGTGAGATCGCCGATAGCCTCGGTGCCTGCGCGCGCAGAGATGTCCCGTATGGCGAGCGCGAAAAAGCCGATCCAGAAAGCACGTCCGATCCAAATGCGCCCTGGTGAGGGCAGTGGAGCGGGTTGTAGGTTGACGGCACTTCTGCCTGACGCCGACAGGTCCGCTGGGTGCTGGGGGCGCTCCAAGAGTGGCGGCTCGGTGGCTTGATAGCGTGCCAGTTTCGACAGTAGCAAGGCGGCCGTCACACCGACGACGGTGGCACAGCCACTTGCAAACCACGTCGAAAAAAAGATACCGCTGGCATCGTTTGATCCGAGCGACGCACGGAGCCCAATTACGCCTGACGGTAGGATGGCGAGCCCGGCTGTGTTGATCGCGAGGAAAAGGACCATCGCGTTGGTCGCTGTGCCTGTTCGGCTGTTGAGCTTGTCGAGTTCCTCGATAGCCTTAATCCCGAACGGAGTGGCGGCGTTGCCGAGGCCGAGCATGTTAGCCGAAACATTTAAGATCATGGCGCTCATCGCCGGGCTATCTACTGGGACGGTCGGAAAGAGTCTGCGCATCACCGGACTGACGGCGCGCGCGATGTTGGCCATCAGACCACCGTCCTCGGCCACACGCATCAAGCCGAGAAAAAATGCCATCACTCCAACCAGCCCGATCGCGAGCTCCACCGCGTCCTGGGCGGAGGTGAGCATGGCGTCGGTAAGCGACTGCATTTGCCCAGAGATGGCGGCGAGGAGAACGGAGGCGAGGGCAACCGTAACGAACAAGCCGTTAAGCATGAATGCCTGCTGGGGTGTTGTTCTAGTGCGCGGCCGCCGTGACCGTATTGTTCATAGCATCGGTCGCCCGAATTACTAGGTTATCGGCAGCCACCGCGGCGATCGTCACCTCGAAGTGCTCATTTTTTGAATCGGGGATACCGTCGGTCGGGTAAAGAACCTGCCAGCGCTCGGCATCGAGTGAATACCCCACGTGCCGGATTGGTGAGTGCGCGTCGGTGACGGTGAACGCCACGGTTGCGCGACCGCCATTCAGACGGACCGGCTGGAGCTCAATGACGGGCGCCGAATTATCGATGTCGAAGGGGGCGCTGTCGAGCCATCCTCTTAACGCTGTTCCGGGCGCGTTGGCAAGCGCATCAGATGCTTCCAGCCGAACGACATATGTACCGTCTGGGGCCGACGTCGTGTCCCAGGTGAAGATCGTATCGGTAAGGCCGCGCTTCAATACACGCCATGTGGTTACTGTCTCCGATCGATACACTACATCGAACTGTAGTTGATCTTGGTTTGGATCACGTGCGTTCCAGACGAAGGTCTGCAGGCCTTTCCTATAGACCTTTTGCCCCAAAGCCGTTGGCGGCGAGGCACCGTTTGCGCGGCCGTTGGCCTGCGCCCGCGCGTCGATCGCTTCGTCGAGGCCTGCAATGGGCGGATCACCGCTCGAGAAAGATTTCTGGAATACCTCGCCAGGGCTATGAATGGTAATGCTAGTAATTTCTGGCCGCAGGTTGCGTGGCAGGTAGGCCGCAGTTACCGACATAAGTGCCGGCGGATCGCGCTCGCCGGTCAGTACCGCTTTCCATTGTAAATACCGTGCTTTGGGGCTGGTGATCTGCGTGCCGGTCGGATCGATATATGGTTCTGACCACGCGCTCCAGGTCTCGCTCGGTGTCGCGGTGTTGCCCGAGCGGGTGGCTAGCCGAACCTGACCGTCGCCCGTTGTGTTGGCTCGCCACCGGATGGTGCCCCACGATGCGATCGTGTTTGCGTCGCGTGCCTCAGATAGATAAGTACCCTCGACGGCCCGCTCACCGGAGAATCGATAGAGCTTCCCCGGGTTGGCAGTGGCGTAGTAGAGCTGGTTATTTGGCCCGGTCACAAGGCTTGTGACCTGCTGAGCCGGTGCACGCGTGAGAAGAATCGTCTTGGGTGGGTTGTCTGTAACCCGGAAGATCTTGCCATCCCCGCCGGTGCCGATGACAAGCCCCCCTTGCTCGTCAACTGCCACGTCGTAGGGCGAGTCCTGGTTGGAGCTCCAGACGATGTCCCAGACCCCATCCAGTCCAATTCGGTACACGGCGCCCTTCGCGCTGCCAGCGACGTCGGCCGGAGCAACAGCGGTTACTTTGGTCGCAACCGAAACCGAGGGAGTCGGTTGGGTGCTGGACACAGGAGGGGCCGCGGGCGTTGGGCGACCGGCCAAGGCACCGACGGCGACGGCGTAGATTGCACCGTCGTCGGTCGCGTGCAGTGACCGGATCTCTTCGAACTCGGATTCGAGGAGCACAAACGCCCGCCCGTCACGCTCGATTCGAAATACGCGGGCGGGCGAACCGGTTCCGGCGAGCAGGTGTCCCCGGGTATCGAACGCCAAAGCGAGGACATGGGTCGCCTTCGTATCGTAAAAGAGCATCGTGTTGCCGGCGCGATCGACCTCATAGATCCGACCAGGATCCCCCGTTGCCACAAACAGCGTGCCGTTGGGCGCCGCCGCCAGTGCCCAGATGTACTTCTCATCCGGATCAAAGAGCGTCGTTGACGTCCCGTCAGCGGCGATTCGCATGAGGCTCCCGTCGGGTGAGGCTCCGACGTACACGCCGCCTGCTGGCGCAGCCGCCACCGCGTGCACGTCGAGCGCATCGGCTTCAAATACAGTCGTAGCCGTGCCATTAGGCTCAACCCGAAAGACTTTACTGTCGTTGCCACTGCCGATCCACAGTGCGTCACCACCGTCGACGATCGTCCAGAGGAACGGAGCAGTCGTTTCGTAGATAACCTGCGTATGTGGCCCAAGTAGTAACTGACCGTCGGCGTCGACCGACACGTTCTCGACGTGACCCTTGAGAAACTCCTGTTGCGTCGAGACGCGCCAGAACGTCGGCGACGCGGCATCGGTGATCACGAGCGCTAAACCAACGATGGTCGTCGCGATGAGGACAATGGTGTGGGCTCGCACGGTAATCCTGAGACGCCTCAGTATGCAGCCGCTGCTGTGTCCAGGCACTGGTGGCGCTTGGCGCTGGTGAAGTGGGGTCACAAATCTTCGATACGCTCCGTCGTCACTCTGTGCAATGGCCGGACGCAGTTTCAACCAGCGCGCGCTCAGTGCACGAACCATTTTGGGGCCACTGCACGCGCAACGCCGTCAGTATGCCTCGGCGGTGATAGTCAGGAGGCGCGATCCGGTCACGACGTAATCCGTCGAAATTTCCCACTCGCCGATCGTGGCCTGATGAAGAGATATTAGTCCTTCCCCGGCACCGTCGCCTTGGAGTACGGCGAGCACCGATGATGGGAGCGCGGAAAGCTCTTCGCCTTTGACGACGGCGCCCGCGCTCGGGCTGAGGAGCTTGATGTACAGCCGGTTGCCACGCCGAGCGGTGTTGAGAGCCAGGATTATCTGGTCGAGGTTCTGGGCTTCCCGCATGTGGCGGCCCTCTTGCTCTTCGCGTTGGGTTAACTGCGGCGCATCTGACACGAGAATCTGAAGCGGGCCAGGGGTGTGCGGCGGAAGATCGATCATGACCGTCTCAACAATTTCGGTGCCGCGGTATGTTCGCGAGAGCACCTGGAGCGCGACGGTCTTGCCCGCGCGCGGCCGTGCGGTGTCGAGCCAGACACGCTCCAAGGTCGCCGTTCGTGGTTCTTCGTACGAGTTAATGACGATGTCGATGCCATCGAGCGTGACCGGCTCGAACGCGTTGTTCAGCAGTGTCGTCAGGGGTGCGGTGATAGCTGCAGCTGCACCAGCCGCTGCTGTGTTACCGCTGTAGACGTCGCGAAATGTCACGTCTGCGTGGCCGCGGACGCGGACCGTGCCATCGACGGTGTGCGCGCTGGCTCCGAGCGTGCGTGTCCAGGAAATGAACGTGTTGAGGACGCTCGTGTACGCAAGGAGCGGCGTGAATAACGTGTCTTCGATGACCTCGAAGTCAAACCGTTCCATGAGGTTTCGGTCACCCGCGTGGAGTGTGACGGTGACCGGGATCAACTCGGGTCCGGAGCCCAGTGTACCGTAGATGCCCGTGGCGCGGTCTTGGTCGAATGTTCCCAGGACTTCGCCGATCGCCGCAATTCTCGACGAGCTCGCGAGGCTGGGAAGCAACGTGGTGATGTACGCGCGCGTCATCGGAAAACCCGCGCGGCCAAGATTGTAAAACGGGTGCCCGAAGGCATAGACTCGATCACCCTCGACCATGGTCACGGTACCGGTGCCGGTCATGGTGAAGTCGCCGCGTATAAGGCTGGCGCCCACCGGATCGCCCGGCTCGAGTGGAGCGGCTCCTTCAGCGGCTTGGGCTGTAGTTGGAGGCGCCGCCCCGCCGATCATCGTAACGAAACCACCCGCGTCGAACACGGACGCCAAGAGTTCGTGTGCCTCTGGGGCGAACCCGTTCAGGACGAGCGGCGTCGCAATCGGCTGAAGCAGCGTGCCCAATCGGCCGCCTTCGCTGGCCGGGAACCCGTAGGTTCGTACATCAACCGGTTGACGGGCAAACGGCTGTGTGCGCTGAAACGCCTCGCGCACGAGTCGCCCGAGGCTGTCACGCGTGACCGGTAGCTGGAGAGGGGTCGCGTGGCGACGGGCTTTAAGTAGGGGCAACGCCTCTGTCGCCACCATGTCCTCAATGGGTGTGATCCCGGCAATCGCTTCTTTGGGGAATGAGCCGAGCGCGTAAGACACGGCGCCAACCAGCCGGCCGTCGATATAGACTGGACTCCCGCTCATGCCCTGGATGACTCCGGTGCTCACAAGCGGTTCACCCCCGAGACGCGCCACGATAATGCTGCGACGTGGCCCCATCACGTTTTCCAGCACGCCGAGGATATGAACCTCGAACGTTTCCCGCTTCGAACCCTGGAATACCGTGATGCCGACGCCGGTCATACCAGGGCGCACTTCGTCGAGCGGCATCCGGACTGTGGCTGCCGGGAGCGGGACGAGGGGCAGAGCTAATAGGGAAGCCCAGCAGATGAGGGCGAGCGGTCTCATGGGCACAAGGCGCCGGAACCAGTTATATCGGAGGAAATGCATGTAGGTCAAGGAGACGTGGGCTGTCGGTAGGTATACCAGCAGCCAAATTGACAGCTCTGCGCGACCTCTGGTAACGTTCAGAGTCGCGGGTGGGCTAATCCGGTTAACTATGGCTCTTCTGGGTAAGACGACGATGACGCCAATCGGTGTAGCCGCTCGGGTTGTTGCTCGGCCGTACGGGTGGTGGTATCGCTTGTTTAGCGTGGTTACTGGAGGGGCTGCCCGTTAGGCCAAACTTACCGACGGAACCGACCAACTAGCCTCTTCAGCCCGCGCGGCTGGGGGGGCTTTTTTTTGGATCATAGATGACGTCCCCGTTGCTTTGCGCGACCGTAACCGGTGAGACCACAGAGGAGCTCCGCGCGCGTCGCGATGGCGCAATTGGTGCAGACTTAGTTGAGTTGCGGTTGGACTACGTCAGACAACCGGATGTTGCGGGCGCATTGGCTGATCGCTGCGTGCCGGTCATCGTTACCTGCCGTCCGACGTGGGAGGGTGGCCGGTTTTCGGGTTCCGAGGAAGAGCGACGTGGGTTACTTCGGCGGGCTCTCGAGTTAGGCGCAGAGTACGTTGACGTGGAGTGGCGGGCACGGTTTGATGATCTAGTTCAAGAGCGTCAGGGCCGTCATATTGTGTTGTCGATGCATGACTTCAACTGCCTACCCGGTGACCTTGAGGAGCAGTACGGAGCCATGCGCGCCACGGGTGCCGAGGTGGTTAAGGTCGCCGTCAGTGTTGACAGTTTAAGCGACACGCTCAGGCTTGCCGCGTTGGGGGGGCAGAGTGTCGGCCAACGCGGTCGACAAGGCGAGCGGGGTGAGCTGCGTGTCCTCGTCGCGATGGGTGCTGCTGGCATGGTGTCGCGGATTCTCGCCGGGCGTTTCGGTTCGTACTGGACCTACGCCGGTGAGGGAGTGGCACCAGGAGAGATCAGCTTAAGTCGGATGCGCGACGAGTTCCGCTTTCACACCATTTCGACGACGACGGACATCTACGGCGTGCTCGGCTCCCCGGTTAGCCACTCGTTGTCGCCACCGATGCATAACGCTGGCTTTGCGGCACTCGGGCTCGACGCGGTTTACGTGCCGTTGGAAGCTCGAGACGTCGATGATTTTACGCGCTTCACCGACACCGTGCCTGTGCGCGGGGCCAGTGTAACGGCGCCATTTAAAGAGCGAGTAACCGCTCGTGTCGCTGCGCTGGATGAGGTCGGCCGGCGCGTCGGCGCGGTGAACACCATTCGACTAGACGCGAACGGCTGGTGCGGCATCAACACCGACGTGTCTGGCTTTCTCGACTCGCTCGACGGGCGAATCACGCTCGACGGCACCCTGGTGGCTGTGCTCGGGGCGGGTGGTGCGGCACGCGCGGTTGCCATGGCGCTCGCGAGCCAGGGTGCGGCGGTAACGGTGTGCGCGCGCAACCGGTTGAAGGCGGCGGCTGTGGCCAGTCTCGTTGGCGGCGCGGCTGGAGTACTGCCCCCGGTGCCGGGATCGTGGGACATGCTAGTGAACACGACGCCAATTGGGACCTACCCCGATATTGACGTGAGCCCGATGCCGCCCGGGGTCTTCGACGGGCGTTTGGTCTACGACCTCGTCTACAACCCATCGACGACCCGCCTCATGGCCGACGCGGAGGCCGCTGGGTGCGAGACTATCGGCGGCCTGGAGATGCTCGTCGCGCAGGCCGTACGCCAATTCGAGTGGTGGACAGGACACCGCCCGCCGATTCGACTGTTCAAAGAGGCCGCCGAGCGCGGACGGACCTGGCTCACACCGGACGCTAAAACTCTGGCGTCTCGACTCAAGTAATGACCGATACGTCGTTCGAGCAGTTCGCGGATCTTGCGAAACGTGGCAACTTCGTTCCGGTCTGTCGAGAAGTGATGGCTGATCTGCTGACGCCTGCATCTGCGTTTCTAAAAGTGGCCGAGGATGCCGACCACGCCTTCTTGCTCGAGAGCGTTGAGGGTGGCGAGCGGGTCGCGCGGTACTCCTTCCTCGGCAAGGATCCGTTCCTCGTGCTTCGCTCCAACCATGGGCAAACGTTCCTGGAGCGGGCCGGTGAGACAGAGCGGCGATCCGAGTCGTTTTTGAGCATGCTCCGAGACTTAATGGAGAGGTACCGGCCGCCGTCGGTCAAGGGTCTGCCTCGGTTTGCCGGTGGTGCCGTCGGGTTCCTCGGCTACGATGCCGCCTCGTGGTTCGAACCCACACTTGAGCGAGTGTGGGCCGCGCACCCCAAGCCGGAGGATGAGAACGACGACGCCGGCTTCATGCTGTTCGATACCATCCTTGCCTTCGACCACGTAAAGCATCGAATCTTGGTCATTGCCAATGCCGCGGTCGACGAAGGTTGTGATCTCGAGGCCCAGTACGAATTGGCGCTCGCCAAGATCCGCTTTATCGAGGCCGAGCTGCAGCGCAAACTATCTGAGGCGGCGCCGACATCTATTGGCGACCTTATCGTGCGATCCAATACGACGCGCGAGGCCTTCGAGCGGGCGGTGCGGCGGGTGAAGAACTACATCAGGGTCGGTGATGCCTACCAAGTGGTGCTCTCTCAGCGATTCGAGGCCGAGGTGACCGTGGATCCGTTCACGATCTATCGTGCGCTGCGCTATGTGAACCCGTCGCCCTATATGTTTTTCATCCGGATGGGGGAACTGGCGATCGTCGGCTCGTCTCCAGAGATGCTTGTGCGTGTCGAAGGCCGACGGACCGAAACCCACCCGATTGCCGGCACGCGGCCCCGAGGCGAGACCGAGGAGGCCGATCTCCAGCTGGCCGAAGAGCTAGAGCGCAACGAGAAGGAGCGTGCGGAACATGTCATGCTCGTCGACTTGGGCCGGAACGACCTCGGACGGGTCTGCGAGTTTGGTTCAGTGCGAGTACCGCAGTATATGGGGCTGGAGCGCTATTCCCACGTGATGCATCTTGTCTCGCGGATCGAGGGGAAGCTGGCGGAAGACCGTGACCGGCTAGACGCGCTTGTCGCCTGTTTTCCGGCAGGTACCGTCTCAGGGGCACCGAAGATTCGCGCAATGGAGATCATCGCGGAATTGGAATCAACACGGCGCGGGATCTATGCCGGTGCAGTCGGGTATCTCGATTTCGCCGGGCACTTGGATTGCTGTATCGCTATCCGGACCATCGTCGTGAGGAACGGGCGTGCGTATGTCCAGGCTGGCGCTGGGATCGTAGCCGACTCCGATCCAGCGGCCGAGTACAACGAGACCCGTGACAAGGCCTCTGCACTCATCCGCGCGCTGGAGATGGCCCAGCGTGGGCAAGGGCCATCGATGAGCGGACATTCCGAACGGAAGTCGTGAGTATGGTACTGGTGATCGACAACTACGATTCGTTCACCTACAACCTTGTTCAGTATCTTGGTGAGCTCGGTTGCCAGCTCACGGTGAAACGGAATGACGAGGTGACGATCGACGACGTGGCCCGGCTCGCGCCGACGCGCCTCGTGATCTCACCGGGACCGGGTCGTCCCGAGAACGCGGGTATCAGCGTCGACCTAATTCGCGCGTGGGCGCCGCGCGTACCGATTCTCGGTGTGTGCCTGGGCCACCAAGCGCTCGCCCTCGCGTTCGGCGCGTCGATCGTGCCGGCGCCGGCGCTGTTACATGGCAAGGCGTCGATGATCGAGCACGACAGGAAAGGGGTCTTCGCTGGGATCTCAGGACCGTTCAGCGCTGGCCGCTATCACTCACTGGCGGTCGACGTTGGTCCGGCGCCGGCTGAGCTCGACGTTACTGCGAGGGCGATGGAAGACGGCACGATCATGGGTATTCGGCATCGCGACTGGCCAGTGCACGGCGTGCAGTTTCACCCTGAATCAGTGCTGACCGGCGAAGGGCGACGGATCTTGCAGAATTTTCTGGAGTGCTAGTGACGTCTCAACTTTTCTCGCCAAGGCTGCCTGAGCGTGTGCGCGCACACGTGCAAGTCCAGGCAAGCGGGGTTTGGGCATCTGGCTCTGCGGAGAAATAACTCAGTGGTGCAAGGCGGTCCTTCAGGGCCACTTATGTGCTGAGTCGTGCACATGTGATTGAACCTGACTCGGGACGCGAGGTAAGACGGACGTCCAGCCTCGTAATGGGCTGCTGGTCGTCGGTTGACTAGCACAGGAGACACAATGTTTCCAGGGCTGATCGATAAGCTCCACAGGGGGCAAGACCTGACGGCCGACGAGGCGGGGGCAGCTATGGCCGCGATCATGGAGGGACGTGCTACTCCGGTGCAAATTGCCGGATTGCTCGTCGGCCTATCGATGAAGGGTGAGCGTCCGGAGGAAATCGTCGGACTGGCTAGGACGATGCGCGCCCACGCGGTCAAGCTCTCGCGGTCGTACGACGGTGTCGTCGACACCTGCGGGACCGGAGGCGACCGCTCTCATACGTTCAATGTTTCATCGCTGGCGGCGATCGTCCTTGCGGCTTGTGGGGTCCAGGTGGCGAAGCACGGGAATCGCTCGGTCTCGAGCGCAAGCGGCAGCGCCGATCTGTTCGAGGCGCTCGGGGTGGCGGTCGACGCCACCCCGGATGTGGTCGAGCGGTGCTTAGACGAGGTCGGCATCGCCTTTTTCTTCGCGCCGACCTTCCATCCATCGATGCGGCACGCTGGGCCGGCCCGACGCGAACTTGGAATTCGCACGGCGTTCAATCTGCTAGGCCCGTTGACGAACCCCGCCGGTGTGACTCGACAGGTGGTCGGCGTCCCGAGGCCTGAGCTGACCGATTTACTCGCGCGCGCTCTGGGACGGCTCGGTTCGGAGCGGGCATGGGTCGCGCACGGGGCCGATGGCCTCGACGAGATTTCGATCACCGCACACACTAAGGTGTCCGAGTACAAAGCTGGCTCTGTTACGACGTTTTACTTGCACCCATCCGACTTTGGTCTCGAGGTGGGTAGCCTCGAGCAGCTCCGTGTGTCTGGGCTGGAGGGTAGTAAGGCGGTGGCCCTTGCCGTGCTCAGGGGCGAGACGGGTCCGGCCCGCGACTTGGTCCTCGCGAACGCCGCCGCCGGCCTGCGAGTGGCGGAGCGCGTTGCATCACTCCGGGAGGGCGTCGAGGTAGCTGGTGCAGCAATTGATACGGGCCGGGCAGCAGCGGTGGTCGATAGATTGGCCCGTTGTTCGCGGAGTCCTGCCATACGAGGCACATGATGTTAGTGCGGGAGACCACGGATTTACTCGAGGCCATCGTGGCCGCCACGCGGCAGGCTACCAAAGACAAGCAATCCCGATGGCCCAGCCACGACGTGGAGCGGCGAGGGGCCGGACGCCTGCCGCGGCGAGACGCGTTTAAAGCCGCACTGGCACAGCCGAACCGTTACAACATCCTGGCGGAATGTAAACGTCGGTCGCCGTCGCGTGGGCTTCTTCGTCTGGACTACGACCCGGCACAGGTGGCGGAGCGCTATGTTACGGCGGGAGCGGCGGCGGTTTCGGTGCTCACTGAGTCGACGTTCTTCGATGGCTCTTTGGAGCATCTCGAGGCTGTTCGGATCGCGGTGGATATACCAGTTCTTCGGAAGGACTTCATCGTGTCGGAGTATCAGCTGCTTGATGCGCGCGCGGCCGGTGCGGACGCCGTGCTACTCATCGTTGCCGCACTTAATACGCAGGCGCTCCGCGCGTTGACGACGGCGGCACACGGACTCGGCCTGGCGGTACTCACCGAGGTGCATGACCGCCGTGAGCTCGACCTCGCACTCGAGGCTGGGGCGACGATCGTGGGAGTCAATAATCGAAATTTGCGAACCCTCGCGGTTGACCTGGAGGCGTCCCACTCACTTATTGAGGCGATTCCAGAGGATGTCGTTGCGGTGGCCGAGAGCGGGCTACGCACGCCGGCCGATCTCACGGCATTGAAGCAGGCTGGCTACGATGCGTTTCTGATCGGCGAGGCACTAATGGTTCATCCGGATCCCGGCGACGCACTCTGTACGTTCTTATCGGCGGTCCAACCGCTACCCCGTGGCTCGCGTCCGGCGGGACGAGTTGTGGTATGACAATAGTAAAAGTCAAGGTGTGTGGGATCACCCGAACGGCGGACGCGCTGCGCGCGAGTGACCTCGGCGCGTCGGCGGTGGGGTTTATCTTTTGGAAGAAAAGCCGGCGCTACGTCGATCCGGACTCGGCTAAAGTTATCGCGGCCCAGCTTCCACCCGACGTGGCGCCGGTGGGTGTCTTCGTGGATCCCGCGTATGAAGAAGTTTGTGAGGTTGCCGCGCACGTCGGGTTGGCAGCCGTGCAGCTTCATGGAGATGAGTCATTCGATTTTTGCCGCGGCCTACCCTACCGCGTGGTTAAAGCAGTTGCGGTCGGAGAGGCTACGACCGCCGACGAAATCAGGGCTATCCCAGCCGAGATCACCCCGTTACTCGATGCGCACGATCCGTTGGGTAGAGGGGGTACCGGTCGCACGATTGATTGGTCGGTGGCGTCAGCGGTCGCGAGGGAACGGCGCGTGTTCCTGTCTGGCGGGCTCGCACCTAATAACGTGCTTAGAGCAATCAGAACCGTTCGGCCCTACGGCGTCGATGTTTCGTCTGGTGTGGAGGCAGCGCCGGGACAGAAGGATGCCGAGCGCCTGCGTGTGTTCTTCGAGCAAGTGGCGCGGGCCGCGTGGGAGACGATCGCTGCAGGCGATCCCGGCCGGCGGGGGTGATAAGTCATGGCGAACACGGACGCGAGTACGCCCACGCTTCGCTTCGGGCGACGCGACCCTGATAGCCGCGGATTTTTCGGCGCGTACGGCGGGAAGTTCGTTCCCGAGACGCTCGTTGAGCCAGTTGAGCAGCTAGAACGTGCGTATCGTGAGGCGCGGGAGGATCCGGTATTTACGACCGAATTGTCGACGCTGCTCGCTTGTTACGTCGGCCGTCCCACGCCGACCTACGACGCGAAGCGCCTCACGGCTGCTCTGGGGAGCGAGGAGAGAAGGGCCGCGCGCATCTTATTGAAGCGTGAGGATCTAGCACACACGGGTGCACATAAGATCAACAATGCCCTCGGTCAGGCGCTGCTGGCGGTTCGGATGGACAAGCGACGGGTGGTTGCCGAAACCGGAGCTGGGCAGCACGGTGTGGCTACGGCAACGGCTTGCGCGCTCCTCGGCCTGCAGTGTGAGGTCTACATGGGGACCGCAGACATGCGTCGCCAGGCACTCAACGTGTACCGCATGCGGTTGCTCGGTGCGTCGGTCACGGCAGTCGACGCTGGGAGCCGAACGTTGAAAGATGCGATCAACGAAGCGATGCGAGATTGGGTCACCAACGTCACGGACACCTACTACCTTCTCGGGTCGGTGCTCGGTCCGCATCCTTACCCGTTGATGGTGCGCGAGTTTCAATCGGTGATCGGTCAGGAGGCACGCCAGCAGTTTGTCGACCTCGTTGGCCGATCGCCAGACGCTGTGGTGGCCTGTGTCGGAGGCGGGAGTAACGCCCTGGGGATTTTCGATGGGTTCGTTGACGACCCGACGGTGCGCCTGATCGGGGTCGAGGCTGGTGGAGAGGCGCTTGTGTCAGGGCGTCACGCCGCCCGCTTCGCGACCGGCACGGCGGGCGTTCTGCAGGGGACACGTAGTTTCGTGCTGCAGGACGCCGATGGCAACATCGAGTCGACCCATTCGATCTCGGCCGGACTCGACTATGCTGCGGTAGGACCTGAGCACTCATGGCTCCGAGACCTCGGGCGTTCGGAGTATACCTGGGTGTCCGATGATGAGGCGCTGGACGCCTTCCGAACACTCGGGAAGCTCGAAGGGATTCTCCCGGCGCTCGAGTCGGCTCATGCAGTCGCGTACGCGTGTCGGCTGGCGGTCGAGCTCGATCCGGGGTGCGCCATCCTGGTCAATCTGTCTGGACGGGGTGATAAGGACGTTGAGATGATCAAAGACCGGAGCGGATCAGCCGCGGACGCGAGCATCTCGCGTGAGGGGGGTTGATGTCTCGCCTCGAAGACACCTTCTCGCGGCTGCGAGCTAAAGGCCGAACCGGGCTAGTAACGTTTACGACTGCCGGTGATCCTGACCTCGCGCGGTCAGGCACAGTGCTGGAGGTCCTCGATAGGGCTGGCGCTGACGTGCTTGAGGTCGGCGTTCCGTTTTCCGACCCGCTGGCCGATGGTCCGGTCATCCAGCGAGCGTCGGAGCGCGCATTGGTCGCCGGCACGACGTTAACCAAAACTCTGAAGCTTATCGCGGGTATCCGCGCGTCCGTGTCGGCTGGCATCGTTCTCTTCACTTATGCGAACCCTGTCTTGCGCATGGGGCTGACGACTTTCATGGGGCGCGCCGCCGCAGCGGGCGTTGATGGTGTACTGGTGGTGGATCTGCCGATAGAAGAAGCAGATGAGTTGCGGGAATCCGCGATGGCAGCGGGAGTCGACCCGATTTTTCTATTGAGTCCGACCACGACGGAGGCGCGGATTCACCGGGCCGCTATGCTGGGACGGGGGTTTCTCTACGGGATTTCGAGGCTCGGCGTCACCGGCGCACGCGATACGATCGCCGAGGGCGCCCGTGCGCTGGTGGAGCGGATCCGCGCCGTGACCGAGCTTCCGATCGCGGTCGGGTTCGGCATTTCTCGACCGGAGCATGTCGCGGAGGTCGGACGGTGGGCGGATGCCGCCGTGGTCGGCAGTGGCCTGGTTGACATCGTCGCGCGCACGTCGGACGGAGACCTTTCCGCCGAGGTAGACCGCTACGTCCGGTGGCTCAAGAGTGGACTGGCGAGCGACTAATGGCCAAGCCTACCGAGGCGCTGCCTGGGCAGGAGACACCGGACGAGGTGTCGGCCCAGATGGACGATCTCAGATGTCGGATTGACCAGCTGGACGAGGAGATCGTGCGGCTTCTCAATGCGCGCGCCGCGTGTGCTAATGAAATCGGGTTACTGAAGAGCAAGGTTGCAATGGAGGCGTACCAACCTGATCGTGAGCTGGACGTGCTCAACCACGCGCGGGGTGTGAACGGCGGCCCGCTGGACGCGGGAGCGATCACACGGTTGTTCGAGCGGATTATCGACGAGTCTCGGCGCCTGGAGCGCCTTGCCCACGGCAGCAAATGATCGTAGAGGAGAATGACGTATGGTGGTCGTGATGGAAGAGCGGGCGACGGAGAACCAGATTCAACATGTGGTCGCGACGCTGGTCGAGAATGGACTCGAGGTGCATCGCTCGACCGGGGCACTGCGGACCGTGCTGAGCGCCGTCGGTGGCAACCGCGAGTTCGATCGGGGACTCTTGAACGTGATGGATGGCGTCCACGAGGTCCTGCGAATTACCGAGCCGTACAAGCTTGCCAGTCGCACGTTCAAGTCGGAGCGTACGGTTGTTCCGATGAAAGACTTTCGTATCGGCGGTGACGAGGTAATCGTCATGGCGGGCCCATGCTCAGCCGAGACTGAGAAGCAAGTCGAGGCTGCGGCAGCGGCGGTCAAGCAGGCCGGGGCGAAGATACTACGGGGAGGAGCCTTTAAGCCGCGCAGCTCGCCTTATAGTTTCCAGGGTCTCGGGGAGGATGGTCTCCGAATGTTGCGAGCGGCGTGCGACCGACACAGCATGAAGCTTGTGTCTGAGGTGATGGACGTTAGCCAGATTGACCTTCTCGCCCGGTACGCTGACATGCTCCAGGTCGGCGCCAGAAACATGCAGAATTTCACGCTACTTCGCGAGCTTGGGCGCATTAGGACGCCGATCTTGCTTAAACGAGGCATCTCCGCGACGATCGAGGAGTGGTTGTTGTCGGCCGAGTACGTGCTGTCCGGTGGGAACACCGACGTGGTGCTGTGCGAGCGCGGTATTCGCACGTTCGAGAGCTACACGCGTAACACGCTCGACATCTCGGCCGTCCCCGTCATCCACAAGCTCAGCCACCTGCCGATCGTGGTGGACCCAAGCCACGGTACCGGCCGGCGTGACAAGGTTGCTCCGATGGCCAGGGCCGCCGTTGCCGCTGGCGCTGACGGATTGATCATTGAGGTGCACCCCGATCCGGACAGCGCGCTTAGTGACGGGGCCCAGTCGATGCTTCCGCAGCAGTTCGATCGACTGATGGCCGAGCTCCGCATTATCGCGCCAGCTATTGGCAGAAGTATTTGCGTCGAGCCCGTACCGAAACGTGGGTGGGGAAAGTAGTACCACGTAGGGCCCGTCACGGGTCACTTAGCACCACTAGCACCACGGGTCGGGAGGCCAGCCGCGGACATTTACGATCGGCCTGTGTCCTAAAAATTTATGTCTAATCGTTTTCGTGCGCTGCCCATGGTTCAGCCAGACGCCAAGCCAACGGCTACATCGATCTTCGACAAGGTGGCCATTGTGGGGCTAGGGCTGATCGGCGGCTCGCTCGCGCTTGCCGTCCGTCAGACCTGGCCTAAGAGCCTTGTGATTGGCGTCGATAATAAAGACGCACTCGAGCGTGCAATGGTTCGGCACGCCATTGATGTGGCTGCTGATGACCCAGTCGTAATGTCAGAGGCTGATCTAGTCGTCCTCGCCGCACCGGTCCGAGATAACGTCGTTCTTCTGAGCGAACTCGAACGCTACGTGTCCGGTTCGGCGGTCGTGACTGATGTTAGTAGCACCAAACGGGAGATCGTCGAAGCAGCACATGTCCTTCCGTCTCGACTGACATTCGTCGGCGGTCATCCTCTCGGCGGTGCGCCGCGAAGTGGTATCGGGCATGCTCGCCCGGATCTCTTCGTCGGGCGTCCATGGCTGTTTACACCAGCCGCTGACGGTCCGGGTACTGGAGCCGCGTTAGAACGCTTACAGCAGTTCGTCTCGGCGCTGGGCGCCGTGCCGCACGTGATGAGCACAGCTACACACGACCGCTTGCTCGCCGTTATAAGTCACTTACCGCAGCTGACGGTGAGCGTGTTGATGCATGTTGTCGGGTCGGCTGCGGGCAAGGACGGTTTGGCGCTTACGGGTCGCGGACTGGATGATACGACGCGACTTGCTTCGAGCCCGGCATCTATCTGGCGAGATATTTGCACCACGAACGGTGACGAGATCAAGAGTGCGCTGAAGACCTTGATCGCCGAGCTTGAGGTGCTGCGCGATAGCGTTGACCTAGAGAGTGAAATCGACCGAGTCTTCGAGTCGGCGGCCGCCTGGCGGGCGGTCCTGGTGTCACAGACGCGCGTGAAGCGGTCGGAATAGAGGTGGGGCACTCAACTGGTGGAGCCGAGCATGATCAAGATCCGGCAAGTAGCCGTCGATCAAATCATCGCTCACGCCAGCGGCGAGGTACGGAACGAGTGCTGTGGCCTGTTAATCGGGACGCCTCGGCTCATCGAGCGTGCCACGCGGGCGCGCAACGTTGAGGCGAGTCCCACGCGGTACCTCATCGATCCTCTGGATCATCTCGCGGCCATCCGCAGCGCTAGAGCCGACGGCCTTTGTGTCGTTGGTGCATATCATTCCCACACCGTGAGCGCCCCGGTACCCTCGCGGACCGATCTGCGTAATGCGACCTACCCCGACTATGTATACCTAATCGTTTCGGCGAGTGAGAGCAAAGTGGCCGACATTCGGGCGTATTGGCTGCGGAAAGACAGCTTTGACCGTATGGCGCTGCGGCGCGTACCCTAACCCGGTGGAGCGTCTCGGTGTGAGTCAGAAGCCTACAGTGTGTTGGCCGGTGCGTTCGTTTGTGCCCGTCCCGGCTTGTTGAACGGGAACCTTGGGGCGCGGCGTGTCAGGGCTGCCCAAGGGGTCATCAGGACGATCTACAGGCTTGGCCCCTTTCCGTTTGGAACGAGACGGTTCCTTACCGGAAGCGATATCCGCGGACTTCGACGCGGGCACGGGCCGAGGCGACGATGTCGTCCCGCTGCTTAAGGCGGAGGCGTACCTCGTAGCGGCCTCCATACTGGTAGACGTGACGCATCGTGAAGCGACGACGAATCTTACTTGCACCTGGCTCGTAGGGATCGCAGTCAGGCGTTGACTCGGAGCGCGTATCGTCGTCCCAGTCCCACTCCACGGCGGCGCAATAGAATTCCTTGTAGTCATCCGCGCCGCCCCGCAATTCACCCATGAAGACGATTTCGGTTCCCGCGAAGGAAATGCGTGGAGTAGCCCTCAACCTCAATTGGGGTTCGTCGCCTTGTGCTGCTGGGAGTAGTGCTTTCCCGTCGACGGCGTGGCCAGTCGGGAGTACCAGCACGATGACAGCACACCACGCCACGAGAGCCAACCGTCCGCCCCAGCGCGGATCCAAAACCATGATTTCACCTCAGGAGCAGATGCACCTTTCATTGTAGCGCGAATATAATTACTCGATGCCGAACCAACGCGCGGACCCTGAGATCAAACTGGTCGACGCACCGCCAGAGAGCGTGGACGCCGACCTCGTCGCGATTCCAGTCTTCGAAGAAGACGATCTCGCCGATATTGATGGCCTCAATGCTGCAACCGGAGGTGAAATCCAACGTGCCCGCCAGGCGAAAGAGTTCAGGCCGAAACTCGGTGAACTGTTCCTCACACGTGTCACCGGCAGTAACTGGCGCGCACGGCGTGTCGTGCTCATCGGGGGTGGCTCCGTGGGGGATCATCAACCAGAGCAACTTCGGATCACGGCGGCGGTCGCGGCTAAAGCAGCTCGCCAATATCGCGTTGAACGACTGGCGTTTGTGTGTCGTAAGGGCGGCGATCCAACGACGGCCTGTCAGGCGGTAGCGGAGGGGTTGATCCTTGGTAGCTTCGACGACCGCCGGTATAAAACCGACGACGACGGCTTGGTACTGTTAAGAGAGTGCCAGGTGCTTATGACAACGGCTGAGGCGCACGCAACCACTGCCGGGCCTGCGCTGGTGAGAGGGAAGATCCTGGCAATTGCGACGAATTTCTCGCGAGAGCTCACCAATGAACCAGGCAATGTACTGACGCCAAGCACGTTTGCCGAGCGCGCCGCGGCCTTGGTGAGCACTGCTGGTGTGGCGGTTGACGTGCTCGACGAGTCTGCGATCGCCGATCTTGGCATGGGGTTGTTGCTGGGGGTGGCGCGGGGCAGCGCCGAGCCTCCCCGACTCGTCGTGATGCGACACGAACCTCCCGATGTTCGTGATCAAGCGGTGCTCGGTCTTGTGGGTAAGGGGGTTACCTTCGATAGCGGAGGCATCTCGATTAAACCGGCCGATGGCATGGATCGCATGAAGGAAGACATGTCTGGCGGTGGTGCAGTCGTCTGTGCCATGCGAGCCATCGGAGCACTAGCCGTTCCGCGTCGCGTCATCGGCGTCGTCCCGATGACCGAGAACATGCCAGGCTGCCGTGCGACGAAGCCCGGCGACATTCTGCCCAGCGCGAGTGGTAAAACGGTAGAGGTGGTTAATACCGACGCCGAGGGCCGATTAATCCTCGCTGACGCTCTCTGGTACGCGCAGCGCTTGGGAGCTACCCATCTAGTAGACGTGGCGACGCTGACCGGTTCCTGCATTGTGGCGTTGGGCCACGCTGCGAGCGGACTGTTCGGGCGTCCGACTACGTGGGTTGAGGTGGTTCGCCGGGCCTCGCAACGAGCAGGGGAGCGCAGCTGGCTCCTCCCGTTGTATGAGGAGTACAAAGAACAGCTGCGCTCGGAGACTGCGGACCTCGTGAACAGTGGCGGGCGTCCAGCAGGCGCTTGTACCGCGGCGGCCTTTCTCGAAGTGTTCACGGGCGGGCGCCCGTGGGCACATCTGGACATCGCTGGCACGGCTTGGTGCGAAGAGGCCCGACCGGGTCAGGTAAAAGGGCCCACCGGTATCATGGTCCGTACGCTTGCTGAGTTGGCGCTCGCACCGGACAGCTGGTAGGCTGGCGTCAATGCCTCTCCAACCTGTCATGCCGCTTATCTACGAACTCGTCGCCCCCTCCACTGGACAGACGACGGTTGCCGACACCTTGCGCGGCGCTGCTGTAGTCCTCGGAGCATTGGCGGCCAGCGCGCTGGCACTCGGGTTGTTATTTGCCGTGGTACTGCTTGCGGTCCGCAGGCTACGTGGTCACGACACGCTGACCGGCGGAAGCAGCGACAGTGTTCGCCTGGGTCTTAGAACTCCGCTGCGCGCGAGTGTCGCGTCATCAGATGCGATTCCCAAACTGCCTGGGTCATCGACCGAGGATCTGCGAGAGCAAACTGAGCCCTGGCGTTCATGAGCCTGGTGCATTTGGCCGCCGACGTATCCAGCCAAGAGTCGGCTCGGACCTTGTACCAGCGGGGTAAATACTCGCGCTGGTTTTATCCTCGCGTCTTATTAGGTGGGCGGCTCGGTGTCCTCGGTGCACCGCCGCATCTATAAAAGGCAGCAATATCCCAAGCCGCCTTTGGCTTCTATCTGCTAGTTACTGCTGCTCGTGATGCTGCCAGGGGCGCATGCTTGAGTGACTGCCGATAGTTTAGGATGGCCTCGAGTAAGGCGTCGGTGATGAGATCGCGATAAACCTCAGTGGAGAGCAGCGTGGCGTCCTGTCTGTTTGTTATAAAGGAAATTTCGGCGAGCACACCCGGCATGCGCGCCCCGATCAACACGACGAACGGAGCTCGCTTGACACCAAGATCTGGGATCTCGGCGTCGGCCCGGCGAAGCTGCTTAACCATAGAGCTTTGCACCAGTTCGGCGAAATTTCGAGATTCATTCACTTTGTTATTCGCTGCAATGGTCCCGAGCATGTCTTCGAGCTGACCCATCGTACCGAGCGAGGTGGCGTTTTCTCTTAGGGCCAGTTCCTGAGCGGCCGGGTCTTTCGTGAAATTCAAGAAGTAGGTTGCCACTCCGCGTGTGTCGGCGTGGTGGCTGGCGTTCGCGTGGATCGAGAGGAACAGATCGGCGTCCACTCGGTTCGCGAGTGCAGTTCTAGCCTCAAGGGGTATGTAGTCATCGTTACGTCGGGTCAGCACGACCTCGATCGGGTAGGTGGATAGCTGCTGTTCCAGGCGCTGCGCAATGTCGAGGACGAGGTCGGCCTCCTCGAGTCCCGGCACGTGGGCCCCTGGGTCATAGCCGCCGTGGCCCGCATCGATCACGATCCGCGAGATGTTGAGGCCGAGCTGCCGTGCGAGCGAGACATTTGTGTTCGCGGTAGCGACCGGAAATGACAGCGGCTCTGGCGGGTCGCGTGTTGGCGTCAGAGGAGGCAGCGCTAGAGACGCCGCGTCTGTCACCTGCGAGGCGACCGGTTCGGGCTGGTCTTCACGCTCGTCGGCGAAGGTCCTGTGGCAGTCGGTGACAATGCGAAACGGGTCGTAAAGCGTGAAGGTTGAGCAGTGCTCCGCCCCTTCGGTATGGAGCACCAGTCTCGTAACGTGGTTAGGGTGACGGCCTAGTCTGATCTCCCGCACGAGATCGCCGTCGAACGTGAGCGTCGTGTTTCGGAGCGGAGGGGCTGCCTCTGTGCCCCGTAGATCAAAGAAGAGACGCGATGGGTGCTCGAGCCTTTCTGAGTGGAACCGAACCTCACCGTCGAGGTACGCGGTGACCCTGACGACATTGCCTCGGATTTCCCGCTCGATGTCATTCAGCCAGACGAGCTGTGCGAGCGTCCCGAAGCGGCGCCGGTATTCTTCGGCACGCGCGGCGAGCGAACTGCTGGGGTACTGCCTTGATAGTGTCTCAAGGAGCCGTATGCCAGCGTCCAGATCCTGTTGCTGGCGATAATAGTCGAACGCGTCAAGGGCAAGTCCTGCAGCTTGCCACAGTGCATGATCACCATAATCGGTAGTTGGGAACTGTCTAAGGATCGTTTCGTACGCGGCGATTGTGTTGCGCAAGTCAGAGAGTGCTGGTGTCTCCTCGGTGGGGGTGCGCAACGCCCGCTCACGGGACAGTGCTGCACTGTAGAGGGCGGCGGCCGACCCGTTCTCTGTACGGGCGATCGCGGCGAACGCTACAACGGCCACGACGACAAAGGCTACGGGACACCGCATCTTCACCCCTCCTCACCTTATCGTCAGAAGCCGGCCGAAGCGTTACGGGAGGATCGTCGCGCTAGCTGCTCGCCACTTGGTGCCGATGGCAGTGGGTCAGCGTAGCTGCAGGTCCACCGCATCGAAATAGTCTGGTTTCACAAGTACATCGCGTGGTTTACCCGATCCGCCGGTTGAAACGAGGCCATCGGCTTCCATCATGTCGACGAGGCGTGCGGCTCGGCTGAAACCGATGCGGAGGCGCCGCTGGAGATAGGAGATCGAAGCCTGACCGCTGGAGACGACGATGCGCGCGGCCTGGTCGTAGAGGTCGTCGCGTTCGAACGCGACGGCTTCGGCTGGTTTCTCATCGGCTGTAATCGATTCGTCATAGCCCGGTTTACCCTGTTTGCGCAAGAAGCTTGCAAGGCGGGCAGTCTCCTGTTCGGAGATGTAGGGCCCATGTAGGCGCAAACAGCGCGATGACGACGGCGGTAAGAACAACATGTCGCCATTACCGAGCAGTTGTTCGGCTCCGTTGGCATCGAGGATGGTTCGCGAGTCAACTTTCGACGAGGCACGGAAGGCGATTCTCGACGGGAGATTGGCTTTGATGAGGCCGGTGATGACGTCTACTGACGGCCGCTGCGTCGCCAAAATGAGATGGATTCCGACGGCGCGCGCCATTTGCGCGAGGCGGGCGATTGACTCTTCGACTGCTTTACTGGCGACCATCATCAGGTCGGCGAGCTCGTCGATGGCGAGGACGATGTACGGTAAGAGTTTGGGATGTGCGTCGTTGCCGCTACCGGACGTGCTCTGCCCAGACGATTCAAGGAGTAGGTGGCGAATGTTCCGGTTGTACTGCTCGATGTTCCGGACGCCTTCCGCTGCGAGCCGCTTATAGCGGTCCTCCATCTCTCGCACTGCCCACCCGAGGGCGTTAGATGCCTGCTTAGGGTCCACGACCACCGGTGTTAGCAGGTGCGGAATATCCTCGTACATTCCGAGTTCGAGTCGCTTCGGATCGATAAGGATTAGACGAACGTCGTCTGGAGTGGCTCGATAGAGGATGCTCGTTAGCATTGCGTTGAGTGCGACTGATTTTCCGGTTCCGGTCGATCCGGCAATCAGTAGGTGGGGCATCATGGACAGATCGCTGACGAGTGGCTCACCGTGAATCGTCTTGCCGAGTGCGAGGGTCAACCTGGATGTCGACTGACGGTAGAGCTCCGATTCGAGCAGCTCTCGAAGTGAGATCGCATCACGAATTGGGTTAGGGATCTGAATACCGACGGTGGACTTACCTAGGATCCGCTCGATGAGGACCGACTCGGCCTGCATGGCGAGCGAGAGATCGTCGGCGAGCCCCGTAATTTTGCTGTATTTAACGCCGGCGTCAGGTTTAAACTCGAAAGTCGTCACGACGGGACCCGGGTGGATCTGCAGGACCGAACCCTCGACCGAGAACTCGCGGCACTTATCTTCGAGCCGTCTGGCACTTTCCATTAATTCCCGTTCGTCGAACTTCTGCATTTCCTTAGGTGAGTCGAGCAAGGCGATGGGCGGCAGCGTAAATGTTCCCGGCCGGCGCTTGGCCGGCATTTGAACTGCGAGGTTCGGTAGCGGAAGTTGTGGCGCGTGAGCGGCGTGCGCTGGCTGAATTGCCGGCCGAGCGGTAGTCTCGGACGCGGCCAGCTTGCCTGCGCCAGACCGGGACGACGGGGTCACCTTCTTCCTGGTCGTGTGGGACGTGCGCGCAGTAGTGGTTGGCAGACAGAGTTGACTTTCCACCAGAACCTCGGTCCGGGCAGTCGAGGCTCCGGTCTTCTCTAGGTGTTTCTTGATGACCCCCTGTCGCCGTCGCTCGCGGCGCCGGCTGTTCCACCATCGGTGGACGGCCGTGGTCAACGTCGTCAGCCCGTGTGTGAGTAAACGTCCGATGTTTGAGAAGAACCGCCCGAAGGAGAACTGCGTTGAAAGGATGACCGATAGGAAGAGGGCGGTAAGGATGACGATAATTGAGCCGGTCTGGTTTAGGTAGTTAGCTAGCAGCCCGGCGAGCCATTGTCCCACGTAGCCGCCGGCTCGGAACGAGCGCCCGGACGCTTCCAGAGTGCCGAATGCCAGGCTGAGGAAGGCTGCCGTGCAGACCAACATGAGGACTAGCCCCACGAATTTCGTGTAGACAGCTTTGATCGCGCGACACCAAAAATAGTGCCATCCGAGCACGACGAGGGCGGCTGAGGCGAGATATGAAGCGAAGCCAAGGACTTGGTAGGACAGCTCGGCGAGGAACGCCCCGACCTGCCCGACGAAGTTATTCGGCGGAACCTGACCGCCGGCATTAAAGAACCAAACGGCGTCGGTAGGGTCGTAGGTCGTTAGCGCGATCAGCCAGACGAGTGCGAGGGCGAACAACGATACGCCAAGAAACTCGCTCAATCGACGCGATAGGGCAGCCCCCGACACATCAGACCTCCGTGATGACCGGCAGCACCAATGGCCGCCGACCGGTACTCTCCATGTATCGGCATGAAGCGCGGTGCCGACATGCAGCACCACACGGTGCGTTCCGTTAGCCTCTTTACGTGTGCAGGCTGCTGGGTAGGCCCGCGGCGGGTGGAATTGCCGCGGAGTATAGCACGGCTCAGCGTCCGGTTGAAGACAGAACTTCTGATAGCTCAGTGAGTTCCGACAATTCGAGCTCCCCCGGTCGTCGCTGGGGGTCAACGCGAGCCCGGGCGAACACCTCTTCGACCGGCAGTGAACTCACGACGCTAGCAAATGGTCGCAACGCGTTTACCCCTTGCTTACGGCGCTGCGTGAAGAGCGCCCGGGTCATCGCCTCGAACAATTCCGGATGGCCGGGTAACGTCGCGGGCAACCGGAAACGTAGCGAGACAACCGATGAGTGAACTCTTGGTATCGGGCGAAAGGCCCCCGGCGGAAGCGTGAGTATCCGGCGGGCAGTTGCGTGAAGCTGGGTCATGATAGCGAGGGGTCCGTAGCTCACGGACCCCGGCCCTGCTGTGACGCGGTCAGCAACCTCACGCTGAAGCATAAGCGTCGCGTCGCGCACAGCGGTACCATGTTGGCTGGCCCGCAGAATTTTGACCAGAATGGGGACCGAGGCGTTGTAGGGCAGATTGCCGATGACTCGCAGGGTCGTGGATGTCATCCGCTGAGCGGGGCGTGCGCCAGGTGCCAAACGGAGTGTGCCGATTATGCCTACCAGGTCGAGTTGTAGGAAATCGGCGGTGAGGACGGTGACGCCCTCTGGCGCGGCCGCCCTTAGCCGACGGGCCAAATCGCGGTCGATCTCGACGGCGGTAACCGACGTGCCAGCACTGGCCAGCGCCCAGGTAAGCTCTCCGCGGCCAGGGCCGATCTCGAGGAACCGGTCACCTGGGGTGGGGTTGATGACCTTAATGAGTTTTGAAACCCAGGCCGGCTCAAGGAAGTGCTGGGCGAATCGCCGTTTCGCTGTCACCGGCACGATGCGTTGACAGCCTTTCTCAAAGTAGCGGCTCTTGAATTAGCGGGGCCAAATACACCCGGCATTCTCATCCTGCGCGCCTTGCAATAACCTGACGCGGTTTTGCTGGGCGGGGTCAAAACAACACAAACTGACATATTGAGGGATCCTAATCGTCCGTTTTGCCACGCCAGTATCGGGTTTCAACCTCCTCTATTTCGTCTTCGCTGAGTCCGAAGTAATGTCCGAACTCGTGAATGATCGTTTCGCCGACCGAGCGGATCACCGCACTTTCGTCGGTGCTGCCCATCACAATCGGATCACGAAAGATGGTGATCTGATCGGGTAGGCTGTTGGCATGGCTCCACACACGCGCGGTCAGAGGAGTGCCCTGATAGAGACCGTACAAGGTATCTGGTAGGGTAATTTGCATCGTCTCGAGTAGTTCCAGTGCAGGCCGGTCCTCGATGACCACGGCCACATTCTGCATCGCGCCCTGGAAACGGCACGGGATGTGACGAATCGCTTCGGCGACGAGCTCGTGAAACCGTTCACGCGTCATGGCGGGTCCCGTTTCCTGTCAACGCCGGCGGCGTGCGGGGCGGGCCATTGACTTGCCTGGTGATGTTCGACGCTGGTGACGCCGTGCCGGCTGTTTGGCGCCGCCTTGTGCGAAGTCGCAGTCGGCTCGCGCCCGGCAGCGGGCGCATAACGGCCGCGGCTTGCAGACGCGCCGGCCGTGCAAGATTAAGGTGTCAGATGCTACAGTCCAGCGGGCCGGTGGTAGCGCCCGACAGAGCGCGGCTTCGACCGTCTCAGGATCGTTCGATCGGACCACTCCGAGGCGGTTTGCGACCCGAAGCACGTGGCGGTCCACGGCAAGTCCCGGAACACCGAGTGCGTGTCCCAAAACAACGTTGGCGGTCTTCCGCCCAACGCCGGGAAGCTTGGCCAGGTCCTCCATACGTGGCGGGACCTCAGCGCCGTGGCGCTCTACCAGTACCGAGGCCATTGCCACGAGCGAACGCGCCTTGGTGCGAAAGAAGCCGGTTGGCTTGACGATCGGCTCGAGCGTTTCGCTGTTCGCCCGCGCCATCGCGCGTGCGTCTGGGTAACGGAGAAACAGTTCTGGTGTGACCTGGTTAACTCGCGCGTCGGTACACTGCGCCGACAGAATGGTTGCAACTAGTAGCTCGAACGGGCTGTGAAAATGAAGCTCCGTAGATGCGCCGGGATGCTGACGTTCCAGCTTTGATAGGATCCGTCGCGTCGCTGACAGGGGAGGGCTGGCTGATGCGGTGCGCGTCGCGCTGGGCACGGTCTTCGGATGGCTCCTAGCAGCCCGCTAGTGTACTGGTTCTTTGGTGAGTCCATCCTTCGGTGCGGATTCACTGAATGCCTGCAGGTGCTCCTGCAATAGGGCGATCAGATTCGGCACGAATTGGATCGGGACGACGATACGGGCCCGGACGGGCGCACGCAGCTCGCGGTGTGTAGTCGGAGCAGACCGTTGGAGAAGGTTGGGCACTGCTTTTTGAGGCACAGCCTCCGACTTTGTCTCCCGAACGTCCTTTTCTGATGGGGGCAGGACCTCGCAAAATGTCAACGTGAAGTCGAAGGGTGTGTGAGCGATGGCGCAAAAGTTGGCGTAAGTGCGTGATGTGTTACCCGATTCGTCTGGAACGATCGTGAAATTGATTTGTTTTCGCTCGCTCATCGGCATCCTCAATGTTCGGCCTGGTTGATCCGTCAGTATCGTCTTATGACGCCAACGACCACGCCCTGTACCTTAACCTGGTCCGCGTCGACGACGACGGGCTGGATTCCGTCGTTTGCCGGCTGTAGGCGGACGCGACCATTGTCCCGGTAGAACTTCTTTAGCGTCACCTCCGAACCGTCGAGTAGAGCGATTACCGTCTCGCCGTTTTCGGCGGTTTTGCGATCTTCGACGATGACGATGTCACCGTCTCGAATCTGCTCGTCGATCATCGAATCGCCGCGGACGCGTAACGCGTAGGTGTCACGCCGGCTCACGAAATTCTCAGGGACCGCGACTGTTTCAGAGGAAACCACCGCCTCGATCGGTGCTCCTGCTGCGACACGACCAAGCAGCGGCAACTCAAGGACTCGTTCGCCCACGCGCGTCAGCACGAGTTCCACCGAGCGGCTGCGGTTCCAAGCCCGCCTAATGAACCCCTTCTCTTGCAGGTTCGTTAAGTGTTTGTGCACCGTCGCGAGTGAGGACAAGCCGAAGCGACGGCCGATCTCCTCGAGGCTTGGGGCGTAGCCGTGCTTCTCGATGAACTCGCTGAGGAAGTCGAGGATTTCCCGTTGCCGTTTGGTGAGCGGTTGCACCTGGTTTCTCCCGTATGAATGCGAGCCTCACTATACGCAAACAAAAGGCGAAAATCAAGGCGGATGTTACCATGGTCGGTACCTCGGGCTCGTCGCGTGCGGGCTCTTTTCTTAAATGCGATCACGCTTCTACGGATCAGCCTGGGCTGTCCTGGTGCTGGCGGCACTGCCGGTGCTAGCGTCCGGTGCCACTACGCAACCGGGCAGCGGCGGGCCGCTCACAGCGGCCGATGGCAGACAGTTTGAGCAGGCGCTGGCCGAGATCTTCAGAAATGCCGCAATTCCGGACGACGATCTTCTCACGGTGACTATCGATCAGCGAGAGATCAACGCGTATTTTCTTTTTCAGGGTGCGACACTTTTTCCAGCTGGCGTGACCGATCCTCACATCTTTTTCCTCGGCGAGGGACGTGCCCGCGTTCGAGTAACGGTCGATCTAGATCAGGTGCGGGATCAGCGCGCACGCAGTTTACTCGAACCGCTGCGGTACGTGGGCGGTCGCTTGCAAGTGGCCGTGACCGGTGTGCTACACGCGCGAGACGGGGTCGGTTGCTTGGAGATTGAGACCGTGCACTTTAACGCAATCCCGATACCAACCAATGTTCTGTTCGAGCTCGCGCGGTACTATTCGCGCACCGAGCAACATCCTGAAGGCGCTGATTTCGCGCAACCGTTTACGCTGCCGTACGGCATTCGGGAAGTATTGGTAAAAGTTGGGCAGGCGGTCATCGTGCAGTGACCACGCGTTGGTCGCTGTCAGTGAACGTATGGGTTCCACCAATTTTTTCCAGATGTCGGTTCAGTATCTGAAAGGCGTTGGCCCACGCCGTGCAGCCGAACTCGCGGGCGCCAGCATCCACACCATCGACGACCTTCTTCGTCGCTTCCCCAGGCGGTACGAGGATCGCGATCGCTTGCAGCCCATTGTGACACTGAAGCCGGGCGACGCTACGTCGGTCATGGGTGAGGTGCTCAGCTGTGGTCTGCGATCGACGCGGCGCCCGGGGTTTAGCATCTTGGAGATGGTCCTGCAGGATACGTCGGGCCGTGTCCGGGGAGTGTTCTTTAATCAGCCATTCCTTAAGGATGTGTTCTCCAAGTGCCAGCGAGTGATCCTTTATGGAAAAGTCGAACTAGGTCGGACTGGCAACCTACAGTTTACCAATCCCGAATACGAAGTCCTGTCGAGGGAGGGAGAGGAAGCAACTATTCACACCGGTCGTATCGTACCGATCTACGAGAAGATCGGTCCACTGACGTCGAAAATGCTTCGGGTCGTGGTGCACGGTGCGCTCCAGCGGTTGCCAGACGACGTCCCAGATTCATTGCCGGAGGACATTCGGCGGACACTCGGGCTGCCTGCACGCACCTTGGCTTTCCGAAGCGCCCACTTCCCTCCACGGTCTACGCCAGTCGACGAGCTGAACCGGTTTCGGACGCCCGCGCAGCGGCGGCTAATCTTTGAGGAATTCTTTCTCTTTCAGCTCGGGCTTGCCCTCCGGCGCCGCGAGGCGAACACCCGATCCAAGCCGCGCACGATCCGTGTGGATGACCGTATCCGGCGCACGGCCCTCGAGGTACTACCGTTTCGATTGACTCCTGGCCAACGACAAGCGCTCAAGGAGATCGTTGAAGATCTCCAGCGCTTACAGCCGATGAACCGGTTACTACAGGGCGATGTTGGGTCGGGGAAGACCATCGTGGCGCTGCTGGCTGCACTTGTGGCCATGGAGAACGGCGTACAAGTGGCCGTCATGGCCCCTACGGAAATCCTGGCCGAACAACACTATCTAAACATCGCCCGTCGCCTCGAGCAGTCATGCTTCAACGCAGTGCTGCTAACTGGTACGATGAGGGCAAAGGCGCGCCGAGACGCCTCAGCGCAACTCATGGCTGGCACCGCTCAGCTGGTCGTCGGCACGCAGGCGCTCGTTCAGGAAGGCGTCACATTTAAGGCACTCGGGCTCGTCATTATCGACGAACAGCAGCGGTTTGGTGTGGTGCAACGCGCAACCCTGCGCGCCAAAGGTCTCGAACCGGACGTGCTCGTCATGACTGCCACACCGATTCCTCGCACTCTTGCCCTTACTGCCTATGGAGATCTCGACGTGTCGGAAATCCGCGCGTTGCCGCCAGGCCGCCGGTTGATCCGGACGACGGTCCGTGCGGAGCCCCAGCGGGCGGAGGCCTACGAGCTAATACGCGAGGCACTGGAACGTGGTCAGCAAGCGTATATCGTTTACCCCTTGGTCGAGGAGTCGGCCAAGATGGATCTGAAAGCGGCGACGGAAATGGCTGTGCACCTAGATCGGCGTGTGTTCCCTGATCAGCGTGTCGCCCTAGTGCACGGGCGGATGAAGGCCGACGAGCGTGAACGCATCATGCGAGCGTTTGCCGCGCACGAGATCGATGTCCTCGTGGCGACGACCGTGATCGAGGTCGGTATCGACGTGCCAAATGCCACGGTCATGCTCGTCGAGCACGCAGAGCGCTTCGGCCTGACTCAGTTGCACCAGTTGCGCGGACGTGTCGGACGTGGCCCGAAACAATCGCACTGTTTGTTGCTCCATCAAGCGCAGCTCACGGAGATGGCGCGGGCACGTTTTGAGGCGCTCGCTGGAACCACTGACGGCTTCGAGATTGCTGAGCGTGACCTAGAGTTGCGAGGGCCAGGCGATTTTTTTGGAACACGCCAATCAGGCATTCCAATGTTCCAGGTTGGTGACCTCTTACGCGACCATCGCATCATGGAAGAGGCGCGGCGCACGGCATTCGCCTGGCTGGCTGGGGGACAGGCGTCTGAGGCAGCGCTGGCGGCGGCCCGGGCTGAGTGGGTCCAACGCTATGGGCTCGTCGGCGTTGGGTAGCGATGAGCGGCAGGGAACGATATCTACTGCGATGGATACGTCGCAATAGCGTGCGGGTCCAGCGACGGCGAGTTTCTATAAAACCGCTGACCCGGGTATGAATCGTACCGGGTTTCTCGGAGACCTCATTGCTTGGGAGGATGGGGGCTATGGGACGTCCCAGTCGGTTTTCTCCGGAAGTGCGCGAACGTGCCGTCCGGATGGTCGAGGAGTACCGGGAGGCCCACGCCTCAGAGTGGGCGGTGCTGCAGTCGGTGGCGCCGAAGCTCGGCTGCACGGCGGAGACGCTGCGGAAGTGGGTGCGGCAGGCGCAGCGTGATGCTGGGCATCGGCCGGGCCTGACGACGAGCGAGCGGGAGCGGTTGAAGGAGCTGGAGCGCGAGGTCCGTGAGCTGAAGCGGGCGAATGAGATCCTGCGGAAAGCGTTCGCGTATTTCGCCCAGGCGGAGCTCGACCGCCGGAGGACGTCGCCACGATGGTCCAGTTCATCGCCGACCATCGCGCCGTGGTCGGGGTCGAGCCGATCTGCGCCGTGCTGCCGATCGCCCCGTCGACGGGCTCATCGCCATCGGCACCAGCGGACGGACACATCCGACGCGCCGGTCCGCACGGGCGCAGCGCGACGATCAGCTCCGCGTCGAGATTCAGCGGGTCTATGACGCGCACCAGCAGGTCTACGGCCCCCGGAAAGTCTGGCAGCAGCTGCGACGGGACGGCGTCCGCGTGGCGCGCTGCACCGTGGCGCGCCTGATGCGCGCGATGGGCCTTGCCGGGGCCGGGCCTGGGTCACCACGACCCACGCCGGTGAGGGCGGTCGCCCGGTGGACCTCGTTGACCGCCGATTCGTGGCCACCCGTCCGAATCAGCTCTGGGTCTCCGATTTCACGTACGTCGCACCCTGGGGCGGCTTTGGCTACGTCGCGTTCGTCATCGACGTGTTTGCGCGACGCATTGTGGGCTGGCGGGTGTCGGCCTCCATGCGCACGGACTTTGTGCTGGATGCGGTGGAGCAGGCGATCTACGCCCGCCGGGGCGACGCCCTCACCGGCCTCGTACATCACAGTGATGCCGGGTCGCAATATCTCTCGATGCGGTACACGGATCGCCTCGTGGACGCCGGCATCGCGCCGTCGGTCGGCAGCCAAGGCGATGCCTATGACAATGCCCTCGCCGAATCGGTGATCGGCTTGTACAAGACGGAGGCGATTCGACGGAAGGGCCCGTGGCGCACCCTCGAGGCCGTGGAGTTCGCCACCTTGACGTGGGTGGACTGGTTCAACATACGACGACTGTTGGGGCTGCTCGGGGACATTCCACCAGCAGAGTTCGAGGCGCAGTACTATGAGCAGGCTGAGGTGGCCTGATTCAACGCATTCGGTCTCCGAGAAACCCGGTACGATTCAGGTATTTCCGAAAAGCGTTAGTTGGCAAGTCAAAAGCGTCTCTGGGTGACGGGCCCCTCGTGTCAGCCGTGTTGCAGGTTTATGGCGTGCCACGAATGGCCTTGGCAGGAGTAGCTGGCTGATGGGTGCGCTCAACCGGCGTCCGGGCAGCACCGGGTAATTTTTGTAGGTTGAGGGAAAATCTCCGGTACGGACACTGAGCGACTAGGATGCGAGTTATCAGTGGAGCGTTTAAGGGGCGCCGGTTGCGCACGCCGCGATGGCCAGGTCTGCGGCCGACCTCAGACCGTCTACGGGAGACACTTTTCGATCTGCTCGACGGGCGGGTACGTGACGCGCTGGTGTTGGACGGGTACGCGGGGACCGGTGCGCTTGGTCTGGAAGCGATCAGCCGCGGGGCGGCCGAGGTCGTATTCGTTGAGCGCGATCGGCGCGCCGCGACGCTCATTGCGGACAATCTTCGACACTGTGGCGTTGATAACCAGTGCACCATTATCCGCGGAGCGTTTCTAGACGTGTTGGGCCGACGCACTTTTAAGCTTGGCTTCGGCTTAATTCTGCTGGATCCGCCCTATGAATATGATGAGCGAAGAATCGGTGCCATACTGTCAGCAGCGGGGGGGTGTCTGGCGGCCGACGGGCACCTGGTGCTCGAGCGGTCCAAGCGGGCGGTTACGCCAGAGGGCCGTGGGCTTGTCCGCTTTCGCCGCGTGGCATCTGGCGATAGCGTGTTGGAGTTCTATACTCGGACCAGATACTGAGGGGATCATGGGCGAGCGCAGACTACGGCTAGCCATCTACCCCGGGTCGTTTGATCCACTGACTAGCGGGCACGTGGATATTATTGAGCGAGGGGCCCGGATGTTCGACCGCATCGTTGTCGCGATCCTAGATAACGTGGACAAGTCACCGTTGTTTACCATCGATGAGCGGGTCGAGATTTCGCGTGAGGTCTTTACCCTGCAGCGGAATATCGAGGTTGACGCGTTCGACGGTCTTCTCGTCAACTACGCGCGTCGGCGCAAAGCCGACGCGATTGTCCGCGGACTCCGTGCCGTTTCAGACTTTGAGTACGAGTCACAGATGGCACTCATGAACCGCCGATTGAACCCGGACATCGAAACGGTCTTCATGATGCCGGCCGAGCCGTATACGTATCTCAGTTCTCGGCTAGTAAAAGAGGTGTTCGCGCTCGGCGGTGCGATTACCGGTCTAGTACCTTCCGTCGTGGAGTCCCGCCTGCGCGCCAAGACAGGCGCGAAGACCGTAGAGGTGCCTGATTTCCTTTAAGGATCAGGGCACGGCCTATTACTGCCTCTGCACCTTGTACTCTGAACTGGCTCGTCTCTCCGCCTGAGCCGATGAAACTTGCCGATCGAGTGACCCGGATCTCGGCTTCACCAACGCAGCAGGTGCTGGTTGGGGTTGAGCGCCTGCGTCGACAAGGTGTCGACGTCGTCGACCTTGGAGCTGGCGAGCCGGACTTTGCCACGCCAGCTCACGTGAAGGCTGCTGGCGTGACGGCTATCGCGGACGACTTCACAAAGTATACCCCCAACGCCGGCATCGCGGAGCTCAAGGAGGCGATTTGTGTCCGGTACGCCGCTGATTACGGGGTCGAATTCTCGCCGGCGGAAACGATCGTCACAGCGGGCGGCAAACAAGCCCTGTTTAACGTCGCAATGGCGCTGTTCGGTCCAGGCGACGAGGTCATCACGCATGCACCAGGCTGGTCGACAATCGTAGAGCAAATCAGGCTGGCCGATGCCGAGCCGGTCGTAGTACGCACCTATCCGGAAGAAGGCTTTCAGATACGTGCCGAACGGGTCATCAAGGTGATGACGCCGCGAACTCGTGCCGTCATCATTAACTCGCCTGGTAACCCGACCGGCGCACTAATTGCTGAGGGGGAACTTGGTGCCATTGCACGAGCGGCGGCGGCTCGAGGGACCTGGGTCGTCGTCGATCTCTGTTACGAACGGTTGATTTACGAGGACGTACCGCACAACCTCCCGCGCGTGATGGCCGATGAGGTGCGGGATCGAGCGGTGTTGGTTGGCAGCCTCTCGAAGAGCTATGCAATGACCGGGTGGCGTTGCGGGTGGGCACTAGGCCCCCCCGAGCTCATCGAGGCGGTGAACGCTGTGCAGAGCCAGTCGACGTCGAACGTCTCGTCGATCGCACAGCGCGCTGGTGTTGCAGCCCTCACCGGCTCGCAGATTTGTGTGTCGGAGATGTTGGATGAATATCGGCAGCGGCGAGACCAATTGGTGGCGTGGCTGGCGTCCGAGTCCCGGATCAAGGTGTTGTCGCCAACCGGCGCGTTTTATCTCTTTCCTGATATTTCGGAACTGCTGTCTCCCGACACTATTCGCACGTCAAACGACTTTGCCGCGCGGCTACTCGCTAAAGCCCGCGTGGGGCTAACCGCCGGCGAGGCGTTCGATGCGCCCGGGTTCCTGCGGATATCCTACGCGACTTCACTCGACCGCCTGCACGAAGGGGTCGAACGGTTGAAGGCATTCGTCGTGGCGCTCGATCGCGGAGAAGTCGGGGCCTTATCCTGACGTGCGGAACTTTCTGTAGGGAACAGGGCTAAAGCCTCGCTCCTGCGCTGAAGCGCGTTTCGTCGCACGAAGGCCGGTACATTGGGCCACTTAGTCCTATTGGTGGGTGGTTTGTGCAGCTACGCTAGCCGTATGTTGTCAGAAAAGTTCGTGGCTGCTGTGGAGAGTATCGTCGGGGTGCGGCACGTGCGGCGTGACGTCGCTAGTCTTGAGGCCTACGGTACTGATGCGATGAGACGCGGCCGTTCTCCGGACGTCGTCGTGCTACCAGGCACGACGACGGAAGTGGCCGAGATTGCTCGGCTTTGCGACAACTCCGGTGTCCCCCTCACACCGCGCGGCGGGGGCACCGGCTACACTGGCGGCGCCGTGCCGACATCTGGCGGTCTCCTACTCGCGCTCGACCGGTTCGACCGCATTCTCGAGATCGACGAACCCAACTTGCTGGTTGTCGTAGAGCCAAATGTCGTAACGGCGACGTTGCGGGCCGCGGTCGAGCGTGTCGGCTTGTTCTACCCCCCAGATCCAGCCAGCCTGCAACAGTCGGTCATCGGTGGCAACGTAGCGGAGTGTGCGGGCGGGCCACGCGCGTTCAAATATGGCACGACGAAGCGTTACGTGCTGGGCTTGGAGGCAGTCCTCCCGACTGGAGAAATTATTCGAACGGGCGGGAAGTGCGTTAAAAACGTCGTCGGCTACGACCTGACCCAGCTTCTGGTTGGTTCCGAGGGCACCCTAGCGATCATCACGAAGATCATTTTGAGGCTCATTCCTAAGCCAACGGATCAAGCGACATTGCGGGTGGCCTTTGCAAATGTGACGGCTGCTGTCAAGGCGGTCGGTCGGTTAGTGTCGAGTCGGGTCATGCCGGCTGCGCTTGAACTCATCGACGCTGCGTGTCTTGATGCTATTGCCGATCGGCTCGGCACCCGAATGGCACCTGAGGGAACCGGGGCGGTACTACTAATTGAAGTCGACGGTATGGCGCCGACGGTGACCGCGGAGGTTGACCACGTGGTGCGTGCCTGTCGTTCGGCTGGGGCGATCGACGTTCGGCTCGCGAAGAATAATGAGGAGCGAGAAAAATTGTGGGCGGTTCGTCGCGAGATCTCACTGGCACTCCGAGCGTGCGCGCCGCTCAAGATTAATCACGACGTCGTTGTGCCGAAAGCGCGGGTACCCAATCTTTTCTGCGTGGTGGACGAACTAAGCCGCGAGTTCGATCTTCCCATGCCGAGCTTCGGCCACGTTGGGGATGGCAACATCCATGTCAACATTCTCGTTGATCCTAGCGACGAGGCAGCCATGACGCGCGGCCGAGCGGCGTTTATTTGAAGCTGTCGTTGCGCTCGAAGGCTCGATCAGCGGCGAGCATGGGATCGGCTTCTCGAAGGCGGAGTACCTACCACTCGAGCTTTCGACGGAGACGATTGCAGTAATGCGTCGCCTGAAGGATGCGTTCGACCCGCACTATATCTTGAACCCTGGCAAGATTTTTCCGACCGACGCAGAGAGCTAAAGACGTAGCGGTGATGAGGTGGCCCGGGATTTATTTAGGCAGGAAGGGACTGGCGGCGATCTGCCCGCCGAACTGTGGGTCCCAGCGACCAGGCATCTGCCCGCCCTCAGCCAGCCGGTATGACCGGACGTGGTATCCGACCGCTCGATGAGCAGCTCGTTGTAGGTGCTTACCACGACGCGTGCGCCTAGCCGCACGGCATCTTGAACCACCGATTCCGGTGAAGCTACGCTTGGGGAGAACACTGCCGCCGGATCACGTAGTGCCTGCGACGTGACCCAATTCTGACAGTATGAGCAGTGGAGGTCACAACCTAGCATCCCGAAGCTGTACGCTAGGGCGCCTGGAAGGGCGTGAAAAAAAGGTTTTTTCGATCGGGTCGCATTGAATAAAGCCGACGTAGCCCCACGGGACATGGAGCCGTCCGCCGCGATTAAACCGAACCTTGCACACGCCGACGGCGCCGTCTGGGATCGGGCACTCGTGACCGCAGGCGTGAGAGCAGCGGATGCGCTTTTCGTCGAGTCGTTCCCACAGGCACCTTCGTGTGTATGGGCCTGGAGTGTGTCGGCAAAGGCCACCGTGACATGAATTGTAAGGGTGACAGGTGGAAAGTGCTAGGTTCGGCCAGCTATACTGGGCCCAGCATGGAGGCCTTTTGGCCGTGAAGGTCGTCGCTGTGATCGGCGCCTCGCGCGAACGCTGGAAGTTCGGCAACAAGGCGGTTCGGGCGTTTCATCGTTGTGGGTACGAAGTGGTAGCGATCAATCCGCGCTATGAGACTGATGATAACGGTGGTGGCATTGAGGGGCAGCCGACTTACCCATCGGTGCTCGATGTGCCAACGTCGATCGATCTCGCAACCTTTTACGTTCCGCCGTCGATCGGCGAGCAGGTGGTAGCCGACGTTGCCGCTAAACAGATTCCAGAGGTGTGGCTAAACCCGGGTGCTGAGAGCGAGGGGCTTATTGGCCACGCGCGAGAGCTTGGTCTCGAGACGAGGCTCGGGTGTAGTATTGTGGCGATTGGGGAGACGCCGTCGGACTACGTGTGACGTGATTGCGTAGGGCATCGCTGTGCTTGGGGTTGACACCATTTTAGTGCCCGGTCTATACTGCAGGCGCGTCGCGGTATCCTCCAGCCAGTTTTGCGTTTCAGCAGCTAGCGTGTCAATGCAATAGGGCGGACCGCCGGTCCTGCCTGCTGTTGTCTTGGCCGCAAGGCCCAACACCAAACGTCTAACCGGGAGCCCGACCCAACCTTATGCCAACGAATAACAAGCGTACACCAGCGCAGGCGTCAGCGGATGCACCAGCGACTGCCGAAGCTACGGCAATCACCGACGCTCTAAAACCTTCCACTCGGCGCGGTAGCGACATGCTAAACATTGGCGAGCTTAAAGATATGAGCATCGCTAAGCTTACCCAGGTCGCAAAGGATCTGAATGTCGGCGGTGCGACTGGGATGCGTAAGCAGGAAGTGATCTTCCAGATCCTGAAAGCGCAGACCGAGCAGAGCGGCTTCATCTTTTCTGAGGGCGTGCTCGAGGTGCTGCCGGATGGATTCGGCTTCCTGCGTGCTCCTGATTACAACTACTTGCCTGGCCCTGATGACATTTATGTTTCGCCGTCACAGATCCGTAAGTTCGACTTGCAAACCGGGGACACCGTCTCGGGGCAAATTCGTCCTCCCAAAGAGGGGGAACGGTACTTCGCTCTCATTAAGGTTGAAGCGGTTAATTTCGAGTCGCCTGAGCAAGCCCGCGATAAGATTTTCTTCGAGAACCTGACGCCCTTGTATCCTGAGGAGCGGATCAAGCTGGAGTGCGAAGCCGACAAACTCTCACCGCGGGTCATGGACCTGATGACACCGATCGGCAAGGGGCAACGCGGGCTGATAGTTGCAGCGCCGCGGACCGGCAAGACGATGCTCTTGCAGAGCATTGCTCAGTCGATCGCCAAGGTTAATTCCGAGATCTACTTGATCGTGCTGCTGATTGACGAGCGACCCGAAGAAGTTACCGACATGCAGCGGTCGGTTGATGGAGAGGTGATTTCGTCGACGTTCGACGAGCCTGCTCAGCGTCACGTGCAGGTCGCCGAGATGGTGATCGAAAAAGCCAAACGGCTCGTAGAGCACCGGAAGGATGTCGTGATCCTGCTCGACTCGATCACGCGGCTTGCACGTGCTTACAACACGGTTATTCCGCCGTCAGGCAAAGTACTCTCGGGCGGTCTCGATTCCAACGCGCTCCAAAAGCCGAAGCGGTTCTTTGGTGCAGCGCGTAACATCGAGGAAGGTGGTTCGCTGACGATTATGGCGACTGCACTGGTCGATACAGGCTCACGTATGGATGATGTCATATTCGAGGAGTTTAAGGGCACTGGCAACATGGAGATCCATCTGGACCGAAAGCTCGTCGACAAGCGGGTGTTTCCAGCCATCGATATCCAGAAAAGCGGTACGCGTAAAGAGGAGTTGCTGCTGACGAAAGAGGATCTGAACCGCGTGTGGGTCCTACGGAAGGTATTACACCCACTGTCACCCGTTGAGGCGATGGAGCTGCTACTCGACAAGATGGGGAAGACTAAGTCGAACGCCGATTTCCTGGCGTCAATGCAGAAGATGGGGTAGGGGTCTCGGCTCGACGGGAATGGCGACGATCAGGACGAGAGACAACGGTCCGTATCTCGTTGAAGGCGATGATGTTCACGTCGTCGACTCGACGGGAACGAAATTACCGATCGACCGGCGGCCAATTGCTCTTTGTCGGTGCGGCCAGTCGGCCAATAAGCCGTTCTGCGACGGCTCTCACAAGCGAGTGGGTTTCCAGGCGGCAGAGAGAGCGGGAGAGTAGGTTTTTACGCTCCCACCGGCTCCCGCTTAGTGAAGGTTACCTCACCGGCGTGACCGTCGACCACCACGTGGTCTCCTTCCCTGAACTTGCCCTGTAGGATTCGCATCGCAACTGGATCGAGCACCAGGCGCTGGATCGCACGTTTGAGTGGTCGCGCGCCGTAGTTCGGATCATAGCCCTCCGCGACTAGCAGCCTCTTCGCCTCGTCGGTTAACTGGATAGCCACCTTGCGATTTTCGAGCCGTTTCTCAAGCCGCGCGAGCTGGATATCAACGATTGCCATTAGATGCGGGCGACTGAGTGCGCGGAAGAAGATGATGTCGTCCACGCGGTTTAGGAACTCTGGGCGTAAGCGCAGCTGTAGCACCTCGTGGATCTGTTGCCGGATGTTCCCGTCGACGTCGCCGTTGTCGATGGCGTCGGCGTGTTCGGTAATGAACTGGCTGCCGAGATTCGACGTCATAATCACCACGGTGTTCTTAAAGTCGACGGTACGCCCATGGCCGTCGGTCAGCCTCCCGTCATCGAGCAACTGCAGCATCACGTTCAACACCTCGGCGTGCGCCTTTTCGATCTCGTCGAACAGCACCACGGCATAGGGGCGTCGGCGCACCGCTTCGGTTAGCTGGCCTGCCTCCTCGTATCCGACGTAGCCCGGGGGCGCGCCGATTAACCGTGAGACCGTGTGCTTTTCTTGGTACTCGGACATGTCGGTCCTAGTCACCGCCTGTTCTTCGTTAAACAGGAACTCAGCGAGCGCGCGCGCGAGTTCGGTCTTGCCGACGCCGGTTTGGCCCAGGAAGATGAAGCTCCCGAGTGGGCGATCGGGGTCTTGCAACCCGGCGCGTGCCCGACGGATGGCGTTTGCCACGGCAACGATGGCGTCTTCCTGACCGACAACCCGCTGACGGAGGCGTTCCTCCATATGGATCAGCTTTTGGACGTCACTCTCGACCAGCTTATTCACCGGGATGTGGGTCCACTTACTGACAACCTCGGCAATGTCCTCTTCGTCGACCTCTTCTTTAAGCATTCGGACATGTTGCTGTAGTGAGCCAAGCCGTTCAGTCTCCGTTCTCAGCCGTTGTTCTAGCTCAGGGATGCGCCCGTAATGCAGTTCAGATGCCTTCGCGTAGTCCCCATCGCGTTGTGCACGCTCGACCTGGTGGCGCAGCCCGTCGAGTTCGCGTTTAAGGGCACGTTCGCTTTGAATTTCGGCTTTCTCTTGCTCCCACTGGTCTTGTAGCGCGTTCCGTTCTTCCTTGAGATTAAACAGGTCGCGTTCGAGGCGCGTGAGCCGATCTCGTGAAGACTTATCCTTTTCCTTGCTCAACGCCTCCCTCTCGATCTCGAGCTGCATGATGCGTCGCTGGATCTCATCTAGCTCAACGGGCAGCGAATCGATCTCGGTTCGCAGCTTAGAGGCCGCCTCATCCATAAGATCGATCGCCTTGTCCGGTAGGAATCGATCGGCGATGTAACGGCGTGAGAGTACCGCGGCGGCGACTAGGGCCGCGTCCTTAAATCTGACGCCGTGGTGAATCTCGTAGCGCTCACGCAGCCCACGGAGCACGCTGATGGTGTCTTCCACCGACGGTTCAGGCACGACGACCGGTTGGAACCGCCGCTCAAGGGCCGCGTCTTTCTCGATGTATTTGCGGTACTCCTTGAGGGTGGTGGCACCGATGGCATGAAGCTCGCCGCGTGCCAGCATTGGCTTGAGCATGTTGGACGCGTCGGTCGTTCCCTCGGCGGCACCGGCGCCGACGACGGTGTGTAGTTCGTCGATAAAGAGAACGATCCGTCCGTTGGATTCGGTGATTTCTTTGAGGACCGCCCTAAGACGTTCCTCGAACTCGCCCCGATACTTAGCTCCGGCAACGAGTGCACCTATATCGAGGCTGGTGATTTGTTTCTTCTTAAGTCCTTCGGGGACGTCGCCTCGTACGATCCGCTGCGCGAGCCCCTCGACGATAGCGGTCTTGCCAACGCCAGGCTCGCCGATCAGCACTGGGTTGTTCTTCGTCCTCCGAGACAGAACCTGTACAACACGGCGGATCTCGTCATCGCGTCCGATTACTGGGTCAAGCTTTTGGCGTCGTGCGAGATCCGTGAGATCGCGCCCGTAGCGCTCTAGGGCTTGGTACTTTCCCTCTGGGTTCTGGTCGGTGACGCGCTGTGAGCCACGAATCGAAGTCAGCGCTTCGTACACGCGATCTTTAGTCAGACCGTGCTTGCCGAGGACTCGCGCTGCTTTCAACCGTCCGTCCTCCGCGGCAAGGGCAACGAGTAAGTGCTCCGTGCTGACGTACTCGTCGTTGAGACGCTTGGCCTCGGCCGTAGCTTGTTCGAGCACAGTGTTCAGTTGGGGGGACAGTCCAGGCTGAGTGCCGCCCTCGGTCTTCGGGAGCTGCTTGAGCTCGGTCCGCGCTGCCTCGGCGACACGTCTCGGGTCGGCAACGAGCTTTTGGAGGAGTGCCGGCACGATCCCCTCGCGCTGCTCGACGAGCGCAGTCAGGAGGTGCTCAGGTTCGATCTGGGGGTGACCTGAGTTTGCAGCCGTGTGCTGTGCAGTGAGCAAAGCTTCCTGTGCTTTTTCCGTGAAACGATTAATATCCATCTCCAGTTTGCCGTCTGTGTCTCTCGTTACTCGACTGGGCGTTGCGCCGTCTGCTTCGGCTCGTTCTCCAGCGCTGCTAGTGCCTCGTAGTGGGCACGGGCTTTGGCGCTCAGCCGGTCGGGGAGCTTCACCTGTAGCGTGGCGTAGAGATCACCGCGGGCTCCGCTCCGACCCAAGGCCGGAATGCCTTGCTCTTTGAGCCGAAAGACCTGTCCTGGCTGGGTAGCGTGTGGGATCTTCAGCCGGAGTGTCGTTCCACCGAGCGTTGGCACATCCACTTCGCCACCGAGGACCGCCGTGGTCAATCGCACGACGATTTTCACGTGAATGTCGCGTCCCTTTCGCTCGAATTTGGCGTGGGGTTTTAGTCGTACGCGGAGATATAGATCGCCCACACCGCCTGCGCCATGTTCTCCCTCTCCCGCCACGCGCACGCGAGATCCGTCGGTAACCCCTGGTGGAATTCGCACCTGAACCGACTGCGCCCGGGCACCCGTTTGGAACGACAATCGTTGACGCACACCGCTCGCGGCTTGCTCGAGACTCAGCTCGATGAGGTGCTCCACGTCGTGGTTGTGGCGCGAGGGTTGGGGTTGCGCGTGCCAGCCCCGCCCGCCGAAAAAGGTTTTGAAGAAATCCGAGGACGGATCGTCGCCGGACATATTCCGGACGTCTTCTCCAGACATCGGCCGAAACCCGCGGCCGGGTGTGCCGTCGACGTTAACGTTCCACCGGACGTTGCCGTTGCTGAACGGCCACCTGGATCCAAACGGGTTCTGGCCGGAGGCCTGAGCCTGTTCGTAGTGCTTCCAATTCGCGCCGAGTTCGTCGTACTTGCTTCGCTTCTCGGGATCGCCGAGGACTTCGTGCGCCTCGTTGATCTCCTTGAAGCGCGCCTCGGCTGATAGGTCGCCCGGGTTGACGTCTGGGTGGTGTGTACGAGCAAGCTTGCGGTACGCTTTCTTGATATCGTCAGGAGTTGCACGCTTTGGGATGCCGAGTGACTGGTAGTAGTCCTTGAATTCCATACCATTACATTCCCAGCAGCCGGCTCAGCTGATCAAGCTCGCGTCGCAGCGCTTTACGGCGGGCGCTTCCCGAGGGCCGATCGTCTTCCACGAGTGGGCGAATCCGCTCAACCACTTCAGCGATCAACAGCAGCTGCTGAACCCCAGCGAGATTGACGCCTAACTCATCAACGAGGCGTTTGATCAGACGTAGCCGCTCGATTTCCTCGCTCGAGTAGAGCCGCATACTGCCAACCGCGCGGGTCGGCTGGACTAACCCCAGGCGCTCGTATTTGCGCAGCGTCTGAGGGTGTAGGCCCAACGTGCGCGCGGCCATGCTGATCAGAAACACGTCCTGGTTCAATCGGGTGATCCTCCCCCGGCACGTGGCACCAGAAAGTTCCGCGCGGTAAGCACACGCTTTCATCGGGCAACCTTACTCCAGTACGAGTATAGATCATGATACGCCTTGTATCAAGAGACATATGTTATTCGTATCAAGGATTTAGACTAGGGCTCTGTGGGCGGGAGCCGTACAACCCATCTCCATCTGCTCGGCCGGACTGCTACACTGATGAGCCGATGTCAAAGCCAGATCTTTTCTCGTCGCGTTGGGGATTGATCGTTGCCGGTCCGGGCATGGCAGTGGGCACTGGCAACCTATGGCGGTTCCCGCGCGTCGTGGCTCAAAATGGCGGCGCGGCGTTCTTGATTCCCTGGCTCCTGTTCCTCTTCATCTGGTCGATTCCGATACTGATTGCGGAATTCGGGCTCGGTCGTGGGGCGCGCGCGGCGCGGTCCCATCGGCGCGTTTGGGAGCCTCGTTGGGAAGCGGTACGCCTGGATGGGCGGCTTCGTTGCGGTGACGACGATTATGATCATGTTCTACTACTCGGTCGTTACCGGATGGACCCTCAAGTACTTCGTCGCGGCGGTGACGGGGGAGCTTACTGGCGCCGATACGGCGGCGTACTGGGAGCACTATAGCGCTTCGATCTGGCAGCCCATTGGCTTTCACGTTGTGGCCTGTACCGCCCCAGGGTTCTTGGACATTGACGGTATTCGCATCTACGCGGCCGCGTCCAGCCCGACGAGGTCGCGTCGCACCTGCGCGGGGCTTCGGTAAGCGTATTTCTCAAGCATCCATTGTTCGTTGTATGTCCGCTTGAACGCGAGCAAGGCCAGGCGGAGGTCTTCGATGGTCTCGAAGCTCCGCACCCACAAGAGATTTTCCTTCAGCGTGCGGATGAAGCGCTCCGCCACGCCGTTACCTTCGGGCGCTCGCACAAAGCTCGGGGAACTCTCAATCCCGAAGAACGCGATCTCCTGTTGGAAATCGGCGGCCAGGTAGTTCGACCCGTGGTCGTGACGCAGCCGCAGCCCGCGGGCGGCGCCGTCGCTGATCCCGCCGAAGCGTTCGCGGACACCCTGGCGGATGGGCTCCAGGGCCTCGAAGCGGTTGCCGCTCTTGGCCGCATGCAGACCGATGCACTCGGTCGTGCAGTGATCGACGGCCACGAACACGCAGGCCGCCCCCTCGCCCACGGTCACCGTGGCCGTCATGTCGGTGCCCCACATCACGTCAGGCGTCTCGGTGGTGATCGTGCCGTTGTGCACCGTCGGGCCATGCGCCTGGCCCACGCGGTGCGGGGCCTGGAGGTCGTGCGCACGCATTAATCGGCGCACCCGCTCCGGCGAGGTCCGAATCCCCTCGACCCGCAGCTTCGCCCAAACTTTCCGGTAGCCCTCACCATGAAACGGCGACGCTTCGAGCACCCGGCGGATGTGGCCCACCAGGACATCGTCCGGGGCCGCGCCGACGGGCCCGCGGCGATGCCCGCGCGCGCAGTCCCGCGGTACCTGCCGCCGCGCATAGACACTCGACCGCGGCCGTGCCCACACGCGGCAGACGCGCTGCACACCATACGCCCGACGGGTGGAGATCGACTGGGCGCCACTCATTGCGTCGACCTCCGGCCGGCCAAAGGGCGGCCGGCCTCCAGCTGGTCTACCTTCGCATACAGCAACTCGGTCTCCATCAGGAGTTCGCCGATCTTGGCCTGCAGCCGACGGTGGTCGTCGTCCACCGCCTCGGTCGCTCGGCTCTTCAAGCCGGCCTGGCCAGCCGCCAAAAACCTATCGCGCCACTGCGAGGCCCGCGCCGCCGTGATGCCCAACTCCCGCGACACCGACTCGAGATCCTCACCCCGCAGGAGGCGGAGCACCGTCGCGCGTTTACACCTGGCCGAAAACCGCCCCTTCCGGTCACGCGCGGCGGCCGCTCCAGTCGCCCTCCGGGCTCCCTCCGCCGCCACCGAACTCTGATCGTGCTTCCTCATCTCGACACTCCTCCTGCGAGCACTCTCTCGCAATCAAGTGTCCAAGAAAACCCTAGGGCGATGTAGGCCGTCGCTGTTGCAGCCGGGATCGTTGCACGAGGGATCACGGGAGGGACTGAGCGAGCGAACAAGGTCCTGATCCCGATGCTGTTCCTTCTGTTGCTCGTTGCGGTTGCGCGAGCGGTGACGCTCCCCGGTGCCGAGCGCGGTCTTCTTTTTCTTTTCAGTCCAGATTTGACGGCGCTTGCGGACTATAGGACCTGGCTGGCGGCGTTGACCCAGTCGGCCTGGTCGACGGGTGCCGGCTGGGGGCTCATCCTCACGTATGGGATCTATGTGCGGCAGGATGAGGATATCGTTCTTAACGTCACCACGATTGGACTCGGGAACAACGTAGCGTCGTTGCTCGCTGGCATGGCGGTCTTACCTACTGCGTTCGCTTTCCTCTCGACCAGCGAGACGCTGGAAGCCGTGGCTTCCGGTTCTAAGGATAACGGACTCACTTTTATCTGGATCCCGCAGCTCTTCGATCGTGTGCCGGCTGGGGGCGTGTTCCTCTCCCTTTTCTTTCTCGCACTGTTTTTTGCGGCTTTGTCGTCACTGATCGCGATGATTGAGCTCGGCACGCGCGTCTTAATTGACGCCGGCTTATCGCGACGGTCAGCGGTACGGATCGTAGCAGCCACTACGATTGTCTTTGGCGTTCCATCGGCCATTAGCCTAGAAATCTTAGAGAATCAGGATTGGGTGTGGGGTCTCGCGCTGATGATCAGCGGGCTGCTTATCTCGGTCGCCGCGATGAAATATGGCTTAGAGCGTTTTCGAAATGAGCTAGTGAATGTGGCCCCTGGCGGGGTCCACGCAGGGCGGGTGTACGAGTGGGTGCTGAAGTATCTCGTGCCGGTCGAGTTTGTTGTAATGTTTAGCTGGTGGATGTATCAGGCGGCTACGGTCATCAACCCGGACGGTTGGTGGCATCCGTTACAGACCTCAAGCGTTGGGACCTGTCTGGTACAATGGGGGGTAGCGGTGGGATTGCTCCTGGTGTTTAACCGGCGACTCGCGCAGGCAAGCTTGCGTAAGTCTGGTGCTGGCGCTTTAGTAGCTCCGGCACGCAGTCGCTGACCATTACGGTGAAAGGAGAGGAACGTGTATCCAGAGTTCTTTATTGCGCCGATGCGTGAGGAGTTGACATGTCTTGGTGTACGCGAGCTGCGCACGGGTGACGAAGTCGATGCCGCTCTGACGAAGACATCTGGGACGGTCATGGTTGTGGTAAATTCGGTGTGCGGCTGCGCGGCCGGCAAAGCACGACCCGGTGTGGCGCTGGCACTCAAATCCGAGAACACGCCCGAACTCGTCACGACTGTCTTTGCGGGCGCCGACGTAGAGGCGACTGAACGGGCCCGGCAGTACTTCACTGGCTACCCGCCATCATCGCCTTCGATTGCTCTGCTTCGCGACGGCAAGTTGCTTTACATACTAGAGCGCCACGAAATCGAAAACCAGGAGGCTGGGAGTATCGCGCACGCGCTGACGGCCGCGTTCGATAAGCACTGCGCAGCTAAGGCGGTTGGGTAGCCTAGGTTTTCGGCTGGTCGCTGTAGTTTGGTGGTGCCGAGGGAATAATAGGCAGAGGCCGGCTGTTGGCGTAGCGTTGGTGTGTGCGGCGGACGACATCCGCCACCATGTCGAGGAACAGTGGATCGTCATTAACTGTGGCGGCACGGCTCATTGGCAGGCCGGTTTCCTGGCAGACACCAGCCGCCTCATGGTCGAGGTCATATAACACCTCGATATGGTCGGCCACGAAGCCGAGTGGGCAGATCACTACTGCCTCCAGTGCGCGGTTTCGCTCGGCGCGTAGGTAGTCGCAGATGTCTGGCCCCAGCCACGGATCTTGCAGCCTCCCGCTCCGGCTCTGAAACACAAGCTCCCAGTCGTCGGTGCCAACCATCCGCGCGATCATCTGAGCCGACTTCCGAAGTTCAGCCTCGTAGCGTGATCCCTCAGCCATCGGTTGCGGGATGCTGTGAGCCGTCACGACGAGGTGCGCCTTTTCCCGAAGCCCGTTGGGTAACCGTTCGAGTGCGTCGTTGACGCGGCGCGCGTTTGCGCCGATGAAAGCCTGGTGATTGTACCAATCGCCGACGTAGGATAATTCCACGTCGGGAGCCTGCCGTTTACGAAGCTCCGCTCGCGCGTCGGCCACGTTCTGGCGGTACTGACCGCAGCTTGCGTAGCTATGGTACGCTGCCATGATGAAGCCGATCGCGTGCTTCACGCCGGCCCTGGCCATTTCCTCGAGCGTGTCAGCTAGGAAGGGATGCCAGTTCCGCATCCCCACGTAGACCGGAAGCGCAGGGCCATTCACCTCGAGCCGATCGCGTAGGCCGTCGGCCTGACGCGCAGTGATTTCAGCCAATGGTGAGACGCCGTCGAACAGTTCGTAGTGACGCGCCACCTCCTCGCGCCGCGCTCGCGTCACGGGGCGTCCGCGGAGAACGTTGTCTAGAAACGGGCGGATGTCAGCGCGGCCACGCGGACCACCAAACGCAATGAGCAAGACTGCATCGAATGGCGTGATAGACCTGTCCACGGAGGAGTGATGATAGCGCGGTAGCCGGAGACGGCCAAGGGGCCGGCACGGGTCGTTATCAGCGTCGTGATACGATGCCCGCCACGATGGAGGTGAGGACGCCATGCGAAGGCTTGCCGCGAGCGTTACCACGATGTTCAACGAATGGGAACTGCTCGATCGGTTCGAGCAAGCAGCGCGCGTTGGATTCCAGGGCGTCGAGATCTAGTCGCCGTATGGTGAGTCGAAGGAAGATATCGCCGATCGGGTCAGGCGTCACGATCTTGTTGCGACGCTGATGAATATCTCACCCGGTGTCGGCGCGATTCCGGGTCGCGAGGCTGATTTCCGTCAAGGGCTTATGCGTGCGCTCGAGTATGCAGAGGCCTCCGGCTGTAAACAGTTGCACTGCGTGGCGGGCCGAACGGATGATGCTAACGCCGAGGCCACGTTCGTCGCAAGCCTTAGATGGGCATCTAAACAGGCCCGATCGCTTGGGGTGCGCCTACTGCTCGAACCACTCAATGCCCGGGACAACCCTGGCTACTTCTTGACCGGATCTGTTCAGGCTCGTCGCATCATAGATTTGGTTGGGAGCGACAACATCTTTCTCCAATATGACTGCTACCACATGCAGATGATGGAGGGGCGTCTTACGGAGACCGTCAAAGCAAACCTCGTCATCATCAGCCACTTTCAGATCGGGGGCGTTCCTGGACGTCACGAGCCAGACGAAACTCAGGAAATCAACTATTCCTATCTATTGGCCCTCGTCGACACCCTCGGCTTCAACGGGTGGGTCGGGTGCGGGTATCGTCCGCGCGCGGGTACCATCGAAGGGCTCTCGTGGGCCCGCCCCTACGGCATCAACACCGCGTGATCGGCGCGGAACGACGAGCTAGATAGCGATCGCGACATGGTGTTGTCGGCCGATGACTGCGGGATGTAGCGTCTTTCTCAGCATGACGAGCCTGGTGTTTGTCCAGACGATCTAATTGTCTGCCTCTGAAGTCGATGCACTCGACTGCTATACTCGATTGGAAGAGTGCGCATTCTCATCACTAATGATGACGGCGTTCGGTCGAAGGGGATTCAGGCGCTGGCGGCTGCTCTCTCCTCGTTCGGTGAGCTGTTCGTCGTGGCCCCCATAGCAGAGGTGAGCGTCATCGGCCACGCCCTGACTCTCCGTCGTCCGCTTCGGATCGAACGGCTCTCCGAATATTGGTACGGCGTCGATGGCACCCCAACTGATTGCGTGAACATCGCAGTCAGTCGCGTGCTTGAGTCACCGCCGGATGTCCTAGTATCGGGTATCAACAAGGGATGGAATCTCGGCGATGATGTGACCTACTCGGGCACGGTTGCAGGCGCACTCGAAGGTGCGCTTTTAGGGGTGCCGAGCCTGGCGGTGTCCCAACAACGGGTAGACGGCGAGTTTGACTTTAGCGAGGCGGCGGCCACGGCCCAGCAACTGGTCACGGCGATTCTCGCTCGCGGGTTACCACCCCGAACCTTCTTGAATGTTAACGTGCCGAGCTGCAAGGCACGCGGCATCCGTGTGACGGTTCAGGCTAAGCGTAACCACGCAACGGCAGTCATCGAGACACGCGACCCTCGGCAACAACCGTATTATTGGATCGACGAAGGTCAGATGGACTGGGAGCCGAACGATCACTCAGACTACCAGGCGGTACGCGACGGCTGGATTTCGGTCACGCCGTTACAACCAGACTGGACGGCACACGCGGCGGTCGAGTATGTCAAAGCGTTAGCGATGGGTGCATACGCTGAGATGAAGCACGGCGGATAAAGACGTGTTGTTACTCCTCGGCCGGTGTTACTACTGCGCTCGTCCTGGCGATGGGGAATTCAGGAGGACGGCGGCCGAGAAAAAGATGACCGCTGCGAGAGAAGATAGCGGAGAGCAATGGATCGAAGTGGCACTCTGAGCCTCCGTGTGAGTGAGTGTTCAGCCGCCGGCGCTGGACTTTGAATCCGCTGAGACACTACCATGGCGGGGCGTGTCGCTTGCCCACGTGAGCGCCCGGTCGGGGCGTGGCTCAGCCTGGTAGAGCACTCGGTTCGGGACCGAGGGGTCGGCAGTTCAAATCTGCCCGCCCCGACCACTTTTTCTCGAGAACACGCACCAACGCAAAACTAACACAACAATCCTGCGCCAGAGAACCATTATTTGAAGTCGACTAAGCTCTCGAGAGGCTTAGTCGCTCCTTTGCGTTCAAGGAGGGGAAACTGCTATGAGGTGTGGATCTGTATTTTTTGCTACGCCGATGGTGCTTAGCCTAATTGCTACGGGCTGCTCTTTGCACACGACGATGGTGCCAGTGGAAGGCCACTAAGTGAGCGGCGTCCTGTCCTGGTATTAGACGTTAACGTTAGCGGTGTGATGGAAACAGTGGCGACCTTTCATTCGTCATCCCTGGTGGAGAGAACTGTAAGGGACGGTGGTCCTCCGCGGCTGGCGCCGGTGTGACCGTTGGATCATCAACGCTGATTACGGAATATGGCTCGGCATACCTTTCTGGTTATTCTGTCTCTACCGGTGGCGGCCAGAACCCGGGATCGGCTCTGGCCATCTGTGATAGTGGTCGGTCGCTCCCAGTGGATTTTGTTACAGGCGCTGGCACTCGGCACGGCTTTGGAATCGGCTAGGGTAGCGAAGGCAATATCTACCGATTTGTCTTCTAACAGCGACTGGGTAGGTATTTAAAAATGCGTCGGTTCGGAACCGAGGGGGGGATAATCGCGCGACGTTATTTCGTCAGCGGTCACGTTCAGGGTGTCGGCTTTCGGTTTTTTACTGATGACGTCGCACGGCGCGACGGCGTGGGCGGGTTCGTTCGGAATTTGGGAGACGGACGCGTGGAAATAGTTGCCGAAGGTGAGCGAGAGGCAGTCGAGCGATTCGAGCGTGCGTTGTGTCAGGGTCCGCCACTGTCACGTGTCGAGCGGGTTGCCATGGAGCAACTCGAACCGACCGGCCTCAAAATTGGCTTCCGGATTCACTAGTCCGGTCGTTATTTAAATTAGCGATGGTCCAAGTAACTAAGCAACAATCCCCTAGGCCTGTAGGCCGGCTACGCGCGTCCACTCAGGCGACGATCGGGACTAGCCGCTAGTTGCAGGTGTCGGGCTCAGGTGAAAAGGAGTGAGATGGACGCACTCAAGGAGTTAATACGTCACGTTCCAGATTTTCCTAAGCCGGGGATTCTTTTCTACGACATTACGACGCTGCTACGAGATCGAACAGGCTTCCGGCAAGCGGTTGAGTGCCTCGCTGCCCCCTATCGTCAGGCGCCGGTCGATGTTGTTGCGGGGATCGAAAGCCGCGGGTTTATCTTCGGCGCAGCTGTGGCTGACCGACTCGGTACAGGCTTTGTTCCGGTGCGGAAGCCAGGCAAGCTGCCGTCGCGAATTGTTCGTGCCGAGTATAAACTAGAGTACGGGACCGATGCGCTGGAGATGCATGAAGATGCTGTCGAACGCGGCCAGCGCGTGCTCGTCGTGGACGACCTGCTCGCGACTGGTGGTACCGCGCTTGCCACGGTTGACCTTATTACGCAGGGAGGGGGCGTGGTGCACGGCCTTGCGTTTCTGATCGAACTCGAGGCACTCGGTGGTCGCGCTCGCCTTACGGACCAGCACGTTTTCGCGGCGTTGCGCCACTAACCGATTAAGTGGCCGAAGTGTAGTTGCTTGCCAGAGCTACGCGTCACCGTACAATGGAGCTCGCAGCGCTAGTCGTTCTGATCGTCGTCGTGGCCGTAGTTGGCTGGCGCATGCGACGCGACCTCCGTCAGCAACACCTGGAACAACTCGCTGCGCGGTTGCTGACAACCTTTGGGTCAGCGGTCGCGCGGGCGGATCCGCGGGAGCTACTGGCTTGGCGGGGCGTCGTCGACGGGACCCGCCAGCTCTACCCTGAGGCATGTGCTGAGCTTGACGCTGCTACTGGGGAGAGCTTTCCATTTTCACGTGAGCTGGTGCAGGCGGCCCATGCCCGGTGGACCGCAGACTGGTTGGTCTGGGAACGGCAGCACGACCGTGACTTCAAGCTCGAAGCGAGCGTGGTCGAAAAAGAGCTCCGAAGGCGCGGCGAAGAAACCTCCTCGGAAGGCCGCGCACGCCTGGCGGCGATCGAGGAGCAAAAGCTCCAGGTTTACCAACAGCGGTATGAGGAGTATGTCCGCGTGGCCAATGGTCTGATGGCGCTCGATAAGCGCGCCGTCGGCTGATTGTCCCAGGGCGCTCTACACGATTCGTTGACGTCTCTGGTGCTAATTGAAAGCCGTGATTGGCTTCGGGAGGGGGCCACGTCTCCAAACGCCGACCGCATCATATCGAGGTTAGGCGGGTGGAATAGGGGGAAACTGGCCCTTTGGGCCTGTACGCGCGTGTAGCTCAGTAGGATAGAGCGGCCGCTCCTAAACACGCTTCCTTCACGAGGACGAGATGGGAGCGCCTACTGCTCTTGGCCTTCTGTCGTGAACCGACGGGCCTCCTCGGCCCCGGAGTGGTCGGCTGGACCCTGCCAAAAGCTCAACAGCTCTGAGTAGTGCTCGCGCGCCGTGGCGTCATCTCCACTCGCCGCGGCCGCTCGAGCAGCGCCGAGCAAAGACCGCGTGCGCTTCGGCATTCTCAAGAGTGACATCTCAAATTTTTCGCTTGCCTCTTCGGGTCGGCCAAGGGTAAGTAGTAACTCACCATAAAGCTCGTAGGGTGGCTTGACGGGACTTGCGGCACCGTTCGGCAGCCGCTGCGTGCCGGCGATCTCCAGCGCCTCGTCCATCAACACCGTCGCTTCATTACCCCGGCCCTCTGCAACGCGGATCGCCGCGGCAACTTCCTTGTGGGTGATCTTGGTCCGGGCAGCCCCATCGGCGGCCCGCCTCGCCAGCTCGACCTCAGCCTTCTTGGCGGTGTCGATGTCCCCGAGATGCACCGCGCTGAGACCCGTTGCCAATAGCTCGGGGAGTGACGATTCTTCAGTCACCTCCGCTATGGTCCATTCCTCGGTCTCGACCACATACCGGGCCTTCAGCAACGAGACAGCGCTGACGGCTCGCGCCTGCCCCTCGCTCTCTCTGGTGACCATCTCGATCCGTTCGATCCAGGTCTGCGCCTTGCGGTAGTCACCAAGCTGCAGATCGCCGTACTGCCCCCAGTCGAGCGGATGGACCGTATCGTTGACGCTGTCGCCGGGCTCCCACAGGCCTCGCGCTGCGTCGTACGCCCGCTGGTTGTGACTCGACACCAGAGCCCACATCCCGTGCTGGATGAAGATGTGCGTAGGCATGTGACGAGCGTGGGCGACCGCCGGTGCGATCTCGACATACTTCATCGCCGATGCCAGCGCTAGCGGTGCATGGATCGGGTCGTCGAACGAATGAATCGCGTAGTGGGACGCTCCCGGATGCTCTGGGTTGGCGTTGAACACCGCGAGCGCGATGGTGCCGGCCCGCATCTCGAGGCGGCCTGTTTGATCTTCCAACGCCCGAGCCGCGCTGAGGGTGGCGATGGCGTAGAAGGTGGCCACCTCGTGGTCATCGGGGTAGTGGGCATTCAAGTCAGCCATCACGTCCATGTACGCGACCCGACGTTCGTCGTACGTGCCATCCTTGGCCCACAGGGTCTCGACCGCGTTTAGGAAGCCACGCTCCCGGTCCGTCGGAGCCTTGGCAAGTCGCGCGTCACGTGTTGGACCTAATCGCGCGAGCACCGCGCGCGGGTTGTCCTCGTCTGGGGTCGGTCCGCCAAAGAGCGGGTGGTTGTAACAGAGCGTCTCGCCCCAATACGCAAGGACGAAATGGGGGTCGAGCTCCTGCGCCGTCTGAAACTCCTCGATCGCCTGCTTCCATCCAAAACTGTGAAGAATAGCGACGCCGCGCAGGAAGCGGTTCTGTGCCTCGGCCGACTGTGTCGAGGTCGGAAACTGAAGTGATCCGACCGACTCGAATTGAGCGGTCGCTGGCACGGCGAACGCCCAGACGAGGAGAACAGCAGCGGCAAGACGGATCATCGATCGCATGACAGACTCTCTTGTGGTTTCGCGTGGTCCTGTTTGTCGGACGGCACAGGTCAGCGTAGCACACCGAACCGCCGTGGCATGCCCTTGGTCCGCCGCCAACCGGTACCACCGCACCGCTTCTTCGTAGTCCTTAACTTAACGCCTCGGCCGTTGGCGTGCATCCACCCGGGGTTGTACTGCGCAAGGGCGTGTTCCTGATCTGCGGCTAACCAGTACCACCGCGCCGCTTTCATTTCATCCTTCTCAACGCCTCGGCTGTTGAAGAACACGCACGAATTACATCGATTGCATCACGAGGCTGTTAGACAGCCGGAGGTAGGCACCCACAGCAATCAGGAAGGAGAAGCTAACGCTCTGCTACACTGACGTTTAGACCAATGAGCGCGTGTAGCTCAGTTGGATAGAGCGACGGCCTCCTAAGCCGTAGGCCGCAGGTTCGAATCCTGCCACGCGCGCCATTTTTTTTAGGAAAAACGCCCAGTTCTGGAACTGCTGGATAAATCGCGCGCCGGGGTAGCACACTTACAACACCCGCGCCGGTCACGCGCGCCACACTCGGTCGCTCGTTTCAGGCGTTCCCCTGCTATAGCTCCCGGTTTACCAGTCGTCGGTGGCACTGCCAGACCCGATATCGCGGTTGGCGTAGTGATGCCAGCTAAACGTCTCCTTGACTGCCATGGCTAGATCGAACCCGTACTGGACGACTTCCGGGAGCGACAAGTTGAATTCAGCTGGAAGTATGGCATGGCCCTCAAATTCTTCGTTCCATGATCCGACGATGTAGATGGGCGCGGGTAACTGAGTGCTTCCGAGGGCGCTACTCCAATGCCTGAAGATATATTTTTCGAGATGGAGCTCACTGAGCTCCTTCATAAAATCGGCATATTCGCGGCGACCGATCTGGAGCGTTGGCAGCCCGGGTTTGGCAAAGCCTGGTGAGAGGTTCGGGATAATCAATACCCGTGATCCTGTGAAGGCGTTTCCCACTTGGCCTACCGTGCTGTAGGCCCTGGTGAGCACGTTGCGCTGGTTTTGTATGTAGGGCTCTGTGATCGGCAGCGTTGCTTGGATGCCAGGTTTCAGGTTTGAGGCGTGATGGTAAACATAGATCGCGTCGAAATTGGCCATTCGGAAGAGGCGGTCGATCCCCAAGCCGCCCTTGGTCGAGAGGACGAATTCTTCGCCTACTAGATAGGGGTACTCGCCATAGATGTCTTGGAAAATCTGCCGTACATCTCGCACGAGATTTCTGATGGCACCGCGCTGTCGAAAACTGCCATGGAAGAGCCCCCACGTATGGGTGCCGAAGCTGAACACGACGGGCCGGCCGTCGAGGGTAAAAACCCGCGCCGGAGATTCGTTCCTGACTTCCAGGAAGAAACGTGCCATTTCCTCAAAGTCTTTTCGGAAGAAGGATTCGACAGGCTGCGAAAGAAAATCTATACGGCTGCCTGACATCGGTAGCGCGATCGTGCTCTCGTAAAGCAAGGCCACGTATCGTGTGCTAGCGTTTAGTGCTTTCAGATATCCCTTCCGGTAGTTGTTAAGGAGGTCGTAGTTTGCCCGTCTTGGAATCCAGCTTAGTGCGTCGACCGTAACGCCACATTCGTTTTTGAGGTCGTTAAAGAGAGTTTCGATTTCCGGATCGTACGAGACATAATCACCGCCCTTAAACCGAATGGTTTGCGATCCAGGCGGGCGTTTGAGCAGATTGTACCAGCCGTAGTGCCACGCGATGGTGATCGGGCGGGCGATCGGGAATGCCGATTGGGTTCCATGGGTATTGATCGAATGCGCTACAGAGTCAAGGACGTCATCAAAGCCTCGGTGCGAGAATAGAGCGGTCTCTACAAGCTGTTGGTCGCTTGGTCCAAGTCGGCCATCCCCGTCGGTGTCGGCGAGATAGGGCGGGAGCAGCACAGGCTGCTCCTGCGTGCCGAGTGATTGACCCGCGATACGCGTGCCCAGTCCGGCCGCCGCCGCCGCGCCGGCTCTAAGCAAGCATCGTCGAGATTTTCGCGTAGCGCCGTTTGGCGTCATGTCCGTTTGTTTAATGAGTGAATTGAAGGGACAGCCTAGCACAACGGACTCGCGCGCAGAAACACTCCAATCTACACATGTTCGCCCTTCTATTTTTTGATACACTGCTGTCACGAACTATGAAGCGGATCGAGCGGCGTCACCTCAAGGAGAACCCGCTTGCCGTCGCACTCACAAGTACTCAGGAGGTATGGCGTGAGCATCGCGGCGCCGTGGTCGTTGCGGGCGTTGTGCTCGTTGGATGTCTTTTAGTGACGGGCGTTTACTTCGGGTGGCAGCAGCGGCAGCTTGGGCGCGCGAGTGAGTTGTTTGCTGAAGCGATGGCGGTCGTGGACGCCGCTGCGGTACCGCCGCCCACGGAGTCCGTGCTAGGCGAAGACGCGATAGAGCCGCCGCCGCTCGAAGAAGCAGTTCCGAAGCTACTGGCGGCCGCCGATGCCTATCCCGCCTCGCCTCAGGGCATTGCGGCGCGATACCAAGCGGCGGGAGTGTTGGTGAGGGCAGGTCGCCGGGCGGAAGCGGACGAGCAGTATCAGCGAGTCATCGACTTAGCCGGTGAGCAGATCTACGGCCGAATGGCACGTCTGGGGTTGGCGGAAACTTATGTTCTCGCGGGCGCCTATCAGGAGGCGATTGAACTTTTTGAGCACGCGAGCGCGTCAGCAGACTCCGATCTACCGGTCGATGGCGTGCTGATGCGACTCGGTCGGGCGTATCGGCTGGCGGGGAGGCTGACCGATGCGCTCGCCACGTTCACGCGTATCGTCGAGGAGTTTCCTGCCTCGTTCTATTTCCAGGAGGCGGAGCGCGAGGTTGAAGCCCTCCGGATCAACTCCGGGAACGGCCCATCCCCCGGTCTGTAATCTCGGGTGTCGCACTCTCGGATCCCGTTGGGACATCAATGATCGACACGCTGGTGCCGACGGCTAGCGAGTTCACGGTGGGGTTGGTGCAGATGTCCTGCGTCGAGGATCCAGAAAAAAAACCGTCAAGCAGGAGCCAACGGCGTTCGCACAGCCGCCAAGCAGGGCGCCCACATTATATGTCTCCCAGAGCTCTTTGCATCGCGATATTTCGCGCAGACGGAGGATACGCGGCACTTCGATCTGGCTGAGGAGATTCCTGGTCCCTCAACCGAGCGCTACGCCGGGCTGGCAGCGGAGCTCGGGGTGGTCATTGTTGTCCCAATTTTTGAACGGCGGGCGGCCGGCCTTTATCACAATTCGGCCGTCGTTATCGACGTGAACGGTGACTTGCTGGGTGTGTATCGGAAAATGCACATCCCGGATGATCCTCAGTACTTCGAGAAGTTCTACTTCACGCCAGGTGATTTAGGGTATCGCGTTTTCACCACCCGGTCCGCGCGGATCGGGGTGCTTATCTGCTGGGACCAGTGGTATCCGGAGGCGGCTAGACTTGCGGCATTACAAGGGGCGGAAGTAATCTTCTACCCAAGCGCGATCGGATGGTTGCCGAGCGAGCGCGAGACCATTGGGCTGGCGCAGCATGACGCATGGCGAACAGTTCAGCGTAGCCACGCGATTGCCAACGGCGTGTACGTTGCCACAGTGAACCGCGTCGGGCTCGAGGGCTCACCTGACAGTGGGTTGAACTTTTGGGGGCAGTCCTTTGTGTGTGATCCGCAAGGCCGGATGCTCGCTGAGGCGTCACACAACGCGGAGGAGGTCGTCGTGGTTCGTTGTAGCAGTGCTGTGCTGGAGGAGCAACGACGTGGCTGGCCCTTTCTCCGGGATCGCCGGATCGACACCTATGCGTCCATTACGAAACGCTTTCTCGACCTGTCCGCAGTGACAAGCGATCCGGCCGAGCGATGACCCGTCGAGCGAGCGCGTCTTCGCACAGCCGGTCCAGACGCTCGCCAATGCCAACGCCAACGGCACAAGGGTTTCGGATGCCGGCGGAGTGGGAGCCTCATCGAGTGACTTGGCTCGTGTGGCCTCACAACCCTGCGGACTGGGAAATCAAGACGGCCGAAATCGACTGGTGCTACGTTGAAATCATCCGGCACCTTGTCGCTGGCGAAGGCGTAGCCCTTGTGTGTCAACACGCGGCGATCGAGCAACGGGCGCGGAAGCGACTCCGTCAAGGCGGCGTTGACCCTACCGCGATCGAGTGGCACTGCATTCAGACTAATCGTTCGTGGATTCGCGATGCCGGGCCGATCTTCGTGGTCCGACCGGCTGGTCGGGGAGGGCGCCGAAAGATGGCCTTGACCGACTGGGGCTTCAACGGGTGGGCCCGCTACCGCGCTTGGCAGCGGGATAAACGCGATTCCGGCCAAGCTGGCTCGGAGACTCGGCATGCAGCGGTTTAAAGGCGGTGCTAGGCGCCGGCGGCCGTCGCGCGGTCGTACTCGAGGGTGGGAGTATTGACGTCAATGGTGAGGGCTTGTTGCTGACCACGGAAGAATGCCTTTTGAGTCCTATCCAGGCACGCAATCCCGGAATGACCCGGGCAGAAATCGAGCACGTAATGTGTGATTATCTCGGTGTGCGGAAGGTACTGTGGCTGGCTGGTGGAATTACAGGGGACGACACGCATGGGCATGTGGACGACGTGGCGCGTTTCGTTTCGACCGACACCGTGGTCGCGGCTGAAGAGCCTGATCCGCATGATGCCGATCATGTTCCACTAGCCGAGAATCTCGCGAGGCTCCGCACGATGCGAGACTTCAACGGTCAGTCTCTGAGGGTCGTGCCACTACCAATGCCACGCCCGTTATATTTTGAGGGCGACCGCCTTCCCGCCAGCTACTTGAATTTTTATATTGCCAACCGCTGCGTGCTCGTGCCGACCTTTAATGATCCCCACGATCGGGTCGCTCTGTCCCGCCTTGCCAAGTTGTTCCCAGACCGTGATGTGGTCGGCATCCACGCAGGTGATTTAGTCCTTGGCCTGGGAACGATCCACTGCCTGACGCAACAAGAGCCGCTCAGTGATACCTAGGGATGTCTCAGCGCATTCGGAAGGGCGGCGTACGGTGCTGGTCCACCACAGGTTGTGATCTCACATCGAGCAGCCTTGCGGGTCTAGGCTTTAGTCTGCTAGCAGAGCTCGGCTCGGTCTGTGTCGAAGCGATCGACGAGAAGGGGAGCGCCATCGACCACCATTGCACGCGATCCGAGTTCGAAGCGCGCGGGCTGGCGCTTCGCGAGTCGCTCGCGGCCGGTCGAAGCTAGAGCGCTGGCAAGCAATGGTAGCGCCACGGTGGCGTCGGCGTGAACGGTGACCTGGCCCGCATCGTCGGCGAGCTTACCCCAACTTTGTGCCTCCTCGAGTGTGGAACCGGAGGCCCCACCGAAATATGGTGTATCGGTGACGATCTGCAGTGCGTACCGATGACCGCCGATCCCCGGACGATAGAACTCGGCCTGCACGCTGGCCTGGTTGATAAAGTTCTTCGGTGTCCCACCGCCTAGAACGACTGATGCAGTCTGGTGGCGGCGGATGACGAGGTTGGCCGACTCGATGATGTCGCCAATCACGTCTACGCACCCCAGCTTTGGATGCCGCTGACGGGCTTGTGCCAGGCCCATCCCAATCGAGGAATCGGCGATGGCGGGACAGAAAATTGGGACGTTGGCACGGTAGGCGGCGGTCAAGATTCCGTTCTGGCCCGTCTCCCGCCAGAGATGGCCGCCTAGTTGGTACAGGAATTCGCGCGTCGTATACGGCCGCTTCTCAAGCTCCGCGACGAAACTCGCAATCCAGCTGTCATTCTCGATAAATTCGTCTTCGTCAACGAACGTATCGTAGACGCGATCGATGTGCGCTGCATGCAAGGCACGGTCATCGGCCTTATGGGAACCGATGAAGTGCCGGCGCCCCCTGGTCTCGTGAAGGTCGTGGTACAGATTGGCGCCTGTGGACACAAGGCAGTCGACCGAGCGGCTCGTTACCAGCTGCGCGAGGATCAGTCTGAGTCCACCAGCGCTGAGCGCGCCTGCCGCACCAAGAAAGATCAGCACGTCGTTGCCGAGCATTTTCTGCCACACGCGGTGAGCCGTCGCGAGGTTTCGCCCCTGGAATGAGATCCGTTCCATACGGCGCAGAATTTCGTCGGCCGACAAACTCGGATCCGCTTCGAACGGTTCGATCGGGACGTCACAAAAATCCGATTTATGCTTCTTCGGCTTTGTCATTAATCCACGGTCCTCGTTAATCATTTAGGTCGTGTTTTAGCTCGGTGAGCAGCGATAGCGCATCGAGGGGTGTCAGCCGTTCGACATCGACTTCACGGAGCCGTTCCGCGATTCGATTCTGATTCGCCGGTAGTACTTGGAATAGCCCCAACTGCGCCTTTTGCTTCGAAGGCTGTCCACTGAATGACGGGCGTCCCCCACGTGATAGCTCGTCTCGCTCGAGACCGGCAAGGATAGTTTTAGCACGGGTCACGGTTTCCGACGGCAGGCCGGCCAAACGAGCAACCTGGATACCGTAACTCCGATCTGACCGTCCTGGCTCGACCTTCCGAAAGAAGACGATGTCGTCGTTCCACTCCCGCGCAGCGACGTGGTAGTTCACAACGCCTGCCAGCGTATCGGCTAGATCCGTGAGCTCATGGTAGTGCGTTGCGAACAGAGTCTTTGGCTGCGCACGCTGGTTCGTCGCCAGATGCTCGGCGACTGCCCAGGCAATGCTCAGACCATCGAAAGTCGACGTGCCACGCCCGATTTCGTCTAGGAGTACGAGACTACGCGAGGTGGCAGTGTGGAGGATTTTTGCAGTCTCCTGCATCTCGAGCAGGAACGTGGACTGGCCGCGGGCGATATTGTCTGAGGCGCCAACCCTCGCGAAGATGCGGTCGACGACTGAGATCGTCGCCTTTGCGGCCGGCACGAACGAACCCGTCTGCGCCATGAGCACGATGAGGGCGGTCTGGCGGAGATAGGTGGACTTGCCACCCATATTTGGTCCCGTCAGGATCACAAGCTGGTGAGTTGTGCCGTTCATGAGCACGTCGTTCGGTACGAACGCGTTTTGGTGGTTTCGTTCGACGACCGGGTGGCGCCCGTCGGTGATTGAGATCTCGTCTCCGTCGTTGATGTGCGGTTTGGTGTAGTTGTTGAGCACCGCCGTTTCAGCTAGGCTGGCGAGCACGTCAATTGCGGCAAGCGAACGGGCAGAATTCTGGATCTTGTCCGCCGCCGAGACTACGCGCTGGCTGACGGTCTCGAAAAGCTCCTGTTCGCGCTCGAGCGCGCGTTCGTCAGCACCGAGCACTTTCCGCTCGTACTCTTTCAGGGCCGGTGTAACGAATCGCTCTCCGCTGGTAATGGTCTGCCTGCGGTGATAGTCGTCCGGTACGGCGTGGAGGTTAGCTTTTGACACCTCGATGTAGTACCCGAACACCCGGTTGTAGCGGACTTTCAGCGAGCCGATGCCGGTACGTGTGCGTTCGGCTGCCTCCATGCTGGCGATCGCTTGCTTGGCGTCTCGGATGATGGTGCGAAGCTCGTCCACTTCCCGATCGACGCCATCCCGAATGTAGCCACCTTCACGCGCGAGGGAGGGCGGCTCATCGACGAAAGTTGAGACGATCGTGTCCCGAACGTTGGCGACATCGTCCAGCTCGTTCACCAGACTCCGAATGAGCGGTGCGTGGAAATCGGATAGGAGCAGGCGGACCCTCGGAATTGCAGTGACGGATAGGCCGAGAGCCATGAGGTCTCGTGGGCCCGCTGTGCCGAGCGCCACCCGTGCGAGGAGCCGTTCGAGATCGCTAACCGTCTTGAGCGTAGCCTGGAGTTTTGTACGCGTCGTGCTCTGAAACGCCAGCTCCTCTACTGCGTCCAGCCGATCCTGGATTTGCGTGGAGGCCGCTTGGGGACGGAGAAGCCACGCGCGGAGTAGTCGTCCGCCCATTGGGGTTATCGTGCGGTCGATCTCTCCGAGGAGTGACCCTGACCGGCCACCCTCGCTTCCCTCGAGGACCTCTAGGTGCTTAAACGTGGATGCGTCGATGACCATATGTTCGGCGCGCGAGAGAAACGTGACGCGGCGCAGGTGCGCGAGGTCAGCCTTCTGAGAGTCTCTGAGGTATTGTACAAGGGCACCGGCCGCCCTAATTGCCACCGGGTGGTCGGTGAGCCCGAAGCCGTCGAGCGAGACGGCACGCAGCTGGTCGGTGAGTACGCTCTCCGCCCGTTCTAGTCCGAACATCCAGTCGTCGAGCGTGGTGACTGGGATGTTTGTGGCAGCCACCTCTGGTAGTTCGCGCTGGAGATCGATGTCTGCAGAGAGGAGGATCTCACGTGGCTCGAGCGCTGGTAGTTCGTCGGCAAGTGCGGCAAGACCCTGAGGCCCGGTGTACTCCGCGGTACTAAATTCGCCGGTTGAAAAGTCGACTACCGCTGCCCCGTACGTGGTTACGTTCCGGCCTAGACTGCCTGAGGTGCCAGGTGTAGCGCGTGTGGGCTGTTGCGTTGTCGCCAGGGCGATTGCTAGGAGGAAGGCTGGCTCACGTGCCTCGAGATGGCTTGCGTCGGTGAGCGTTCCCGGTGAGACAATCCGTACGACCTCGCGCCGCACGAGGCCTTTCGCCTTCTTCGGATTCTCGACTTGTTCGCACAACGCCACGCGAAAGCCTTGCTTGACGAGCCGCGCCACGTATGTGTCGGCCGCGTGATGGGGCACGCCGCACATTGGGATTGGATTGCCGCTACTATCCTTGGAGCGGGAGGTCAACGTCAGTTCAAGGACGCGAGCCGCCGTGATCGCGTCCTCGTAGAACATCTCGTAGAAGTCTCCCATACGGAAGAATACAATCGCGTCGCGGTGCTGATGCTTGGTATCGAGGTACTGCCGCATGGCCGGTGTGGCCGTTACGTGGGTGGTGGCTGTCACCTTTGGCGAGTGAGACATTATGCCCGATGATAGCTTACACTGAGTAACAGCGTGCTCGGTGGAAGATGACGTGGTTTTGGTATGGTTATCCTCGCGCTTGATACCAGCTCACGTGAAGGCAGTGTGGCGTTGGCCCGCGGCGGCACGGTGGTGGCGTCTGCTGGTGGAGATCCGTCCCGTACTCACGGGGAGCGCTTGCCAAGCGACATCCTGCAATTGCTCGAAGCTCATGATGTGGCACTTTCCGAGATCGAACTGTACGCGGTCTCAGCCGGCCCTGGCTCGTTTACAGGCCTGAGGGTCGGTATCGCAACGATTCAGGCGCTGGCATTAGTACATCAGCGCTCCATTATGGCCATCTCGACTCTCGACGCTGTGGCCAACGCGGCACTGGAGCCGGAGGTTGCCGGATCGTCCACACCAGATCTGGTGGTAGCCTGGTTGGACGGTCAACGCCGTGACGTTTTCGCAGCGTTGTATGAATGGATCCAGCCGACATCTGGGCTGACGGGGAAGAGTGACAGAACGTCGCGCGCGGCGGTGCGGCCTGTTGCGGGGCCGGTCGTTGGCGAGGCCACCCGCGTGCTTGATGCGTGGGAGGATCAGATGTGCGGGCGTGCGGTTGGCTTTGTCGGCAACGCGGTAGTATCTACACGAACGCTATTGAAGCTTCGGTTTGGTGATGCGTCCTGTCTGATGGACTCGGTCCCACCGTTGGCCCCGATTATCGCGCGCTTGGCGGGCAAACGTGCCCAGCGTGGCGGAGCTGTTGCACCACACGCGGTTCGGCCGGTCTATGTGCGGCGGCCAGACGCCGAGTTAGCCCGCGAGCAAAGGCGCGGTGTCGGTGCAAACAATGAGTTGGCTAAGTGATTCCGTTTGTAATTGCGGTGGCACGTGGCCGCCGATGTGTTTAGTTAAGGGCTGCGCTAGATCTTGAACCATCGGGTCGAACACTCTTGGTGTTTTTCAGTTTCGAGTCGGCGAATCGGTTGCTTGAATGCCCCTAGGGCGTGTGATACCGTGCAGTGCCGGCTGGGTCGTTCCGCACACGCCGACAGAACCTAATCAGAGGAGGTGGGATGTCGGGTTCGCTGCATCTCTGGGAGAGGTTGTTACAGACCGACGAGGGGCTTCGTCAACTTGCTGAGCGACATCATGACTTAGATGCACGACTCACCGAGCTACTCCGTCATCATCACCCATCCGGCTCTGAAGAAATCGAAAAAGCGACGCTTAAGAAGCGTAAGCTACGGCTAAAAGATCAGATGGAAGATATCCTACGCCGACGCCGTACCCTGGCTGCTGGGCCTGGTGCCAATTTAGAAAGATCTGATCTCAAAAATAACACTAACTAGCATAAACGACCCCGCCGCCTCCGCCGCGCTTCGCGGCTACTCTCGATGAGACTCGATCGAGCCGGTGTCCCCTTTATCGCTGGTGCACTCCTGCCCGCTGTTGCCCTGGTGGCGCTCGGCTGGCCGTGGGGGACTGTGCCGTTTGCGGCGCTAGCCAGTTTCTTCGGGTTCTTCTTTCGGGATCCGGAGCGGGACCCTCCACGGGATGCTAACGCCGTAGTCGCCCCAGCCGACGGACGCGTTCTCTTTATCGGCCCTGGGGATCCGATGGTGGCACCGGCGGGGCGGTGGCAGCAGATCAGTATTTTCCTGTCCCCACTAGACGTTCACGTCAATCGGATACCCGTCAGCGGTCGGGTGACAAATGTTAGCTATCGTGCTGGGCGGTTTTTACCGGCGTATCATCCGGAGGCCAGCACAGACAACGAACGAAGTGAGATCTGGATCGATCACGGCGGTCAAACCGTCGTATGTCGCCAGGTGGTCGGCGTGCTGGCGAGGCGCGTCGTTTGCCGTCTTCGCCCAGGGATGGACGTCAGTTTGGGACAGCGATTCGGTATCATGAAGTTTGGCTCGCGAGCGGATGTGTTTCTACCACCGTCGGCCGCCGTGCACGTGGCACGGGGTGACGCCGTCAGGGCCGGGGAGACGATTCTCGCGGAGTTGTCGATGGACGGGACGAGAGGACCAAGGTGCTAGCTGTTTTTCGGCGGCCAGTTCGACACCCCCGCCGGTTCCGGCGAGGCGTGTATCTTCTCCCGAGTATGTTTACGGTCGCGAACATGTTCTGCGGCTGGACATGTGTTGGCTATGCCATGCGCGGCGAGTATGGCACTGCGGCTCCGTTTGTTGCGTTCGCTATGATCCTAGATCTACTCGATGGACGTATCGCGCGGTTTGTCGGGTCCACGAGCGATTTCGGCGTGGAATTTGATTCCTTGGCCGATGTTATTTCCTTTGGCGTCGCGCCAGCCATCTTGGTGTTCGCCTGGGGCTTGGAACCGCTCGGACGCCTGGGCTGGGCGGTTGCGTTTTTGTATGTGACGGCAACTGCCATGCGCCTGGCGCGGTTCAACGTTCAAGGGAAGGATGGTGACAGGCGGTATTTCGTTGGTCTATCCAGCCCGGCAGCAGCGGGTGTACCTGCCGCAACCGTCTTCGCCTACCCGGCTGGGTTCGAAAGCGCACAAGAGGCGATCCTCGGGCTGCTCGTCCTTGTCGTGCCTGCCGCGTTGATGGTCGGCCGTATGCGATTTCAGAGCTTCAAGGATCTCAATTTCGGTCGGCGCCACTCCTACCTGACGTTGCTCGCCATTGCTAGCGTGATCGCTGCTATCGCGGTCCAGCCGCAAGCAGTACTGTTTGCGATGGCGTACACCTACCTATTGTCTGGCCCGGTAGGCCTAGTTCTCGGCCGGTTACGTCGGCGGTCCGGCTTGACCGCCCTTAAAACCTGAGCCAGGACGCGGGTGACCCGCTCAGTTTCGTGATCCCGTTAGTGGTGGTGACGCACGGGTCGTCGCGCCAGACTCTCAACTGGTTAGCGGAAAGGTTAGCGCGACGATGGTGCCGTGTCCCCTCTTACTCTCAACCGTGATGGTGCCGTTGTTTAGCTCAATGTTGCGCTTAGCGATCGCCATACCCAGACCCGTACCGGCAGCTCTCGTTGAAAAGTAGGGTTCAAAGATCCGCGCGCGGGTCGCCTCGTCAAGGCCGACACCAGTGTCGCGCACGTCGAGCTGCACGAACGTCTCGGTTTGCCGCGCACAGAGCTCGAGCGAGCCAGTATCTGGCATCGCATGCAAGGCGTTCTCGACGATGTTCGTCAGCGCGCGCGCCACCAGGTTCTGATCCAGATTCAGGCGTGGCAGCGAGTCTGGGATATTAATGATGATCCGGACGCGACCTTCCAGGCCGACGAGGTACGGCTTGAGCACGCCTGCGACGAGCTCATCGAGTAACGTTGGCTCGGTCTGTACTCGTGGGGAGGACGCGTAGCTAGAGAACTCGGCAGAGATTTGGCGGAGAATCCGCACTTGCTTAAGGATTGATTCGACGCAGCTTTGCAATACGGGGGTTAGTGGCTCACCATGGTCGGCGTGGACCCGCAAGAGATGCTCGGCCGATAGTTGGACCGGCGTCAACGGATTCTTGATCTCGTGCGCTACCTGGCGTGCCATCTCGGCCCACGCCTCGAGGCGATGGGTACGCTCGAGCTGACGCCGCTGGTCTTTAAGGTCCTCAGCCATGCGGTTGAAGGCGGACACTAGGCGCTCAAGCTCATCGGATGAACGCGCGGCGACCTGTGCATCAAAATCACCACGTGCGATTCGTTTTGTCGCTAACGTGAGGCGTTTGACCGGGTCCGCGATTCGCTCAGCCATATAGAATCCGCCCCCGGCGCCTAGCAAGATGAACAATGTCACCACGAGTAGGATGCTGCGGTCGAGGTCGTCAATCTGACGCTCGATTTCTTGTTGGCGTGAGGCGAGTGGCATCGTGAGGATGGCACCTTGACCAGCGGCCCGGATTGGTGTTGCGGCGACAAGGTAACTCAGCGAGCCGATGGCGTCATCGGCCACGAAGCTGGGTAGCTGCTCGAGGGCGATGGCGTTATAGACGGCGGCCGGTGTGCGTGTTGGGAGGAGACCCGAGGTAAACAGGTCGCGCTCGCTCGTGGCGACCAGCTGCGAGCCCTCAAAGATGTTGACGTGTTGATCGATGAGCTGGCTAATTCTAAGCAGGAGGTCATCATTAATGCCCGCAGCCGGATTGATGCCAGCGACCGGTTCCTCAGCAGCCTGCTGAAGCCGAAACGACTCCTCGATGACCCGCTGGGCGACGGCCGCGGTTCGGGCCGCACCTGCCTCGACCTCTGTTCTGAGCTGCGCCGTAAAGTAGTTACGGATGACGAGCGCGAGCGCAAGAACTGGAATTACTGCACCGGCGACGAACGCGAGGAACAGACGTCGGTAGAAACTGGTCCGGATCTCTCGAAGCAACGCGCGTCCGAAACGGTGCCGGTTAGGAGTGATCGGTAGACCGAATGCTAGAGTACCGAGTGAAATCAGAAAGACGAGCCCGACCAACGCTGTGGTCTCGGCTAGACGTACTAAGTGGTCGAACGCGGTGGAGACCGGATAGCCGAGAGCATAGATTCCAGCACGGTTGTTTAGGAAATAGACCTCATAGTCACGGTCACTCATCGAACGGATCGTCCAAAATGGTTCTCGTGAGAGATAAATCCGATCGAACAGGGCATCGTCGATGGGCCAGGCTCGTTGCCCGGACGAAAAAATTTGGCTAAGGCCCCACCCGTAGATTACAAGCTCGACGTTCTGTCCTGCGTGGCCCTCCTGGGGCGGGATAGGTGTCGGGCGCAAGAACTCGAAATAGGGGCTTTGAGATGAGATAAACGAGAGCGCCTGATAGTCGAGGGCGACATGGACGACCAGCACGCCCAAGATGCCCGGTTGAACTATGTCGGACGTGTGTTGTACCGAAGGTGCGCAGAGGGCTCGTTCGGCGTGTAGGATATTGCGCTCCTGGGAGCCGAACCGAGCGGCCTCGCCAAAAATATCCCAGTCGCAACCCGTACCCTGCCACCGTTGCGCGGTTGTCGAGTACTCGGGCAAGTTAAGAGCGAAGCGGCTGACGAGCGCCCCGTCAGGCCGGTAGAACTCGAGGGCGGACGTCAGGCGGCGGCGAGCAAGTTCGGTCTGCCGCCAGATGAGGAAGGCGCGGTCGGTGTCAGGGCGCCCAGCCACTGGTGGCGAGGGGCCTGCGGTCAGGTGTGTGAGCTCGGCAAAATCGTCGATCTCACCGAGCGCTTGTGTCAGGTTGTCCAGGAGTTCTGCTGGAAGGCCTACTGCTTGCTGCCCGTACTGGCTCTCTACAAAGCGGCGTTTGGATTGGAGGCCGCCGTGGACCAATGATGGGTAGACTAGGAGTGCTGGCAGTAGGAAGGCCGCAAAGATAGCGACCATCCGTCCCGCTTGAGACGCATGGCGAAACCAAGGGCGCGCGCGGCGTACCGCTAGCGCGGCGGCTACCGAGCCACCGAGAAGCACCAAATATGGCGTGGGCGCGACGTTTGGGGCGAAGGCTATGACGATTCCTGGCGCCGACCACGCCACGACCGTTGATGGGATGGTGCGCGGATGATCGCGCCAGCGAACCTGTGCTGCCAGGAGGACTGTCACACCGGTCCACATCGCCGTGCCCGCAAGAGCGAGCAGGGCGATGAGTAGACCAAGGCGAGCGGAGTCCCAAGGGTGAATGGATGTGTGCAGAACGTCGACCGACGCTCCCTCAACGATGTCGGCCAACACCAGGTGGAACGCAACTAGGATGATGGCAAGCGCGGCGCCTGCGCCGAGGCGAACAAGGACGAAGCTGGTTGTGCCTGGTAGGTCAACCGGCCACCGGCGGTGACGCCATGCAAGTCGTGCAAGCTGGACAAGACGTGAGAGGGTCAACGTTACGCCTGCCATTAGTGTGGCCAGGACGAGGAGATCGGCTGGTGAACGCAAAACAGTTGGGACACGCACCGAGGTATACGCCGTGACGGAGAAGAGCGCCCATCGCCCTGGAGTGGGTGTGCTAGCAGCCCAGAGCAGTCCGCTTGCTAGCAGTACTGCCGACATGGCCACTGCAGTCGATTCGAACACTTGGCGCTGATTCGCACGGTGGGGCACGCGGGCGAGCTCCGGTAGGGCGGCCAGTAGTAGTACTAGCGCCACGAAAGCCAGCGTGGTGTTCAAGACCGCACGCCGCCAGGCGATACGTGTGTATCTGAGATCCGTCACCGAGACTTGGGCTTCGAGGAGCATTTGGCCCGTCGGCGCTCGCAGAAGGAAAGTGAGCGGTTCAGGTAGGGCTCCGCCGCCTTCGTAAATAGGCCGAAGGGTCACCGGTGCGATCGGCGACCCCGGGTGAAACGTGTCAGTTGTGTCGGCTGCTAGTCCAGGCGTTGGGGAGAGCAACCATTCACCAGCCACTGATCCAAGGTGCTGACCACTAGACGGCGATTCCTCGGATATATGCTTGGCGACCACCGGCTCGATGTACACAAGACGCAAACCGAGCGGTCCTGGCGCTACGAAAAAGGTACGCTCTGCCAAGATGCGCTCACGTGGGATTTCGGAGGGCCGGCCTGCCCAGGCTTTGGCGGTCGCGTCGACGTCGTACACAGTGATCGCGAGGTCATTCTCCAGGCGGCTTGCGACTACCGGACGGGTGACGTCGAAGAGTTCCCGCAGCGTGTTCCGGTTGCCACTTATTGCTGCACTGACTTCGGGGTGTGCCGCCAGTGTCTGGGTGGTTTCTTTGAGCGAGGCGGCTCTTTCGGTGAACACATCCTGGACGTGCCGTTCCACCTTTCGGAATGCTGAGTCGCTGGAGGAGCCGATCCACCAGAGCTCGGACAGCCACCCGATGCCGACGATTAGTGCCGCGCCGAAACTCGCAATAACGGCCGCACGGTACCAGTTTTGGAGGGCGGTGGTCATGACGGTTGCTTCAAGCGATTGGAAACAAGGTACTCGTTTGGGGACCCTCGTCCTGATCGCTGCTTCCTAACGGGGGCGCGTTGAGTGTTTTGGATGACGACGATGGTCATCGCTTCAGTATTATCGGCACAAGCGGCAACACATCGGGGAGCGTTAGGCGCTCGGGTCGTGGAAGTAGCGGCGCTGGAGGAAAGGTGAGTTTAAACTGCCGAGGGCCGGTTCCTGCGGACAGCCCAACGAGCCGTCCATCTCCAGTAAGCACGACGACCCTGGTCCCCGTGACCGGCAGATTCGGTACGATGTGTGGAGGCGCGGCAAGTTCACCTGGAGCCAGAAAGCTGCCGGCATTCTGCCCGGTCACCGCGTCAAAGAGTAGCAGTTCTGGCGACACTCCGGCGACAAGCCACAGGTGTGCGACCTTTACAGGGCCCGCGATAGGGCGCCCCTTTAGGGGGCGGCGCCATTGCTGCGCGCCGTTATCACGATCAAGTGCCCGAAAGAGGTTGTCGAGCGAGAGAAAGTAGACTCGATTTTCATCGACGCTCGCCCGGCCCACGATGTCTCCACCAGTGCGCCAGCGCCAGGTGATTTCGCCGTGCTGACGTGACAGGCAGTAGAAGTAATTATCAGTTGATCCGACAAAGAGGGCGTCGAGGGGTAGTATTTCCTGAGGACTCCCATCTAATCGCCGTTCCCATAGCAGTTCACCGGTTCGGAGATCCAGCACAGTAATACGACCATCTGCAATCGGCACGAAAAGCTGGTTTCCAGCAATTGAGGGTCTGACGTGGAGCGGTCCGTTGAGTTGACGCCGCCACAGCTCGTGACCATCGAGACCGCGGAGAGTCACGAGCTCTCCGTTGGTTAACGGGACGACGAGCCACCCGCTTGTCAATGCAAACGGGGCTGACACGGTTGCGCCGACGTCGGCAGTCCACAGCCGCTGTGCGTCTGCGGCGCGTAGGCCAACCACCTTGCGGTCCTGGGCTACAATGAGGACGCCTTGGCTGGCCACGGGGGCGTGCTCGGTCGGTTGCCCGATGGACCAGTGCACATCACCGGTATCGAGCGCAATCGCGACCAGTGTGTTGTCACGCAGGGGAACGTAGACATGCGTTTCATCGTAGGCTGGCACGTTGCTGGGAGCGTCCGCCAAGTGGGTCGTCCATCCAATACTGAGGGGAAAGAGAGGTGATGAACCACGGTTGGTGTCGTCGACCGTGTTAACGGCAATGGAGGAAAGACAGCCGATCAGCGCGACAGCGATCGGCCAGGCCGTCTGACGACACCTGCGCTTCACAGCCACGGAACCACAGGATGTTGTGGTGTGATGGACGCCCACAGCGTTATAATAGCGGTAATTGATCGGGGTGTTCCTACTATCTGATCCCGCCATCCTCAATCGGACCCAGGCGCGTGTGACCCATCAGACGATCCTCGTCCTCGATTTCGGTTCGCAGTACACACAGCTGATTGCGAGAAGGCTTCGCGAGCTCTCGATCTACGCGGAGATTCTTCCGTTCGACACGCCAGTCGAACGCATCCGAGAACGAGGTGCGTCCGGCGTGATCCTTTCCGGCGGACCGGCAAGTCTGTCGAAACGTGGCGCGCCGCGCGGTGACCTGAGGGTGTTTAACTGCGGGGTTCCGGTGCTTGCCATTTGCTACGGCATGCAGGCGATGACCGATGCGCTGGGTGGACGAGTCACCCGGGCGCCCGAGCGGGAGTACGGTCACGCTATAGTCACCGTGCAATCTGAGGGCCGGTTATTCTGCTCGTTACCGGCCGAACTGAGGGTCTGGGCGAGCCACGGGGACTCTGTTACCAGCGCACCACCCGGCTTTTCGGTTGTGGCGACCAGTGCGAACGCGCCGGTGGCCGCTATGGAGAGCCCAGAGCGTGGGCTTTACGCACTGCTCTTTCATCCGGAGGTGGCTCATACGGAGCATGGCATCACGATCCTTCGGAATTTCGCTTACGGGGTGTGCGGTTGCGATGGCGACTGGACCATGGCTTCTTTCGTCGATGAGGCAACCGAGCGGATTCGGTCACAGGTCGGTACCAGTGGGCGGGTGGTCTGCGGATTAAGTGGTGGCGTCGATTCGGTCGTGGCGGCCCTGTTAGTGCACCGCGCGGTTGGTGACCGTCTCACCTGCATTTTTGTCGACAACGGTGTCCTTCGTCTCAATGAAGCCGCGCAAGTTCGCGAT
>CBDAMZ010000008.1:0-342407 GCA_965197375.1 Vicinamibacterales bacterium
AGAGGTGAAATTGCAGCTCGCCGGTGGCGATGGTCGAAATATTCCGCCAGGTTAGGACTTCGCGACCCGTGAGCATACGATGGCCGGCGTCGAGGTGGACGTCAATCGAATAGTTCGCGTTGCGGGGCGACGTTGTGGACGGTGACCGGGTGCGTATCGTCTCCGTTTCGGTCCGGGAGGGCTCTGGGGAAGAATCGGTATTGGGTTGCGTCGATGTCAGAGGGACCGCGACGGCCAACACACTCAAACCCGCGGCCACCGTCAGAAGTCGTAGCCTACGTGAGCGACCTCGCTGGTTGGGTATGGGCATCGCGCCATCACCAAGGCCTATCGGTAATCCTCCCGTACCGGATGGAAGACGTCGATGAATCGACAGTTAGTGAGTGCACGCCCAGAGTGCAAGGCGTTGGATGGCACGACAGCTACTGACTCGGCCTGTAAGCGCTTGGTACGGCCGTCGATCGTCATCTCGAACTCCCCTTCCAAGAGGTTGGAGACTTGCTCATGTGGATGGGAGTGTTCGGGCAGCCGCGCGCCGGCCTTGACGTCCCAGTGGACGATCGTCACGGTTCCGGCGTGGATGAAGCGGCCATGAAATCCAGGCATCTGTTCGCGCTGTGGCGAGCGTCTTAGGGTCGATGAAAGCCACTACGCGTCCTACAGGCCTACAGTCCCGCCCTACGACAGGTTAGGCAATTGGGTTCTAGTTTGCGTTATTTATCCAGCCCAAATGTGAACACGACGTTCCCCGCCGCGACCGTCACGTACTGCTGTCCATCGACGGCGTAGCTAATCGGCGCCGCGTGGACGCGTCCCCCAACGGAGATGTGCCAGAGCTCTTGGCCGCTACTAGCGTCGAGCGCGGTAGAGGTACCCATCCACGCTGCCACTGAAGACCAGGTCGCCAGCTGTGGTCAGGACACCGGCGGTCGAACGCGGCTGGATGAGGTACTCCCAACGGCGGTCCCCCGTCTGTGGGTCGATGGCGCGGATCGCGCTCTGATACGCCTCCTGCGGCAGAATGTTTTCGCCGCCTCCGCCAGTGAATCGGTCGCCCTCAACATAGTCCTCATCGCGCTTGAAGTACTTCTGCTCGCCATCGTACGCATTTACGTAGAAGAGCCCCGTTCGAGGGCTGTAGGCTGGTGACCACCAGTTGGTTCCGCCGCCTATCGATGGAGCCACCACAATCCCTTCCTCGGTTGGAAACATGTCCGGCACGCGGATTGGCCGGCCGTTTTCGTCCAGACCTTCCGCCCACGTCTGTTTCGCGTACGGCTTCCCGATTAGGAATTCTCCGGTCTCACGGTCGAGTGTGTAGTAGAAGGCGTTTCGGTTCGCCCACATCATTACTTTGCGCGGCTCGCCGTTGAACTTGATGTCGGCGAGGACCGGGATTTGGATCGCGTCCCAGTCGTGGACGTCGTGCGGCGTGAACTGAAAGTACCACTTCATCTCGCCGGTGTCGGCGTCCCAGTGCTAGCGCCGAGTCGGCGTACAGGTTGTCTCCAAGTCTAACGTCGCCATTCCAGTCTGGACCCGGGTTGCCCGTGCCCCAGTAGACCAGGTTGAGCTCCGGATCGTAGGAGCCGGTGAGCCAAGTCGGCGAGCCGCCCGTACGCCAAGAATCGCCGGCCCACGTGCGGTTGTCTGGATGATCCGGGCCAGGGATCGTGTAAGCGCGCCACTCCCGCCGTCCGGTTTTGGCGTTGTACGCATCGAGGAAGCCGCGAATGCCGAACTCGCCGCCGGCGATCCCGGTGACCACCTTGTCCTTCACGATGAGCGGCGCGGCAGTTTTACTGTAACCGGCCGCGTGATTCGCCACCTCGCTGCTCCAAAGTAGGTTTCCGGTCCTGGCGTCGATGGCGACCAAGTGGGCATCGAGCGTACTCATGTAAAGCGTTTCATCAAGAATGGCCACGCCGCGGTTGTTCCGACCGCAGCAGATCCGAAGATCGTCGGGGAGCTCATGCTCGTAGCGCCAATACTGGCGTCCCGTCTTGGCGTCAACCGCAACGACGTTACTCGGAGCCTCGGTGATAAACATCACCCCGTCGACGACCAAAGGGGTCGTCTCGGCACGATCGATTTCAGGGATCTGATACGCCCACTTCAACTCCAGCTGGCCCACGTTTCGTGTGTGGATTTGATCGAGCCGGCTGTAGCGCTGGCTGTCGAACGTGCCTGAGTACATGAGCCAGTTGTGTGGCTCCTGGTCAGCATTTAGCAGCCTTTCCCACGTCACTGGGGTGAACGATGGCGCCATACCAGCTGATTCGGACGACTGATCCTGACCGGCTACCAACTGGATAGACGCGAAAAGTGTAATAACGATGAGCGCGATCCACTTTTCCATCAACTTTCCCTCCGCAGCGAGAAGAGGTAGGCGACCAGGTCGTCCACTTCGCTCGCGGTCAGCGTCCGTTCGTAATTTGGCATGGTCGAGGTTTCGATCCGCTCGTAAGAACGAATCTCGCTTTTCGAGAACGACCAGAGGTTTTCATCTTTGTCGATGATCCGGATCGTAAACGTGTCCTCGTTCATACGGAGCCCTTCGACGACCGACCCGTCCGCCCGGGTAATTTTCATGGTCCACCAGCGCGGTTCAACCTCCTTGCTCGGATCCGTGAGGTCCGTCCGCATCTCGTCCGGGGATCTGTCGGAGTAGGATGTCTGGCCATCTCGAACCGCTACAGATCTCCGGTTGCCGACAGTCGAGAGGTCAGGGCCGAGCCGGCCCCCTTGACCGTTGACCATGTGGCAACTCGCGCAGTTCCCTTTCTCGTTGAACACTTGCTGCCCGGCCGTCGCGTTCCCTGGTAGATCGACGTTCTCCTGGTCCACGTGCAGCGAGGACAGGTACGCAACGATCTGCCAAACGGTCTGATCCGTGGCGTTGGGGTTGATGCCAATCATTGCGGTGCCATCGATGCCGTTACGGATGACTCTGAAGATGCCAGCATCGTTACCGGCGTGTTGGAACCTTCCTGTCGTCAGGTCGGGCGCGGCCGTTTCGTCGTTTCCTCTCGCGTCTCGGCCATGGCAGCGTCCACATTGCGCGCGGAAGAACCGCTGACCCATCCGGACGTCGACCAGCGTGGTGTAGGGATTGCCCGGTTCCTGCGCGTCCGGTGCGGTTGCCAAGCCGGTTACGACGAGGCAGGCGACGAACAACGTCTGAATGAGATCAACCGATAGACTCCTGCGCATGGTGAAACCTCACTTCTCTGACTAAGGCCCTACTCCACGAGCCCCAGATCCTATGACACACCCAACGGCCCGTAGGCCGCTGCCTCCGAGCCGATCATAGTCGCTTTCACCGAGCGAGTATCATTTCACTGTCAGTCCTTGATGCAGGCGACCGTCTCGCTGATTATCGATGATAGGCACGTAGCTCGGCGCCTAGAACCCAGCGACTACGGAGAGGATCAAACTTCTGAGTATCCGGACCGCGATGAACAAGATCAACGGGGAGAAGTCAATACCGCTCAAAGGTGGCAACACTCGCCGGATGGGCATCAGAAGCGGTTCGGTCGCTGAGCGGAGGAAATTCGCGATCGGGTTCGCTGGCGGCAGTTGAATCCAGGAAGCGATGACCGCGCCGAGGATGACGATGGAGTACAGGTTGAGCAGTTGAACCAGGATCACGTTACGGGCGTCGCGCTTCGGAATAGATGCAACGAATTATCTGGGACAGCCTAAGCGGTTAGTCCTCTACATTCCCTCTTGGATTTCGTCGTAGAAATCTGGGAGGCTCCGACGCACGAACAGGCCTTCCGGGTTCAGCGGCCAGTTGATGTCGTCCGTCTGTAGTTGGTTCACGACGTCGTCCTTTGCCACGCCCTGCCGGATTAGTTGCGACATCCGTGTCCGCAAGGTAACAAAGCGATCTCGGAAAATTTGCACGTCGCCTCTCTTCATCACCGGGCCGTGTCCTGGGATGACCGTGTCGAAATCGAGTGCTAAGATTCTGTCGAGCGTGTCGATCCACTCCTTACTGTTACCGCCGCTATCATAGTCGATGAACGGGGTGCTCTCAACAAAGAGATCACCGGTATGAATGGTCCGCAGGTCCGGGAAGATGATAACCGCATCGCCGTTGGTGTGACCGCGTCCCAGATGGTGCGCTCGGACCTCCACACCGCCAAGGAAAATCGCGGCCCGATCGCTAAAGATGATTTTCGGCGGCGCGAGGTGATCGTTCCGCACCATGTTCACTCGTACGTTGCGATGCGAGATGATCTGAGCATGCCGCGATATGAGCAGGTTACCACCCATGTGGTCGCCGTGGTGATGGGTTCCAAGCACGTACGTGATCGGCCGATCGGTCACGCTGTGCACTCGCTGCATAATTTCGGCGTGGTTGCGCTCGAACTTGTCGTCGACCAGGATCACGCCCTCTGTCGTGACCCGAGCTGCCACATTGCCGCCGCTGCCCGTGATGACGTAGAGGCCGTTCTTGGCCTGCCAAATCTCGAGCGGCTGCGCTTGGCTGCCCGCTACCTTTCCGGCAGCCGCAGCGAGGACGACGACGAGGATCAACAGCGTAATAATCTTCAGCTCCCGCGTAAGCTCCTCCACACCGCGTGTTCTCTCCTTGCCCTCCGGCCTGGGCTTGCACCACGAGATACTAGACCTGTGCCGGCGTGTCCCTTCCTGCAGCAACACGCCGCGCCCATCATAGAACATAATTGTGAGGCGGGCCTTCCACTAGGCCCAAGGGGCGACCGTGAAGACAACCGATGCACTGAAAAACCTCCACCTGACGTTCATTGGCGCGGGCGCGATGGGCTCGGCGATAATCGGCGGCTTGCTGTCGCGCCACCAGCTCGCACCAGGTCACATCACGGCCAGCGATCGCCATCGAGAGCGCCTGCACGAGGTTCGCGAGAAGTTTCAGATCAACACCACGCTGGACAATCTCACCGCTGCGCGCAAGGGACAGGTCGTCGTGCTGGCCGTGAAACCGCAGGTCCTGCCGGCCGTTTTTGCCGACCTGCACAGTCAGATCAAGCCGGGCGCGCTCGTGGTCTCGATCGTAGCTGGCGCTACAATCGATGCGATCACCACGGGGCTGAATCACCGCGGTATCGTGCGGACGATGCCGAACACACCGGCGCAGGTGGGCGAGGGAATGACCGTTTGGACCGCGACGCCTGAGGTCTCCGACGCCCAGCACGCGCAAGCCGAGGCCATCATCGAGGCCCTTGGGCATCAGCTTTTCGTCGATGACGAAACCTTCCTTGACATGGCCACCGCCATTAGCGGCACCGGTCCGTCGTACGTGTTCCTTCTGATGGAGGCGCTGATTGATGCCGCGGTGCACCTCGGTTTCTCGCGAGCCGATGCGCGCCAGCTCGTGATCCAAACAATCCGCGGGTCGGCTATTTTCGCAGAGCAGTCGACCGTGCATCCCGCCGAGATGCGTAATCTGGTGACCTCACCAGGCGGCACGAGTGCCGAGGCGCTATATCAACTCGAGAAAGGAAGCTTCCGGACGGTGATCTCCAAAGCGGTGCTGGCTGCTTATAAGAGGAGTGTGGCTCTGGGTGAGCTCAACACGAAGCGGGTGAATAAGCGGGCACCGACCCGCAAGCCAGCGCGCCGGACAGAGACTTGACCGACCGTTTAGATCGGTATCTAGATGACCGTCGGGTCCATCTTTAATCTCGTCGCGCTACTCGTCACGCTCGCGGCGATGTTCGGCTACATCAATCACCGCTGGCTTAAACTTCCCCACACGATAGGCCTCGTCATCATCGCGCTGGTCGTGTCGGTCCTGATGCTGCTCGCCGACGCGGCGTTTCCCGCTCTCGGGCTCGAGGCAACCGTCCGGCAAACGCTCACCGATATCGACTTCGAAGAAACCCTGATGAAGGGGCTCCTCAGCTTTCTGCTATTTGCGGGCGCCCTGCACGTCGACCTTGATGCGCTGCTCAGGCGGCGCTGGGCCATCTCGACGCTAGCAACAGTTGGCATCGCCGTCTCCACGCTCATCGTCGCGTTCCTGACGTTTTATGGTTTCGGCGCGCTCGGCGTCGACGTGCCGCTAGCGTATTGCCTAGTCTTCGGGGCGCTGATCTCGCCGACGGATCCTGTGGCCGTCATGAGCATCCTCAAAGGGGCGCGAGTTCCCGAAACCCTCGAGGCCAAGATTGTAGGGGAGAGCCTCTTTAACGACGGCGTTGGCGTCGTCCTATTCACGGTCCTGGTCGCGATAGCGGCTGGCGGAGAGCCCAGCAAGGCCACGCTGACCGGCGCAGCCGAGTTGCTGGCCCTGGAAGCGATCGGCGGGGTCGGGTTCGGTCTCGCCACGGGGTACTCGGCCTATCGCGCTATGAAGACGCTCGATGAACACAATCTCGAGGTGCTGATCACACTCTCACTTGTCATGGCCACCTACGCGCTGGCGTCCGCGTTGCACGTGTCGGGTCCACTCGCGGTCGTCGTGGCCGGATTGTTCATTGGGAATCACGGCAAGCGGTTCGCTATGAGCGCGAAGACGCGCCAGCGCGTCGAGACGTTCTGGTCGCTCGTTGACGAAGCGCTGAACTCGTTGTTATTCCTGGCCATCGGATTCGAGGTCATTGCTATCACGATCGCCGGGCCAGTGGTTGCCACGGCCGCCTTGGCGATCCCCATTGTCTTGCTCGCGCGGTGGGTGAGCGTGGCAGGCCCGATCACATTGCTTGGCCTGCGCCGTGAGTTCACGCGGGGCGCGATCCCGGTCCTGGCGTGGGGTGGATTACGCGGGGGTATCTCGGTCGCCCTGGCGCTCTCGCTGCCGGAGAGCCCGGTAAAACCGGTTCTCCTGGCGGCCACCTACGCGGTGGTGGTCTTCTCTATCATCGTGCAGGGCCTGACCATCGAACGGGTCGTGCGCGCCGTCGTCCGTTGACCACTGGCTGGCGTGGGTCTCCCGACTACGCGCTCAGGCACCGGGTTGCCACCACCCAAACATTCCCGTGGTGAGGAGTGCATGGGCGAGTCCGCCGAAAATCGATTACAGGTCGCGATCCAGAACCGCTTAATACCAGATGAAGTTTTGGAGCCGCACCAGGGCCCCCCAGTTGGTGAAGGCTGTGGCGCCGACGAGTGGAGCCAGCTGGGAAAGCTGCTGCGTTATAGCCTAAACCCCACCCACCACGTCGCGACGCCGATTAGCCCGCCGAGGATGCTATCGATCGCGTAGTGATAGCGTCCCATGACGGTTACCACTACGATGCTGATCGCGATCGCTAAGACTGTCAGGCCGGTCCAGGTATCGGCGACGAGCACGGCCAGCGCGGCAGCCACCGCGGTTGAGGCATGCCCGCTCGGGAACGTGTTCGCCTGCACGCTCCCGCGATCCAGCACTACGGCGTTGATCCGCCGCAAGCGCAGACCACGACGGTCGAGTAGGTTTACTGTTTCCACGCTCCGCGGCGGCCGTGTCTGAATCCAGGGGAGCACACCGTAGCAGCCGAACCCGGCGAGGAGCACCGCCGTCCAGAAGCGGTCAGCGTCAGCCCGCGGTTCAAGCCACCAGAAAAGGCCGAAGCTCAGCGGCACGAGGAAGAAGGCTATGAGGTACGTGAGCTCGAGGCATTCGAGAACTACACGAGGTCCTCGTGACAGGAGGTCATCCAGTTTGGTGAACTGGAACAGCCAGCGGTCAAACGCCAACAGGCGTTCCTCGGTCGCCCGCATTGGCCGACGGAAGAAAAGCCCTGTGAGCCAGTAGCCCTCGAGTAAGTAGATGACTGGCAGCCAGTCGCGTGCCATCTGCAAGATTGGCGAGAGCCGAAGCTGTGACAGCATGAACACCAGGCCGGCACACACCAGGCTGACGAGCAAAACCCGGCCGAGCTGTCGACGTCTCAGCGGGAAGAGACACGCGAGGACGATGAGATAGGCGAAGAACCCACAGACGATCCACTCGCTGATTCGCATGGCGTGGGGCGCACTCATTTTCGCACAGACCCTACTCAACCGCGAGCGAGTGCGCGTTGGGCTCTGTGGCCAGGGCTGGCTCGGCTCGCAGCACACCGAGGCATGGCGGCAGTAGCCACAACGTGCCCAGGATCCGTCCCACCAAGATCGCTACGGCCGCTGCGACGGCACCGATTACGTCGAGTCCGTGGGTGCCGATGATCAATATCGCGGCCACGCCTGCCACTTCCAGCGCGGTGGACCAGGTAATCGGACGTGTCCGTTTGGCATGTGAGAGGATCGCGCGCTGGAGATGCAGCGCCACTGGATAGTGCGGGGAACACGGCCAGGATGCGCGTCGGCAACAGCGCAAAGTTTGCCAGCTCCACGCTGAGGCCGGAGACGTCGTGGAACCAGACGACGGCAAGGGGCGTGTACGCAATCGTGACGAGGCTAGCGGTTGCTACCAGGGCCAGCAGCGCTGCGAAGTTGCGAATGGGCACCACTTGCTCCCGGCGGGAGCCCAACAGCGCGATTGTCACTTCTAGGTAGGAAAGACCAAGGGCTCGAAAGATAAACGTCAGGCCGTGGATCACCGGTAGCACGGCCAGTGACTCCAGGGCGAACCGGCTCTGGCCCATGAAGAGGGTCACTAGCGGTTGTACCGACAGTGCCAGGAACGAAGTCAGCGCAGCGGGACGTAGAAGTTGGCAATGGCCGCCAGCCGAAGGCTGGCCAGGCGCTCAGGGGCACGTCCCCGCCGCAGGAGCTCCTGCACAATGCCCCGCGTCATCCAGCGGCTCGCGAAAGCTTCTGCGATGACGCCGGCGGACAGCGCCACCGCTCCCACGTGGGCGCCGGCCAGCGGTGTGAACTGATACACCAGCAACGCCGTGATTGACATGACCGCCAAACGAATCACCGTGCCGTAGGCGACGCGCCGCGTCAGGTTGTGGCGAATCAGCAGCCCCTGGCGAAAGCGGCGGTACCCAATGGCAGGAGACCAGGGCAGCAGCAGTGCGAGTCCGTCGCGCGTGAGCCGGGCGACGTCGTCTGGTAGCACGAGCAGATCCCGCGCCAGCAGGTCGAACACCGGCGGAGCGAGTACGACGAGCTGCGCGAGCGTGAGTGCGGCACTTAGCCCATAGGCGAACCGCCGCAGCGCCTGGTAGCTCGGCCGGTCTTCAACCAGAGCGGTCGAGGCCCCCATCAACATGATGACCGGCGATTCGATGATGACGGCAACGGCGAACGTCACCCCGAACGCCGCGAGATTCACTGTGGGGCTCGGGAGGCGGGCGATAATGGCGGCCAGATACGGTCCTTCGGCGGCCATCATTAGCCAGGCGCCCGCTAGGGGGATCCAGAACGTGAGGATTCGTTGGTAGGAAAGTCTCGCCGTCATCCGTAATTCGTGTCTCGTCCGGTCCGGGAACCTTCTGGCCAGCCGCCGGAATCTAACCCTTGTCGCGGTCGCTCACCGTGCCTACCCACGAGGCGGTTAGTCTCAAGATGCTTACGAAAATGAGATCGGTCTCATTTTTTATTGACCGACTAAAAAGGTCGGATATATAGTGCGGCATGACATTGAGATTCAATCTCATTTTAGGTCTCAATGGTAGGTGCCGTGGAGCGGGGCCGCCAGTCTAACCGAACCAAGCCGTGGTCTTGAGGATAGTTGGTACGAAACAGATCCACCAGGTGCGGCCACACCGAGCGGGCCCGCTGGACGCTCGCTCGAAGATCCCTTAGGTGCGGCTGCGTGAGGGTTCGGCGCGCCCAGCGGCTCCCTATTTGATTGTAGGAGCCGGCGTTGTGGCGCGCAACCCTGGCCTCTGAGTGTGGCTTGTAATTCAGGGAGGTGCGATGGTGTCGGTCGCTCGATTTGGGGTCGCGTTCGTCACCGCCGCAGCCCTGTGCGGGCCCGGCGAGCTTCTCGCCTCGTCGGTCCTTCCTGTCGCTGGCCAGGCGCCCAAGGAGCAAACCCCGACGTCGGCCGACGCTCAGCGGGGGCGCGCGCCGGATGGACCGGGCACTGTGGCGAAGACGGATAACGACGAGGACCAGCAGCGGGTCGATCTCCAGGAGTTGCGGCGGCGCCTCGACGTGCTGGCGGAGGAAGTCGAGCGACTCAGGAGCGGCGAGCCGGAGATCGAGCCGACTGTCAATGACGCTCGCGCGCTCGGGTTAGCGCCCTCGGCAGCCGCCACCTATCGGCGCTCTCAAGGCGTCTCGATCGCTGGCTACGGCGAGATGCTCTACGAGAATTTCGCCGAGGAAGACGAACGTGGCAGACCGGTATCGAGGGGTGCGCAACTCGATTTCCTGCGGGCCATCATTTATGCCGGCTATCGGTTCAGCGACGCGTTCGTCTTTAACTCGGAGATCGAGTTAGAGCACGCGAACGAGGTCTCGGTAGAGTTCGCCTATGTCGAATATCTCGCAACAGAGAACTTCTCGGCGCGTGCCGGCATGCTCCTGGTTCCGCTCGGTTTGGTCAATGAGTTCCATGAACCGAACGTCTTTCTTGGCGCCAAGCGTCCCGAAACCGAGCGCCGTATTATCCCCACGACTTGGCGGGAAAACGGCGCCGGGGTTGTCGGATCGGCTGGGCGCTTCAGCTATCGTGCCTACGTCATTAACGGTCTCAATGCGCTGGGATTTTCGGCGGAGGGTATCCGCGGCGGACGGCAGAAGGGCAGCAAGGCGAGGGCTTCTGACCTGGCGTTTGTCGGTCGACTCGACGTGACGCCGATCCCTGGCGTGCTTGTTGGAGGCGGATTTTATACTGGGGGCTCCGGCCAGCGGCAGGTGATTTCCGCCGGCGACGAGCTCAGCGTGTGGACGACAATCGGCGAATTTCACGGCCAGGCGCAGATTCGCGGGTTCGATGTCAGGAGCTTGTACGCGCGCGCCACGATTGGCAATGCTGCCGAACTCAATCAGCAGCTCGGCCTGAGCGGGGTCAAGGGAATCGCCTCGTCGATGGCGGGTGGTTACCTGCAGATTGGTTACGACCTGCTGTCGCAGGTAATGCTCGACACTAGCGTCATGCCGTTTTACCGATTCGAGCGGGTCAACACCCAGGCCACGATGCCCGAGGGGTTCGTACGTGATCTCGCGACCGACGGCACGTTTCACACATTCGGCGTTGAGCTTAAACCAATCCCCAACATCGTCGTTAAGGCCGACTATCAATGGATGAGTACCGGCGCGGCAGCTAGTCTTAACCAGTTCAATCTAGCGATGGGGTACGCGTTTTGAGTAGTCAGGTTTCGGGGTCTCGGTTCCAGGTTCCTGACGCTCGGATCATTACAAGGGCGGCTAGCGCCTCGGCGTTGCTACTGCTGGTGGCAGAGCTGGGGGCGGCGCAATCGGGGCTCATTACGAGGGAGGAAGCACTGGCGGCCGTCTACCCGGAGGCCGAGGTTGGAGTCGAGCGGGTGTTTCTGACGAGCGAGCAGACGCGGCACGCTGCGGATCTCGCGGGCGTCGAGGTCATAAGTGCGCTAGTGGCCCGCTACGTTGCAACCCGTGCCGGCGCCGTCGTCGGTCGTGCCTACATCGATACCCACGTGGTGCGGACGAAGAGAGAAAGCCTGCTGATTTCGCTCGGTGCTGACGGACGGGTTCGGCGCATCGACGTGACCGCATTTCTGGAACCACGCGAGTATCTGGCTCCCGAGACTTGGCTGAGTCAGTACGAGGCCCGTGCTCTCGATGACAGTCTGGCGCTCCAGCGTGGAATTCGCCCGATCGCCGGTGCAACGCTAACGACGCGCGCAACGAACGACGCCGTTCGCCGCGTGCTGGCAATCGATTTGGTCCTGGAAGACGGCCGGAAGGTAGCACGATGACTCTGTGGGAACGGTGGTCGTTCAACGCGCTCCACGGCGTGGTCACCTTAACCGGGGCTGCCTACTTCTATATGAAGTACTTGCTGGCGACGGATGATCCGTTTGCGGTGATCAATCATCCGTGGCAGCCGACAATGCTGGCCCTTCATGTGGTTGCCGCTCCGTTTTTTCTCGTGATCTTCGGCGTTGTGCTGCGGTCGCACACCCTGCGAAAAATTGCCTCTCCTGTCTCGCCCAACCGGCGGACGGGGTGGACCGCGCTCGCTAGCTTTGCATCGATGGCGCTGACTGGCTACTTCCTTCAAGTGGTAGCTGACCCGGTGTGGCACCGGGTCCTCGTGTGGGCGCACGTCGTGACGAGCGTGCTGTTCGTCGTCGGATATGGCATCCACCTGGTCATTAGCTGGCGCTTGGAGAAGGCGCCGGCAGCCGACCCAGAGGCGGAACTCACGCAACCGGCACGCCTGTCACTATGAGGGCCTGCCTTGGTACGATGGCCGGCTTGCCCCGCGGGCTGCTCGCGTTGCTCGGCGCACTCGTGATTTCCGCCGGCGCCGCCACCCCTAACGCCCATCACGGTTCGCCCGCATCGAAGTCGGTTCTGGTCGAGCGCGCTGTCTACCTGATGGGGACACGCGCCACGCTTGTGGCCCATGCCGGCGAACGCACGATGGGCCTGCGCCGCCTCGAGCGGATGGTGCGGATACTGGAACATGCCGAGGTAGAGCTCAGCACCTGGCGGGACGACAGCCTCCTCAGTGCGCTCAACCGCCAATCGCCGAACATGCCGTGGCACGCCCCGGCGTCGGTGTGCCGGCTGTTCGGCGCGCTTTTCACGTGGTACCGCGCGACCGACGGGGCCTTCGATCCGGCTGTTGGCTCGCTCATTGATGTTTGGGGCCTGCGGCGGGATGGGCAGCGGCCAACGGCGCACGCCCTTCAGATGGCCGCAGCTCGCGCCGGGCTGCGGCACGTCGCGTTCGATCCGGAGACGTGTGCCGTTACGCGTCGGGTCGACGTGACGATCGACGCGGGCGGATTCGGCAAGGGCGAGGCGCTTCGGCGCGTGGTCCGCGCCGAGCGCACGCAATCCGCGGAAGGCTGGCTGATCGATTTTGGTGGGCAGATTGTCGTCGCGGGCTCGCCGCCTGCCGGCGGCTGGCCGGTTGCCATTGCGCATCCGGTCTGGCGTGACCAGCCGGTGCTCGAGGTGGTCCTCCGAACGGGTTCGCTCGCGACAACCGGCAGCTCGGAGCGCAATCTCTACGCCGGACACGACCGCATCGGCCATATCCTCGATCCGCGCACGGCCCGTCCCGTTGCGCGCAGTAGCTCGGTCACGGTTTGGCGCGACGACGCGCTTGATGCCGACGTGCTGTCGACTGCCCTCTATGTCATGGGAGTGCACCATGGCCTCCGGTGGGCCGACGCGCAGGGTGTCGCCGCCTGCTTCATCACCCCGACCGGTGACTCGATATCGCCGGATGTCGAATTTCACGCCACCGCGGCGTTTGACCAACGCTTCCTGAATTAGAACGTCCAGTCACGCCTCCCGCAGGTGTCCAGGCACGTGCGTGCGGAGGAGACTGAAAATGAGTGACCGATAGGCAGTGCGAAGCTATTGCACCGAGTATGTCGCGGGCGCCACTCCGTATCGCCTCCACGACACGGCGCCCGACGGAGAGCGGTTCATTGCCGCAGCCCATCAGTCCGTGATCGCAAAGCGACGGTGCAGGTTGAGAATACGGTCGTCGACGGCGGGATGAGTGGAGAGGTAGGAGCCCGGCCCCACGTGATCCGGCGTCTGGTCAAGCCCACGCAAACGTTGGAGTAAGCTGATCGCGCCGGCCGGGTCAAATCCGGCTGCGCGCATAAGCAGCGCGCCAAGCGCGTCGGCTTCGAATTCCTGCTCCCGTGAATGAGCGCGTTCCAGCCACTGGAGGCCGACCTTCCGAATCCACGCCGCGAGCGTGCCTCTGCCTGGGGAAGCAAGCGTTGCCGCTGACAGGGTTGTCTGCCTCAGCATTCGGTTGATGGCATGGCGCCGGATCACATGGGCCATCTCGTGGGCGAGCACGAAGGCTATTTCGTTCCGGTTGCAGTTACACAGGTCCATGAGTGGTCGCGTCACGAAGATGAATCCGCCTGGGAGGGCGAAGGCCGTCGGATGATCCTCAACCACGGCGGTCACGCGAAAACGGTGAAGCTTGTTGCGTACCGACTGCGCGAGTTGATGTCCGATTGCGTCAAGGAATGCCTGGATGTCTGCATCCGTGTCGCACGGCACCTGTTGGTGAATGACTGCCGCCATGTTCCGTCCGACGTCGTACTCCGCCCGAGTGGCGTCGGCTTCACTTCCCGCCACCGCGTTCCACATCCACTTAGTTTTGAGGAACTTTTGGCCAACCGTCCGGCCGAATCGGTAGAAGCCGTTTTCTGCCACCACGACAAGTGTATCGCGCTGCCGCGGACGCCGTCCGTTTTGCTTCTTTGCCAGACCGACTAAGCACTGTCCTGGTGTAGCTCACCCGAAGCGCTCCCGCTGCCGTCACTCATAGCCGTCCACTGACTCCGAACGCCAGTGGGGCATGGCGTACAGCAACGCGCTGATCCCGATGGTGTAGCTGTTAGGCGAGGAGCGCATGGAAAGCTCAGGGGTCCCCACCTTTCGGACGTCGAGATCCCGCTCGTGCGTCACCAAAAACTAACATTGAAAATCTGTGGGATCTCCCAGGGTTGCGGTGTCAGGATGCAGTACTCTCGCCCTCGGACTGAGGGGCAGGCGCGGGGGCGATTGCGATGTTCGCAAACCCATAAATGGCGGCTACGAATGGGCTGAGTAGGTTGAAGAAGGTAAAGGGGGCGTAGGTGAGCGTCGAGATCCCAAGCGTCTGAGACATGAACGCGCCACATGTATTCCAGGGGACAAGGACCGACGTTAGCGTGCCGGCGTCCTCGAGCGTGCGCGAGAGGTTCTTCGAATCAAGCTGCCGTCGCTCGTACTCGCTGCGGAACATCCGCCCCGGCAGCACGATGGCGATGTATTGATCGGACGCCAAGATGTTTATACTGACCGACGTCACCAGCGTTGCCGAGATGAGGCTGCCGGTGCCACGGACGAAGCTCAGAATGCGTCGAGCGATCGCTTGCAGCATCCCGGTTGTTTCCATGACTGCCCCGAACATCATCGCGGTCATGATGAGCCACACGGTCATGAGCATGCTGGCCATGCCGCCGCGGGAAAGCAGGTCGTCGAGCAGCACATTGCCTGACTCGAGCGTGTAGCCGCCATAGAGCGCCTGCCAGACACCCTTGACCAGGGCGACCGCCTCCGGGAGGTTGGTCTCACCGACGTAGCGGAGTACTGCCTCTCGCTGAAACGCGACTGCGAACAATCCGCCCACGAGTGATCCGATAAGCAGGGCCGGAAATGCCGGTACTTTTCGAATGACCAGTGTGAGGACGAGCACGACGGGGATCAGCAGATGCGGCCCGATCACGAACGTGCTCTCAAGGACCTGGAGCACTTCGTCGAGCTCATCCGTGCTGTCGGGCGTTGCCACGAACCATCCAGCCAGCGTGAACAGGACCAGCGAGATGATAAGGCTCGGCATTGTGGTCCAGACCATGTGGCGGATGTGCACGAACAGTTCCGTTCCCGTCACGGCCGGCGCGAGATTTGTTGTATCGGAGAGCGGCGACATCTTGTCGCCGAAGTAGGCGCCGGAAATGATGGCACCCGCGGCCAGACCCAGATTGAGATCTTGTGCTGTTGCGATCCCGATTAAGGCGATCCCGATCGTGCCGGCCGTGGTCCAGGAGCTGCCGGTGGCGAGCGCCACGACGGCACAAATTACGCAGGCTGCGGTGTAGAAGATTGACGGGGTGAGCAGCGAGAGGCCGTAGTAGATCATCGTCGGCACGACACCTGCGAGGATCCACGTGCCGATCACCGACCCGACAACCAGTAGGATGAGGATCGCGCCCATCGACACGGAAATCCCTCGGCTGATTCCCGCCTCGAGGTCCTTCCACCGGTGTCCGTTGACGAGCCCGATCACGCTCGCGACGCCGGTGCAGAGGATGAGCGCAATCTGGTTTGGACCAAACGACGACCCGTCACCAAAGAGGTAGACAGACGAGCCGAGCAGGCCGATCAGCAGTGCGACGGGCACGAGCGCTTGCCCGAGCGGCGGCTCTCGGCGCGGCGGCTGGTTGGCGTTGTGCATCGGGCGCTCCGGGTGGAGCTTACCTTGATCCTCTTTTCGTTTGAAGGCGATTCCCTGTGCTACTTCGCGCTCGGCGCGAAAAAGAGCTGCGACGCCCCGCCTGCAATCATCGAGATACCCCACCCGCCAATCTAATGTATGGATACGAGCGCATCACGAAAGATGCAAGCGAGCCACTGTAGATTTCACATCTGCCTCTTGTTATGCTGTGCGACGGTGGTTCGTTTAAATCGCCGGTGGAAGACCGGTTGGGCTGCTGGTGGTGATTGAAAGCATCGAGAAGATCGAGAAGGCACACTCTGAATGGCGGACTCTCCTGCCCGACGATACCTGTGCGGCGTTGTTCGAGGAGGCGACCGAGCCGCCGGGTTCTAGCCCGCTGAATCAAGAGAAGCGGGAGGGCACATTCGTCTGCGCGGCGTGTCACCTACCGCTGTTCGAGTCTGGTGCCAAGTACGAGAGCGGAACGGGGTGGCCCAGTTTCTATGGGCCGATTTCAGGCCGCGTGGCCACCAAGACCGACTCCAAGCTTATCCTGCCGCGGACCGAGTATCATTGTGTTCGTTGCGGTGGGCACCAGGGGCACGTGTTCAAGGATGGACCCCAGCCCACTGGGCAGCGCTGGTGCAACAACGGCGTTGCCCTCCGGTTCGTTCCCGCCGGTGAGACCCTACCAGACTTGCGGACCTGAGTGCCCAGCTTCCTCTAGGGAGAAGGTCAATCTAGAGCCTGAGTGTCGGTAGGCGGGGAGCATCCAGCGTGACGAACAAGTAGTCGAACACGGCTAACTTCACAATCACCACTGTTAACACTACCTTTCATGACTGCGACGCCGTGCTGAGGGCTAGCTAAGGGAAACCGTATCCGGCTACTTGCAAGGTGCGAGGAAGGAAAACACCTGGAGCATTTGACTAACGCGGCAGGGCTGGATGTATCGGTGGCCGAATGCGACCTTAGTCCATGGAAATTAACACTAAATCGCATTGGGGTGGAGCGCCACTGAGTGATGCGAAGTCGTGGAGGGGGAGACAATGAGTGTCTTTGTGAAGCTGGGGGCTTGGCTGTTGGCGTGTGGTTCGGTGGGTGGTCGCGTTGGTGGCTGGGTTCTTGACCGGTGCCGTCCAGACGCAAGACCACCAGACTCTCGCAACGGAGGCGGATTTCCGCCGAGCCATGAATGAGCTCACCAACTGGGGTCGCTGGGGTAGCGACGACGAACTCGGCGCCGCGAACTTCATCACGCCGGCTACACGGAAGGCGGCAGCGGCGCTGGTGACGGAAGGTGCCAGAAGGAGCGGGGGGGGTTCGTTCATCGGCCACGATATGTGGAACGATGTGTTCCCGCATGAATTTTCGTCGGCTGAGCGGCTCCCGTTGCATCGACTGGCCCTCGTGGCGCTAGGGGTCGGGATCTTCGACAACCTCGATTTCGAGCGGGTGGCCGAGCTGGCCGAACGGCTCAACCGGTACGCGTTCTTGTTTACGGCGGCACCGCTCCGGATCGAGCAGGGCATGGGGTCGCCCATTAATCCGATCGCGACCTTTTAGTTCGGTGGGACGATCATGGTGTTGCGCTTGTCCTACGGCTCTGGTGTTCGTCTTGCCCCAAGCCCCCCGCGCTTAGGACATAATAAACGTGTCCGCTTAGGGCCTCGCCGTTGCGGGTCGCGCTGCGGCCCCCCCCTGCTTTATCCACTGAAGGGAGCTGGATCATGAGAGGCACCGTCGTTTTGTCGTTATCTGCGCTGTTTGTGTTTGCCGTGGCAGCCGCGGCCTTCGCGCAGCTCACCGCGTCCAGCGAGGCCCCTATCGTCTACGGTCACCACCATCTGAACGTTACCAGCGTCGAGGAGCACAGAAAGTTCTGGGTCGACACACTCGGCGGCACGCCGACGCCGTGGGGCGACTCCGAAATCTTCAAGTTCCCAAATGTGCTAGTGTTCGCGCGCGCGCCGGCCGGCGGGACCAAGGGGACAACGGTAAACCACATCGGCTTCTGGGTGCCGAGCGTCAGGGCGATGCTGGAGAACGTGCGGGCGGCCGGCTTTCCGATCGTTACCAAAGCCGAGCTGCCGCCGTCGCTGGAAGTTGAACACGACATGGCGTACATCGCTAATTAGGACACCTACATCGCCTACGTGATGGCGCCTGATGGTGTGAAGGTCGAGCTCGTCGAGAACAGGACGCAGACGCTCCCGATCGCGCTCCATCACATTCACTTCGCCACGCAAGACGTCGGTGCGATGAAAGCCTGGTACGTCGACACGTTTAACGCAACACCAGGGATGCGGGGCTCGTTCCAGGCGGCCGATCTTCCGGGCGTCAACCTAACCTATTCCCCGTCCAACGAGCCGCTGGAGGGGACCCGGGGCCGCGTCCTGGACCATATCGGATTCGAAATCGAGAACCTCAAGGACTTTTGTAAAGACCTGGAGTCACGGGGTGTTACCTTCGACGTGCCCTATCGGGAAATTGAGGCGCGGGGCATCGCAATTGCGTTCTTCACCGACCCCTTCGGTACCTACATCGAACTGACCGAGGGCCTGGATAAGTACTAACTGTGTGGCCGCATACAAGGAGCAACTGGAATTTGCCATCACGATCAACCCGGAAGACGGTTAGTTGCTGGCGCAGCTGATGAGCCAGCCCAAGGCTGAGGTCTTCGCGAGGTCGGAGACGATATTCTTCTACAAAAAGAATCAACGCACGGCCGTTGTTTCGCTTCAGCGACTAGGAGGTTGTCAAAACCCTCGTCCCACATCAGGGTGGGAGCGACCTATAGCTACGAAAGATCGACTAGGACTCTCTGGCTTTACGCCGTTGACTTGGCGGCGTTTCTGGGCACCCTGCCAATGGATGGGTGTAGGGGGACATTGATGGGAAGGCAGCGCGTAGCAGACGCAGGCATCGGCATCGCGATCGTGGTCGCCGGGCTGGTATTCCTGGAGGCGGAACAGCTGCCGCTGGCGCCGGTCCGTGACCGGGGGCAGACGATTACCGCTGTGTACGAAGGCTGGCATCAGAATCCGGACGGCACGTACAGTCTGTCCTGGGGGTACTTCAACCGCAACGCCAAAGAAGAGCTGTACATCCCGATCGGGCCAGACAACCGGATGGAGCCGGGAGGGCCCGACCTCGGGCAGCCGACACACTTTTTGACGCGCAGGCGGCGGGGCGTCTTCGCCGTGACCGTGCCGGCTGACTTTAGCGATAAGGAAGTCATCTGGACCTTGAGCCTCCGTGGCGAGACCAATGCAATTCCAGGGTACCTACACCGTGATTGGATGCTCGATGCGCTGGGAGGTGAAGCGGGCGGCAATACTCCCCCACGACTCAAGTTCGACTTGGCCGGGTCGGAGGGGAGGGGCCCGGGTGGTATCACCACTGGGCCGCTCACGGCCACAGTCGGGGAGCCGGTGATATTGAGCGTCTGGGCGTCCGACGACGGCGTGGTCCGTCGTCGGACGCGCGGTGGCAAGAAGGAAGACGAACCGCCCCTGGTCACCCTGACCTGGCACAAGCATCAGGGCCCGGGCGACGTCACGTTCAGCGAGGAAGAAATCGAGATCAAGGAATCGTGGAGCGAGGCGGCGACGACCGCGAGCTTCACCGAGCCGGGCAACTACATCGTGCGCGTGATGGCCGTTGATGCCTATGGCGTCGGCGGATCCCAGTGTTGCTGGACGAACGGGTTCGTGAAGGTCACTGTGGCGCCTTAGCCTCAAGCATTGGCGCAGCATATTGGGAGTATTTGTTTGACCAGCGGGGCGGTACGCATCGGCGGCCGAATGCCGCCGTCATTGTGAGACAGGGCACTTAGCCGAGTCGAAGAACTTCGAGAGGAGACGACGTCGATGGCAATCTACACGTGTGGCAAATGTGGAATGAGCATCGGAACAATGACCTGCGGGCACTGCGGCAAGGGACTCGTGAATGACACAATCGACAAGGACGGCGCGAAGATTCAAGTGACCAAATGCCCGGACGGACATGGGATGGTCAAGTCACCGCTCTGTTGCGGTCAGGACATGAACTGTTCAGTGTGACCGGTTAGCCAGTTGCGGCTCCGGCCAACGGTTCCCCGGGCGCTATTGGAGACGTCGGCTTAAGGGGCGTTTTTGGGTGGAAGAGCCACTTTCATCCGAAGGCGCCGGAACGGCTGGGGGGGGTCTCGTGCCCTTGACACACGCACAGGTGAGGCCCTCTGATGGCGTCTTTGCCGAGCGCCGTACAACACGGCGGCGTGACGATCGGGATCGATTTAGCGCTCCCTTGGTGGCTCTCGAGCTTACGTAGGCTGGTGACAGCGGGTCAGCCGAAACCTGTAATATGCGAGTGCCGTTTCTCGATCTGCGGGCGCAGCTGCGCGGCATCGAATCTGAGATCAAAGCGGCTGTTCACGAAGTCATCGAGTCTGCACAGTACATCGGCGGACCCGTGGTGGAGCAGTTCGAGACGGCTGTTACTGGTTACACGGGCGCCCGCCACGCGATCGGCGTGTCCTCCGGAACCGACGCGTTACTCGCCTCGCTCATGGCGTTGGGGGTGGGCCGCGGCGATCTCGTTATCACCACGCCGTACTCCTTTTTTGCCACCGCGGGCGTCATAGCTCGGCTCGGCGCGACGCCGGTGTTCGTCGACATCAATCCCGCCACGTTCAACATGGACCCGGCGCGTCTTGCCGCATGGTTCGAACGGGAAACGGCGCGGCGTCACCAGGCTAAAGCCGTTGTCCCGGTCCATTTATTCGGCCAGTGTGCCGACATGACGCCGATCCTAGAGTTGTCGTCCGCTCACGGCGTGCCCGTTATCGAAGACGCCGCACAGGCGCTCGGTGCCCGCTATCCGACGGGCGACGGCGACGCGGCGGCGGGGACGCTTGGGACACTCGGGTGTGTGTCGTTCTATCCCACCAAGAACCTTGGCGGAATGGGTGACGGGGGGATGGTGATTACCAACGACGACAGCCTGGCGAACAAACTGCGTTGTCTTCGAAACCACGGCGCCTATCCGAAGTACTATCACGCGACAGTTGGCGGAAACTTCCGCCTCGATCCAATTCAGGCCGCCGTGTTACTGGTGAAGCTACCCCACCTACGCTCGTGGTACGCGCAACGCCAAGCGCGCGCGGCATACTACGATCAGCATTTTGACGCCGACGGTCTTGTGACACCGGCGCTTGCTTACGAGCGGCACTACCACACGTACAGCCAGTACGTCATCATGGTGCCTAAGCGTCGAGACGCGCTTCGGACCTGGCTCGCCGGGCACGGCATCGACACGATGGTCTACTATCCGGTGCCTTTCCACGAGCAAGCGTGCTTCAAGGACCTTGGGCACCGACGCGGAGCCTTCCCACACAGTGAGCACGCGGCGCGCCAGTCGCTGGCGCTGCCGGTCTACCCGGAGCTGACGACCGCAATGCAAGATCACGTCATCGAGCGGATCGGAGCGTTCTACGGGTGAAAGCGTGGCAATGCCAGCTTCCTGGAGAACCGGGACGACCTCCAGGAATGGCACGAGGCGGACTACGAACCAGGGTAGTGGCTATACTTCTTGGACCCCAACGGAGTGGAGGTCGAGCTCGTCGAGCACGATGGCCAGATGAGCTGACTAGCACCCATGACCAGCTCACCGGCCAGCCCTGGTGCTACCGTGCTCGTCGTCTCCTGCTCACTTAACCCGACCAGCCGGTCACATCGGCTGGCTCTCGCGGCGGCAGCGGCGCTTGAGGAGCTTCGGGTTGGGACCGAGCTCGTTGATCTGCGCGACTGGGCGTTGCCTCTGTGCGATGGCAGCGAGAGCTACCACCACCCATCGGTGAAGCCACTGGCCGAGAAGGTCACTGGCGCGGCGGCGGTGCTTTTGGCCACGCCGATCTACAACTACGACGTGAGCGCGGCGACCAAGAATCTCGTTGAGCTGACCGGCTCGGCGTGGGCGGACAAACCAGTTGGCTTCTTGTGTTCAGCGGGAGGTCGGGGCAGCTATATGGCACCGGTCGGGCTAGCGAACAGCCTCATGTTCGATTTCCGGAGTCACATCATTCCGCACTTCGTCTACGTTACCGACCGAGATTTCACTACTAACGGTGAGCTGTCTGGGGATACTCGCGAACGGATCCGGCAGCTGGCTCACGCCGCAGTCGACTTAGCTAGAGCGCTCGCGTCGGTAAAAGGCAGGTCCTAGAACTCCCAGACTAATCGACATTCGAGACCGGCCCAGGCGTAGCCCCGGTGGGATCTGGGCCGGCCTCCCCGACTCTTCAGAAAGGTCTTTCCCTCGCCGTCAGCGAACACGAGGTCGGCCTCCGGCACGAGCCATCGCACGAAGAAGTTTTCCGCCTCCATGCCTCTAGCATCGGTCAGTGTTACGGGTAGAAGACGTAGCCGAACACCTGGTACCCCGCGAGGAGGAACCCTCCGGCCATCAGGGCGGTGTTCGTGATGAAAGCGTGTCGGAAAAAGCTCGTGCGTGTGCGCCAGTAAGTAAACGCGATCAAGACGGCGGTCAAGGCGAGGATCTGCCCGATTTCTACACCGATGTTGAAGCTCAAAATGTTGGCGACTAGGCCGTTCCGTGTCACGGTGAATTCCTGGAGTTTGGTTGCTAGCCCGAAGCCATGGAACAGCCCGAAGGCTAGCACCGCGACCTTGGCATTGGGGCGAACCTTGAAGACCCGTTCAAAGCCCCCTATGTTCTCGAATGCCTTGTAGACAACTGAGAATCCGATGATGGCGTCAATTGCGTACGCGTTCACCTCCATGCCGCCGAGCACGCCGGCGAGCAGGGTGATGCTATGACCGAGTGTGAACAGGCTGACATAGAGGACGACGTCCCGAAATCGATACAGGAAAAAAATCACGCCGACGAGGAAGAGCAGGTGGTCATACCCCGTCACCATGTGCTTGGCTCCCAGATACACAAACGGACCGGGCACGGCACCGTCGACACCTTGGACAAACGCGGCGTTCTTCCCCTCCATCGGATGAGCGTGGATAGTCGTTGACAGGGCGACGGCGCCCAAGCCAATCACCGCGGCGCCGAGGATGAGGCGATGTCTCATTGCACGCAGCGCATCCATGATGTGGGACACAGAAGAACCGTCAGTATCTCACGGCGAGCGACATAAAGCTCGGACTCGATAACGGCATCGGGGTAGAGACGCTGGTAGGCACCACACGTCGTGTCCAGCGTCTCAATTTAGCAGCTCGAGTAAATCTCAGGCCTCCGCGTACAAGCCGAAACCGCTACCGCCAGTCGTCGATGACGAAGGCACCCGGGTGGCTGTAGGCGGGCTCGTTCGGGCAGTGCATCGCGACGCCCTGAATCGTGGTGCGGAACCCGAACTCCAGCATCACGCGATACGCGGTGTGTCGGGCGAGGTTGACCCCAGCGGCGAGTCGTGAGAGGCCCTGTTGGACGGCAAATTGCTCGCAGGCACTCACGAGCCGTTTTAATGTGCGCTCACCGTTGCCATGTGAGCGCACGGCGCCGAACTTGACGTAGCAGACCCCGGTGCCTGCCTCGGTGCCGGTGCCGCAATGACAGACCGCAAAACCATTCAGGTCGTCGTTCCCTGAGAGCAGGATGGTATCTCCGAGTTGCTGTGCCTCGACGGCGTAGATTTCCCGGGCAACGTCAAGGCCCTCGTAGATCGCGCCGGTCAATTCACGGCACGCATCAACCGCCGAACCGCGCTCGTTCGCCGTCAGCTCGGAGTACAGTTGCAGTGGCGGCGAGTCATGCGTGGTTCCGCGACCGACCGGCTTTTCCATGACCGCGGTCAGAAACCGTGGCCAGAAGCCGAACTTCTGATACAAGGCGCTGTGCTTGGTGCTCTGCGAGAAGGTGTACAGCCCGAGATGCCGTGTGCCACGCTCCTTAAAGTTCTCCATCGTCGGCGCAAGGAGATACTGTGCCACGCCGCGGTCCCAGTACTCGGGATCGACCGTGAGGGGTCCGAAGGACCCGACGCTTCCCCAGCTCGTCACGAAGTTCGTACCGATCAGCCGGCCGCGATGTTCTAGTGCCAGCGCCGCACGTGGGTCGGCCACCCACCGTGTACGGACGTAGTCTCTGTCGGCCATGAACGTGGCCGGATCCGGCGCGCCAACGAAGGTGCCGAACGCCAGCTGGAGGATGGCGGTCGCGGCTGGGAGCTCCTGCTCATGGAGCTCACGCACGACGATCTCATCGGCGGCGAGCTTACTCGACGGTTTGGACATGACACACTAATTGTGTAGAGCTTATAGGAACAACTTGAGACCATATTTAATTACGCGACGCGGGGAAGGACAGCAGCCTTGCCGATCGGAACGAGAGCTTGTCGGGTTGGACTGGCGGTAAACCCTTGAGGCTACGCGTGCTATTCGAAGCGGACCGATTCGAGTAACGCGGCGAACCCGTCCTCCCACCGTCCCACGGTCCGGCCGGGGCCGGTAAGCTTGAAAAAATAGGGACCGGATGGCGTTTCGACAACCGCCGCTTTCAATCGGAAATGCGGCTTGTGGTAGCGCATCCCGGAACCTGGTCGCACCTCGGCCGAAAACGTGCCGGGCACATCAAGCATCGTGACCGGTAGATCGCCAACAAGGAAGCTCGTTGTCGTGGCGACTTCAGCAGAGGGTCGTCCGTCGGGCTGGATCATCTGGTTCGTCCACCGATCGAGATTGGCCTGAACCGTACCGCCCACGCCGCTGAAGACGACGAGGGAAGCGTCCTCCACGTCGCCAGCTGCTTTCGGCAAGACGAACTGTGCCAGCCGAATCGGTGAGTTTACTTCCTCTGCGATCCACTCCTCCGGTGGCTCGAATCGAAGTGTGCGCTGAACGACGCCCGATGTGGTCGAGGTGTCGACAAAGGCGCCTATGGCCAGACACACGAAGATGGCCACCCAGTGCCGGCGCGGTGCCCAGACATCGATCATGGTTAATAACCCAGAGGACCTGGTGATTCTACCATCCGTCGCAGGACGCCAACCAGAATCGGCTACAATGCCCCTCCCGCGCGTACTCTGTGACTCCGTGATCCGAGCGCTCGGGCACACTCCACATGGTTGCCACCGTTACCCGTGAGGTTCATACGTCGGGTCAGGGTGACATTCGCGACCTGTCCGGCGAAGTTGCGTCCGCCGTCTCTGAGTCCGGGCTGTCGGCAGGGATTGTGACCGTGGCGGTCGTGGGGTCGACAGCCGGCGTGACGACTATCGAGTTCGAGCCCGGCGCGGTCTCGGATTTCGGTCGTTTGTTTGAGCAGATCGCGCCACGTGACGGTCACTACAAACACCACGAGCGCTGGGGTGACGACAATGGGTCAAGTCACGTTCGTGCCGCCCTGATCGGGCCGTCGGTCACCGTGCCGTTCACCGATGGCCGGCTTCAGATCGGCACCTGGCAGCAGATCGTGCTTGCCGAGTTTGATACGCGGCCGCGCAGCCGCCAGGTCGTCGTGCAGATCGTGGGTGAGTAGTAGTGGAGATCACGTACACGAAACAAACTCTGGACAACGAGCTCGACGTCATCGTGCACGAAGACCATGGATGTCCTATCGTTGCCGTAAATCTCTGGTATCACGTTGGCTCCAAGAACGAGCAGCCTGGGCGCACAGGGTTTGCCCATCTATTCGAGCATCTGATGTTTGAGGGCTCGGCACATCACGAGGCGGGATACTTTCGCCCGTTACAGGAGGTGGGTGGTGCGCTCAACGGGTCGACAAATGCCGACCGGACGAATTACTGGGACGTTGTACCCAGCAGTGCACTCGACCGCGCCTTGTGGATGGAATCGGACCGCATGGGGTACCTCCTGCCCGCGCTGACTCAGAGAAAGCTCGACGCTCAGCGTGATGTCGTGCTTAACGAACGGCGGCAGAACTACGAGAATTGTCCATACGGGATGTCGTTGATGGCGTTGATGGCGGCGCACTACCCGCCGGCGCACCCGTACCACTGGCCAACGATTGGGGCGTCCGAGGATCTTCGTGCGGCCCGGCTCGATGAAGTCCGGGAGTTCTTCGCGACCTACTACCAGCCCGGCAATGTTTCGCTAGTGGTCGCGGGCGATGTCGAGGCGGATCGCGCATTGCAGTTGGCTAGCCGGTACTTCGAGGAGATCCCTGGTGGCCCGAGTCCAGCGCCGGTTGACCCGCCGCCGGTTCCGGTGCCGAATGAGGCAAAGCCGCTGGTCTTCGAGGATCGGGTCGAGTTGTCGCGGCTCTACCTAGCGTGGCGGACGCCAGCGCTGTTCGCTCCGGGCGATGCGGAGCTTGACCTTTTGGCTGATAGCCTTGCGGGCAGCAAGTCGTCGCGTCTCTACCGCGCGCTTGTGCTCGAGCGCCGCATCGCCACCGAGGTGAGCGTCGCGCAGAGTTCGCGCGAGCTCTCGAGCCTTTTCATTATCGTTGCCACGGCTGCGCCCGGTCACTCTCTGGCTGAGCTGGACGGTGTCATTACCGAGGAACTGGAGCACATGACCACGGATGGTCCAACCGATGACGAACTCGAGCGGAGTCGCGCGTGCGTCGAGAGCAATTTTCTCAACCGCCAGCAAACCGTCGGGGGTTTCGGCGGCCGGTCGGATCAGCTAAACGCCTACAACGTCTTCGTTGGCAATCCTGGGTACTTCGCTGGCGACTTTGAGCGATATTTTCTGGCCGATACCGGTCTCATCCGCGCGACCGCATCCACTTACCTGAGGCGGCAGATGCGGATTGCCTTAAGTGTAGTCCCACGAGGCTCGGTGGCATCCAACGCTCTACCGGGGTCAGTGCCGGCGGGTGTTGCCTGATGGCAGTCGGCCGTGGGGTCCTGCCAGCGGTTGGGCCCGATCCACCGTTCCGGTTCCCCGATGTCGACAAACGTACGCTGGCGAATGGCGTGCGACTCTGGACGGTCGAGCACCGGCAGGCCTCGCTTATCACACTCGTCCTCGTCATTCCAACCGGGTCCGGGTCGGATCCGCCCCACCAGGCCGGCCTGGCAGCGCTGACGGCCGACTTACTGGACGAAGGAAGCCGTGACCGCGGCGGCATTGAACTCCACAAGGCGCTGGCTCGGATTGGTGGCTATCTGAACACCGAGGTTACGAGTGACGTGACGGCTCTCTCCCTGACGGCGCTCGCGCGCCATACGTGCGACGCGGTCTCGCTGTTGATTGAGATCGCGACGCAACCACGATTCGACCCGTCCGAGTTCGAGCGTGTGCGAGAGCTTCGAGTCAATCGGCTAACTCAAATACAACAGGTGCCGTCGACCGTAGCAGACAGGGTGTTTCTGGAGACGTTATACGGCTCGCATCCGTATGGGCATCTTGCGATCGGAACCGAACTGTCGCTGCGCGCGCTGGCCGTCGATGACGTAGCCACCTTTCACGCGAAGTGGTATGCACCCTCACGCTGGACGCTGATTGCGGTTGGGGATGTGGGCGGCTCCGGCCTGCGCCAGCGCGCCGCGGCGCTCGCCGGCGCCATCCCCGATTCCTCAGGACTGCGGCCATCGGCAGATCGTCTCGGTCTCTCCGATCCACCGCCCCCGCGCGAGCGCTTGGTGTTCGTGCCCCGGGACGGGGCGGTGCAATCGGAAATCCGGCTCGGTCACGTTGGTGCCGCACGCAGCACGCCCGACTACCACGCGTTGCTCGTCTTGAATATGGCGCTCGGCGGGCAGTTCGTTAGTCGCCTCAATCTGAGCCTGCGTGAGGACAAGGGCTACACCTACGGGGCACGCACGGTGTTCGACTGTCGCTTGGGCCGGGGACCTTTTTCGCTTCAGGTGAGTGTAGAGACCGCCGCCACTGCCGCGGCGATCCGTGTGGCGGTATGCGAGATCGCCGATATTCGAGAAGCCCGCCCGCCCACCGTAGCGGAGCTCGCCGTGGCGCGCGCCGCGCTGACGCGCGGGTTCCCGCGCAGTTGCGAGACGGCCGGCCAGATTGCCCGTGTCGCGATGCAGCTGGCACTGTTCGACCTCCCCTCCGACTACTTCACGGAGTTCGTCCCACGTGTCGCGGCTGTCAGTGCTGACGAGGTCACGCGTGCAGCGTCCCGCCATCTCCATCCGGACCAGCTCGTCGCGGTGGTCGTCGGGTCGCGAGCCGAAGTGCACACATCGCTCTCCGGCCTGGGCTTCGGGGACCCGGTCGAGCGCCGCCAGTGCCCTATTTCAGTGCACTATAGGCATTACACGGACCGGATACTAAACTGATCACCATGAAGGCGGTTCGCTTCCACGAACACGGCGATCTGAACGTGTTGCGCTATGAGGAGGTACCCGATCCGGAACCCGGGCCGGGCGAGGTGATCGTGAAGGTGCGCGGCTGTGCACTGAATCATCTCGACCTTTTCCAACGGCGCGGCATTCCGGGCGTGCGGCTGCCGCACGCGCCGGGCAGCGACATCGCCGGCGAGGTGATTTCCACCACCGTGCCCACGGTCAAGGAAGGGTTACGCGTGATGCTGCAACCCGGATTGAGTTGTGGGCGCTGTCGGGCCTGTCTGTCTGGTGAGGATAATCTCTGCTCGAGCTACGACGTCATCGGGTACCGGAGCGAAGGTGGCTACGCGGAGCGGGTGAAGGTTCCCGCCGGCAACGTCATCCCGATTCCCGACCAGGTTGAGTTTAATGAAGCCGCGGCGTTTCCGCTGACGTTTCTCACCGCGTGGCATATGCTGATCTCACGGGCGTCGTTACGCGCAGGTGAGACCGTGCTGGTCCTGGCGGCGGGCAGCGGGGTCGGACAGGCGGCGATTCAGATAGCCCGGCTCCACGGGGCCCGGGTGATTGCTACGGCTGGCTCAGACGACAAGCTTGCGCGCGCGCGGGATCTCGGCGCTCACGACGTTATCAACCACTACACGCAGGACATCGCGGACAGGGTCCGGCAATTGACCGGTCGGTGCGGCGTTGATGTCGTGTGTGAGCACGTCGGGCAAGCGACTTGGATTGCCGCGATGAAGTGCCTGGCGCGCGGCGGTCGCCTCGTGACCTGTGGCGCCACCACCGGCCCGCAGGTGTCGATCGATCTCCGTCACCTGTTCGCGAAACAACAGTCGCTCATTGGGTCGTACATGGGTACAAAGGGCGAGCTACTACGGGCGGCGGAGCTCTTCTTTAACGGGCAGTTCCGCCCAGTGGTCGACCGCGTCTTTCCGCTTTCGGCCGCCGCCGCGGCGCAACGGCACATGGAGCAGAAAGAGCACTTCGGCAAGATCGTGCTTACGCCGTGAGCCGCCTCGCGAAACGAAAGACAGGCGCGCCACGAAAGAACCGCTAAATTGACGTCGCCTGTCTGAACGCATGAGGCACGTGCCACTCGGTGATCCGGCGCGCCTCATAGCTGTCACCGGGTGACCAGGCAACGTGACCTAGGCGCAGCGACCTCTGGCTTTCGCCAAGGTCTTTTTCGTGATTTGGGATGAGCGGCCTGGATCAGTGGCGTGCTTACCGCGACGAGGATTTAGCTACTCTTCACCGATTGGTCGTAGAGCAAGGCCGAGGCCCTACTAAGTTCTGTCCTCCACTCATTGGCGCGCTGTCTGTTTGAGCTCCGCATAGCTCCCTTTGGGGGTCGCCTTGGCCTCGACGGGAAGACCGACCTGGACCCAGCCCTGGTGGATAAACTGGCCGGTAGCCGGGTCGCGCGCACCGCCGAACCCACCCTGGACGTTCGACACGTCGGTATAGCCGGCCGAGGCGAGGATTTGGGCTGCCTGTGCCGAACGGCCACCCACCTGACAGCCGACTAGCAACTTGGCGTCACGGGCGTAGTTGGCCTGCATCACCGAGAGGAAGTCTGGGTTCGGCTGCATCTGGCCAGACGCGACGTCGAATTGTAGCAGCGGAACGTTATACGCCCCCGCGGGATGTCCTTTTTCGTACTCAGGCGCCGATCGCACGTCGACGTAGGTGTAGCTGTCGTTAGTCTGGAGCACATGCGCTCGCTCGACGTCTACGTTGTTGACACTCATTTTCTTCGTCTCCTTCCGGCCCCTCACCTGGCATAGTAGCATTGCTCCGCGAAAATGATTGCTCGTCTTGTTCACGCGTGGGAGCGACGGCTTGCGGCGGCGACAACCGACCGTGTCGTCCAGCCGTTCGAGTGGGGCCTCGACTGGGTCCCGATCAACAGCCGGCGTGGAGCATTGTCCCCGGCCGACCTCCTCGCGGGCTGGTCCCGGCAGGTCATGCGTGACACCGACGCGTTCTTCGCGGCCCCCCCTACCACGGCCTATCGGCTCGATGGCGACCTGCTGCGTTTTCCCAGCGCGTTCGAAACTCCACATGCGGAGAACAACACCGTGCATGCGCGGTATTTTCCAGCCGGACGCCGCGATGCAATCCGCCGTGCCGTCCTGTTACTGCCACAGTGGAACGCCGATCCGGACGCACATATTACTCTCAGCCGTCTGTTCGCCAGAGTGGGCATCAGCGCGCTGCGACTGAGCCTCCCCTATCACGACCTTCGCATGCCCCCCGAGCTTCACCGCGCGGACTACATCGTCAGCGCCAACATCGGCCGCACGCTTCAGGTGTGTCGCCAGGCGGTGATCGATGCGCGTCGAGCCATCGCGTGGCTGGCCACTCGTGGCTACGAGCGCATCGGCGTTCTAGGTACCAGTCTGGGATCATGCCTGGCTATGCTGACTGCCGCCCATGAGCCTCGGGTCTCAGCCGCTGCGCTGAATCACATCTCACCGTTTTTTGCCGATGTGGTCTGGGAGGGCCTGTCGACCGCCCACGTCCGGGCGGGGCTCGACGGTTCCATTGACCGGGCGCGCCTCCGGGAGCTGTGGATGCCGATCAGCCCCGAACCGTATATCGAACGGATGAAGGGTAAACAGGTGCTCTTGATCTACGCGCGCTACGACCTGTCGTTTCCGGTCAGGCTCTCGCGGCAACTCGTCGACGAGTTTCGGCGGCGCGGTGTGCCTCCGGAGGTTGTCGTTCTCCCGTGTGGCCACTACAGCACGGGAATCGCGCCGTTTAGCTGGATGGATGGGTACGCGCTGGTGAATTTTCTGAGGCGGAGTCTCTAGTACCGTTCCAACTTGTTTTGGTAAGACGATGCGCGGCTTAGGAGAGAGTTGGAGGTGTTGTGCGACACACGAAGATCATCGCCACGCTTGGCCCGGCGAGCGCTGCCGATAGGGAGATCGACGCGCTCATCGGGGCCGGAGTCGACGTCTTTCGCATTAATTTCTCGCATGGCACCCATGACGACCAGCAGCGCATGTACGAGGCTGTACGTGCGGGCGCGGCGCGCGCCGGCCGTGCTGTGTCGGTGATGCAGGACCTGGCCGGACCGAAGGTTCGGACCGGCCGGCTGGCGAAGGGGCTCAGTGTCGACCTCTCTACCGGCGCGGTATTTCGAATCACTACTGGAAACTTTCCCGGTGGGGCCGCGCGGGTCTCGACGACGCACGCAAGCCTTGCCAAAGTGGTCAGTTCAGGTGATCGACTGTTGCTCGACGACGGGCGGATCGAGCTTCGGGTCGTAGACAGTGACGGCTCCGAGATTGTGACCGAGGTCACACACGGCGGGTCGCTCGGCGAGCGAAAGGGGATTCATGCCCCAGGCGTCGAGTTCTCGCACCAGGCCTTGACCGACAAGGACGTTGAGGATCTCGAGTTCGGCCTGACGCTCGGCGTTGATTTCGTGGCGGTGAGCTTCGTGCAGAGCGCAGATGACTTATGCCGCGTGCGTGATGTGGCAGGCCGCCTCGGGGTTCGCACACTTGCGCTTGTGGCGAAGATTGAGCGCCCACAGGCGGTCGATCGGTTTGATGACATCCTCACCGCAGCCGATGCGGTCATGGTGGCGCGCGGCGATCTGGGACTGGAAATTCCGTTTAAGCAAGTCCCGCGCGTGCAGAAAGATCTCACTCGACGCGCTCGCGCCCGTGCGATCCCGGTTATCGTGGCAACCCAGGTCCTCGGCACCATGCAGACCGAGCCGCGGCCCACCCGAGCCGAAGTGAGCGACGCGGCCAATGCCGTCGATGAGGGGGTCGACGCGATCATGCTGGCGGGCGAGACGGCTATTGGTTCGTTTCCCGAGCTGGCCGTCCGGACGCTCGACGCGGTCATCCGCGACGCCGAGTCGACGCCGCCGCTCGAGGTCCGGCCCCAACCGCTGGGCGGGCCCGGGCACGGGCAGGCGCTGTGCGAAGCGGCGGTCACGCTTGCGCGGAATTCCGCCGCCGCCGCGATCATCGCAGTGACGCGGGGTGGCACCACGGCGCAGCAGTTGGCGGCCCTCAGGCCGCGCGTGCCGATTCATGCGGTGACCGACGATGCCGCGGTCGCACGACGGCTCACGATGTATCAGGGGGTTGCACCGGTGACCGTTGTCGCTTGGCAGCCAGAGATATCGGCGCTCAAGCAGGAGCTCCTGCGCCGCGGCATACTCGCGGAGGGCGATGTGATCGTCTGCGTCAGAATCCATTCAGATCTCAACTGCCCCGATGCCAACTTTGTCGAGTTACGGAAACTCTAGATCGTCGCGTCGTCCCAGAACAGCTCACCACGCGCGAACCGGGCGACGTCAAAGGGCGCAATATCCAAGCTTGCACTCCGGCCGAGGCAGAGCAGTTCCGCCATGGCGGCACCGACCGCCGGTGCCATCATCAGGCCGTGCCCGCTGAAGCCGTTCACGAGGTAGAACCGCCCGAGGTCGGGATGTTCGCCCAGCGCCGGGTTGTGGTCGGGCGTCATCTCGTACAGACCAGCCCAGCCTTCGATGAGCGCCAGGTCTCGGAAGGCGGGCAGTCGGTCGACGAGCGGGGGAAAGAACTCGCGTTTCCAGCGGCTCATGTCGCAGGCGAAATTTTCGCCAGGCGTCTCGTCGGCGTTGGTGCGGGCGACAACGATACGGTCGCGGTCCGTCGGGGCGATGGGGTCCTCGTGTCGCCAATGCACGCCTGTTGGGTCGACGATTAGCGGAAACCGATAGGACCACCTTCGCGGGAGGGCACACCGGAACAATTGTTGCCGGACTGGTTTGACCGGAATGTCTACCCCGGCCAGCGCGCCGAGGCTGGCGGCGAACGGGTCGGCGGCGTTGACGACTGCGCCCGCCTCGAGCTGTTCGCCCGAGTCGAGTATTACACCACGCGCCCGGCCACCCTCCCGAAGGACATCCACGACCGTGGCAGTGATGTGCTGGGCACCCGCTGCGACCGCGGCGTGTCGGAAGCCGGCCAGCACCTCGCGCGGGTTCACGTAGCCGTCGTCCGGACCGAAGGCGCCAAACCGGATGTCGTCCAGTTCGAGGTCTGGCACGAGGCGGTGGATCGCGTCGACGCTCAAGCGTTCGATACGTACGCCAAGTTCGCGCTGACGCGCGTAGCGTTGCTCAAAGCGGTCAGCCAACGTATCGTCGACGAGGAACAAGTAGCCGCGCTGGCTAAAGTGCGCCCTCGGCTCATAAGCCGGACTCCGCAGGTCGTCATCGAAGCGCCGGTAGAACCGCGTGCTGTGCTGGGCTAGACGGCCATTCGCCGGCGAGTTGAACTGCTGCCGGATACCGCCCATGGCGAGAAAGGAGGAGGCGTGCTGGTAAGATGAATCTCGCTCGACGACGGTTACTGTGCCGTTGCCGCCGAGCTGGCACACGTGATGTGCGATGCTGGACCCAATGACCCCGCTACCAACGATGACGATGCGGTCATTGGGCATGTGCGCCCAAGGGAACGGTTATCACAGTCGAGGCGCGATGCCCCGTGAGGGAAGGTGAGGTTCCGCGCCTTGCTCGAGATAGCGTTTCAGTGAGGCGAGTGAATCTTCCCAGCCCGAGCGGATGAGGTCGTAGTAGCGCTGCCAGCGCACGCTGTCCTCCTGGCCGTTCTGACGCACCAGCAACCTCGTGGCGGGTCCGTCGACCCGGCAGTTCACCTCGAGCGCCATCGGGCCGACCGGATCGCTCGCGGGTGGTAGCCAGTAGGCATCGGCGAGAAAGAACTCGCGGCCGTTGCGGAACTCCATCACGGTACCGTAGAAGACACCTCCCAGCGTGCCGAGGACCTCGTCTTGAAACGGGGTTTTCTCCCATTCGATGGCGTAGATACCGAGCGGGCGCGGTGTTGTGACTGAGCGGACCGCCTGCCACCAGGCCGTCAGTGCGCTCGGATCGAAAAAGGCCGCAAGCACCCGCGTCGGCGCGGCAGTAATGACGACGGAGTGGTCGAACTGAAGTCCCTGGACTCGTGCCATCTGAACTCGCCACGTGAGACAAAATCGGCCAGCGCGCGTCGGCACGCACGAAACGATCCATCGTATCATCCACGGGCTGGCGAAGTGATGCAGAGCCGGCTGCCAGAGGACGTGCGCGTGACGCGCGGTCGGGATGCTTTCTCGTAGCCCTGGGATCCGGTCCGCCTAGTACAGGAGGAATTTTTGCCGCACGTCCTTAAAACGTGTCACCTCGACCTCCCAGGTTGCTGCGATTTCGACTACTGGCATGTCGGCCTCGATTTGTGTCCGGAGTCGGTCTGAACCAGACAGAATGTCGATCGGGGGTTTCTCGTGCTCGTATTCGTACGGCGGGTCGCGCCATGCGAATGTGTCGGCTGCCGCATGTCGGCACGCGTTGATGACCGCCACGCCGGTGAGGACCGGTCTGAAGGTTCGCCGGTCCGTAACGTGGATCTGACAGCCGCCGCACGGCCGTCTCGCATGTTTGTGAAAGGTCGGTTCGAAGGTCACGGGGCGAAAGTGGACGCCTGAGAGCGACTGCGCGTTCAACCGGGTTGCCACCTTGTCGGCGTCGATCCACGGTGCGCCCACGAGCTCGAACGGTCTGGTCGTGCCACGACCCTCGGAGAGATTCGTCCCTTCTAGCAACACGCCCCCCGGATAGACGATGGCGCTGTCGAGCGTGGGTAGGTTTGGGGACGGCATGATCCACGGGCACCCAGTGTCGTCCTGGCACATCCTCCGCGACCAGCCCTCGAGTGACACGACATCCAGGTCCGCGCCGATGTGGAAGTGCTCGTTGAAGAGCCGTGCTAGTTCTCCGATCGTCATCCCGTGTCGAATCGGAATGGGGAACTGCCCGACGAACGATTCGCAACCCGGTTGCAGGACCGGGCCCTCGACCGCGTCACCGCCGATCGGGTTCGGCCGATCGCACACAACCACACGTACCTGGTGGCGTGCCCCAGCCCGAAGACAATTGGTCATCGTATGCACGTAGGTGTAGATTCTGGTGCCGACATCCTGAAGGTCGATCACCAGTACGTCGAGGCCGTCCAACATCTCTGCCGTCGGTTCGCGCGTTTCACTGTAGAGCGAGTAGATAGGGACGTCGACGCGTGAGTGTCGCGCGTGAGGCGTTTCCACCATATTTTCTTGGGCGTCGGCGTGGTAACCGTGCTGTGGGCCAAACAACGCAGCGAGCGTGACATTAGGTTGTTGCGCCAGACGATCAGTGATGTGCTGAAAGTCGGCACCGACTGAGGCGGGGTTCGCCACGAGCCCAACGCGCTTACCGACGAGCTCGTTCGAGGCGAGCAGGCGTTCGGAGCCGAGCGTTACGGGCACGGGGGGATTATAGACGTCGGAAGCCGAGGGCAGAAGGTTGCTGTCTGCAAGAGCCGGTGAGAGGTTGCGTGGTATCATTGCCACCGCCTTAGGCTCAAGCGGATGGCTGGTCTTCCTATTTCGGCCCCACCGTTACAACTAGCGGTTCCGTCACTCACTGATCCCCCGAAACCGTTTTTAAAGTGGGCGGGTGGGAAACGTCAACTACTTAAGTCGATCCGACCGTTCTATCCAGAGCGGTTTGAGAACTACTTCGAGCCATTCGTTGGCAGCGGAGCGGTCTTCTTCGACCTGTACAGCCGAGGTCTCTTGTATGACAAGCGGACTGTCCTCATGGACAATAACGCGGACCTCATCGGAACCTATGTCATGGTCCGCGATCACGTCGACAACGTCATTCGTGCATTGAGAAGGTTCGCTCGCCAACATAAACAGGACCCGGAGAAGTTTTACTACGCGGTTCGCGACAAACGGTTCAACCCCAAACGCAAGCGGGCGTGGAATGGTCGCCCACCGAGCGCTGCTGGCTACACGCCGTCGCTAGCGGCAATGCTAATCTACCTAAATAGGACTGGTTTCAACGGCCTATTCAGACTCAACTCTCGGGGTATGTTTAACGTTCCAGCAGGTCGTTATGCCAATCCGAAGATCTGCGACAGCGCTAGTCTGAAAGCGGTCTCGGCTGCACTCTCGACGCTAGAAATTGAGGTCGTTCAGAACGTCTTTGAGGCGGTCAGAGACATGGCGCGTCCGGGAGACTTTGTGTACTTCGATCCGCCCTACGCGCCATTAAGTCGCACAGCGAATTTCACATCCTATACCGCTGGCGGCTTTAATATTCGAGCACAGCAACAGCTTCAGCGGCTCGTTGTCGATCTTGCGCGGCAAGGCTGTAAGGTCTTGCTAAGCAATTCCACCGCTCCAGAGATTTCCAAGCTGTACGAATGCAATCGCGACGCTCGCGCCGAAGGCCTGCGGGCGTACCGGGTACCTGCAAAGAGGGCTATTAACTCGAACGCCTCAGCTCGCGGTGCAATTGACGAGTACCTGATTACGAACATTTCGCCGCGTTAGAGCGTCGGGGGTGAGAGAGGTCGGATGGTCGCATCGAAGGCCGAGCTTCACCAGGATCTCCGGAGCGCCGTCGGCGATCTCTGCCGGCGGTTTTCGGCCAGCTACTGGCGAGAGCTAGACAGCCAGCGGGCCTACCCGGAGGCGTTCGTCCGCACCTTGACCGATGCCGGATATTTGGCTGCCCTCATCCCGGAGGAATACGGTGGCTCGGGCCTTGGTGTCGCGGAGGCGTCGATTATCCTGGAGGAGATTAATCGATCGGGTGGCAATGCGGCTGCTTGTCATGCCCAGATGTACATCATGGGCACGCTTCTGCGGCACGGATCCGACGCGCAGAAGCGCGAGCACCTCCCGAAGATCGCGGCCGGAGAGCGGCGCCTGCAGGCGTTCGCGGTGACCGAGCCGACCACCGGGACCGACACGACGCAGCTAAAAACGATGGCGGTCCGCGATGGCGACCACTACATCGTCAACGGACAGAAGGTCTGGATCTCCCGTGCCGAATACTCGGACCTCATGCTGCTTGTTGCCCGGACGACTCCCCTCGAAGAGGTTAAGAAGAAAACTGAGGGGCTCTCGGTGTTCCTCGTGGATCTTCGGACGGCCGTTGGACACGGGGTCACGATACGACCACTGCGAACCATGATGAATCACGCGACGACCGAGGTGTTTTTCGATAACCTCAAAGTGCCAGTCGCGAACCGGGTCGGCGAGGAGGGTCAGGGGTTCCGGTATCTGATCGACGGTTTAAATGCCGAGCGGATTCTGATCGCGGCCGAATGCATTGGTGACGGGCGCTGGTTTGTTGAGCGCGCGGTCCGCTACGCCAACGAACGTATTGTCTTCAGTCGTCCGATCGGCCAGAACCAGGGCATCCAATTCCCGGTGGCGCGGACACACGTCAACGTTGAAGCGGCTAATCTCATGCGCATTCGTGCCGCCGAACTGTTCGACAGCGGGCAGCCCTGTGGTGCCGAGGCGAACATGGCGAAGCTATTGGCAGCCGATGCTTCCTGGGAGGCCGCCAACGTCGCCGTCCAGACCTATGGCGGCTTCGGCTTTGCGGAGGAGTACGACGTAGAGCGCAAGTTCCGCGAGACTCGTCTGTATCAGGTGGCCCCGATCTCCACCAACATGATCCTGTCCTACATAGGCGAGCACGTGCTCGGTCTCCCCAGGTCGTTCTAATGCTGCCGCTCGACGGGGTGATGGTGGTGGCCTTGGAGCAGGCGGTGGCGGCACCGCTAGCGACGCGGCAGCTGGCGGATCTCGGCGCGCGGGTCATCAAGGTTGAGCGCCCGAGGGTTGGTGACTTTTCGCGTTCCTACGACCGGACGGTGAACGGCCTCTCCAGCCACTTTGTCTGGCTCGGCCGCTCCAAGGAATCACTTACCCTCGACCTGAAACGACCCGAAGCCCGAGACGTGCTAGCTCGGCTGCTGGCTAAAGCGGACGTCTTTGTTCAGAACCTGGCGCCCGGCGCCGCCGAACGCCTCGGCCTCGGCGTGAAGCCGCTCCGCCGGACCTATCCCCAACTGATCATCTGTGGCGTCTCCGGTTACGGCACGACCGGTCCGTATCGCAATAGGAAGGCCTACGATCTACTCGTGCAAGCTGAGTCGGGACTCGTCTCGATCACCGGGCCGGAAGCCGAGCCGGCGAAGGCGGCGATCTCGGTCGCCGACATTGCCGCTGGTATGTACGCCTACACGGGGATTCTGACCGCCCTTCTTATGCGCGGGCGGACCGGAAACGGGACGTCAATAGAGGTCTCGATGCTCGAAGCCCTCGGTGAGTGGATGGGGTTTCCGCTGTACTACACGACCTATGGGGGTTCGCCCCCACCGCGCAGTGGGGCCCGGCACGCAGCGATTGCGCCTTACGGTCCGTTTGCCGGCGCCGACGGGGAGGTGGTCTACCTCGGGGTGCAGAACGAGCGCGAATGGGTGGCGTTTTGTGAGCAGGTCCTCCAGCAATCCCAGCTGGCGGCCGACCCGCGCTTTAACTCCAACGCGAGGCGGGTCGAGAACCTCACAGCGCTCCATGGCGAGATCGATGCCGTTCTCACTAAGTTGCCGGCGGCCGCTATCCTCGAGCGACTCGACCAGGCCAAAATTGCCCACGCGCGGCTGAATTCGGTCCAGCAATTCGCGGATCACCCCCAACTGCGCACCCGCGATCGGTGGCGGGAGGTGCAATCGAGCGTGGGGCCGATCCGGGTAACGGTGCCACCGGCAACCATCGAGGGAGTAGATGTTCGAATGGATCCAATCCCGGCTGTTGGCGAGCACACCGATCGGATCTTGGGCGAGCTTGGGTATGATCCAGACACCGTCTCGACGTGGCGCGAGGCAGGTGTCGTCTAGAGCCAGCAAGTTCGAATGTCCGGACACTAAGACCAAGCAGGTTCGAATTTTAGGATCGGATTGGCGTATGGTGGTGAAACAAGGGTGGACCGGCCGAGTCTACGAAGACTTCGAGGTCGGTGATGTCTACCCGCACCCCCTTGGCCGGACGGTTATCGCCGCCGACAACATTTGGTTTACCCTGCTGACTCAGAACTCCAACCCGATTCACTTCGACCACGCCTATGCGGCGAAGACAGAGTTTCGCAAGCCGCTCGTTGATTCGACATTCACGCTGGCGCTCGTGACTGGACAGTCGACCATCGATCTATCAGTGAACGCCATGGCAAATCTGGGGTGGACCGATGTACGGCTTCCTAATCCCGTTTTCGAAGGGGATACCATCTACTCGCGCAGCGAGGTGCTTTCCAAACGAGAGTCCAAATCACGGTCCAATGTGGGTATTGTGTCGGTAAGGACGACGGGATTCAATCAAGACGGCACAGTAGTCATCGAGTTTAAACGGACGTTCATGGTCTACAGATGTGGGCACGTGCCGGAGTCAGTCCGCGTGCGACCATTAGAGCCGAAGGCGTAGACATCTCTCAGGAAGAAACGCGAGACGTGCGACAAAAAGTGGATGCACGCGTGTCAAGCAGAGCCTGGACGGTGGTGGCCCTTGCCGTGTCGGTGATCTGGACTGGGGCAGTTGTGGCTTGTAGTCAGGGATCCGACACGTTGGTCGAAGGCGACCTGGCGTTCGTGAACGTCAACGTACTGCCCATGGACCGCGAGCGGCTGCTCGAGCATCAGACGGTTGTCATCAACGGTGGACGCATCGTGGCACTCGGGCGGTCGGACGAGGTGGTACTGGCCGAAGGGATTGAGGTGATCGAGGCGGAGGACCAGCACTTGATGCCTGGGCTGACAGAGATGCACGGCCATCTGCCGACTTCTCAGATGTCTGACGCGGACACGAGAAATCTCCTTTTTTTGTATGTCGAAAATGGTGTCACCACGGTTCGCGGAATGCAGGGGACCCCGTCACAGTTTGATCTACGGGATCAAATTTCCCGTGGCCTGCTCCTCGGACCGCGGCTGTATCTTGGCAGCGTCTCGATGAACGGCACGCGGGTGACGTCGCCGGAACAGGCTGAGCAGCTTACTCGCGAGCACAAGGTAGCCGGCTACGACCTAATCAAAGCACACGAGGGGCTGACGCCGGAGACGTTCGAAGCACTAGCCCGGACGGCCGAGGAGGTCGGTATTCTCTTTGGCGGACACGTTTCGGATCACGTCGGCTTGCAGCACGCTCTGGCGTCCGGTCAAGTGTCGATTGATCACCTTGATAATTACGTGGAGGCACTGGCGCCAGAAGATGATCGCGCGGATGAAAACCGAGGGTTACGTGGAGTCGGCTTGCTACTTAAGCGTGTCGATGAGTCGCGGATCCCAGAGCTCGTGCAGGCGACCGTTGCCGCAGGCACCTGGGTGGTTCCGACAATGGTGCTTTGGGAGACCGCCTTCTTTAACGATCGCGGCTCGGCCGAGGTGCTGCCCGAGCGTCCCGAGGTTAGGTACATGCCGCCGGAGACGGTTGGACGTTGGAAGCAAGCGGTCGATGGACGGCTGGCCAGCACCGACATTGAGACGAATCGGGCGGTGGCAACGCTTCGCCGGACGATCCTCAAAGCGTTGCATGATGACGGCGCCAACATCGCGCTTGGCACCGACTCTCCGCAGATTTTCAGCGTGCCTGGATTTGCCATCCATCACGAGATGGGGCTGTATGTTGACATCGGGATGACGCCGTACGACGTTCTGGAAATCTGGACGCGCAGGCCTGCTGAGTATTTCAACGCGACCGACGACTTTGGAACTGTCGCCGTCGGCCAGCGAGCCGACCTGATCGTGCTGACGGCAAATCCGCTCGAGAACGTTGCCGACGCAGCAAGGAGAGCCGGGGTCATGCTAAATGGGCGATGGATTCCCGAGGACGCAATCCAGTGCCGCCTCGCGGAGATCGCGACCTTCTATGGGAACTAGTGCGTAACCGACCTGATAATCTGGTTACACAGCTGCTGATATTTGTGCGCGATAGGCTAGAACGACCAGAACACTAGCGGTCGCGTTCCGTCACGATGACCAGGCCGTCTCGCGTGCGGCGTAGCATCCTCTTCGTACCGGCGATCCGGCCCGATCGCTATCCGAAGGCACTGTCTACCGGTGCCGATGCCGTCTGCATCGATCTGGAGGATGGTGTGGCCTGCGGTGCCAAGGATGACGCGCGGCAGGCCGCCTTGTCGTTACTTACCAAGCGTGAGCCCACTCGGGCAGAAGTCATTCTCCGGATCAACGACCCGAAGACAGATCTGGGACAGATCGACCTCGAGGCCCTGCGCGAAGCCGGCGTTCGACCTGACGCTCTCATGTTGCCTAAGGTCGCTGGCGCAGACGACATCAAGCAGGTCGAGTCGTACCTCGCCGCCTCGCTTCCGGAGCTTCCCTTGGTAGTCATGGTCGAGAGCGCGGCAGGGCTGGCCGCGGCTGAGGGGATCGCGGCGGCGACGCCGAACGTGGCGGCGGTGTTCTTTGGTGCCATTGACTTTTCTGCTGACGTGGGGTGCGAGGTGGATTGGGACGCGTTGCTCTATGCCCGCTCGCGGGTGGTGCTAGCTGCCGCGCTCGCGGGGGTGAGCGCGTTGGACTCCCCCTTCATGGATGTTCCAGCACTCGAGGTGCTCTCGGATGAATGCCGCCGCGCTCGTCGCGTCGGGTTCACCGGGAAGGCCGCCATTCACCCGACCCAGGTTTCAGCCATTCAGGGCGCGTTCTCGCCAACACCAGACGCCGTAGCGTGGGCCCGTAAGATCGTTGGTGCTTACGAACGGAATAGAGGTGGCGTCTTACTCGTCGATGGGCAGCTCATCGAACGGCCAGTTATCGCGGCGGCCGAACGAACGCTGGCGATTGCCTCAAAGGTGGAAACGGCTGATTCGTTTAAGGAGAATGGCGAGGTTTAACCAAGTGTTAGTCAGCCAAGCGCACCCGCTACGTCAGCGGCCTTTCACGGTTTGTTGCGCACGCTTCGTGAGCGCGCATACCACGAAACCTTGGACGGGCGCGTGTGAGGCGACGTCGACCACAGGGGCCAGTGCCCCCCCGCGTCTTTTCCGTCCCCTCGTACGCGAGACGGTCCTGCACGGCCGGCCGATAGGCCTTCCCGATTCCCTCAATCATCGCGCCCTCGTGTCAGACGGTAGTCCGGCCCATCATCTCGAGAGTCTCCAAGATTGGCTGGGTGCGGAGCTGCGCGACACGGAGATATCGTGTGCTGCGGTTGGTGGCCTTCGCGACTGCGTGGTCAAGGCAGGTCACTTCACCCGCGCCAAGACGGCGTGCTGGTAATTGAATTCGATGTCGGTCGGCTCGGACGGGAGAGGAATTTCGACCTCGACCTGTTTGGCGTCGACCCAGACCCGGTGCACTTGGGGCTGATGATTCGGGTACCGCAGGTAAATCGGCACCGGCATGCGAAAGCCGTCAGGGACGTCTTCCTGGTGGATTGTCCCGTGGAGCACGAAGGGCGAAGCCGCATCGACTAAGGGTGACACCTTGAGTTCAGGGCGATAGGTTGGGACATCGACTCCGTACACCCATTGATCGAAAAACCAACCCATCGGCTCGTCGAACGCCCGGCTAACCGCCGCTTCGAATGCCCGGGTACTTGCCGCCTCGTGAAGGTGATCGCTCGCGAACTTGCGCATGAGCGCGCGGAACCGCTCGTCGTTGCCGGTCTCGAGATCCGTCAGCATCATCCTCACCATGTGCAGGATGAAGCCTCCTTTCTCGTAAACGAGTAGTCGGTAGTCCATTGGGGTGTCGCTGGTGGCGAGCCGGTAGCCGACCACGACAGGACCAGACAAGTGGCCGTCGCTCTTGCGGATAACCGCCGGCGTGAAGCCGTAGTGCTTGAGTCCAACGGCCTGGCCGATGTTGACCTCTCCGAGGACATCAAGCCGCCAGGCGTCGAGCATGTCGGCGAACTGCTGCTCTTTGCCCATGCCGATCAATGTGTACAGCGCCGCGGCATATTGGGCGAAGCCCTCCGAGATCCACTGGTCGCGGTAGCTTTCCCAGTCAACAGCGGCGCCCCACCATTGGTGGGCCACCTCGTGCGAGCGGAACAGTTCGGCCTCTCCTGTGTGGAGCTCGCCAAACGTCTGGAACGAAAGCAAGACGAGGCTGGGAAACGCTTGCCCGCCAGACGCCGGTGTCTCGGTGACGAGTAGCGAGTCGAAGGGGTATGGACCGAAGTAGTCACTGTAAGTACGGATCGAACCGATGAGATCCGCGATCGTTTTTTTCCGGTTACCTGGCGCGAAACCGCGATGATTCCGGTTGGCGTAGACCGTGACCGGGGGTAGGCCTTCGACCTGCACCTCGTTGACCTCGAACCGGCCGTAATGAAAGGACATACTGCGAACCGGATCCTGGTTCACCCATCGCATGATACGGATCTTGTCCTCGACGTGATCGTCTGCGAGGACACCACCGCTCGCAATGCGATAGCGCTCGGGTACCCGGAAGGTGAGACTCAGCCGGCTGCGTCGGTTGTCCGGGTGTCGCGGGAACCAGGAGAGCGTGTCCTTGAGTAAGAAATCCTGGCTGCTCCGGAGGCGTCTGACCAACTTACCCTCGTAGGCAACCTCGACGACGAAGTGCTCTCCGGGGTCGACTGACCGAGGCAGTGCGATGGTGACCGACGGCTCGTACAAATCTTCACCCATGCGGCGATTATTCGTTTCCTGAACATAATGGAGCGGCTCGCCGCTGAGCGCGACCGGCTTGGATGGGTCAGGCCGGCCAGTTACCCAGCCCGATTTTTTGCCCGCCCGGCCTGCCCCTGGGGAAGGAGGCTCTGGCGCGAGCAGCGAGACCACGCGGACATCCTCGACATCAGGTGAAACTACTGTCCGCCACCGGACGTCGGTGACCTTGAGAAACGGAGAGATCCGAAGCCGGAGGGCGGCAAGGGTTTCCCGCGGCTCGATCAGCAGGGCGGCGCTTGCTTTCGTGTCACCATTACCCTCGAGAGCGATGTCGACGTCGGTGCGAGGCACACTAACCCTGGGGAACCACCCCTCTCGATCCGGTCTGAGCGGTCGTGGCGAAAGCCCGAGGTCACGGAAGTCCCAGCCGTCATCACCATCATCATCAAGGTTGAATTTGCCTTCAACCGCCGGGTCACGCGGGAACCCCTCGAACGCCTGTTCGGCCGTGGCGGCTTCGAAATCTGGTAGGGCGTGGGATGCCATCCAGACGTTGATGAGGGTCCGCCAGCGGTCGAAGCGAAAAACGCGCACCTCTTCGAGATCGTGCGGCTCGATCTCGATGGTGAACCAGTCGTGATCCTTCCCGTCGATCTGCGCGTAGAAATACGGCCGCTGGGGGTGGGCGGAGGACGGTGCGGTTGGGCTCAACAGGTCCAGCAGCACACGGCTGTCAGGATTCTCGAGCTGCTGTTCGAGTAGTTCTTCCCGCCGGTCTTTTAGGAGATTCTGGGCCTTCTTGGTGTTGCGCCCTGGTGTCGCATCGGCTAGGGCGCGAAGCCGGTCACCGAGATCATCGGTGAACCAGAAGACGAACCGGTCGAATTCCTCCTCGAGGAAATCCTCGTCGAGGAGCTTCCTGACCTGCTGATGTTCGACACCGTCCGGTGGATAGCACCGCACGAGGCCGCGGCCGAGATAGACGGCACTGGTGGCCCGCGCGTCGGTCGGTGCTAGCAGGTAGAGCTCGCCGCCGGTTAGCTCGAACTCGAACCGGTCGATGCGGAGTCGGCCGTCGCGGATGCGGCCGGCCGGTTTTAGGTTAGTCTCGCGGAGTTGTTCATAGACTGGTGGCGGCCCGAGTGAGTCGTGTTCGTCGTCCTGGTCGTCGAGCGCGCTCGTGGTTCCGACCGCGGTTGTTGCCAGCGCCGCGCAGAGCGCACTCGCCAGAAGCGGCCACGGCATCGGTCGGACGACCTGGGAAAGACGGGCTCGCATGGTGTGGCTGAAGGTTCCGTCCATTATAGGAGCGCCACTGCGGCTGCTGCTCGTCGCGCGCGCACGGAACAGTAGTTGTAGATCGTCTCCGCCGTTGCTTAGACAGCACGGCGGCGGCGACGCCTGTCAGCTATCAGTTAGCTATTGGCTCGCTGAACTGATGAAAAGCCCCCCTCCCCGAACGTAAAGGTCTTTTGGAGAATTGGTGCGGAAGGGGGGATTTGAACCCCCACGGTGTTACCACCGCCAGCCCCTCAAGCTGGTGCGTCTGCCAGTTCCGCCACTTCCGCAATTGATCGGGAGGTCGATGTGTGGTGCTTCCTCGGTTGCCAGCCCGCTCGAGAGGGCCAGGAGGTTGAGTTTGAGCGTCGTGGTGCGTGCTATTGAGGCGGCTCGTCCTCGGTTGGCAGCGCTGTTGCGGCAGGCGGAGCCGGTGCCGCTTCGACCGGCGTCGATGCTGGTGCGTCTATGCCACCCACCACCGAATCCGGGCCGCGTTGGCCGAGGATGGCGAGCACCAGTGCTCCGACCATGAACAAGGCACCGAGCACGGTCGTGGCCCGCGTCAAGACCGTCGCACCGGCACGCGCGCCAAATGCTGCTTGGCTCCCGCCGCCGCCGAAGGCGGCGGCGATGCCGCCCCCTTTACCCTGTTGCAGCAGAACGACTAGTAGCAGTAGAAAACAGACCCCCACGTAGACGGTCGACAGTAGCACGTTCAGCATCGTCCTCGATTATACCGTCGGTGGTCGGCAGCTCGCCACGATCTTCGCAAAACTGCCAGGATCGAGGCTTGCGCCACCCACTAGCGCGCCATCGACATCCAGCTGAACGGACAGCTCGCTAGCATTCGACGGTTTCACGCTGCCGCCGTAAAGGATGCGACATCTGGATGCCGCCTCGTCGCTGAAGGTCTCGGCAAGCCGGTGTCGGATGTGGGCGTGCGCTGCTTGCGCCTGATCTGGTGTGGCCGTTCGCCCGGTGCCGATCGCCCAAATGGGTTCATAGGCCACGATTAGCGCGGCTACCTCGGCCGCAGTCAGGCCGCGAAGACTGCCTGTGATCTGTCGATCCAGAACGGCCAGCGTCCGCTTGGCGTCGCGTTCGTCAAGCGTTTCACCGATGCAGACGATCGGCGTGAGTCTGGCGCCGACGGCCGCGCGCACTTTGGCGTGGACGGCTGCGTCGTCATCGCCGAAGAGCTGGCGGCGCTCCGAATGCCCGATGATGACATAGTCGGCGCCCGCGTCCTTTAGCATCTTCGCGCTGATCTCCCCGGTGAAGGCGCCTTGAGATTCCCAGTACAGATCTTGTCCGGCGACCCCGATCCGTGTGCCCCGGCATTTGTCGGCGACAGGCTTCACCGCTGTGAACGGTGGGGCGATAACAATCTCGGCGTCCGACACACTCTCGACTTCACCACGGAAGTCAGTGACGAAAGAGATCCCTTCCTGCACCGTCTTGTGCATCTTCCAGTTCGCCGCGAAGACGGAAACACGCATGGTGGCCGGTAGAGTGGAGGTCCCGTCCTAGTTATCTGGCAGCGCCGCAACGCCGGGGAGGGTCAGGCCTCCGAGGAATTCCAGCGAGGCGCCGCCGCCGGTCGAGATATGCGTAATGCGGTCGCTCACGCCAGCCTTGGACACTGCCGCGACCGAGTCGCCACCTCCAATGATTGTCGTGCCTCGGGATGCGGCCATGGCGTTCGCTACTGCCATCGTGCCGGCAGCAAACGTGTCGATCTCAAAGACACCCATCGGGCCGTTCCAAACGATGGTCTGCCCCTCGCGAATCGCTGTCTTGTACGTCTCTCGGGTTTGTGGTCCGACGTCAACCCCTATGCGATCGCCGATGGCCGGATCGGTGATCGTTAGGTTGTCGTGTGGAGCGCCGGTCTCGACGCGCTCGGTGACCACGTGATCCGACGGGAGCTCGAGTCGGATGCCCCGCGCGTCGGCGCTCTGTTTCACCCGCCGGGCCGTGTCGGTCAGGCTTGGCTCGACGAGTGACCGTCCCGTTGGCAAGCCACGCGCTTTAAGGAAGGTATACGCCATTGCCCCGCCGATGAGCAGTGTGTCGACCCGCTCGAGCAGGTTCTCGATCACCTTAAGCTTCGCCGAAACCTTGGCGCCGCCGAGCACGGCGACGAACGGGTGGGCCGGTGAGCTGACTAACAAACCCAGCTGCTCGAGTTCGCTAGCCATGAGCAGACCCGCGGCGGCTGCTGGGATATACGCGACGATACCCTGGGTCGACGCGTGGGCTCGGTGTGCCGCGCCGAACGCATCGTTGACGTACACATCAGCGAGCTCACCGAGTGCTTTCGCGAAGGCCGCGTCGTTCTGCTCTTCCTCCGGGTGGAATCGCAGGTTTTCGAGAAGCGTGACGCCCTGCGGTCCTGCTCTCGCCACCGCCTGACGCGCCGCCGGGCCGACGCAGGCAGCGACGAATTGTACCGGCTGTGCCAACAGTGTTGATAGGTGCCTGGCGACCGGTTCGAGACTGAGCTCCGGTTTCGGCCGGCCCTGCGGGCGGCCGAGGTGCGAGGCGAGCACGAGCGCCGCACCTCGGTCCAACGCGTGCCGAAGGGTTGGGAGTGACGCGCGCATGCGCGTATCGTCACTAACCTGGCCGTCCGCGAGCGGCACGTTGAAGTCAACCCGGACGAAGACCCGCTTACCGGCAAGATCAAGATCTTGGACGGTGCGCTTGACCAGGCTAGAGCCCTTTCTTAGCGAGCAGGTGGACAAGATCGACGCAGCGTGACGAATAGCCCCACTCGTTGTCGTACCAAGACAGGACCTTAACGAAGTCGCCTTCCATTACCTTGGTGTAGGCCGCATCGACAATCGAGGAGTGCGAGTTACCCCGGAAATCGATCGACACCAGCGGTTTCATAGAGACAGACAAAATGCCTTTTAGACGACCGCCGGCAGCTGTCTGGAATGCGGTATTGACCTCATCCGCTGTCGCCGTACGCTCCACTTCGGCGACTAGGTCCACGACCGAGACATTGGGGGTCGGCACGCGTATCGCAATGCCGTCGAGCTTCCCCTTAAGCTCCGGAAGAACTTCACCTACGGCGACCGCAGCGCCAGTCGTCGTCGGGATTAGCGACACACCGGCTGCTCGCCCACGCCGGAGGTCATTGTGTGGCAAATCGAGCAACCTCTGGTCGCTTGTGTACGAGTGGACCGTCGTCATCCAGCCGCGACGTAGCCCAAACTGGTCGTGCAAAACTTGCGCGATCGGTGCCAGGCAGTTCGTTGTACAAGAGGCGTTGGAGATGATCTGATGTCGACCGGGATCGTACGTGTCGTCGTTTACGCCGAGGACGACCGTAAGGTCCGGCCCTTTGGCGGGAGCGGTGATAATGACCTTTTTTGCGCCTGCGGCCAGATGCTTGGTGGCATCCTCCCGTTTCGTGAAGAGTCCGGTCGACTCGACTACGATGTCGACGCCGAGGTCCTGCCATGGCAACGCGGCCGGGTCTCGCTCCGAGAGGACCGTGAAGCTCTTCTCGCCCACGCGAATACCGCCGTCTTTGACGGCTACGTCAGCGTCGAGGTTGCCCAGAACCGAATCGTACTTGAACAGGTGCGCCAGCGTTTCCGGGCTGGTGATGTCGTTGACGGCGACGAAATCTATCGCGCCGTTAGCGTCTCTCAGCGCGGCGCGCATGATGTTCCGCCCGATGCGGCCGAACCCATTGATGCCGACCTTAATAGCCATACCACGTCCTCCGCAAGTGAGGCACCGACGACTAAACAGCTGATTCTAGTGAACGCGCTTGCGACCGGTCAAACACGCGGCTTATACTCCGGTGAAGCTTTCATGTATCAGTTGTACGGCCTGCTCCTGTTTGCGTACCTCCTCGCGCGTTTCCCATCGATTGCATACGATGCCTGGCGTCACGGCAAGGCGCTCGGCAACGTCGGCGAGCGGTTCGGCCGGTTGCCGAGGGCGATCAACCCGGATCACCAGCGGTCCATCTGGATTCACGCAGTCTCGGTCGGCGAGGCACTAGTCGTTCGGTGTCTCGTGCCCGGGTTGCGCGCGGCGTACCCCGAGCATCGACTCCTGTTGTCGACGACGACCACGACGGGACAGCAGGTGGCTAGAGAGCTCGGGAGCGCCGTCGACGGCACGTTCTTTTTTCCCTTCGATTTCACCCCGTACATCGCCCGCGCACTCGACCGCGTGACGCCGGACTTGGTCGTTATCGTCGAGACCGAGCTTTGGCCGAATCTACTGCGGGCCTGTCGGCGTCGCGGCGTCAAGACGACGCTTGTCAATGGACGGCTCTCGACGCGCTCGTATCAAGGCTATCGCCTCGTGCGACCGTTTATGAGACGTGTCCTTTCAGATCTGGATCAGGTCTGTGTGCAGAGCGAGGCGTGGGCCCAACGCTTCGTTACGCTTGGCGTCCAGCCTGAACGTCTAACGGTGACCGGCAGCCTCAAGTTCGACGCGCTGGATCTCGCCGCTACCGGTGCCAATCTGCATGTGGGTGACCGTGTGCTACCGATCTTCCGATTTACGGAGGACCGGCCGGTATTGATCGCAGCAAGCACGTTGCGTGGCGAAGAAGAACCAGTCCTGCGAGCGTTTACGCGTATTCGCGAGATCACAACCGACGCCATACTTATTATCGCTCCGCGCCACCCGGAGCGATTCGTCGAGGCCGGGCGGATCGCCGCCGCTTATGGGTACGACGTTACGCGGCGCACCGTGCTTGCTGTCGGCGGCGAGTCACATGCCGATGTGGTCATATTGGACACCATCGGCGAGCTAGCGCGACTCTATCAGCTCGCCACGCTCGTGTTTGTGGGGGGCAGTTTGGTCCCGGCTGGTGGGCACAACTTTCTGGAACCAGCGGTGTTCGGAAAAGCGGTCGTCTTCGGCCCGCACATGGAGAACTTCGGCGAGATCGCCCGGCGGTTTGTCGAGTGCGACGCGGCATGGCAGGTACGTACAGAGCGGGACCTCGAGGAGGCCCTCGTGGTCCTCATGGCTGACCCCGTGCGGCGTGCCAGCCTCGGGGCGGCTGCACGAGCGTTGGTCGACGCCAATCGTGGTGCCAAGCGACAAACGCTCGCCGCCATGGCGAGGGTGCTGCCGCCGAGCCCTGCACCCGACGCAAATGCCACACAAACCTTCCGGGTCTTGCGGTGAACGCGGGCGCGCCCGTCTGGGGTTCGCGTCATGGCGCGGGCCCGCTCGCTAGGAGCGGCGCTCGAAGACGACCAGTGTTGAGCAAGCTGTATAGTTCGCTCGCCGCGAAACGCCGGCGGTGGTACGGGCGACGACCCGAGCTCCGCCGTCGTCTCGCCCAGCCGGTCGTGAGCGTCGGGGCGCTGACGGTCGGGGGTAGCGGCAAGACGCCGGTCGTCGCCAAATTGGCTGAGTTATTACTGACATTGGGTGAGCGGCCGTCCGTACTGAGTCGTGGCTATCGTCGCACGCGGCCCGGCGATGGGGTCGTCGTCGTCCGTAATTGCGACGAGATCACAGCGGATCTCGAAACGGCCGGAGACGAACCACTTATGTTAGCCAGGCACCTCACTGGGGTGAGTGTGCTGGTCGCCGAGGATCGCTACGTGGCAGGGCGGCTCGCGGAAACGCGGTTGGGAGCGACCGTTCACCTCCTGGATGATGGATTCCAACACCTTTCGCTGGATCGGGATGTCGAACTTCTCATCGTTGGAGAGGCCGACGCTGATGAGCACCAAACCCTACCTGGTGGGCGCTTGCGCGAGCCGGTCGAGACAGCGCACCTAGCGGACGCGCTCCTAGTGGAGACGGGGTCAGCGACCGTGGCAGGCCAAGTGGCGCGTCGACTCACGGTTGCCGAGGTGTTTCGCTTCACTAGGCGGTTGCAGCCACCTCGCCTTGCGAACCCTGGCGCTGACCGAATGGCGAAGATTACCGCCGGGGCACGCACGCTCGCCGTGGCGGGCATTGCCCGGCCGGAACGCTTTGTCGCGGGCCTGAGGCGTAGCGGTTATGTGGTGGCAGACACGGTCAAGGTTCGGGATCACCATGCTTTTTCAGCGCAGGATATTGACGACATCTGCCGTCGCGCAGAGTCGATCGGCGCGGACTGGATCTTGACCACAGAGAAAGACATGGTTCGACTGCTTCCTCATGCTCCGTTTGGGTTTCCGCTGGCGTTTGTCCCGATCACCATCGAAATTGAGCCGGCCGGGCGCTGGCGGGCGTGGCTGGCGGAACGGTTGGCGATGGCGCGTACCGGTGGCCGCTTATCGCAGACTGGGTGTGATTAGATGCGTCACCGCCTTGAGTACATGATCGTGGTGGCACTGCGGGTGCTTGCGCAGGCACTTCCGCGACGGCTAAGCCTCGCGCTGGGCGCCCGGATAGGCCGCGTTTTCTATGTACTGCGCGGGCGGCGCCGCGAGCTCGCCGTGGCAAACCTGCGCGCGGCATTCCCTGGTCGAACCGACGCGGAGTGCCGCGCGATCCTCCGGGCGACCTTCGCCAACTTTGGTCGGCACGTCGTGGACTTACTCAATTTCGACGCGCTTAGACCGGATGAGATGCTGCAGCTGGTTGAGCTCGAGGGTCAGGATCGGGTCGAGCAAGCCACCGCGCAAGGACGGGGCGTGATGTACTACACGGGCCACTTCGGTTGCTGGGAGCTGCAGGTTATGGTGCACGCGGTCCTATTCCAACCGGTCGTTTTGGTGGTGCGCACGCTTGACAACCCGTTGCTCGAGAACCTGGTCGAGCGGATCCGAACGCGAGTCGGGACGCGCGTCATCCCGAGGCAAGGCGCCGTGCGGGGGCTGTTACGTGCGCTCCTCGCGAAGGAATCGGTTGGGATAATGGTCGATCAACACATTCAGGACCGGAGCTCGGTTATGGTCGACTTCTTCGACCGCCCAGCTGCCACGACGTCAGCCATCGCAGCGCTTGCGCTCCGCACTGGGGCCCCCGTTATTCCCGTTTTTGCCTTGCCTCTTCCTCACGGGCGCTACAAGATGATCTACGAAGCTCCTGTGAAGCCACCGGCTGACGATGACCCAGACCCGGTTCGAACCTACACGCAACGGTGCACCGACGTGCTCGAGATGTATGTTCGGCGCTACCCGGCGCTCTGGCTTTGGATGCACCGCCGCTGGCGGGAACCGGTTCCGCCCGTGAGTGACACGATGAGAGAGGCGGCGCCGGTTATCGCCGGCCCCCACCGCGCGCGAGGATCTGGTTCGGTGGCGAGATGAGCGTTCATGCGCCGACGGCGCGTCTACTCGATCTCGTCGACCGCTTCGATGGGAAGGGACTCGCTGTCATTGGCGACGTGATCGCGGACGAGTTCATCTACGGCCAGCCCTCTCACGTGTCCCGCGAGGCGCCTGTTCTGATCGTCAAATATGACCGGACGATCATTCTTCCCGGGGGCGCTGCCAATGCCGCGAGTAACGTGACAGCGCTTGGCGGTCGCGCGCGGCTCGTGGGCCTCGTTGGCCGCGGCGACATGGAGCGACGGCTGGTGCGCTCGCTTGGACGCGGAGTTGACCGCTCCGGCTTGATTCGGCCGGCGCGACATCGCACGCCACTCAAAACGCGAATCCTGGCTGGCGGCCTGCACACGGCGCGACAACAGATCGTGCGGGTTGACCGCGATGGGACGCTTGAGCCCGATCGCCAGGCACTGCAGGATTTTGAGCGCGCCGCGCGCCGCATGGTGACCGGCTGCGACGCCGTTTTACTTTCGGACTACGGGTCCGGCTTGATTACCCCGTTGCTCGCCTCGGGTCTCAAAGCGCGACTGGTGGCGGATCGTCGACGCCGTTCCATTCCGATCCTGATCGATTCGCGTCACGACCTGCTGCGCTATCGTGGGTTGACCGCGTGCACGCCGAACGAATCGGAAGTCGAGCAGATGCTCGGCATCACCATCAACGATGATCCCAGGCGGTTGGAGCGCGCGGGGCGCGCCGTCCTGAAGCAGACCCGCTCGAAAGGAGTCGTTCTCACACGAGGCAGTCGGGGGATGGCCGTTTTCGTCTCGGGACGGCGTACTACCCACATCCCCATCTTCGGCACCGACGAGGTGGCCGACGTCACCGGTGCGGGTGACACGGTTATCGCGACGATGACGCTCGCGCTTGCCGCGGGCGCGTCGTTCGACGAAGCGGCCCGTTTAGCGAACTACGCCGGGGGATTGGTCGTGATGAAGCGCGGTACGGCGACGGTGACACGCGATGAGCTCCGCCATGCCGTGGAGGCGGACGGCAGGAGCTGAGGCCTAGCAGTCCGTGGGAATGATCGTTTCCGAGGAGCGCCTGCTGGATGTGGTCGCCGCCGAGCGAACTGAGGGTGGGACCATCGCACTGGCCAACGGCTGCTTCGACCTGCTTCACGTCGGGCATGTGCGCTACCTTGCCGGCGCTGCTGCCGAAGCTGACAGATTGGTAGTGGCGATCAACGACGATCGAACGGTTGCCGCACTCAAGGGTCAGGGCCGCCCGATCTTGCCCGTTGCAGACCGCGCCGAGCTGGTGGCGGCGCTCGAGATGGTGGACTACGTCGTCATTTTTTCGACGCCGACTGTGGCCGAGCTGCTCGAGCGTGTTCGGCCAGACGTTCACTGCAAGGGTACCGACTATACGGTCGACACCGTACCGGAGCGGGAAATCGTTTGCCGTTACGGCGGGCGCACCGCCATTGTGGGTGATCCAAAAGATCATGCGACGCGCGACTTGTTCGCCCGAGTGGCAGAGCAGCTCAGTGGTCGGCCGAGCGCCCGGCCCGAAGCGAACGCGAGCTCCCCTAAGCGCAACCCCTGACGCTAGATGCGTGTTCTCATTGTCCGCCTGAGCTCCCTCGGCGATGTCGTTCATGCGATTCCGGTGGCGGCAGCGCTCCGGAACGCGTTTCCCGAGGCCCGCATCGACTGGGTTGTTGATGAACGGTATCAGGAGTTCGTCGAGCTCATCACTGTGATCGAGCGTCGGTTCGCGCTGCGTGCTTCCGGGCGTGCCTGGTGGGTCGCGGCGAGCCGGCTCATTGGTGCGCTCCGTCGTGAACGCTACGATGTCGCTGTCGACGCTCAGGGACTGGTCAAATCCGCTGTCGTCGCGCGGCTGAGCGGCGCTCGGCGGGTCATTGGGTTTCCATCTTGTCATTTGCGCGAGCGTTGGGCGCGATGGCTCTACACGGAGGTGCCCAAGGTTGGTGCGCCGACTCATGTGGTCGCGAAGAACCTGGTGTTGGCGACGTGTCTCGGAGCCCGTCCCGGCCGGTGGGAATTCCCGATCGACACGCAACCGTCCACCGTGCCGGCCCGGGTACGGCAGATCTTGAGGGTTGACAAGGAGCGCAGCTTTGCACTCATTAACCCAGGCGCGGCGTGGCCAAGCAAGTGCTGGGTTCCCGAGCGCTACGGCGCACTAGCGAGTTGGCTTCGGGCCGAGCACGGCGTGCCGTCGGCCGTCTGCTGGGGTCCCGGTGAAGAGATCGTGGCCCACAAGGTTGTCGCGGCGTCGGACGGCGCCGCGGTGCTCGCGCCGCCTACGAGTATCATCGACCTCGTGGCCCTCACCCGCGCGGCGACGATCATGATTGGCGGTGATACTGGCCCGATCCACATTGCCGCGGCGGTTGGGACACCCGTGATCGGCTTGTATGGGCCGAGCGATCCCGCCCGCAATGGCCCCTGGTCGCCAGCGGACGTGGTCGTGTCGCGCTACAATCAGTGCCGGTGTCAGCAAGTGCGCACGGCGGTCGCATCAGCTGGCGTTGTTGTCCGTCAATGCTGCCAGCCGAGCCGATGTTTGGCCGACATATCGGTCGAGGAGGTCGCTGGTGCGGTCGAGCAGCGACTCGCGACACTCTCGACTCATGCTTGACCTCGACGCCAGCCTACGCCTCCGGTGGCTCTACCGAATTGCACGGTTTCGGGTAACACTGGGCTTCGCCGTGGCCGGACCCGCCTTCTGGCTCGCTCGGCCGACGTGGGTCTCGATCGGGCTTGGTGGGCTGGTGGCGCTCATCGGAGAAAGTGTGCGCGTCTGGGCCGCCGGTCATCTCGAGAAGGGGCGGGAGATCACAAGGTCCGGCCCGTATCGTTTGATACGCCATCCGCTTTACTGCGGGTCGTTGGTGGTCAGCGCGGGGTTCGCAATAGCCGCCGCCGACATGTTTGTTGCGGCGCTCGTGGTGGGTTATGTGCTCGTTACGGCGCTGGCGGCTATCTATCTGGAGGAAGCGACGCTGCGTGACAAGTTTGGCGACGAGTACGATCGGTATGTCAGGGGAGTTCTTCCAACCGGCGACCAACGCTTCAGCGCCAGGCGGGTCCGCGCGAACGGGGAGTATCAGGCGCTCGTGGGTTTTCTTGTTGCTCTTGTCATCCTCGGGCTGAAAGCTCTCTAGTCCCGGTCCTTAACTCGAATCGGCGATGGCTCGGTCAATACAGCTTGGAGTCTTGTGGCCGGTGGGCGCGCCCATGGGCGTCAAGTCACGTGAGGATCGCAACTAGGAGGCTCCCCAGTTGTCTCCGGCTCGACCGATGATGCTGTAAGCTGCGGCAGCCGGCCAGCGAAGCCCTGCTGTATTGCCGTATACTGTCTCGTTGGTGGTCGAGTTGCGGGCACTGTGTGCCGGGCGGTTAGCTCAGGGGTAGAGCTCCGGTTTTACACGCCGGTTGTCACAGGTTCGAATCCTGTACCGCCCACCAGGACGACGTGCCTAGGTGGCGGTCTCGTCGCTTGCTGCAGGGTGGGACTTTGGTCTCGCCAGACGGGGCTGGAGCCTCGCGCGTGTGACTACGCTTCTGGTGCCCGGTGGTTTGTCCGCGGATGGCTTTTAGGAACTTCGTGAGAGCGGGGTCGTAGTTCAGCTGGTTAGAACGCCGGCCTGTCACGCCGGAGGTCGCGAGTTCGAGTCTCGTCGACCCCGCCATTTCTTTTAGGCCTAGTAAGTTTCAAGGGCGTCGATCCAGATGACGCCTTCAGCTCCAGGTTTGGCAACACCCGAGTCGACAGTGAACAAGATACCGACAGTCTGATCCAGGTCCAGCTGCCCATCCGTGTTGGGGTCTCTGGTTCGAAAGCGGCTGAACGGGACGGCCACACGACGCCACTGCCGCGAAGTTCTCACTGAGGCAAACCACCACTCCGCACCTTCGTCCGAGTTGGGATTTTCGTCGCGGACCTGGAGCCAAATTCGGTGGATGTCATTTCCCTTGATGGAAACCAGAAACCCGCGGCTACCAGACAAGTCCCACTTTTTGGAGCTCGCGAGGCCGAAAAATGGGGATTCGGTCTGAATACCGGGAATTCCGAGCTTGAACTTTAGTTGTGCGGCCCCGGTTCCATCCGCTCCACCTTGAGGATCGATGATATCCGGTGACAGCACCGTAGACACATCGAACACCGGCTCAAACACCGAATCTGATCCGAAATCGTCAAGGAGTCGCGTGGAGGCTGGAAGCGGAGGTACAGGAGGCCACAGGGCTTTTTGCCGGCGTGCTTGATGGGTAGCCGCGTCGAAGACGTAGATAGGATTCGATACGATCCAGGGCGCCTTAACCTCTGGCAGGTGAACCTCGACCCTGTACGTGCCAGCCCGCGTGACAGCCAGGGTCACGGATCCCTCGTCCTCGGCGACGACGCGACCATTGCGGAACAGGGAAAGTATCGCACCCCGAGGCATGTCCCCGCCCGCACGAAGAATCGGGGGAGGGGATAGAGGTACTGCGTCGCCCATCGTCCACTGCTGGTCTCCTCGTTCGGCCACAAAGGAAAAGCCAGAGGCCGGAGCGAGCCCGTCGAGACCGACGTACCCGCGTCCGTGCGCTAGACTGGCTACAATCGCTGCACCGTCGGCAGCAGCATCTCCGCTCAGAGGGTGTGTAAGCAGAATGTGGTTCTGCATCAACCTGAACATGGATTCATACGAAGGAAAGCGTACACCGATACGCTGTGCCAGGCTCACATAGCTGTGAGCATCCGTTCCTGCCAGCACCGCGACGTTGCGATTGACGAGGAGTTGATCCCAGTGGCGGAGTGTTGCCTCTGGGTGGCTAAGGAGTTTCAGTAGCGCGTAGACGGGATTGAGCGGGTACGTCAACGCAGCACGGATGGTTCCCCCCCAACCGGCCGCTCGCCACTGCGCGTCGCCATTGAGTATTTCAATGCCCCAGGGGCCGGAAAACTCCCATCCCGTCCAGCGCAGGTCAGGCCGGGGGTGGTTAGGATGTGCCGCGAACCCGACACCGCCAAGGTCATAGATATCCCCAAGCGTATCGAGCGTGTCTCCTGAAAAACGAAACGTCGGTTCTGGAAACCCGAGACCGAGGATATGGCCTGACTCCGTAGAGAGTTCGGTGCCGACGATAACTAGGACCCCACTCGCGTAGCCCTCGTCCAGCTTGCCATCTAAGTTATTGTGATCGGTGATGATCACATAATCGAGACCGGCTGTCTTGGCCGCGTGACTGACTTCCTTAACGGTGCCTCCACCATCGGAGTGACGGGTATGTACGTGCACGACGCCGGAGAGTCGTGCGTAGCGATCGGGAGGAGGAGTTCCGGCAACGGTGTGCGGATGCCACAGTGCGACTCGAAGGATCGCCAAACCGCTGAGACTCACCAACGTGGCTATGAGGATACGGCGCACACGTCGTAGGCGAAGCCACGAAGACCAAGTTGTGCGAGGAGACGCTTTAAAATATGTAATGAACATGCTCCAGCTCTAGGACTTCCATGCGATACAGCGCTGGGGTGACACGCGATTATATCGTCGAGATGGACTTGGGACTGAGGCTGAATGGCGCGCGTCCTTAAGGGCGACCTCTGTTGCTTGGACTTTAGTCACCTCGAGTGTGGTGGTGTCGAGCGTCAGGACTTCTTTGTTCTGTGCCTTTGGGTGAAGCCGTCCCGTCGACCAGTCGAACGCCAGCTCGTCACGTAGTAGTGTCACGGTGCCGAGCTGTTTGCCCGTTCGTTCCCGATAGGCCTCCGAGATCCACCGTACGCGCTCGCGGAGCTCAGCCGAGAACGGTTCTCCTGCCGCTAGTGAGAGGATCGCGTCCCGAAGTGGTCCGTCAAGCTCGACCGTTTCGAGTACGCGACTGACGTCGCGTTCGCTCGATGTGGTCCGCGAGCGGAAGCGAAAATCAGCCTGAATGATTCCGGCGTTGTCGAACGCATCGGTTGAGGCGTACGTCAGTGAATACATTGGGTAGTTCGACAGCAACGGCTGCTGCTCGAACTGAAACGTGGACGCGACCAGCTGGAGTAGACAAACGAGAACAATTGCCTGGTAGTGCATGCGGGCAAGCGGGAGCACGTCGGCGCGTGCCCGGACGCTGGCACGCGGCCTCGGGGTCTGGTCAATCGGTTCTTCCACTTTTTGCTTCGGGACGCCATGTGGCCGAGCATTGAAGAATCGGAATGGCGGAATTGAGCCGACGATGACCATTGGCCAGGCGATGGGAATGGAGCGAAGCACGCGATTCCATCCCACGTATCCAAACGTGGCCTCGCTCGCTGAATTGCCGACATGCAGATCGACGACGGGCCTATCGACTTGCTCCAGCACTGCTACCGTGGAGGTATCGTCGTCGCTGTCGATAAATTTGATGGCGTTGAACCAGTCCAGTGCGTGCAGAATGCGAGTACGCGACGTGCACTGACGGCAATGCCGACGGACAAGCACGATGTGGGCCGGCACCCACGTCGACAACCGATTGAACAATCGGCCCCACGGGATGAAGAAGCACGACCAGAGCATCCACCAAGCATGCCAGACCTCGTTTTGGAAGAGGTTGAATCCGATTAACAGCGCCAGGCTGGTGCCGCCGAGGAGCACCCGAAGGCGGACGGATCGCGAGAAGACCGCAATCACAAGGCTGCCTTCTGCCAGCACGGCGAAAGCCGACGCTCCAACGGCGGCGAAGTGGTGGCTGGCGATCCAGAGGCCCCAATCGACGGGCGCGTTCCCCGCATCCGTCACGAAGTGATATTTAACCGCACCACCGATGATCCAAGACAATCCACCGCCGTGGATCTTGGCATAGGCCGCGCCTGCCATCGCGGTTCCCAGAACTAGCCCTGGCAGCCAGACCGCCAGGCCGTAGGCTTTCCCCTGTCGCCCTGGTGGAAAGCCTCGGTAACGCCACCGTCGAATCGTCTCGTCGAGACTGAACGCGTCACCCCATCGCACCGACACCAGGCAAAGGACCGTGATCAGTGCAACGGCCCACGGGTGAGTGCCGGTGTGATGAAGACGCACAAGCGTCCACACCCACAAACTCCCGGCCAGAACCGTGTTGACGGTCTGGGTCCACAACCCCAGCCCGAACAGGAGAATAGCCGCGGTGATTGTCGTTTCCAGGCACCGCACCAGTGTAGGGCGATTAACGATCCACCGCACCCAATCCCAATCGGCCAGCCAGGCGTTGGCAGGATGTGTGTGACCGGGCGCCGGCAACTCGCCAAACTGCGCGTTAACGAAGACCACAAGTAAACCAACGGCAAAGAGGACACGATAGAATCCGAGCGCCTCAGCCGTAGTGGAGGGAACCGCTCTGGTGAGCAGGTCCGGCCAACGCGCCGGGTTGGACAACGTGGCGAAGAAGATCATCAATGCCCCGACAACCATTGCGACCAGGGATAAGGCCACGCCTCTCATGACACCCGGACGATTCAGGATCGGGATCCGGTCGCCTACCCACGTCGTGATTACGCCAGGCGGCGCATCCGGTGACACACTGAGCGCCTCTCGATCAAGGAACACCGTCGAGACGATAGCCGGGTTGTTGACCAAGGCTGCAATGTTGCTCGTAGACGCGTCGATGAGGTCGTAGGACCACATTCGGTCGCGGATCGCTGCTTGGTTCAACAGCTGAAATTGATGTTCGAGTTCGCGACGTGCCTTCTCGGAGATTGTGTCGTCCCATTCGACCTGAATATTCGGTGCGGGCGCGCTCGTGATCCAATGGACGACGAGTAGCGTTAGGAGAAGGGTGGCGCTAAGGGATCCGACGGCGGTCGCTAGTCGCTAGATCTGGAGCGCTTGAGCCGGCTGGCGTGGTAACATCGCCGTCATTGAGGTGAGCGTCAAGAAAAGCGATGCATCGTGGTTATACATCGCCCTAGGGTTTTCTTGGACACTTGATTGCGAGAGAGTGCTCGCAGGAGGAGTGTCGAGATGAGGAAGCACGATCAGAGTTCGGTGGCGGCGGAGGGAGCCCGGAGGGCGACTGGAGCGGCCGCCGCGCGTGACCGGAAGGGGCGGTTTTCGGCCAGGTGTAAACGCGCGACGGTGCTCCGCCTCCTGCGGGGTGAGGATCTCGAGTCGGTGTCGCGGGAGTTGGGCATCACGGCGGCGCGGGCCTCGCAGTGGCGCGATAGGTTTTTGGCGGCTGGCCAGGCCGGCTTGAAGAGCCGAGCGACCGAGGCGGTGGACGACGACCACCGTCGGCTGCAGGCCAAGATCGGCGAACTCCTGATGGAGACCGAGTTGCTGTATGCGAAGGTAGACCAGCTGGAGGCCGGCCGCCCTTTGGCCGGCCGGAGGTCGACGCAATGAGTGGCGCCCAGTCGATCTCCACCCGTCGGGCGTATGGTGTGCAGCGCGTCTGCCGCGTGTGGGCACGGCCGCGGTCGAGTGTCTATGCGCGGCGGCAGGTACCGCGGGACTGCGCGCGCGGGCATCGCCGCGGGCCCGTCGGCGCGGCCCCGGACGATGTCCTGGTGGGCCACATCCGCCGGGTGCTCGAAGCGTCGCCGTTTCATGGTGAGGGCTACCGGAAAGTTTGGGCGAAGCTGCGGGTCGAGGGGATTCGGACCTCGCCGGAGCGGGTGCGCCGATTAATGCGTGCGCACGACCTCCAGGCCCCGCACCGCGTGGGCCAGGCGCATGGCCCGACGGTGCACAACGGCACGATCACCACCGAGACGCCTGACGTGATGTGGGGCACCGACATGACGGCCACGGTGACCGTGGGCGAGGGGGCGGCCTGCGTGTTCGTGGCCGTCGATCACTGCACGACCGAGTGCATCGGTCTGCATGCGGCCAAGAGCGGCAACCGCTTCGAGGCCCTGGAGCCCATCCGCCAGGGTGTCCGCGAACGCTTCGGCGGGATCAGCGACGGCGCCGCCCGCGGGCTGCGGCTGCGTCACGACCACGGGTCGAACTACCTGGCCGCCGATTTCCAACAGGAGATCGCGTTCTTCGGGATTGAGAGTTCCCCGAGCTTTGTGCGAGCGCCCGAAGGTAACGGCGTGGCGGAGCGCTTCATCCGCACGCTGAAGGAAAATCTCTTGTGGGTGCGGAGCTTCGAGACCATCGAAGACCTCCGCCTGGCCTTGCTCGCGTTCAAGCGGACATACAACGAACAATGGATGCTTGAGAAATACGCTTACCGAAGCCCCGCGCAGGTGCGACGCGACCTCGTCGGGCTGGACGCGGCCGCGTAGATGCGAATACCGTCAAACCACTGTCCAAGAACCCTGGGGCGGTACAGTTACGCGAAGCGTAAAACCACCAAGGCTATTATAGCGGTGGCACTGCCTACTGCTAGTGCGACGAACGTGAGGCCTGCTGTGGTAGCATCGGCATTGGGGGCATGCCATTCCGAGACGTCGTCGGTCACCGGCCGCTGCTGCGGGTTATTGCCCGCGCGGTTCGGGAAGGCTCGCTGCCACCCAGCACTATCTTTGCGGGGCCGGATGGTGTCGGCAAGCGACTTGTGGCGGGGTCGTTGGCCCAGGTTCTGAACTGCGAGGCAACGGTTCAGGCGTCGGCCGACACCGACGGGCTTGTGGTGGACGCTTGTGGCGCGTGCGCGGCATGCAGGCGGATCGAGCGCGGTCTATTTGCCGACGTGCTGGCTGTCAACCCAGGTGAGACCGGCTCAATCACCATCGAGCCCGTGCGCGCGGCGATCGACCAGGCAGCCTACCGGCCATTCGAGGGCCGGTGGCGTGTGGTGATTATCGATGAGGCTGATCGTCTCGTGCCGCCGGCGCAGAACGCCCTGCTCAAAACGCTCGAAGAGCCCGCGACGCGGTCAGCGTTTGTACTGGTGAGCTCGCGTCCAGACGCGCTGTTGCCGACGGTGCGCTCTCGGTGCCCGCAGCTCCATTTCGGCCGCCTTGTGGCGTCCGACGTCGTCGACGTGCTGGTGAACCGACATGGCTATGAACAACGGGCTGCCCAAGCGGCTGCGGCCGCCTCGGAAGGGAGCATCGGCCGGGCGTTAGAAGTGTCTTCCGGAGCGTTCACCGCTGCGCGCGATGCGGCCGCCAATCTGCTGCGCGTGGCGGCGAGCGCTCGCGACCCTCGTGGGCGTTTGGAAGGGGCGAAGGAGCTAGTGGCTTCGAAGGGTGTCGTGCGTCCGGCGCAGGTCCGCGACGAGCTCACGCTCCGGCTGCACACCCTGTCGTCGTTGCTCAGAGATCTGGAGCTGGTTGCAGTCCGCGCGGACGACCGATGGTTGGGGAACGCCGATCTGAAGCCTGGGTTGGTCGCTCTAGCTAAGGCGTACGACAGCGATCGGAGAGAACATGCTTTCGTCGCGGTCGGTCGGGCTCTCGGTGCGATCGAGCAGAACGCGAGTCCCAAGGTCGTTGCGGACTGGCTCGCGTGTCAGCTCTAGTGGTTCCGGAGAGGTTGCCCAGTCGCGACTGTCAGGCGGCTCGGTCGCCGTGTAGAGATGAGTGAGATGCACACTGAAACACGGGCGCCGTTCGTCAGTGTGAAGTTCGACCCGGTCGGGCGTGTTCACACCTTTCTCCTTCCCGAGGTCGGCTTTGATCCCTCGCTCCAGCCTGGAGATGCGCTCGTCGTCGCGCACGGCGAGCGACGGGACATGGGCACGGTGACCCGGACTGTGCCGCAGACCGCGGCGCGACGCTCCCAGCCGGCGGGTGTTGGAGGCAAGCTATTGAGGCGTGCGACCACGCAAGATGTGGCGACACGGCTCAAGCAGCAGCATCGCGAGCGTGAGGCGCGCCGCGTCTGCCTGATGAAGATCAAGGAGCGCGGACTGCCGATGAAGCTCACGCGCGTCGAACAACGGCTCGATAATTCCAAGCTGATTTTCTACTTCACTGCTGACGGGCACGTCGATTTTCGCGAGCTCGTGCGTGAGTTGGCAACCGAGTTCCGCTGTCGGATCAAGATGCTGCAGGTCGGGGCACGAGATGAAGCGAAAATGCTCGGCGGCTATGGCACGTGCGGACGTCCGCTCTGCTGCACCACGTGGCTCCAGACGTTCGAGCCAATCTCGATCAAGATGGCGAAACAGCAGAACCTGAACTTAAACCCCTCGCGGTTGTCGGGTCTGTGCGGTCGCCTGAAATGCTGCCTGCGCTACGAGCTACCCAACGCCAAGGGTGAGCAGTTCGCGGGCTGCGCGCACGAAAGTAGCTGTAGCAGCAAGAGCGGAACTGGTGGCTGCGGCGGGAACTGCAGTGGTAATTGTGGCGCTGGCGGCTGCGGCACCTGCGGCTAGGTTGACCGCGCCTGCTCCATCGCCTGAGAGCCACGCGGGGCGTCCCGCTTCGACACTTGATGCCCTTACCCCGCATTGGTCTCACTGTCGGCGACCCGGCCGGCATCGGACCTGAAGTCGCTATTGCGGCCGCCCGTGACTCGCGGGTCCTCGAGGTCTGCGAGCCAGTGCTGTACGGTCCGCACACCGAGTCGGAGTGCGCCACGTTTTCGCACGGCATGCCGTCGGCCGAGGCGGGGCGCGCCGCGTACGAAGCCGTCCGGGCGGCCACGACCGACGCGGTCGGCGGCCGCCTCGATGCCATTACCACCGCGCCTATCAGCAAGAAAGCCTGGGGTTTGGCCAGCCTCCCCTGGCGCGGGCACACCGATCTACTCGCGCATCTCACCGGGGTGGCCGACGTGGCGATGTTGTTCCACGCTGAACGCCTCCGCGTGGTGCTTGCAACTGTTCACGTCCCCCTCCGTGACGTTCCCCGACTCCTGACTCGCGAGCGAATCGAGCGGGTGATCGGTCTCGCGCATGTCGAGTTGCCGCACGTCGGGTTTGCCCGTCCACGCCTCGCGATGGCCGGGGTCAACCCGCATGCGGGTGAGTGCGGTCTCATCGGAAAGGAGGAAGCGCGCGTCGTGCAACCCGCAGTCGAGGCCTGCCGCGCGCGTGGCATCGACATCACGGGCCCGTTGCCGGGCGACACCGTCTTTACCCGGGCGTTCAATGGCGACTTTGATGCCGTGGTGGCGTGTTATCACGACCAGGGGCTGATTCCGGTGAAGCTGGTTGCCTTCGGGCGGGCGGTTAACGTTACCCTCGGTCTGCCAATCGTGCGGACGTCGGTTGACCATGGCACCGCGTTCGACATTGTCGGTCAAGGGCTTGCCGATCCGTCTAGTATGATTCAGGCGATCTTACTTGCCGTGAAGCTCGTGGCCGCACGAACCCAGGTGGTCCCGCCCGCATGAGTGACGACCGCCCCGCCGAGCGCCTCATCGCCGACAACCGAAAGGCCCGCCATGACTACCATCTGCTCGAGACCTACGAGGCAGGCATCGTCTTGCTCGGGACTGAGGTCAAGGCGATTCGCGAGGGGCGGGTGATTCTTAGGGACAGCTACGGTCGCGTCGAAGGCGGCGAGGTTTTTCTCTACAATGTGCACATCAGTTCGTACAGTCATCGGGGGTACGCTGATCATGAGCCCCTCAGATGTCGCAAACTACTGCTTAACAAGCGCGAAATCAGGAAGCTCGTCGGCAAGACTGTTGGGCGTGGCCTCACGCTGGTGCCTGTGCGGATGTACTTCAAGAACGGGCGCGTCAAGGTGGCGGTGAGCGTCGCGAAGGGTAAGAAGACGCACGACAAGAGGGAGTCTATTAGACGGCGTCAGATCGACCGTGAGACGCGCGCGATAGTAAAGGAGCGAGCCCGGTGAAGGTGCTGGTCACCGGCGCTGGGGGTCAGCTCGGCGTCACCATTTGTCGGACGTTCGCTTCGCGGCACGAGGTGGTCGCAGTGACCAAAGCGGAGCTTGACGTGACGAGCCACGCGCGGGTGATCGACACGGTTCTGGATCTGCAACCCGCGGCGATCGTTAACTGCGCCGCGTACAACGATGTCGATAGCGCCGAGGACGACCCGGTGCACGCCATGCGGGTGAATACTTTTGGCGTGCGGTCGCTAGTCCTCGCGGCGCGTGACGTTGGAGCCACGCTCGTCCACTACGGTACCGACTTCGTATTCGATGGAACGGCTACGCGGCCATATATAGAGGAAGACTCCCCCAATCCCCAAAGTGTGTACGCGGTGTCGAAGCTGTTAGGCGAATGGTTCGCCCGTGACGCGCCTCAATACTATGTGTTGAGGGTGGAGAGTCTGTTTGGTGGCGCGGCTATTGAGTCCGACGTCTCGCGGGGGGTGCGGGGAGGCACCCTCGACCGGATGGCGAACGCGATGCTCGATGGGCGGCAGGTCCGAGCGTTCGTCGATCGGACCGTCTCTCCCAGCTACAGCGATGACGTCGCTGAGGCGACCGCTGGGATCCTGGCGGCCAATCCGCCGCCTGGCCTGTATCACTGTGTCAGCTCCGGCCTGGCCACGTGGTTCGAGGTAGCCGTGGAGCTCGCCGGCCATCTTGGGTGTGACGTGCCGCTCGAGCGGGTCCGGATGGACGATGTCAGGCTTCCCGCGCGCCGTCCACGGTTCTGTGCTCTTTCAAACGGGAAGCTCGCCACGGCCGGCATCCGAATGCCCACCTGGCAGGACGCGATTGCCCGCTATGCTGCTGCCCGGCTACAGGCGGTTGTGCGACATTGACCACTTTCGGGGTGGTTCTCTAAGTGCGCCTTATCATGGCAACCGATGCTCGTGCCAGCTCGCGTTGTGTCGCTGCTCTGGGCAATCTTTCAGCCCTGCCGCCCCGTCAGCCGGCGCTTCTCACCCGAGCACCTCGTCGACCAAATTCGCCACCATCTGTCCGATGGCGAGGCAGGACGTCAGGCCGGGCGAGTCGATCCCGGCAGCCTGAATCAAATTCGGCACCCGGCGGTCGTGCCCGATCAGGAAATCGGCGAACGGTTGGTCGGGCGGGCAGGCCTTTGCACGGATACCGGTCCCGCCCGGTCTCAGGTCCGCCAGCGTGATCTCGGGTAGGAAGCGGCGCGCCGACTCATAAAACCGTTCGAGCGGTAGCCGATCGCTTTCGTAATCGTCCTTCGCCGGCTGATATCGTGCCGTCGGTCCGAGCGTGACGCTACCCCAGGTCGTGCGCGTCAGATGGACTCCGAAGCCGTGACCGGAGGGATCCGGAAGCGGATAGATCAACCTACCGACGAGTCCACGGGCTGCCGGAACCAGCTCGGCATATTCCCCACGCACCGGGTAGATTGTGAACATCTCGCCACCGAGAGATGCCGACAGCTCGTCGGCATACAGGCCCGCGGCGTTGACGACCGTCCGCGCCAGGATCGTCTCCCGCGGCGTGCGTAGCTCGATCCCGCCGCCCCGGCAGACACCGCCGCCCACCCTCGTGCTAGGCAGCAGGTGAACGTCACGACTGGCGGCCAGTCTGGTCAGGCTGCGCACCAGGGCCTCCGCATCGATGATGCCACTCGATGGCGACCAGATGGCGGCGGGCGATTCGATGTGCGGTTCCTTCCGCCGGATGAATGTGCGATCCACCAGCTCGAGGTCGGCAACCCCGTTTGCGTGGCCGCGCGCCGCCAGCTGTTCAAGCTCGGGGATATCCCGCTTGTCGCCCGCCACGATGAGCTTTCCACAGCGCTCGTGCGGAATCTCACGGCGCCGGCAGAACGTGTAGAGCTGCTCGCGTGCCTCAACGCATAGGCGTGCTTTGAGCGAATGCTTGGGGTAGTAGATGCCGGCGTGAATAACTCCGCTGTTGTGCGTGCTCGCTTCGAGACCCAGCCGCGGCTGTCGTTCGAGCAGGCAGGTCGAGCGGTGGCGTTCAGCCACTGCGCACGCGGCCGCCAGCCCGACGACCCCGCCCCCGACGACTACGACGTCGATGGTCTCCATCGTCTTACCTCAAACCCGATTGTGCCACTGTGCACGATCCGGCATACTCTAGCCGTGGTGGCGAGCACGCTGCTGGACAAGATTCGGTCTCGAGAAATCCACGTGGGGATCATTGGCCTCGGTTACGTCGGCCTTCCCCTGGCCGTCGAATTTGCCAAGGCAGGGATAACCACCCTCGGCTTTGACATCGACCGCCGGAAGACCGATCAGATTGCTCGCGGCGAGTCCTACATCGCCGATGTTTCCGCCGAGGTGATCCGAACCGTCACGAGCGGGGGGCGCCTGTCCGCAACGACCGATTTCACCAAGCTCGCCGGGGTCGACACCGTGAATATCTGCGTGCCGATGCCGCTCCGCAAGACCAAAGACCCCGACCTCTCTTATATTGTGGCGGCGGTCGACGAAATTGCGAAGCACCTGCAGCCAGGACAACTGATCATCCTCGAGTCGACTCCCTACGGGCCGTCGAGAAGTGCCGCCAGCACCCCGGTAAGATGTGGGTCGTGCGGGGCAAGCGGATGGCGCCACTGTTATCCTATGGGCCGGTACGGCAGCAGCCGTGGCACAGTAGCCAATATCAATCCCTGCCGGTTGTCTACGTGCAGAACGCTAGCCTGGAGATCGCGTGGGCGCGTGTGGTCGCTGAGCAGCGGACGATCGCGGGGGAAGTGCTCAAGCCGTTCTTTACCGAGGCGCTCGAGGGGTACGACATCAACGATCCAAACGACTGGCTCATGGCCGAACACATCGTTAACACGAATCCCTCCGTGCTGCCAGCTGTCGGCGCTCGGCCGTACCAAGAAACCGAGATATCGAGAGCGTGAGTAGATTCTCTGCGATCGTCAGCTGCTCAGCGACCGCGCGCGCCGATCGGCGGCGCACTGCGGTTGCTTGTCCTCGCGGAGCCACGGGTTGCCCAATGCCGACTTTTGTTGGGGTCACCGCTTATTGCCATTAGCTGTCGGTGGCGGGCGCCGTTCTCGCTTGACAATATTGATCCTCCCATAGAATAGAAGCGCGTGCACGACCTCCACTACGTTCCGCTTGCTGAAATCAGGCGCGGTCTTTGCGCCTCTAAGGACGATCGCCATGCTAGGGCCTCGGTGCTGGCTGCGATCTGCCGGATCAACGCGCTGTACATGATTGCGTGTGCCGGCTCTGGGCATCCCGGCACGACCTTCAGCAGCACCGACATTGTCAGCTGGCTGTATCTCAACGAGCTTCGACCTGGGGATGACGAGACGCGGCCGCGTGACGTCTATTTTTCGTCGAAAGGTCACGACGTGCCGGCGTTCTACGCGGTGATGATTGCGCTCGGGCGGCTCCCGTTCGAGTCGATTCACCGTCTCCGCTCGCTTGGAGGGCTACCCGGTCATCCAGACATTGGTACGCCGACCGTCGAAATGAACACCGGGTCGCTCGGCATGGGGATATCGAAGGCAAAGGGGCTCGCGCTTGCTAATCGGCGGCTTGGCGTGGACGGGCGCGTTTATGTGCTGACAGGGGACGGGGAGCTGCAGGAAGGCCAGATCTGGGAATCACTCCAGCAGGCCGCCAACCTCGGTCTGCATGAGGTGACGGCAATCATCGACCACAACAAGATCCAGTCGGACACGTGGGTGCACGACGTCAGCGACCTGGGCGACTTAGAGGCTAAGTTTGGGGCGTTCGGATGGCACGTGCAACGATGCGACGGGCACGACATGCGGCAGATCGACCGCGCGCTGGCAGTAGCACGTGAGACACGCGGTCGCCCCAGCGTAATTGTTGCCGACACTGTGAAGGGTAAGGGCGTGTCGTTTATGGAAGGGCCGTCGATGCCGACGGACGACCAGATGTACCATTTCCATAGCGGCGCCCCGAGTCCCGAGCAATACACCACAGCGCCTACAACGAGCTGGTCCGAGACGCCAACCGGCAGCTAGAGGCGCTCGACGCCGCATCGCTCAAGCTTGAAACAGTAGAACGCCGGCCGGCCAGGCCTCGCTCCGGTACTCAGCGGTTCGTCCCGGTCTACGCGAAGGCACTGGTAGCCCAAGCTGAGCAGCACCCGGATCTGCACGTGCTTGACGCTGACCTGGTGCTCGATTGCGGGCTCATTCCGTTCCGCGAACGGTTCCCGGAGCGTTTCCTGGAGTGCGGGATCGCGGAGCAGGACATGGTCTCGATCGCGAGCGGTATGGCGGCTCGAGGGTTGCTTCCGGTGGCGCACTCGTTCTCGTGCTTCTTGTCCGCTCGGCCGAACGAGCAGATCTACAATAATGCTACTGAGCAGCGAAGGGTCGTGTACGTTGGCTCGCTGGCCGGCCTACTCCCAGGCGGACCTGGTCACTCGCACCAGTGCGTGCGTGACATCTCGAGTCTCAGCGCCATACCCAACCTCGTGATGATCGAGCCGTCGTGTGAGGACGAGGTGGCGTTGGCCGTTGGCTACTGCATCAACGGTACCCGTGAGAGCTGCTACCTCCGCCTCGTTTCGATCCTGGTCCAGGTGCCCTACGTGCTACCAGCCGGGTACGTCCTGGTTGAAGGTCGTGGCACCGTGCTTCGCGATGGGCGGGATGCCGTCGTGATTGGCTACGGGCCGATCATGCTCGCTCAGGCGATGAAAGCAGCTGAGCAGCTCGAGCGCGACCACGGGATCGACCTCAAGGTGGTCAACCTGCCTTGGCTTAACAGGGTCGACCGCAACTGGCTGAGCGAGACCATCCGCGGGTGCCGGGCGGTGTTCACTTTGGACAACCACTACGTCGGTGGTGGGCAGGGGCAGATGCTTTTGGCGACTCTTGCCGAACTCGACCCGGTGCCAGCGGTGACCGCCCGCCGGTTTGGTGTCACCAGAATTCCAGAATCTGGTGGCAACGTGGAAGTCCTTGAGGCCCATGAACTCGATGCCGCGAGCCTCTGTGCGGCGATGCAGTAGGTGGTATGCCAGGCGACGGTGTGACGACCCTGTTGTTCTGGGACATCGACGGGACGCTACTGACAACCGGTCGGGCCGGGGTCTTTGCCTGGGAGGCGGCGGCTAGCGAGGCGGCCAGACGACCGATTGATCTCCAGACACTACAGACCGCCGGGCTGACCGATTTCGCGATCGGCCGGATGATTCTAGGCAGCCTCGGTTTGGCGTCCGATGAAGGGCCGCTGGCTCGCATCGTCCGGACGTACGAAGAGATGCTGCCGTCGGTCTTGCCACGCCGCCAAGGTCGGGTGCTCGACGGGGTCCGCCCTATCCTCGAACATACGCGAGCCACGCGACCCGACATCGGGCTCTATCTGCTAACCGGGAACACGCCTGCCGGTGCGCGAGCGAAATTGACGCACTATGGCCTGTTTGACTTCTTTCAGGGTGGTGCGTTTGCGGATCCTTCTGGTGACCGGGCCGACATCGCCCGTCGAGCCCTGAAGGCCGTCGGTAATGGCCGGTCAGTCGATGTGGCGCGCGTGTTCGTGATTGGAGACACACCCCATGACGTGTCGTGCGGTCGGGCGATCGGTGCCAAGACGATCGCCGTTGCGAGCGGCGATTACCCGCTCAAAGCGCTCGAAGCCGAGTCGCCGTGGCACGCACTGCCGGTGTTGCCTGATGCCGAGGACTTTCTCGCTCTACTCGAGAAGCCGGCTTGACGCGACCGTCTGAGCACCCCAAAGCCTGGCCGCGTTCCACAGACCGTCATTGGTTCAGCAAGTGTAGGCAGCCAGCAATATGAGACATGCTATCCGGCGTTTTCCTCGACTGTGGCGCGCCAGCCGTCTGATCCGGCGATGGTATCACGCGCGCTACGACGCCTACCCCGACTGGGAAGAGCTGCTCGAGCAGGGTAAGGATCTTTGGGAAGTAACACAGACGCAGACCCAGCGCGGCCCGCGTGTACTTCTGTCGACCGCGATAGGGTCTTACGCGCATGCTGTCACGCTTGAGAGCGCGTTGGCGGCGGCGCTGCGGTTGCGTGGTGCCGAGCCGCACGTCCTGCTCTGCGACGCTGCGCTAGCTGCGTGCGCTGAGTGCGACGCGTCGCTCTAGAGGGTGGATCGATTCGTCGAGCACGGGCCAAGGCGTGATCTCTGCCGCGACTGCTTTTGGCCGGCTCGGCGCGTGTACGAAAAACTGAACATGCAGGTGCATCGACTTAGCACCCTAGTAACCGAAGACCAACGGCAGATCGCAGGCGAGGTGGCACAGGCAGTGCCGTTCGCCGAGATTCCCGACTACTGCCACGACGGCCTGGCGGTCGGCGAGCACGCTTACGCGGGGGGCTCTTCGCTTCTTCGCGACCGGGTCGCTTGACGCTGAACCTCAAGCGGAGGCGGTGCTCCGCCGCTATCTCCACTCGGCGCTAGTCACGATGTTCGCAACGAGGCGTCTCGTGCGTGAGCAAGGGTTCAGCTGCGCTATGTTCACCCACGGCATCTACATTCCGTGGGGAGTGATGGGTGAGGTTTGTCGCCAGGAAGGGGTACGGATCGCCAACTGGAACGTTGCCTATCGCAAGCGCCGCTTCATCTTCAGCCACGATGATACCTATCATCACACGCTGATGTCCGAGCCGCAGGCCGAGTGGGAACCGGTCGAACTTGGACCGGAGCGTGAGCGGACGCTGATGGACTATCTAGCGAGCCGGCGCGAGGGAATGTTCGACTGGATCGTGTTTCACCGGTTCGCTGCGCGTAAGGAGCCGCACGAACTCGCCGCCTCGCTCGGGCTCGACATGCGCAAGCCAGTCGTCGGTTTGCTGACCAACGTCAGCTGGGACGCGCAGCTACACTATCCAGCCACCGCGTTTCCCAACATGCTTGAGTGGATAGTTCGCACGTGCGAATACTTTGCTACTCGCCCAGACCTCCAGTTGTTGATCCGGGTGCATCCGGCCGAGCTGAACGGTTTGCCGCCATCACGGCAGCCCGTACTGGCTGAGCTCACCAGGCGCCTGCCAGAGCTACCGCCGAACGTCACGGTTGTGCCACCCGAGAGCCGGACGAGCACCTATGGTCTGATGTCGCTCTGCGACGCTGCAATCATCTACGGGACGAAGATGGGAGTCGAGCTTACCAGCGTCGGACTGCCGGTCATCGTGGCCGGAGAGGCATGGGTGCGAAACAAGGGGCTGACCTACGACGCGAGTACGCCGGAGGAATATTTCGCGATTCTCGACCGGCTACCGTTCAAGGAGCGTCTCTGCGCGGATCGGCTGCATCGCGCAAGAAAATACGCCTACCATTTTTTCTTCCGTCGCATGATCCCGCTGAGTTTTGTACAGCCCCACGCTGGCTACCCGATCTACGTGCTCGAGCTTGACAAGATCGAGCGGCTTTTGCCTGGCGCCACTCCTGGGCTCGACGTGATCTGCGACAGAATTCTGACCGGTACGCCCTTCACGTTCGACGAGGGCGCGTCGACATCGACTGCCACCGGCGCCACTGTCTAGGTACCGCTGACCATGTCCCTATGACATTTCCAGTCCTGCTCGCACTGTTCGCCTCGGCGGCCGGGCTGTCGTGGGCGCTTAGCCGGCTCGTTCGGCAACACGCCATCTGTCGTGGAGCTGTGGTGCCGCCGCGCTCGGACCGCTGGCATCGGAGCGCGACACCGACCTTTGGCGGCATCGCGATTGTGACAACGGCGCTCGTGCTTGCTTCCATGTTTCTAATGGGGGCGCCGTCAATCGACGAGGTTGCAACCCCGCTCGCCGTCGTTCTGGCCGCGTTCGCGATGTTTGCTGTCGGTCTGGTTGACGATGGCCTGCGGCTGACGCCGCTCGCCAAGCTGGTCGCGTCACTTGCAATAGGCGCGTTCTTCGTCTTCAGCCTCAGCACTCCTGGGGCCCTGCCGCCGTGGGCGGCGGTGCTGGCGATCATCTGGTTCGGCGGCGTCGTTCACGCCCTAAATCTGCTCGACAACATGGACGGGCTGGCCGCCGGTATTGGCTTACTCGCGGCGCTGTTCTTCGTCTGGACGTTTGGTTCCGTGCTCGGGCCGATCCTTAGCACGGTGCTCGTGGCTGTGGCCGGCAGCCTGCTCGGGTTTCTCGTCTGGAACCGTCACCCGGCACGTTTGTTCATGGGTGACTGCGGCAGTTTGTTCATTGGTGCCGTACTGGCCGGCACTTCACTGGTGCCCGTCATCCGTCCAGATACCTCGCCTCTCTTCGACGGATTCGTCATTGTCCTTATCCTCGTCGTTCCGCTCTTCGACACCGGGTTCGTGTTGCTGTTGCGACGATTAGCCGGCCGGCAGGCCACGCGCGGAGGGACTGACCATGTGTCGCATCGGCTGGTCTCACTCGGCTTTTCGGAACGGAGCGCCGTGCGCATCCTGTACGGATTCGGCCTGCTGGGCGGCGCGCTGGCGGTGCTGCTGACCGGCCAGGGTGACGACGCGCTGCTGCCGCTGGCCTGGCTGTTCGTTGTCGCCATGACGCTGGTCGGAATCTACCTGGCGCGAGTGCCAGCCTACGAGTCCGATGACTTCCTCGCTCTCCAGAAGACCTCCTTCGCGCCGTTTCTCAAAGATCTGGCTTTTCGGTGGCATGCGGGTCAGGTTCTGCTCGACGTGTTGCTTATCTCTGCGGTGTTCTATGCGTCGTATCTAATCCGGTTCGAAGGCGAGGCACTCGAGGCATTCTTGCCATCGTTCACGGCGTCGCTGCCGATCGTGCTCGGGTGCAAGTTGGTGGCGCTCTATCTCTCTGGGCTCTACGTCTGCTCGTGGCACACCTTCGGGCTCCGCGATCTTTACGCGGTGGTGCGGGGAGTGGGCGGTGGCTCGATCCTGTCTGTCCTGGCGGCAGCCTATTTCTTCCGGTTCGAGTTGTTCTCGCGCAGTGTGTTCCTGTTCGACGCGCTACTGCTCTTTGTGGCGGTGGTGGCAACCAGGGCCTCGTTCAGGCTTATGGGCGAGGCGGCGGCTAGCCGCAGCAAGCGCAGCCGGCGCGTGCTGATCTACGGCGCCGGCTCCGGGGGGCAGCTACTGGCGAGGGAGATGCGCGCGAACAGCGAGTGGCATCTCAACCCAGTTGGGTTTCTCGATGATGACCCCGCGAAGCAATTCCGCTGGATCCTCGGCATTCCGGTTCGCGGTGGCCTCGACGACCTTGAGGAAAATCTTGGCCGCGCTCGTGTCGACGAGTTGATCTTAAGCAGTACGTCGATCAACGGGACCGTCGAGGGTCAGATCCGGGAGACCTGCAACGAGCGAGGCATTCCGGTCCGGCGTTTGCGTCTCGAGATTACCTGATCGCCGATTCTGGTACCTATTCATTTTCCTGCCTTCACCTGTGCACCCTGATCCATTCCGAGTCGGCTTCGATGTACGCGCTCTCTCCTCGCCAGCCGGTGGCGTGCGTCGATACACCAACGAGCTGTTCCGTGCGGTCGCGATAAACGCCGACGTCGAGGTCGTCGCGATCGGTGCCGACGACACGACCACTGTACCCGCGGGCGTCACCGTTGCACAGGCGCACGCGCTGGCACCGACCAACCTCGGCTGGACCACGCTGTCGCTTCCGGTAGCAGCCCGCCGCGCGGGCGTGGATTTGTATCACGGTCCAGCATACACGGCACCTTTTTGGGGACTCAGGCCGATCGTGCTAACGATTCACGACTGCAGCTACGCCAGACACCCGGAGTGGTATCCGTACCATCGGGATGTCCTGCGCCGGGCCTTCTACCGTCGGAGCGCCCTTGCCGCCCAAGCGGTCATTGCTGATTCCGAGTTTTCCCGTGGGGAGATCGCAGTTGCCTACCCGCTTGATGCCGAGCGCCTGACAGTGATCCCGCTGGGCGTGGGTCCACCCTTCGTCGACGGGCACGCCGAAATCGAAACCGGAGATCAGTCTCCGGGTCGTGGCGGCCTTTATGCTCTCCACGTGGGCGACCTGCACCCGCGCCGTGACCTCATGACGGCGCTCAAAGCGGTCCTGGCAGTCAGGGGTCGACGCCCTGAGCTTAGCTCGCTTCGACTTCTGCTCGTCGGGGTCGATCGGGGCAGCGGTGCCAGTCTCCGTGACGCAGTCGTTGGGATTGGCCAGAGCGCCGCCCTGGAGGTTGTCTCCGGCCTGGACGACGTCGCATTATCGCGGCTCTACGCTGGAGCGTCCGTGTTCGTTTATCCCTCGGTCTACGAAGGGTTCGGCCTGCCGATACTCGAGGCGATGGCCTGCGGTGCGCCGGTGGTCGCCGCACGCGCTGCCACCAGTCCCGAGGTTGTGGGTGACGCCGGGCTGTTGATCGAGCCGGGCGATGTTGCCGAGATGGCCGATGCCATTGAGGCTGTGCTGTCTCAAGCGGACCTGGCGGCCCGCCTTCGCGAGACCGGCCGCCGGCGGGCGGGACAGTTTACGTGGGAGCGGACCGCCCGCGAGACCATCAGGGTGTATCGCCGGTGCCTGACGGAGACAATCTGTGGAGGTGGCGAGTGATGGCGCCGGACGTCTCCGTGATCGTTGTTAACTTCAACGGCCAGCGTTACCTTGAGACGTGTCTCAACGCGCTCGAACAACAGGATCTCGAGTGCGAGATTGTGCTCGTGGATAACGCATCCGAAGATGATTCGGTCGCATTTGTCCGCGAGCGCTTCCCGGCGGTTCGGCTCGTTGAGCTCGACCGTAATCTAGGCTTCGCCGGCGGTAATAACGCCGGTGCCCGAGCCGCCTCCGGTCGCTACCTGGCATTTCTGAACAACGACACGCGCGTCGCCCCGTCGTGGCTGGGTGCCCTGCGACGCGTGATCGATGGCACGCCAGACGTGGGGTTCGTGACGTCCAGGGTCGTCTACATGCACAATCCGTCGGTGATTGATAGTGCCGGCGATTGCCTGACCCGGTCAGGCGGTGCTTTCAAACGCGGCCATGGTGCCCCGTCGGAACGACTGGCTCGGCCGCTTGAGGTCTTCGGTGCGTGCGGCGCGGCGTGTCTCTTTCGCCGCGAGGTCTTTGAAGCGGCAGGTGGCTTCGACGAAGACTTCTTTTTGTCGCACGAAGACGTTGACCTATCGTATCGTGCCAGGCTACTAGGGTACCGATGCCAGTACGTGCCGGATGCGGTCGTAGCGCACGCCGGAAGCGCGACACTGGGGCGCGTGAGCGCACAGGCCGTTTTCTATGGCCAGCGGAACAGCGAATGGCTTTACCTGCAGAATACTCCGTGGCCACTGCTGCTTCGGACCTTACCAGGACACCTTGTTTACGATGCTACCGCGGCGGTTTACTTCGGTTCTATCGGTCTCGGGTGGCCATTCCTGTGCGGCAAGTGGGCGGCTCTCAAGGGTGCCGGCCTGGCGTGGCGCAAACGGCGCGCCATACAGAGAACGCGCCGCGCGTCCAGTCGAGCGATCTGGGAACCGCTCGAGCCGAGGTGGATCGGTCGCAAGTTGGGTGAGAAGCGGTTCGATCTGGCTGTTCGTGGTGAGCACGTGGCGTTCGATCAGGACGCCGAGCCGCGCTCCGCTGGTGGTATAAGTCGAGAAGAATGAATGCATGGCACCAGAGCTTTCGGTCATCCTCGTCAATTACAATACTGACGACGATCTCCGCCGTTGTGTGGCATCACTTGATGCAGGCATCGGGAGCTTCGAGTGGGACGGTGTCATCATCGACAACGCGTCGGTCGACGGTAGCGGCGAGGTAGCTGGTTCTGGCGCGCGCGTTCGGCTGTGCCGTAACCGAGAGAACGTCGGCTTTGCGCGTGGGGTCAACCAGGGATTAGCGATGACCAGCGGGCGGTACGTCCTCGTAATCAACCCAGACTGCGAGCTGTTACCGGGGGCGATCCCGACGCTGCGAGTTGAGCTCGACCGACACCCTGATTGCACGATCGTCGGACCGAAGGTGGTTGACCCGGATGGAGCGATTCAGGGCAGCGCGCGCGGTGATCCTACGATGCTAACTGGCCTGTTTGGGCGGACGAGCGTGCTGACACGACTGTTCCCGCGGTCGCGACTCGCGGAGCACAACGTGCGCCGTCGTGCCGCCGAGGCCACTCTGACTAGCGTCGAGGTTGACTGGGTGGCCGGGTCGTGCCTATTGGCGAGGCGCGATGCGCTTGATGTCGTCGGTGGGTTCGATGAACGGTTCTTCCTTTACTGGGAGGACGCCGATCTGTGCCGGCGACTTCGGGCGCGGGGCGGAGGCATCCGCTACGTACCGGGTGCGCAGGTGGTGCATCGGGTCGGGCGATCGAGTCGAACGGCGCGCGCGCTGGCCATCCGGGCCTTTCACGCTAGCGCGTATCTTTACTACATAACGCACGTGGCACGCTCACCGTTAAACCCGGCACGTTGGCTCGCAAACGTCGCGCTCCGCGTGCGGTGTGCCTGGTGCCTGTTCCGTGCCGGGGCGGGCCCTCTCGGTGACCTAAAGCTGAGCCATCCTGCACGCACATCCAGGCAGTAGACTAGAATCATGGGAACTCGGCCTTTCTGGGTTGATCTCAAGTGACCAAGCGTGCAGTCATCACGGGAATTTCTGGACAAGATGGATCGTATCTGGCCGAATTGCTGCTCGAGCAGGGCTACGAGGTTGTCGGGGTCGTCCGACGACTGAGCTCGCCAAACTTCTGGCGAATCCAGCACCTGCTCAACCGGATCGAACTTCGGCCCGCCGACCTCCTCGATCAGCTGTCGATCACTAGGGTGATCCAGGATGTTCGGCCGCACGAGTTTTACAACCTCGCTGCCATGTCCTTCGTGCCGGCGTCATGGGACCAGCCATTACTAACCGGTGAATTTAATGCGCAGGGTGTGACACGGGTGCTTGAGGCGATCCGTCAGGTCGATACCTCGATTCGGTTGTATCAGGCCTCCTCGAGCGAGATGTTTGGCAAGGTGCGGGCGACGCCCCAGAACGAAGAGACGACGTTCTATCCACGCAGCCCGTACGGTGTCACCAAGGTGTTCGCTCACTACATCACGGTGAACTACCGCGAAAGCTATGACCTCTTCGCCGTCTCTGGCATTTTGTTCAATCACGAGTCGCCCCGTCGCGGCCTGGAATTCGTCACCCGGAAAGTGACCGATCGCGTGGCGCGCATCAAGCTTGGCCTCGCCGACACGCTTTCGCTCGGCAACCTCGATGCCTGCCGGGACTGGGGCTATGCGGGCGACTACGTGCGCGCCATGTGGCTGATGCTTCAGCAGGATCGGCCGGAGGATTACGTCGTCGCCACCGGTATCGCGCACTCCGTGCGGGATGTCGTCGAGACCGCCTTTGCATATGCGGGACTCGACTGGCAAACATATGTACGGATAGATCCGAAGCTGCTCCGGCCTGCGGAGGTCGATCACTTAGTTGGGGACTCGGCAAAAGCCCGTGCGCATCTGGCATGGGCGCCGACAGTCGATTTCAAGGGGCTCATCGAGATGATGGTCGATGCCGATCTCGATCGGCTCCGGCAGGAAAAAACCGCTACCTACCCGATCGCCGCTCGCTAGTGGGATGGCCCTCAGGAGATATGTCCCCTGGAGTGCGGTGCCGCCGGTCCACGTAAGAGTTTCCCCTATGGCTGTGGCCATCACGAGGTAACTCTTGTGGCTGTCGCTCGCGACGGCCGGCGTGCTCAATGTTTGGCTAGCTGCGCGCCAGTTGTAATAACATCAAGTGCGTTGTGCGACGCGTAATCGTATGCGAGGCCCAGGTGCCGTTCGTTCGAGGTGGTGCCGAATCACTCGTGCGCGAGCTAGTCAGGCAACTTCGGTTTCGGGGTCACGAGGCGGAGCTGGTCAGCATTCCGTTCAAGGCATATCCAAAAGAACAGGTCCTGGCCCATGCGGCGGCGTGGCGGCTGCTCGATCTCAGCGAAAGCAACGGCCGTCCGATCGATCTCGTCATCGCGTCCAAGTTTCCGACCTACTGCGTTCGGCATCCGAACAAAGTCGCGTGGCTAGTCCACCAGCATCGTGAGGCTTACGACCTCCTCGGAACCCCTTACTCCAATCTCTCGGAGACCGAAGCGGACACCGATGTGCGTGCCAGGCTGCTATCGCTTGACCGTGACATGTTGGGTGAATGCAGACAATTATTCACTATCTCCCGCACCGCATCGGCCCGACTCGAGCGGTTCAATGGCATCCGTGCCGAGGCGCTGTATCCACCACCCCGTCTCGCAACCGATCTTCGACCGGGATCGCAAGGTGACTACGTGCTATCGGTCGGACGACTGGAAGGTAACAAGCGGGTCGATCTTGTCATCGGGACGATGCGTGAGGTGGTTCAGCCGATCCGTTTAGTAGTCGTCGGAGAGGGCTCGCAGCGCGTGAACCTGGAACGAGCAACGGAGGCGTTGGATCTCGGAGATCGTGTCGACTTTGTCGGCTGGGTCGACGATGACATGTTGATCGACCTCTACGCTAACGCTCTAGCCGTCATCTATCCTCCGTACGATGAAGACTATGGCTATGTCACCCTCGAAGCCTTCCTGGCGCAGAAGCCAGTAGTGACGACGACGGACGCCGGAGGTCCACTCGAGTTTGTCGAGCACGAGATTAACGGTCTCGTGTGCGAACCATCATCGGATGCGTTGGCCGCGGCCATCAACAAGCTCGCCGGTGACCGCCGTTGCGCGGCGGAACTCGGTGCGGCAGGCTTGGAACGGGCGCGGGGCATCCACTGGGACCCGATCATCGAACACTTGACGGTCACCTGAGGAACCGGATGCGCCTGGCCTGGTTCAGTCCCCTTCCACCGACGCGGTCGGGTATCGCTGCTTACAGCCACGAGCTCCTCCCGATCCTCGGCAGATCACACGAGATCGAAGTCTTCATCTCCTCAGACGACACGCCTCAAGCACTCCAGGCAGCGTACGACCAGATCCCGCAGGTACGAGCCGTTCACCAGTCACGGGATTTCCTTCCCTTTCACCAACGACATCCCTTCGATTTGATTGTGTATCAGCTCGGTAACGCGCGGTGCCACGACTGCGTCTGGGCGTATGTCACGCGGTTTCCCGGGCTCGTGGTTCTTCACGAAACGGTGCTTCACCATGCCCGCGCGGCGCAATTACTCCGTGATGGTCGCGTCAATGAGTATCGGGCCGAGTTGCAGTACGATCAACCCGAGCTACCGGCGGGTGCGAGCGAACTCGCAGTATCAGGCACGCCGAGTGAGCTCTACTACGAATGGCCGCTGGTGCGCCCGGTAATCGAGACTGCGCGCCTGCTGGTCGTGCACAACTCCCGCGTGGCCGACGACCTACAACACCGATACCCCGGTTGCCGAGTGGACGTCGTGCGCATGGGGGTCTCCGACCCACACAACGGCCGGTCGTTTGCGCGGGCGGAACGACGGGAGGTCGTGTTCGTCACGTTCGGACTCATCACACCCGAGAAGCAAATCCCGACGGTCCTTCGAGCATTCAAAAGACTCGGCTCGGACGTCCCGGCTCGCCTCCGGTTGGTGGGTGCGACGGTGAGTCACTACGACGTCGCAGCCGACATCCGATCGCTCGGTCTGGACGAACGCGTCGACATGGTGGGGTACGTCGCCGACACGGAGCTGCGCTCCGAGTTATTGAACGCCGACGTCTGTCTCTGCCTGCGCTGGCCAACGGGCAGCGAGACCTCGGCGTCGTGGCTGCGCTGCCTGGCTGCCGGTAAACCAACCGTCATCAGCACGCTGACCCATCTCACTGATGTACCCGTGCTGGACCCCCGCACGTGGCGGCCGACGCAGACAGCCGGCGGCGACGCAATCGGCTTCATGGTCGACCTGCTGACCCAAGAAGAATCGCTGCGCTTAGCAATGCGGCACCTCGCGACGGACTCGACCCTGCGGGCGACGCTGGGACATCGGGCGCGCGCCTTCTGGGAGCAACATCATACGCTGGCAGCGATGGCCGATGATTACGAGCGCGCCATCGAAACGGCCGCCGCCGAGCGCCAGGCTACCGTCTTCGACCTCCCGGACCATTTCCGAGACGACGCGACCGAACACGCACGGGCCCTACTGGAACCTTTCGGCGTCGGTGTCGACATCCTCGGCGAGGCGGACAAGGTAGTTGCGATCAAGGCCGTTGAGAGACGGTAACTCATGGCGACTTAATCGGTTAGCCTTGACTTTCCGCGCAGGGACGCGCTACGCTACCCCCTCGGTCAGCACCGGAGCACGACCCGTTGCAAATCCGGCTGAACGGCGACCTCCAGCAGATCCCCGAACCGCTTGCGGTCAGCGCATTGTTGAAACGGCTCGATATCGATGCGCGGCGTATCGCTGTCGAACACAATAACGTCGTGCTTAAGCGGGCGCAGTACGACTCGACGGTCGTGAACGATGGTGACGAGGTTGAAATCGTAAGCTTTGTCGGCGGTGGATAACCGACCGAAGATCGACATGGCCGACAAACCTCTCATCATCGCGGATAAGACCTTCACCTCACGCCTCATCGTTGGCACTGGCAAGTACTCGTCTTTTGCCGTCATGGTCCGGGCGCACGAGGCCTCCGGTGCCGAGATGGTGACCGTCGCGGTCCGGCGCGTCAACTTGGCCGACCGGGCTCAGGAGTCGATGCTCGATTACATCGACACAACGAAGTACTCGATCCTGCCCAATACTGCGGGTTGTTATTCGGCCGACGATGCGATCCGAACGGCCCATCTAGCCCGCGAGGTCTGGCTGTCGAATTGGATCAAGCTCGAGGTGATTGGGGACGAGCGAACGCTATTCCCCGACAATGAGGCGCTGTTGCAAGCTACCCATGCACTGGTCAAGGATGGATTCATCGTGCTGCCGTACACCATCGACGATCCGGTCACCTGCCGGAAGCTCGAGGACGCAGGCGCGGCGGCTGTAATGCCGTTGGGTGCCCCAATCGGCTCTGGACTCGGCATACAGAACACCAACAACCTCCGTATCATCAAGGAATTCGCGCGGGTACCGATTATCGTGGACGCCGGCGTGGGCACCGCCTCGGATGCGACCGTGGCAATGGAACTCGGGGCCGACGGCGTACTGATGAACACCGCCATAGCGGGTGCGCAGGATCCGGTGGCGATGGCTACCGCGATGCGCTACGCCGTCAGAGCGGGCAGGCTGGCATACGTGGCCGGCCGCATCCCGCGGCAGCGGTACGCCACGGCGAGCAGCCCCCTCGAAGGAGTCGTCGGGCGCTAGGATATTAAGTGCCGTCGCCGACCCATATGTTCAGCCGGACCGCCAGTCCAGAGGACCTTGTACGGCTCAAGCGCGAATGCGAGGATGCCGACCGCGCGTACAACGACGCGCTGACGTTGCTCGATGCCGCGATTCAACAGTTCCCTAAGATACCGCAACCCCCTACGGTCGACGATAGTGACCTCGTGGACTTGGGCGAGCGGGCATCGCTCCAACTTTCCGACAGCGCACCAGATGAATCCAGGTGGCGCGCGCGGCTACGCCGGCTGGTGGTGACCATCGTCCGGCCAAGCCTCGAGCGTCAGGAATCCTTCAACTCGGCCATCGTCGAACACATGACTCGAAACGTGGCAGCCCACCGCGAGGAACAACATGTCCTCGAACAGACGACGGTGGTCCTTCAGGAACAGTTCGCGGCACTGATTAGTTTCCAGTCTCGCCTCACTCAGTACGCGCAGCAGATCACACCATATATCGACACTAAGGTTCGCGAGGTGGCCGACGGGCGCTGTGCCGGGCTGGCTTCTGGTCTCGATCTGCTGACCCGCACCTATCGCGTATTGAAGGAATCGGTCGGGGTGCTCCAAAGCTCCACCATCGCCGTCAAACGGGAGCTCCAGCGCCTCGATGAGGCGCCGCCGGGTAGCCCGGTGGAGGTAACCGGCGCGCACACCGTCGGAGGGTCCGGTGGGAGTCGCCACCTCGACGCGTACAAGTACGTTGGTTTTGAGGATGCGTTCCGCGGCGACCGAGAAGAAATCGGAACGCGCCAACGAACCTACGTCGACTCCTTCCAGGGTGCGTCTGACGTTCTGGATGTTGGCTGCGGGCGCGGTGAGTTCCTCGAGTTACTCCGCGAGCAGCAGATTTCAGCGCGCGGGATCGATGCAAACGGCGAGATGATCGAACAGTGCCGCGGGCGTGGTCTGGAGGCCACCCAGGCGGACGCGCTCAGTTACCTCGAGGCGTTGCCTGACGAGTCACTGGGTGGTCTGTTCGCCGCCCAGGTCGTCGAGCATCTACCAGCGTCGTACCTCATGCGACTGCTGGAGGTCGCGCACCAAAAGCTTCGTCCGCAATCAACCATTCTGCTCGAAACTATCAACCCGGCGTGTTGGATGGCCTTCTTCAGCGCTTACATTCGCGACATCACGCACCGGCATCCAATTCACCCTGAGACGCTTCGCTACTTGCTACACGCCAGCGGCTTCGTTAGCGTCGAGGTCGTCTACAGCTCGCCTCAACCCGAAGAATCCAAGCTGCAGTCGGTCACGATCGACGCGACGCTGACCGCCACACCAGAGAGTGATTCACTGACGACGCTTACCGAAACGTTCAATCGGAATGTCGACAGATTGAACGGCCTCATTTTCGCTGAGCATGACTATGCCGCTGTTGCAAAGCGGTACTAGGACGGCCGGCAGCGGACGGGTGTTCGGCAACCTGTGGGGGATGCGACCACTCGCCGCGATCAGTGCCACGACGATCCCCGTCTTGATGCTCGTCGCGGCGACCGACGTCAGTCGGCTCCCAGTAGTAGTGCCAATCACCCTTGTGGTGTTGCTGGCACTGGCGGCGGCTCGACCGGATGTTGGCCTCGTTGCCGCCACGGTGCTCGTCCCGCTGTGCGGATGGGGCGCAAGGATGTTACAGGCCGATCCGTTCCGCCTTGCAGAGGCCATCGTGTTGCGCGGCATTGACCGGTGCGCTCATTCGACTCCCGTTCGTGATCTGGTCGTCGTCTGCGCCGACCGATGCCACACCGGCCGTCCCGGCTCCGATGCGAGCAGCAGCTACTCTCGTCATCGCCGTGACAGCCGCTTCAGCCCTCGTGCGGCTGACCCTGTGGCAGTTTGGCCTCGACCTACAACCAGCCATCAACGCGCTGCTCGCCCATCTCACCACAGACTACATGTTCGGCCTGGCTCCAGACGTGCCGGGTCTAATCGACGCGGCGCGTCTCGTCGAGGGTGCGGCGCTTGTGCTCGTCGTGATCGCCCTCAGCCGCCATTGGCCGTCGCTTCCGCAACGACTTGCCGTGGCGACGGTGCTGGGCGCCGCCGCGGCCGCACTTATTAACCTGAGCACGATGACGGTCAGCGTGTGGACCGACGAGAACCCGTTCGGGCTTTTACTCAGGTACCTCGGTGGGCGCACACTTGCGGCTCACGTGAGCGATACCAACGCCACCGGTTCGTATTTCTTAATGGTGACGTTGCTTGGCATCAGTTTAGCGATCGAACGCCGCGGCTGGATCGGTTGTCTTCTTACCGTAGCCACGGTTCTGACCGGAGTGACGTTCTGGCTCGCCGGCTCCCGAGCCGCGCTCGCTGCGGCACTCCTTACGGCTTTCGGTTTCGCCGTGGTCGGGATCATCGCCCAGCGGCACTCCCTCCCTCGCTTAATGGCCGTGGGGAGCATCGCCTTGGTAGCGATCGTCTCACTGCCGGTCGCGATGGTGGTCGGGTACCCAGACCGCACTGCGACAGCCGAATCCGTCGACGTACGGGCCGAGTTTTTCGCGACCAGCCTACGCATGGTGGCAACCCATCCGATCTTGGGTGTCGGTACGGGCCGATATTACGAGCTCTCCAGCCAGTTCATGTCGCCTGAACTTCAGTCACGCTATCCTCGCGAAAACGCCCATAACAACTACATGCAGATCGCAGCAGAGCTCGGTATCGTGGGTATCGGCGCGTTTGTCTGGTTCTTAGCCGCCGGGGGACACCGTGTCTGGCTCGCGCAACGAACGCACCGGCAGCGTGAGGTGCTGCTCGTTGCCGCGGGGACGGGAGCCTCCGCATTCCTCATTACATGTCTGGCGGGACACCCGCTTCTGGTCAACGAAACCGCGTACCCGTTCTGGATTGTCGGAGGGATCGTGGTGGCACGTGCGCATGCGCTTTGCCCGTCATCCAGCGCGCACCCCGCTGGCCGTGCTAGAACCGTCGCTCTGTGGATGGTGTGTGTCGGTCTCGTTGTCTCGGTGCCGTCTCGGGCCCAAGCTGAAATCGACGAGCTAACGCTCGAAGAGCTGAGCTCGGGATTGTACGGCTGGGAGGTCGAACGTGCGAGCGGAAAGCGTTTTCGTTGGAGCGGACGGCACGCGACGCTCTTCGTGCCGACCGACGCAGGTCACGTGCGGATTCCGCTCAGGGCGCTCCAAGCTGACAACATGGGTGAGCCCGTCCGCGTGGACATCTCGGTCGCCGGCCGTCACGTCATGCGGGTTCCCCTCACCGACGCGAGTTGGGTTGAAGCACCGTTGCCCCTGACCCACTCCGGCCGGTCGCGCGCGCCTCAGCGCCTTGACCTGCAGGTCGACCGGACGTGGTCACCCGCACGCGTGCAGCCGGACAGCGGGGATGGGCGCACACTTGGCGTCAAAGTCGGGGAATTGGCGATTGTCAGGGCGCTACGGGAGTGACACCGGTCGACACCACGAGCTACTAACGTTAGGCGTCGACGGTCTTCATGGCATCGGCAGGCGGGAAGCGAGCTGTCCGAATTGCTTCATCCGCTGTATAGCACCCTGCCGTGTTTGGCAGCACGAAATATCGCGATGTGTCGATGTGATCGAGTAACGATGCCTTCGTCCGGTCGCTAATGTTCACCCGTCTGACCGCGACGGTGACTATCTTGGCGCCAGACGCGTCATGGGTACGGACCATGGCCGGGTACGAAATGTATTTGCCAGTCCAGACGATGAGACGCGAGTCGAATGACTTGTCGGCGATCACCAATGGGTCGCTACTTCTTAATTTAGAGAGCCGTGCTCTCGCGTGACGTCAACGATTGTTTTACGGGGAGACGAGGCTTCTTACACATGCAGGTTGGGCGTCACGCCAGGGCCGGTCGTTCAGAACACGTTGACTTCGGGGAAGACGGTCCGGTACGATGGCCCCGCCATGTGTGTGGGCGCCGTCTGCTTCGGGGCCGACGGCGCTTTTTTTGGGAGAGCTTGAGCATTATTTCACAATCTTGACACGCGAGGCAGCGGTCCAGTCCTTAGTTCGTACTGTCTTGAGAAAATATTCCCATTGGTACTCCAGTGTTTAAGTGGACGGCCCACGAGGGTTGCATGTTAGGCGCGCACCTCAGCTCATGACCTTACTCACCGGAGCCTTCTATTACATGGCGGGGGCCAGTGTTGTAAGCGCGCTTCTGGCTGTGACGCGGAGAAATCCAGTCCACAGCATGCTCTGGGTGCTGGCGCTTTTCCTCCACGTGGCGGGCATCTTCCTGTTGCTGGGCGCAGAGTTTCTCGCGGCCGTCCAGGTCCTCGTATACGCTGGCGCCATCCTGATCTTCTACCTCTTTGTCCTGATGCTGCTCGACCTTCCGGACGAGGCGGCTCGGCCGCCGTTCGGCGCGCACTGGCCGCTCGCCGCAGCCGTGGGGCTCTCCTTCGCAGCCCTGGCCTGGCTTGCCGAGGTCGAGATGCTCGCCCCTGCTGGGGTTGGCGTCGCACCAGCCGCAACGAGCGTCGCAACGGGTCCGCCTCAGGGGAGCCTTTCGAAGATAGGTATTGAGCTCTTCGGTCCGTTCGCGTTGCCCTTCGAGATAGTTTCCCTTGTGCTCTTGGCCGCCATCGTCGGCGCTATCGTCCTCGCCAGGAAGAGGGCCGCAGGCGCATGATTGTGCCCGTGAGTACGGTGCTGGGATTGAGTGCTGTCCTCTTTGGAATCGGGGTGTTCGGCTTCTTGGCTCGGCGCAACATCATCCTGATGCTCGTCTCGGTCGAGGTCATGCTCAATGCGGTCAACCTCAGTCTGGTCGGCCTTGGCTCACACTTCGAAGACCTGCGCGGCCAGGTCCTGGCTCTCTTCGTGATCGCCGTGGCAGCAGCAGAAGCTGGCGTCGGTCTAGGGCTCGTGATCGCCTTGAATCGGAACAAGCCAGGGGCTGGCGTGGCGGAGCTAACCAAACTCAAGTGGTGACGTTTTCGGTCATGCCCCTGCTCGCGGTGCTGGTCCCGTCCGTGGGCGCGCTCCTCATCGCGTGCATGGGCGAGCGTCGCGCCAATTTGAGGGAGGTCTGTTCTGTAGCGGCGGGCGTGGTGTTGTTCGCTCTCATCGCCTCCACGATTCCGGAGGTGCTGGCCGGCCGCACGCCGGAATGCGTGCTCTTCAGGATCCTCCCCGGAATGGAGCTCGCCTTTCGGGTGGATGCCTTCGGCCTACTCTTCGCATCAGGAGCATCGCTGCTATGGATCCTGACCTCGTTCTACTCGATCGGCTACATGCGTTCGCTTCGGGAGCACGCGCAAACCCGTTACTTTGCGTGTTTCGCCCTGGCTCTTTCTGCCACCATTGGGGTGGCCCTCTCCGCCAATCTCTTCACGCTGTTTCTGTTCTATGAAGGCTTGACCCTGGTCACCTACCCCCTCGTGGGTCACAAGGAGACGGCCGAGGCCAAGGCAGGCGCCCGCAAGTACGTCATCTATCTACTGGGTGCCGCCAAGGTGTTCTTGCTCGCCGCCATCATCCTTACCTATAACGTGGCCGGAACCTTAGACTTTCGCAGCGGCGGGATACTGCCGGATGCGCTGCTCATCGAACGGCCCGTGCTTCTGTTCATGATCTTCGCCCTCTTCTTGTTTGGATTCGCCAAGAACGCGCTGGTGCCGCTGCACAGCTGGCTGCCGGCGGCGATGGTGGCTCCAACCCCGGTGAGCGCATTGCTGCACGCGGTGGCGGTTGTCAAGACCGGAGTATTTGCCACACTCAGGGTTTTTCTCTTCGTCTTCGGTCCCCACGCTATGCGCGAACTCGGCGCGGACCAACTGGCCCTGGGTGCCGCGTCGGTGACGATCCTGGTCGCATCGTTCCTGGCGATCGGTCAGGACAACCTCAAGGCCAGGCTGGCCTTCTCCACAGTGAGCCAGCTTTCTTACATAATCCTGGGAGCTGCGCTCTTGAACTCTAGCGGGGTGCTGGGTGGAGTTGCCCATATAACCAACCACGCCGTTTCGAAGATCACACTTTTCTTGTGCGCCGGCTCCCTCTACGTATCCACACGCAGAACCGAAATCAGCCAGATGTCCGGCCTAGCCAGGCGCATGCCGTGGACCATGGCCGCATTTACGCTGGCCTCATTGAGCATCGTGGGCATTCCCCTCACCAGTGGGTTCGTTTCCAAGTGGTACCTCGCCCTCGGCACGCTGGAAAGCCAAAACCTTACGTTGTTAGGGGTAATCCTCCTCAGTTCCCTCCTGAGCGCGGCTTACCTCGGCCCGATTGTGTACAAGGCCTACTTTGAAGAGGAGCCGCCGACTCACGAAGAAGTCCGCGAGGTGCCCTGGATGGTAGCCCCCTTGGTCATTAGCGCTGCTACTAGCCTGCTCCTAGGTCTTTACCCAGGCCCTGTCCTGGAACTGGCCGGAAGGACATTACCTTGAACTTCTTGGAGAGGCAGCTGGAAGATCCGGTCCGCTTCACCAGGATCAAGCGCTGGTTTTATGTCAGTCTGGCCGCGTTGGCTCTCGCCGAAATCGTTCTTCCGCGCCTCTTCGGCGGCCTGCATCCCCATTTCTCGTTCGAGAGCTTTCCGGCGTGGGGCTCGCTGTATGGATTGGTCTCCTGCGTCGCGATCATAGTGGTGTCAAAGGCCCTCGGTAAACTGTGGCTCATGCGCCGCGAGGACTACTATGACTCTTGAGTGGGTGCACCCGGGGATCTTGCTGATCCTGGGCGCCTGGCTCCTGCCGTTTCTCAAAGGTCGGCTCAAACGCACGGCGATGCTCGTCCTGCCTGCCGCGGCGCTGGTCGACTGCCTACTCATGATGCCTGGGACCTATGGCGTGGCGAGTTTCCTCGGGCAGGAACTCGTGTTCGGCCGCGTGGACAGCTTGAGCCTGGTCTTTTCCTACGTCTTTTCACTCATGGCCCTCCTGGGCATGGTCTACGCGCTCCATGTTGAGGACGATTGCCAGCACGTGACCGCCCTGACTTATGCGGGGGGAGCACTCGGGGTGACATTTGCCGGGGACTTGCTCTCTCTGTACGTCTTCTGGGAGCTCATGGCGATTTCATCATCGCTGTTGGTACTGCTGCGCCGCGAACCATCAGCCGTGGCAGCCGGGTTCCGTTACCTTCTGGTCCATGTATTCGGGGGGCTCATCCTCTTGGCAGGGGTAGTGCTCTATTGGTCTGAGACCGGGTCTCTTGCCTTTGGGGATATGGGGGCTTCCTCCGGCGGACTGGCCTGGACCATGATCCTCGCCGCCTTTCTCCTCAACGCGGCGGTCCCACCCCTCGGGGCATGGCTTCCCGACGCCTACCCCGAGGCCACGGTCACCGGCGCGGTCTTCATGACCGCCTTCACCACAAAGTCCGCCGTTTATGCCTTGATCCGAGGCTACGCGGGAACGGAGATCCTGGTCTGGGTGGGGGCGCTCATGGCGGTCTACGGCGTGGTCTACGCGGTGCTGGAAAACGACGCGCGCCGACTGTTGGCCTACCATATTATTAGCCAAGTCGGCTACATGGTCTGCGGCGTGGGAATCGGGACCGCGCTGGCCACAAACGGGGCCACGGCCCACGCCTTCGCGCACATCCTCTACAAGGCGCTCCTCTTTATGGGAGCCGGCGCCGTCCTGCAGATGACCGGGGTACGAAAACTCAGCGAAATGGGCGGGCTTTACAAGACGATGCCGGTCACGCTCGGCCTCTACATGGTCGGGGCCTTTGCCATCTCTGCAGTGCCGCTCTTCAGCGGCTTTGTGAGCAAGTCCATGGTGGTTTCTGCCGCGGGCGAGGCCCACCAGGGGCTGATCCTACTCATGCTCACTCTAGCCTCGGCCGGGACTTTCTTGCACACGGGCCTGAAGCTTCCCTATTTCATGTTCTTCGGTACGGATTCGGGCCGGCGGGCACAGGAACCGCCCACGAATATGCTCGTGGCTATGGGCCTTGCTGCAGCCGCGTGTGTCCTGATCGGGGTTTTCCCCGGGCTCCTGTACGCGCACCTCCCAGACCGGGTGGACTACGTCCCATATACGATGCACCACGTCACAAGCACACTTGGGATGTTGGGCTTCACCGCGCTGGGTTTCTTCCTGCTACTCAAGCACCTTGACCCCGAGCCCGCAATGAGCCTCGACACGGACTGGTTCTACCGCCGTGGTTCGGCCGGGTTTGTGACGTTAGTCCAGGGGCCTCTAGCGCGTCTGGAGTACGGCTTCGTCGCAGAGATCTATGAGTTTGTGATACAGCGACCTGTGTTAGGCGTGGCGAGTCTCTTACGCAGATTCGACAACACCGTCGTCGATGCAGGCATCATGGGCGTGGGACATTCGACCCAGGGCCTGGGCCAAGTCTTGAAGACGGCGGCCAGCGGACACACCCAGCATTATGGGCTGATCATGGCGGCCGGAATTCTGTTGCTCGTGGCCCTGGTAGTGCTTGTGTCATGACGGCCTATCCAGTTCTCACCTTCACGACATTCCTGCCTCTCGTGGGTGCGGCTTTGATTCTACTGTTCGGCGGCGAACGACTTGCACGCTGGGTCGCCCTGGCAGCCACCCTGGGAACCCTTGCTGTTTCGGCTCCGCTCTACCAGCACTTCGACAAGGCCTCGAGCGCCCTGCAATTCGTCGAGTCTCGAGACTGGATCCCGTCGTTGAACATCGCCTATGCCATGGGCGTCGACGGCATCAGCCTCCCGTTCATCTTTCTCGCCACACTGCTGAGCATCCTTTGCGTCAGCGTTTCGTGGACTGCAGTCCAAACGAGAGTGGGAGAGTTCTACGCGGCGCTTTTGGTTGCGGAGACGGCGATGATCGGGCTTTTTGCCGCATCGAATCTTTTTCTCTTCTTTATCTTCTGGGAACTCATACTCGTTCCGCTCTTTCTCCTCATCGGTGTCTGGGGAGGTCCGGAGCGCGTCTACGCGGCTGTCAAGTTTTTGATTTTCACCCTGGCCGGAAGCGTCTTGATGCTTGTGGGCATCATCGCCCTGTACGTCACCTTAGGCACGCTCGACTTCAAGGCCATGGCCCAGGCCGGGGAGAGCCTTCAGCCTGTTCACCAAGCCTGGCTCTTCGCGGCTTTTCTGGCTGCCTTCGCGGTCAAGGTACCCATGTTCCCGGTGCACACCTGGCTCCCGAACGCCCACACCGAGGCCCCTACTGCGGGAAGCGTGATCCTGGCCGGGATACTCCTCAAGATGGGCGCGTACGGTTTCCTGCGGGTTTCGATTCCCGTACTTCCAGACGCCGTCGAGCTTTTCCTCCCGGCCATGCTGGTTATCTCTGCGGTGGCCATCGTCTATGGCGCGTACGTGACCCTGGTCCAGACTGACGTCAAACGCCTCGTCGCCTACTCGAGTGTTAGCCACATGGGCTTCGTCACCTTAGGCATCTTCACACTCAGCCGGAGCGGAGTCGAGGGCGCGATCCTCCAGATGATCAACCATGGGATCATCTCGGCCGCGCTTTTCTTGTGCATCGGCATGATCTACGAGCGCACCCACACGCGCGAGATCAAAGACTACGGAGGTGTTGCGAAAACCGCGCCGGTCTATTCGACGTTGCTAGCGCTGTTTTGTCTGGCGGCCGCGGGGGTCCCGGGTTTGAATTCATTCGTCGGGGAGTTCCTCATCATCAGCGGTGCCTTCCAGACCCACGTCTGGCTGGGGGTCATGGCTGTCTGGGGGGTCGCCCTGGGAACTGCCTATCTGATTTGGCTCTATTACCGAGTTGTCATGGGCGAGCTCAACCCGGGGCTCGAGGGACTCAGGCTTGAGCTCAACGCCCGCGAGGTCGCAACGTTGGCCCCACTGGCCTTGCTCGCCTTGGGTCTCGGCCTCTACCCGGAGTGCGTCCTCTCATACCTTCGTGCTCCCGTGACGGAGCTCCTAGGTGCCGGAGTTGTACCGTGATTGGTGCGACCCTGTCTGACCTGGGGCTACTAGTCCCGGAACTGATCCTGGTCGGGATGGCCTCGGCGCTCGTTCTCGCTGCGCGCCGGATCCAGAGAGCGCCCGTGGCTGTGGTCGGAACGGTCCTTGCCGCGCTGGCTGCTACTCTGGTCGCGGTTTGGGATTTATCTGTGGGCACCAGGACCGGGTTTGGCGGCACGATCATCCTGGATGGTTACTCCCAATTCTTCAAGGTCCTCATCGGCGTGACCCTAGCTCTGGCCGCGCTTCTCTCGGTAAAAAGCATCGACCGGGATCAGGTTCCGCGTGCCGAGTACCATGCCCTACTCTTGTTGGCCTCGACGGGAATGACGCTCGCAGTTTCAGCTCTGGATCTCCTGGTCGTGTACCTGGGCCTGGAGCTCATGACCCTTTGCTCCTACATCCTGGTCGGGATCAGGGTGGAGAGGCCGACGTCAAATGAGGCTGCGACCAAGTACTTCCTGCTGAGTTCCTTCGCTTCGGCCCTGCTTCTGTACGGGATAAGTCTGACCTACGGCGTGACAGGCGCCACAGGCTTTACAGCCATTGCCTCGGCTCTTTCTGAGCAAGACATGGGGAGCAACCCTCTTCTCTTGGCGGCCATAGGACTAGTGGCCGCGGGGCTTGCCTTTAAGGTTGCAGCAGTGCCCTTCCATGCTTGGGCGCCGGACGCGTACCAAGGCGCGAGCGCCCCAGTTGCTGCTTTTTTGGCGGCCGGCTCCAAGGCGACGGGCCTAGCTGTGCTGGGCCGGGTATGCCTGGTCGCGTTCGGCTCCGAGGCCCATGTCTTGCCCGTGTTTTTGGCGGGGCTCGCCGCCCTCTCTATCGTCGTGGGGAGTTTCATCGCCTTATCCCAAACCGACATGAAACGGTTGCTGGCCTATTCTTCCATTGCGCACGTGGGCTACGCTCTCTTGGGCCTCATGGCTGCTACGCCCGAAGGGGTCTCGGCGACCATGACGTATGCCTTCTTCTATGTCTTTATGACGCTCGGGACCTTTGGGGTGATCATCGCTCTGGGTGAGCGAGGCGAGCACCTGGACGGCTATCAAGGCCTGGCCTCGCAACGGCCTGGAACAGCCGCGCTCATGCTGATCTTCCTCCTGTCTCTGACTGGCATCCCTCCAACGGCCGGGTTCGTGGCCAAGTTCGTCGTGATCATGAGCGCAGTGCGTGCGGGGCATGTGGTACTGGCCGTCCTGGCGGTGGCCTGCAGCGTGGTAACAGCGTTCATCTATATGCGCGTGGCGGTCCTCATGTACATGAAGGAGCCGCAGGAGAAAGCCCCGTCGCGCTTCCCCGTGGCGGTGTCGGCAGCACTCGCCGTCGCCGCACTGGTCACGGTTATCGGTGGAATCTCCCCAGGCATCCTCGCGCCCTGGGCGGTGTCACCGTGATGTCGATCGATCATGATGTAAGAGATCGTGGGGGTATCGACTCGTGAACGAATATATCGGGATCGCGGTCATTTTTGTTCTGGCGGGAGGCCTCACGGCCACGATGGTGGCGTTGGGTTCTACGCTGGGCAAGAAGAATTCTACGCGCGTGAAGCTGGAGCCCTTCGAGTGCGGAAAGGAGCCCTTTTCCCTCCCGATCGGGAAGCTGTCGATCAAATTCTATTTGACCGCGATTCTATTCATCCTATTCGACGTCGAAGTCGTCTTCCTCTATCCATGGGCCGTGGTCTACCGCACGCTGGGGACTCTGGGGCTGGTCGAGATGGGGGTTTTTCTGGGGATCTTGATGGTGGGCTACGTTTACGCTTGGGACATCGGCGCCCTGGACTGGGAGTGACATGCAGAATGATCCGTCGTATTTCACCAGCCGCCTTGATGAGGCCATCGGATGGGCGCGGAAGTACTCGATTTTCCAGTACCCCTTCGTAACGGCGTGCTGCGGGATGGAGTACATGGCCACGGCCTGCTCTCACTACGATGTGGACCGCTTTGGCGCGGGCCTCCCTCGATTCTCTCCGCGCCAAGCCGACGTCCTCTTCGTCGTGGGCACGATCAGTCACAAGATGGCGCCGGTATTGAAACGCATCCATGATCAGATGGCTGAGCCCAATTGGGTGGTCGCCTTCGGAGTCTGCACCTGCACCGGCGGGTTCTATGACAACTACGCAACCGTGATGGGTATTGACACGATCATGCCGGTGGATGTTTACATCCCCGGATGCCCACCGCGGCCGGAGATGGTTCTGGACGGTCTGATGAAGCTCCAGGACAAGATTCAGAGCCAGCACACCACTGGCAAGCGGGCCGCGCCTGAATCTCGTCCGGCGATTCTCTCGGCATGACTGACTCATTTTTGATCAAGTCGGTCACAGACCAGTTCCCTGATGCGGCCTTGGCGTCCCATACATACCGGGGCGACGCCACGGTGGTTCTGCGTCGAGAGTCGCTGCTCGAAGTGGCGCGGTTTCTCAAGGAGAACCCCGCCTTGAAGATGAACTTCCTCATGGATTTGACCGCCGTGGATTACTCCACTTTCGGGAAGCAGCCCGCTCGAGCGTTCTTCTCTTCCTCCGGAGTGGCGGCGAGGCCGACACCTCAGATTCCGGATCAGGACCCCTGGCCAGGGCCGCCGGACGGCGCCCGCTTCGCGGTCGTGTACCACTTCTACTCGACGACCCACAAGCATCGACTGCGACTGGTAGTGCCTCTGGAAGAGGCCACCCCCAAGGTGGATTCCTTGACGTCGTTGTGGGCCGGAGCCAACTGGCTCGAACGAGAGGCGTGGGACATGTTCGGGGTCAGTTTTCTGGGGCATCCGGACCTACGGCGGATCCTCATGTACCAAGAGTTCGACGGCCACCCGCTGCGCAAGGACTATCCCGTCAACAAGCGCCAGCCCCTGATCGGGCCGAAGAACTAGTCGTGTCCATGGAAACGAACCCAACGCCAGAAACGATCCCGACGCCTCAGCGCGACGCCGCGGATTTCGAGACGCGGGACATGATGCTCAACGTGGGCCCCGCGCACCCGGCCATGCACGGGATCATCCGGATCGTGGCGAAGCTCGACGGGGAAAAGATCGAGGAGGCCGACGTGGAGATCGGCTACCTCCACCGCGGCTTCGAGAAGATGTCGGAAACGGTCGACTACAACGGCGTCGTCCCGTACACCGACCGGCTGAACTACGTCTCTCCGTTGATCAACAACATGGGCTACTGCATGGCCGTGGAGAAGCTCCTCGGGGTCTCGGTGCCGGAGCGTTGCCACTACGTGCGGGTCATCCTCTCGGAGATCTCAAGGATCTCGGACCACCTCACCTGCGTGGGCGCGACCGCCATGGAGTTGGGGGCCTTCACCGTCTTTCTCTACATGATCAAGGCGCGAGAGTATCTCTGGGAGCTCGTGGAGAAGGTAACGGGGGCGCGCCTGACCGTTACGTACTGCCGCGTCGGCGGGGTCAAGGCCGACCTCCCCGAGGATTTCGCCGAGCCCTGCCACAAGGCCTTCGAGGAGACTCGCAAGGTCATCGACGAAGCGAATGGGCTCCTCACACGGAACCGCATCTTCACAGACCGCATGAACGGAACGGGCGTGATTTCCGAGGAAGACGCCATCTCCTACGGGATCACAGGCCCGTTTCTTCGCGCCAGCGGCGGGACGTTCGACGTGCGCAAGGACTGCCCCTACGCCGTCTACGACAGGCTCCCTTTTGACGTGCCGGTCGGAACTCGTGGGGACAACATGGATCGTTATCTCGTGCGCATGGAGGAAATGGAGCAGTCGATGCGCATCGTGGAGACGGCGCTGCGCGACATACCACCCGGCCCGGTTCTGGTCAACCCAGAGAGCGGACGTCAGATTCCGGCGGCGGAGATGGTGGACCTTGCCAAGGTGGGGAACATCGCGGCCGTCTCAGGCGGATGCGCGGTCACCGGGCCAACCCTCGAGGGCTCGGGTCGCGCGCAGTATCCGTCGATCGCCACCGACGAGAAGCGGGTCTTTCTTCCTGCCAAGGAAGACGCCTACGGCAACATCGAGGGGCTCATGCAGCAATTCAAGCTCGTCATGCACGGCCACGGCGTGCGTCCGCCCAAAGGAGAAGTGTACCTTCCGGTGGAAGGAGCTAACGGGGAGCTCGGGTTCTACGTGGTGAGTGACGGAGCCGGGAACGCGTACCGGGTCCGGGTTCGTCCGCCTTGCTTCGCCATCATGTCTGCCCTGCCCCAACTCCTGAAAGGGGGCATGATGGCCGACATGGTTCCCACCTTCGGATCGGTCAACATGATCGGCGGAGAGCTCGACCGGTGACGTTGTCCGAGCTCCAAGGCCGGGCTGAGGAGATCCTGCGGCAATACGAGCATCCGAGGGCGGCGATGCTGCCGCTCCTCTGGCTCGTCCAGCAGAACCAGGGCTACGTCTCGCAGGAGGCGGAGGCGTGGGTTGGGCGCCAACTGGGCGTGGCCCGTTCCCACGTGCGAGAAGCGGTCTCTTTCTACAACATGTTCCACACCGAACCAGTGGGACGGCGCGAGCTGCGGGTCTGCACGAGCCTGCCGTGCCTTCTTCGTGGCGCTGACGACCTGCTCAAGCAGATCGAGGAACGTCTGGGGATCCGCCCGGGCGAGACGACCCCGGGCGGTGAGGTTCTCCTCACGGAGGTCGAGTGCTTGTGCGCTTGCGAGATGGCCCCCATGGCCCAGCTCGACGAGCGCTTTGTCGGGCCTCTCGAGGGTGGGACCGTCGACAAGATCGTTCAGGACGCCCTTGTGAAACCTGGCCAGCCGGAAGCGACCCCACAGCCTGATCCCTTCATCTGCTCGAACGGGCCGGTGCTCTCCACGCGCTTCAAGAACACCGAGGGGACCTGGTTCGAGGACTACATCGCTGACGACGGATACGTCGCGGCCCGGAACGTCCTTACCTCCATGACCCCTGAACAGGTCATCGACGCGGTTTCCAAGCCGAACCTGCGCGGTCTGGGCGGGGCGGGGTTTCCGGCCGGTAGGAAATGGTCCTTCATCCCGAAGGACACGACCAAGCCGAAGTTCCTCGTGGTCAACGCGGATGAGGGCGAACCCGGCACCTTCAAGGACCGCTACATTATGGAGCGGGACCCGCACAGCCTCCTTGAAGGCATGATCATCGCGGCATATGCCGTCGGTAGTCATAAGGCCTACGTCTACATTCGGGGCGAGTACTTCCGGTCGGCCGATCGCTTGCAGCGTGCCATCGATGAGGCCCTTGACCAGGGTTGGCTTGGCAAGGATATCCAGGGAACCGGCTTCGACCTGGAAGTCGTGATCCACCGGGGGGGCGGTGCCTATATCTGCGGTGAGGAAACCGCGCTCCTCACTTCGCTCGAAGGCGGAAAGGGGTTTCCACGGCTCAAGCCCCCCTTCCCCGCCATCTCAGGTTTGTTCTCATGTCCCACCATCGTTAACAACGTGGAGACGTTGGCCTGCGTGCCGTTCATTCTGCGTAACGGACCGGAACACTTTGCCGGCCTCGGCGTGGCCAGGCAGGGCGGCACGCGTCTGTTCTGCGTGAGCGGGCATGTCGTGAGGCCCGGTGTGTACGAGGAGTCGGTCAGTATCACGCTACGGGCACTCATCGAAAAAGCTGGTGGTGTGCGCGACGGAAACAAGCTCAAAGCCGTCATCCCAGGCGGTATCTCGGCCAAGATTCTGACCGCCGATGAGATCGACGTGACCATGGATTTCGACTCCCTCATGGCCGCCGGAAGCATGGCCGGGTCCGGGGGTGTGATCGTGATGGATGAAACCACCTGCATGGTCGAGGCGCTCGCTGCTGCGGCCAAGTTCTTCGCCGACGAGTCCTGTGGTCAGTGCTCGCCGTGTCGTGAAGGGACCGGCTGGGTTCATGGCATCTTGCGCCGGCTCCTCGATGGGAAAGGAAAAGTTGAAGACCTCGACGACCTGCTTACCATCGCCGCTGGCATGGAAGGAAACACGATCTGCGTCTTCGCGGACGCGGCCGCCTGGCCCGTCCAGTCGTACATCGAGAAGTTCCGGGACGAGTTCGAGGAGTTCATCCGTACCGGCCGCCGCGTTGAGGACAAGGAGGTCGGTGCATGCTCAGCCTGACCATCGACGGCCAAGAGGTCGGCGTGCCCGAGGGCACAACGGTCATCCAGGCTGCCGAAAAGCTGGGGATCTTCATTCCGCGCTATTGCTATCACCCTGGGCTCTCTATCGCGGGAAATTGCCGCATCTGCCTCGTGGACGTCGAGAAGTCTCCCAAGCTTCAGATCGCATGCAACATGCCGGTGACCGACGGGATGGTCGTACACACCAAGAACGACCGGGCCGAGGCCGGCCGGCGCGCGGTGCTGGAATTCCTCCTGGCCAATCACCCGCTCGACTGCCCAGTGTGCGACCAGTCCGGTGAGTGCGACCTACAGAACTTCTACATGAACTTCGGGCTCTACAACCCGCGGTTCAGAGAGCACAAGGTCAAGAAGCAGAAGGCCGTGACGCTTGGCCCCCATGTGATGCTGGACCAGGAGCGATGCATCCTTTGCTCCCGGTGCGTTCGCTTCACTGACGAGATCACCAAGACCGGCGAGTTCGGCATCTTCAACCGGGGGGACAAAGCCGAGCTGGGGATCTACCCCGGTGAGGTACTCGACAACCCGTACTCGGCCAACGTCGTGGACATCTGCCCGGTGGGGGCTCTGACCGAGAGCGATTTCCGTTTTAAGGCGAGGGTGTGGTACCTCTCGAGCGCCCCCACCGTATGCAACGGCTGCAGCCAGGGGTGCAACATCGACATGCACTACGTGCTCGACAGGCCGCATCTCAATGACGGGGCCAGTGTCGTGCGTGTCAAACCGCGCTATAACCCGGACGTCAACCAGTGGTGGTTGTGCGATGAGGGGCGCTACGGCCTTGGCTGGTTGGATCGGAAGCGACTCACAGAGGTGCGTGCTGTGAATGTCGCTGATGCAACGTGGGAGCAGGCCCTCACTGCGATGTCGACGGCTCTAGCGGGGACAGGCGAGCAAGAAGGCAGCGCGCGGGTCGGCGTGATCGCCTCAGCCCAGCTCACCAACGAGGAGCTCTTCTTGATCCGGGAGATTCTTCAAGAGGCTCTGGGCGCCCGGGTGACCGCCTCTGTTCCTGAAAAGCCTGGGTCCTCTGACGACCTGCTCATCAAAGCGGACAAGAACCCCAACACCCGGGGGGCAACCCTGCTGGGCCTAGCCGGTCCGGATGCACCCGACGCCGGGCAGATAGTGGAGGAGGCGCTCGCCGGCGAGCTTGACGCGCTGTGGGTCTTCGGCCACGACATGGTGGAGTTCTTCGGGGAAGAGAAGGTCCGAGAGCTTTCAGAAAAGCTGGAATTCTTCGTCTTTTCTGGCACGAACGAGAACCCGACTGCATCGTTCGCCCACTGGGTCCTGCCCACCTCCGGCTACGTGGAAAAGGACGGAACTTTCGTGAACTGCCACGGCCGGGTTCAGCGCATCGGATCGGCCTTTCCTCCGCTTGGAGACTCCCGTGAGGATTGGCGCATTCTTTTGGAATTGGCCGGGCTGCTGGGTTTGTCGCTCGAGTGGCGGGATCCGAAGCAGATCTTTCTCGGGCTGGCCAAGGCCGTTGCGCCCTTTGCGGGCTTGAGCTACGAGGCGATCGGAGAACACGGGGTTGACATCACGCCGACCGGTCCCGACTCGGGGGCGAGAGCAGGTACAGCTACGCCGTGATAGAAGACGTGATCATCAAGCTCGTCTTGGCGGGCTTTGTTCTCTTCGCGGTGTTGAACCTGGCGGGGTTCCACACCTGGGTGGAGCGGAAGCAGTCCGCGCTCATCCAGGACCGGATAGGGGCCAACCGCGCACCTATCTTCGGGTTTCGGGCGCTAGGACTGTTCCACGGTGTGGCTGACGCGGTGAAGATGTTCACCAAGGAGGACATTGTTCCGCACCGCGCGGACAGAACCCTCCACACCCTGGCCCCTTTCTTCTCGGTCTTCTTTGCCCTAGTCACCTTTGCGGCGATCCCCTTCGGGGACCGCCTCATCCTTCTTGGGGATCGGGTCATCGTCCTCCAGGTCGCCAAGATCGACGCAGCGTTGCTCTACGTCTTCGCCATGCTCTCCCTGGGGGTATACGGAGTGATTCTGGCCGGCTTTGCCTCGCGAAACAATTACGCCATCATGGGTGGGTTGCGGGCCACCGCTCAGATGATCTCCTACGAGATCGCTTTGGGTATGTCCATCATCGGTGTGGTCATGGTCTACGAAACGATGGATCTGTCCGAGCTTGTGCGGGCACAGGGGCAGACGATCGGCGGCTGGATTCCCTTTTGGGGCATCCTGACGCAGCCCGTGGCCTTCTTTGTCTTCGTAACGGCGGCCCTGGCCGAGACCAAGAGGCCCCCCTTCGACCTGCCCGAGGCCGAGTCGGAGATTATCGGGTATTTCGTGGAGTACAGCGGCATGAAGTTCGGGATGTTCTACCTCACGGACTTTCTGGAGACAATCGTCGTGGCGGTCCTTACGACCACACTCTTCTTCGGCGGATGGCAGGTGCCCTTCCTCCTGCCGGACGGGTTCCACTTCCCATGGGGAGGAGAGTTTCTCGTCTCCAATTGGGTCTACGTCCTGCTCGGCTTCGCGAGTTTTTCGATCAAGTCTCTCGTTTTTATGTTTGTGTTCATGCAACTGCGTTGGACGCTGCCGCGCTTCCGCTACGATCAGCTTATGAGACTGGGCTGGAAGGGGCTTTTCCCGATCGCGGTGGTCAATGTCGTGGTGACGGCCCTCGTGCTAATCATCTTCGGGGAGGCGCGCTAATGGCGACAATAGTCGTCCGCAGACCGGAGTTGACGTTTTGGGAGAAGCTGTATATCCCCCAGATCATCAGCGGCCTTAAAATCACGTTCAGGCACTTCTTCCGAAACCTCTTGCTCCACACGGTCCACCTCATGGGCTACCTGAAGCACCTTCCCGCCTCGGCTACCATCCAGTATCCCGAGGAGCTCAGGCCTCTCATGTCGAGATTCCGGAGCCGCCACAGGCTCACCCTGCGCGAGGACAACACGCCCCGCTGCGTCGGGTGCATGCTCTGCGAGACCGTGTGCCCGGCCAAGTGCATCACCATTGTGCCTGGCGAGCATCCCGATCCCCACATCGAGAAGTATCCCGTCCAATTCGACATCGACCTCGGCGTCTGCGTCTACTGCGGGTACTGCGTCGAGGTATGCCCTGAAGATGCGATCCGGATGGACACAGGAATCCTTGACCTGGCGGCCTACTCGAGGGAGGCCATGCAGCTTGACATCCACGAGTTGATGGATCCAAAGTTGCGCAAGCCGATCGGCGACTGCAGCCTGAAGTTTCCCCATAGGTGCGAGCTAACCGGCGGAGAGATGAAGGGGAGCTGGGCCGCCGTTGACGGGGCATAGGGCAAGTCTGTCCAAATCGGCGGAGCACTCCCGGCAGGCGCCCGACAACCTCACCGCCATAGTGAAACGCCTGACTTTCGTCGCCGACTGCTGAAGGTAGCGGTGCCCAGGTATTGGAGCTTGGCCCTTTGCCCTTGGTGGGTGGTTGTCACGTCGGAGTGAGACCTTGCAGGGCCGCGATCAGCGCCTCGTCTTCTTCCGGCTGAACCGTTCGCAGATCGAGAAGGAGTTGACCCCGCTCGACGCGTCCGACTACGGGCGGTGTCGATCCGCGGAGCGCGGCCTCGGTCTCTTCGGGCGATCGGTGGCCGACTCGTACGTCCAGTACGCAAGTGGGAAGGGTGGTGCCGGGCGTGGTCCCTCCCCCGATGACTGATTCGCTGGGCTGGGGTGTCACCGTGAGACCCGCCACGTCGGCGAGTGCTCCAACGATCTCTTGGGCACGCGCCGTGAGCGCCTCGGTCGTGGCGGCGATCATGCGGCCGACCGGTAACGTGTCCGTGGCGCGCCCGGCGAGGTGCTCGAGCAAGGTGGCTTCGAGCGCCGCATAGGTCAGCTTGTCGACACGCAAGGCGCGCAGCAGGGGGTGGGTCCGTATGCGCGACAGTGCGGTTTCGCGGCCGACGATGATGCCTGCCTGAGGGCCTCCGAACAACTTGTCACCGCTGAAACAGCACGCGGTGATCCCGGCGTCGACACTGGCGCGGACGGTCGGCTCGTCGAGCGGGCAGAGCCCCGCTGGACGCGCCTCCTCGAACATGTTGCCGCTACCGAGGTCCTCGACGACCGGGACGTCAAACCGACGGCCGATCTCGACGACCTGCTCAAGCGCGGGCCGCTCTGTGAACCCCTCGATCTTGAAGTTGGACGGGTGGACGCGCAAAATCAGTGCAGTGCGGTCGGTGATCGCGGCGGCGTAGTCCGCCGGCCGGGTCCGGTTCGTCGTGCCGACCTCACGAAGTCGAGCTCCCGATTGCTGGAGAACCTCAGGGATGCGAAAGCCTCCGCCGATTGCGACCAGCTCGCTACGCGAGATGATCACCTCGCGCCCTGCCGCGAGCGCCGCGAGAACCAGCAGCACTGCGGCCGCGTTGTTGTTTACGACGGCCGCGGCTTCGGCTCCCGTCAGGCGCGCGAGAAGCGCTGCGGCGTGCTCGGCACGGGTGCCACGGCCGCCGCGGATGAGGTCGTATTCGAGGTTTGCATACCCGGCGGCAACCGCGGTGATGCGATCGATGGCTGCCCGTGCTAGCGGGGCGCGGCCGAGGTTCGTGTGGATGATGACGCCGGTTGCGTTGATGACGGCCCGCAGCGACGGCGCGAGCGTTTGTTCGAGCCGGGCGCTCGCATGCATCTCGATCTCCCGGGAGACACCGTCCGTCTCGCGCAAGGTGTCCGGAGCATCCGTGAGACGTCGCCGGAGCGCCTCCGCCTCCTCGCGAAGGGCGGTGACTACGGCTTGGCGTCCGTAGCGGGCTTCGAGCGCGCGTACTGCGTCACGCTGGCGAAGCTGCTCGATGGAGGGAACAACACGGAATCTGGTCATCTCTGATCGGTCACACCGTGCGGTCGCGCCGGCCGGGAACCGGAACTTGATGAACTTCTGGACTTCAGGATATCATCACGCCTGTTGCGCTCGATGAGCGACTCTCGCATTCCGGTGGACGAGACGCGTGCGAAGCGCGGGTCGACGCCCGAATACCGTCAGCCCGACCGATTCTGGCCCTACGTCGACCTTCCAGAGGAGCCGAGTGACGAAGAGTTGGCGGCACTCGACCCCGATCTCCACGACGCGTTGTTCGGTCCGGTGGAACGACCGTTCTCGATCACGCTCAGCTTTCCTCGGTTCGAGGGGGATGACTATAACCGTGCGGTTGAGCTGGCACGGGAGGCGGCGGAGTACCGAGAGGTTGGCACCGGTACCGCGCTTCGACACCGCGCGCGGTACTTTCCGAGCGACGCAAGTAAACTAAGAGATCTCTTCGAGATCGTAGGGCGCTATGACGGGTGCGACGTGCTCGTCGATGACCGGCCCGTGCCGTACGGGCGTGAGTTGTGGCTGCCGCTAGTTTGGTTCTTGATTTACCGCTGAGGGAGGTGACGTTACGTGGCTGAGCAGACCGGTGTCCAGTGCGATCTGTAGACGCCCGCGGGCGAGATCCGGAAGCTGGAGAAAGAAGTCACTCAGTTCCGCGGGTGCGGTTGTCCCGAGATGGTGTTCCGTATTGCCCTAATGAAGGTCAGGTGAGCTTCACCGTCCGCGGGTTAAAGGGGATGTCGGCGTAGGACACCTTGCTCAGTTGATTAGCTCGCCTTCATGACGTTGCCAGCCTGCGACCCGTTCGGGCCCGCGACGATTGCGAACTCCACGACCTGCCCCTCCTCGAGGGTGCGGGACCCGGCGCCTTGGATGGCGGCAAAGTGAACGAAGACGTCGTTGCCGCCTTCGCGCTCGATGAACCCATAGCCTTTGGTGTTGTTAAACCATTTGACCTTGCCGGAGATCTGCATCGTGTTCTTCCTTACACGTTGTGAGCGGGCGGCGCGGCGTACCGCCGGGCACAAAAAAAGACCGCAACGTCGGTCTCGCGGTGCGTTCAGCTGCCAGCGCGGCCCCATGGGAGCGAGCACGTTTCTGGCCTGTCAAGCAAGTGCGCGGCGGGGCTGACGGTCGCGCGCGTGAAGCGGTCATTGGAGGGATATGCGTGCGCTGCTGAGCGTGTCTGACAAAACGGGTCTCGTTGATTTTGGCCGGGGGCTTGTCGCGCGTCATGTCGAGCTGGTGTCGACCGGGGGAACTGCACGCGTCCTCGTTCAGGCGGGTCTCACCGTTACCAACGTCTCTGATGTAACTGGGATTCCCGAGCTGATGGATGGTCGCGTCAAGACGCTCCACCCTGCGGTGCACGGCGGTATTCTTGCCCGCCGAGACCGGCCGGAGGATCTGGCGGCACTCGAAGATCACGGGCTCCAGCCGATCGACCTCGTCGTTGTCAACCTGTACCCGTTCGCCCGGGCAGCCACCACCCCGAACACGCCGTTCGATGAGCTCCTCGAGCAGATCGACATCGGTGGTCCGAGCATGGTTCGCGCGGCAGCCAAGAACTTCAGACACGTCTTAATTGTGGTCGACCCGGCTGACTACCCAGGGGTGCTGGACGTGCTGGATCGTCCGGGTGGCCCGGATGCGGCGTTCCGCTTCGTCCTGGCAAAGAAGGCCTTTGCCCACACGGCAGACTACGATACTACCATCACGACAGCACTCTCCACGGTTGACGTCAACAACGCCGGCTTCCAGCGTTCACCGCTCCAACTCGACACGATCACCCCAGATCACCTGCTAGTGCGTGCCGCGAAGCTCGATGACCTGCGCTATGGCGAGAACCCGCATCAGGTGGCGGCGCTGTATGCAGACGCTGAGTCTGAGGGGGACCGGTGGGGGTTCGGTACAGCGGCGGTCCTTCAAGGCAAGCCACTGTCGTTCACGAACCTACTCGACTTGGATGCGGCTGCCTGGCTGGCGCTTGAGTTCACCGAGCCAGCCGCCGTGGTCATCAAGCACACCAACCCGTGCGGGGTTGCGACCGCTCATCGGTTGAACGATGCGTACGTCAAAGCGAGAGACGTTGATCCGCTGTCGGCGTTTGGCGGCGTCGTCGGTCTCAACCGACCGCTGGATGCGGAGACAGCGATGGCGATCACGACGACCTTCATCGAGTGCGTGATCGCGCCTGGCGTCGGCGACGAGGCACGGGCGATCCTGGCCAAGAAGAAAAACCTGCGCCTCGTGGTTGCAAACTTCGCGGCGGGAAGCACGAGCGGTACCAGGCAACGCGAGGTTCGCTCGATTCTCGGGGCGTTGCTTGTGCAGGAACGCGACCGTGTCGTCGAGGTGGGTCCCGAGTGGCACGCCGGCGCCGAGATCACACCAGACACCGAGCTCCGGGTAGTCACGAAGCGTGCTCCGACGGCCGGCGAGTGGGCGGCGCTACGTTTTGCCTGGCGCGTCTGTGCGCACGTCAAGTCGAACACCGTGATCTTTGCACACTCCGATCGGGTGGCGGCAGTTGGGGCTGGCCAAATGAGCCGTGTCGATGCGGTCAACGTTGCGACGATGAAGGCTGGGGGCGGATTAGAGGGGACGGTGGCGGCATCCGACGCTTTTTTTCCGTTCCGCGATGGGCTCGATGCTATCGCCGCTGCGGGCGCGACCGCCGTTGTCCAGCCTGGTGGGTCGAAGCGGGACGAGGAGGTTATCGCCGCTGCCGACGAGTGCAATTTGGCGATGGTTTTTGCTGGCCGTCGACACTTCCGACATTAAGAATTAACCAAGCTAGAGCAGCGGTCGGGCACATTTCCCGCCACCGGTCTCTTTAAAAAAGACTGGTGGGGGCTCACGTAGGGATGATTTTTTCCGCAGCGGTCGGCAAGGTAATCAGGACCAGTAGCAGTATCAGAAACTCGGAGTCGCCGAAGTTGTATTCGAACATGCCAGCTGCCAGCATCGACGCCATGGCGGCCAAGCCACCGGCGGCCAGCGCCCGCGACTCCGGCTGGCGAAAGAGCCATACGAGCTTACTTATGGCTGCGACCACAAACCAGATCCAGAACGCGAGCGCTGGAAGTCCACGTTCGGCCGCGATCTGTAACGGCACGTTGTGCAAGTGCGGATTCGTCGCGTTGACGGCGCCTGCACTCCGGTAGCTACCGTAGACTTCTTGCACCATCTCCGGACCTACACCGGTTAGCGGGCGGTCTTGGATCATACGCGTCCCCGCGATCACCATAGCAACCCGGTCGCGGTTAGTGGGGTCCTGCAGATCAAACACTGTGTACACCCGGTCGGTAATCTGTGGGGGCGCCAGCGTGAAGAAAACTGCAGCGACGACAGGTACCGCTGCCAGTAGCCGGAGGTCCTTGAGGACGAGCAACAGGCTTACACCAACACAAGCGCCGACCCAAGCGCTGCGAGTAAAAGTCAATGTCAAGGCCACGATGAGGGCTGGCAGCGCGAGCGCCGTCCAGATCCGGTCCGTTCTGGCAAAGAGGAGACGTGACACCGAGAGCACGATGACCAACATCAGCAGACCCGAGTAGGTCATGTAGTGCCCCATCGATCCTCGGGGCCGTTGACCAAGATGATCGTATTCGAGGATGCCGTACTGGACGATCCCGATGACGGCTGTTGCGGCCCCAACTGTAATTACGATATTCGCCACCGTCGAGACGCGCTGACCGCTGGCGAACCGATACACCGCAGGCACGACGAGAAATAGCAGTACTTCTTTGGAGTCAGTTAAGCTTCGGGCCGGGTCGAACGAAAAGACGACCGACAGCATTGTCCAGATCGCGTACGCCGTGAGCGGCCAAAAAAAGACGGGGACAAACAGACGCTCCCGATAGACGACGAGCATACTGGCCCACAGCGCCAGCATGCCGGTCAGTAGAAAGGCGGAGGCTGCGATCGAGAGCTGAAGTGCTGCGACGAATAACAGAAGCGCTACCCAGCCAGCGGTCTCTAGTTTCTGAAGCGTAGACGCGGGAGTGGTGAGGGCCGAACTGCTCATCTTGGCTGATTTGTGGGGTTGACAGCCCTCGAAGAGCTGCTCACAAGCTCGGGGTCATTGCTCAATGGTGGCTTCGTCAATGAGCATTACGGGGATGTCGTCTTTGATGGGGTAGAGGCGGTGGCACTGCTTGCACTTCAGGCCGGTTCCATCGTGCACGAGCTCGACCGGCGTCTTGCACTTGGGACAGGCGAGAATGTCGAGCAATTCTGGGGCCACCCCCATCGGTGCACCTCCTGGCGTCCGATTCGGCGCTGGGCTAACTAAGCGTGTGCAGCATTTCCGACACCGAAGGCGTCCGCAGACGCCAAGCGCGCGCACAACCGATCCGCTTTTGTTCTCGCGGACACGGCCCACGTGGCCGTCACTATACCAGAAGAGGTCGGTCCATGGAGGCCAGTCCCGTCTTGTCGCCCGGCTCATCCTGTGGAACAATCGATCCACACATGTGTTACTACCGGCTTGGTGTCATTGTCGCCGGTCTCGTCGTTGTGGCGGGCACGCTGTTCGCCCAGACGCCCGGTGGGGTGCCTTCTGCTGAGCTGAAGGGAGAGGCCTATCGGCTCTTTCTGATGGGCCGTCACCTTGAGGGGGAAGGGGACCTTGAAGGGGCGATCCGGGCGCACAGCGAGGCGGCCGAATTGGATCCGAGTTCCGGCGAGGTGCTTGCTGAGCTCGCTGCCCTTTATGCGCGGCGGAGCCGCAGCAAAGAAGCAATCGCCTCAGCCCGGTTAGCCCTCGGGCGCGATCCGGACAATCAAACGGCGCACCGCGTACTTGGCCTCGTATACGCGTCGCGCTCGCGTTCACGTGGCGCGAACCCAGAAGGTGTGGCCCAGGCCATCGAGCACCTCGAGCAAGCTCGCGGGACGCCACGGCCGGACTTCCAGGTCGAGTTGACCCTGGCGCGCCTGTACCTCAGTACCGACGCGACCGGCAAGGCCATCGCATTCCTCGAGGAGCTCCTTAGGGACGAGGCGGGCTTTGCCGAAGCTGGTTTGCTGCTTTCCCAGGCCTACGAAAAAGCGGGCCGCCTCCAGGATGCGTTGACCACGCTCGAAGCGGCCGTCGAGGGTGAGCGCCCGTCATACCGGACGTTAGTTCGCCTCGGCGAGCTGTACGCGCGGGAGGAGCGGTGGCGTGACGCCGTCCGCGCGTACGAGCGAGCCGTCGCTCGCAATGCTCGAAGCACGCGTGTTCGGCGCCGGCTCGCGAGCGCGCTGCTCGAGTTCGGAGACACTAAGCGGGCGCGCGACGTGCTCCGTGATCTGATCAACATTCGGCCAAGGGACGCGGCGGGACTCTACCTGTTGTCACAGGTGGAACTCGACCTCAACAACTTTGACGAGGCAGAGACCGCAGCTCGGCGGCTGCTCAAGCTGGAACCTGAAGGTCTTCGTGGTCCGTTTGCGCTGGCGCAGGTTTTCGGGCGACGTCGCGAGCACCGGAACGTGATCGAGACCCTGGAGCCCGCGCTACGCGCCGCCAGACAACAAAACGCGCGTCCGGAGCAGCTCGCGAGCCTTATGGCACGCCTTGGGTTCGCCTACCAGCAACTCGATGAGTATAACCTCGCCACCGCCGTCTACACGGAGGCGGTCGAGTTGATGCCGTCGAGTCTTGCGTTTGCAGCTCGGCTCGCGCGGGTGTATATCGACGACGAGCGCCTCGACGACGCCATGCGCGCCATCGTGCGCGCCAAGATCCAGCATCCCGACAACCTGACGCTCGCGCGGCTCGAAGCCCAGGTGCTTACTGGTCAGGACGACATCGCGCAGGCGACCTCGGTACTCGAGCGCGCGCTCGCGATGCACGGCGACGAGCCGATGGCTCATGTGGCACTCGCCACCTTCTATAGCGAGCAAGATCGCTTCGACGATGCGGTGACGCTGCTCCGATCGGCCGAACAGCGCTTTCCGAACGACGCAGCGGTCCTATTTCAGCTCGGTGCCGTCCTAGAGCAACACGACCGGTTCGTTGACGCGGAGCGTGCGTTCCGACGCCTGCTTGACCGCTACCCTGAACATGCGGGGGCACTCAATTACCTGGGCTACATGTTGGCTGACCGCGGGGTGCGTCTAGAGGAATCCGTCGCGTTACTCGAGCGGGCCATCAAAAAAGATCCGCACAACGGCTCGTATCTCGACAGCCTGGGGTGGGCGTACTTCAAACTCGAGCGCCTCGATCTCGCCGAGCCTCCTCTCCGGGCCGCGAGCGACCAGCTGCGGAGTAACTCCGTCGTCCAGGATCACCTCGGCGACCTGTTGTACAAGCTGGAACGCTACGCGGAAGCCATTGAGGCGTGGGAACGAGCCCTGGGTGGTGAGGGCGACGAAATCGAGCCCGCCATGATCGAGCGCAAGATCGACGATGCGAAGGGGCGGGTCGGCTACTAGTCGCTGCATTCGTCGCGCCTGCGCAGTCCTGCCGGCGCTCTGGTTGCTCATCGCCGGCTGTGTGCCAGCAGGTATCACGCTGCCCCAGGGGTCTTCCACTCCGATTTCTGCACACGAAGAAATACTGTCGGCGGCCGTTGACCGGTGCCGTAGCGTGCGTACCATGGAACTGTTGTTGGCGCTCAGCGGTCACGCTGGTGGCAGGGGGCTGCGCGGTCGGATCAGGGCTGCCCTGGCTCGGCCTGGGTCGCTCCGTCTCGAAGGGGTCTCGCTGCTCGGTGCCCCGGGGTTCATCCTTGTTGCGCGCCCATCAACGGCGACTCTCGTGCTGCCGCGTGACCGCCGCGTGGTGGCGGACGCGTCGGCGGCCGATCTGCTGGAGGTGCTTGCCGGGGTGTCACTCGGCCCGGATGACTTCCGCGCTGTACTGACCGGGTGTCTCGTCCCCGAGCCTAGGTCAGTCGAAGGTCGAGCCTACGGCGACGAGTGGATCGCGGTCGATCTCGAAGGTGGCGCCACGGTGTACCTCCGAGAGATCGATGGAGTCCCCGCGGTCGTCGCCGGCACGCGCGGCCCACTCACGGTCGAATACGCCGAGCACACGCGCGGCATCCCACGTCGGGTCCGCGTGCAGACGCGCGGCGCAGGTACCGCCGACACCGACCTTACTGCGACATTCTCCCAGGTGAGCATGAATATTGAGCTACACGAGGATGCGTTCGTCGCGCAGGTGCGCGAGGACTACACTCCGATCACGCTCGACGAGCTGCGTCGTATGGGTCTACTCAAAGCCCCCCACGCTGGCACCCAGGAACCGTAACGGGTTCAGCTCTGTGTACATCACGATTCACGCGCCAGCCAAGATCAACTTAAACCTTCACATTCTCGGCCGGCGATCCGATGGCTTCCACGAGCTCCACACGATCCTGCAATCTATCGAGCTCCACGACACCCTCTCGATCTCGGAACGGCGGGGCCCGCTGACGATTCGCAGCCGAGCACCTTCGGTTCCGCGTGATCGGTCCAACTTGGTCTGGAAGGCGGCGTGCGGTCTGTGGCGCGTCTTGGGTCGTCGCGGACTCCCGGCCGGCGTCACCGTCTCGATACGCAAGGCGATTCCGCTCGAGGCTGGGCTGGGTGGCGGCAGTAGCGACGCCGTGGCCGCGCTACGCGGCCTCTCGGTGTTGTGGCAGGCGCGGCTCGATCCCGCGTTGCTTCGGGACCTCACGGCAGGAATTGGTTCCGACGCGCCCTTTTTTCTCGACGGTGGGACCGCGCTCGGTACGGGTCGAGGGGAGCGCGTTCGTCCGCTGCCTGACCTCGAGCGGCACTGGATCGTGCTGGCGGTCCCGTGGTTCGGCGTGTCGACGGCACATGCCTACCGTTGGTGGGATATGACGGGGAGTCGAGCACGCCGGGGTACGCGGTTCACGCCGCTCGGGCGCCGGTGGGCCACGCGCCTTCGGTCGTTTAGTAATGACCTTGAGCTGCCCGTGGCCGGCCGGCATCCGGAGGTGAGAATCATGACCGACAGGTTCCGGGCTTCAGGGGCGGTGCTCGCGGGCATGACGGGGAGCGGTTCAGCGGTCTTCGGTCTGTTCGCGCGCGACACTCAGGCGCTGGCGGCCAGACGTGCCGCGCGGCGTACGGGCTGGCGGACGACGCTGACGCGAACGGTTGCGTCGCGCGAGTTTGCTCGTCTGACACACGTCACGCCAGCAAGACCGACGTGACCACCGGCGCTTGCCCACGCCCGATCCATCGACTAGAGTACCCGGTTGCGCGGTGTTCGCGGCGGCGTGTTCGTGGGTCTGTCATGGGGCGTGGCCAAGCGGTAAGGCGCGGGACTTTGGATCCCGTATTCGAAGGTTCGAATCCTTCCGCCCCAACCAGCTGAGCTAGGACACTGACGAGGGCACTCACGAGAGCGTCCACGAGTCGAGGTTGCGGTGTCGACGCATAACGGCAACTTAAAGTTGTTCTCGGGGAGCGCGCATCCGTCGCTCGCCGGTGAGATAGCTAAGTTTCTCGATGTACCGATGGGCCGCTCGTGTCTCCGCCGGTTTTCTGACGGCGAAGTCTCGTTCCAGATTGATGAGAACATCCGGGGCACCGACGTGTTCGTGGTGCAGCCCACCTGCGCACCGGTCGACCAGAATCTCGTCGAACTGTGCGTGATGATTGACGCCTTCCGCCGCTCGTCGGCGGCACGGATCACTGCGGTTCTCCCTTACTACGGCTATGCGCGGCAGGATCGTAAAGATAAGCCTCGAGTGCCGATCTCCGCGAAGCTCGTGGCCAATCTGCTGAGCGCGTCCGGCACGATGCGCGTGTTGACGATGGACCTCCATAAGCCGCAGATCCAGGGTTTCTTCGACATCCCCGTAGATCATCTGTTCGCTGCGCCCGTGTTTGTCGAGTTCATGTCGCGGCTGGCCGAGCAATCGAAGATGACCATCGTTTCGCCAGACGCTGGCGGCGTTGAGCGAGCGCGTGCCTATGCCAAGCGGCTGGATGCTGATCTGGCGGTCATCGACAAGCGGCGCTCCGAGGACGGACATACGGAGGTGACGCACGTGGTGGGCAATGTCGAGGGCCGTGTGTGCATAATCCAGGATGACATTGTCGACACCGCGGGAACGATTCAGCAGTCCGCCAGGGCCTTGCGTGGCAGTGGTGCCTCGCGTGTGCTCGCCTGCGCGGTACATGGCGTGCTGTCGGGCCACGCGTTGCAGCGGATCGAGGATTCCGCCCTGGAACAACTGATCGTGACTGACACGATTCCGCTCCGGGACGAGTTCACGCGGTCGGACAAGGTGCACGTCCTGTCGGTGGCCAAGCTGCTCGGCAGGGCCGTCCAAAGCATTCACCAGGAGACATCGGTTTCGTCGCTCTTCGTGTGACGGCGCGGACCGGTGGTTTACCGAGACGACGAAGGGTTGGGGAGAGGTATGGACGCCACGTTGCCGGCGGTGACGCGAACAACACGGGGGAAGAACGAGGCGCGCCGGTTGCGCCGGGCCGGGAAGATTCCCGCCGTGCTTTATGGGGGCGAGTCGCGGGAGGGCATTCCGATTGCGGTCGATCCGACGGCGCTACTGCGAATCCTGCACTCCGAATCTGGAGTTAACACGTTGATAGGCCTGACACTAGATGGTGGTGCGGTGAGCCAGGTGTTGGTTAAGGAGTTCCAGCTCGATCCGGTTGAAAACGAGCTGCTCCACGTGGACTTCTACCGCCTGGCGATGGATAAAGCCATCACCGTGACCGTTCCGGTGGTCATCAAGGGCGAGGCGGCTGGTGTTAAGCAACAAGGAGGGCTCCTTGATTTCGTCCATCGGGAAGTGCAGGTCGAATGCATGCCGACAGAAATTCCTGAGCACATCCAGATCGACGTCAGCGAATTATTGATTGGCCAGGGGGTCCGTCTCCGCGAACTGTTGACCGGCGTGACCTGGACGCCGGTGAGTGAGTCTGACATGTTGCTCGTGCACGTCATTCCGCCGAAAGTCGAGGAGGAGCCTGCAGAAGAAGAGGCGGCTGCAGAAGCTGCGTCGACAGAGACCGAGGGTGCCGAACCGGAGGTCATTAAGAAGGGTAAGACCGAGGCGGGCGAAGAGCCGGCCAAGGACAAAGACAAAGTTCGGAAGCCGTGAGAGAAGGAGTGAGATTGATCGTCGGGCTCGGCAACCCTGGTTCGAAATATCGGGGTACGCGACACAACGTCGGCTTCGAGGTCATCGACACGCTGGCTCGACGTCTCGATCTCTCGTTCGAGGCGAGTCCTTCCGAAGCGGTCATGGCGCGCGCGCGCGGGCCTGGTGCCAAGGTAATACTTGCCAAGCCGCTCACTTACGTGAACCGCAGCGGCGAGGCCGTCGACGCGCTGCAGCGTTACTATCGGATTGGCCTTGACGCGGTGCTCGTGGTGGCCGATGATGTCAACCTGTCGCTTGGGCGGCTTCGAGTTCGCGTGGGCGGCTCTGCCGGCGGACACCGCGGTTTCGGCTCGATCATCGAGACGCTTGGCACCGAGGTGTTCGCCAGACTCCGGGTCGGCGTCGGGCGCGGTGATGGGCGGCGTGACCTGGCCGACCATGTGCTTGCGCGGTTCGACGGTGCTGAACGCAACGAGATTGAGGTGGCCATTCAGCACGCTGCCGATGCGGTCGGTGTGTTTGTTAGTGACGGCATCGACACGGCGATGAACCGTTTTAATCGGCCGGAAGAGACGGCGTCTGGTGACCCTGACCCAGTCGGGGGCGGCACGGCGTCGTAGCGGCTAGAACTACAAAGCTCCTTGCCACCGGACAGTGGGTGGCCGTAGAGTCCGAGAGGAGGCCGGTGAGTCAAACTCGTCAGTACGAGCTCGTCTATGTTGTCAGTCCCGAGAAGGATGAGGATGGCGTGGCTGATCTGCGCGCCCGGGTTGCCGAGATCGTCGGCGGCGCGGGCGGGCAGTTCGAGAAGACGGACAACTGGGGTCGTCGCCGGCTCGCCTACCCAATCGCCCACCACAACGAGGGCACGTACGTCCTCGAGCTAATCAATGGTCCTGGAGAGCTCGTGCGCGAGCTCGACCGTCGGATGCGGGTCATGGACGAGGTGCTTCGGTATCTTGTCGTGCGGGTTGACGACGATCTCCGGAAGGTCCAGCGCCAGCGGGTTCGCGAGCGCCGTCAGATGCGACATCAGCGTCGCCGCGTCGGACGGGGTAGCGAGACGGATGTCAAACCGACGGTCGACGCCGAAGCGAGTGAGCCGGCCGTCGAGCAGGCGGAGGTGAAAGGATGAAGCGTCCATCGCGGTCGGCGACGGCGCGGGGCGGTGGGGTCCGCGGCGGCGGCGGCGGCGGCGGCTTCCGCCGCCGGAAAGTCTGCCGGTTCTGCGTGGACAAGATCGACTACATCGATTACAAGGATGTGCGCCTGCTAATGACGGCAATTCCGGAGCGCGGAAAGATTCAACCGCGTCGGCTCTCCGGCACGTGCGCAAAACACCAGCGCAAACTGACGACAGCCGTCAAGCGAGCTCGACACCTTGCGCTTATCCCGTATGTTACGGACTAGGCTGGGCCACTAAGCGCGAGGGCATCGATGGAGCTCATCCTTCGAGAAACGCTTGTCAAGCTGGGTCGCCGGGGCGAGATCGTGACAGTGGCCAACGGCTACGCACGGAACTACCTCCTGCCACGAAAACTCGCGCTGCGGGTTACTGAGGCCAATAAGCGGCAGGTGGAACGCGAACGCGAGGTCACCAACTTACGCGAAACCGAGGAACGGGAGGCCGCCGAGAGGCTAGCCGGCCGTCTGGCAAGCCTCGAGTGCGTGATTGCACGCCGCGTCGGTGAAGCGGGCGCTCTCTACGGGTCAGTGACGTCAGCCGATCTGGCTGAGTCCCTCGCGAGCCAATATTTCGTGATCGATAAGCGGAAGATACAGCTTGCCGAGCCGATCAAGGCACTGGGCGAATTTACCGTGCCCATCAGGTTGCACGGCGAAGTGACCGCCGAGCTAAAAGTTCGCGTCGTCAAGGAAGAGATCTAATTCTTCGCACCTTGCAATGGCCGAGCAGGCTCCATTTAGTGGGCCTTTGGTTCGTGTCCGTAATTATGGAGTGAGTCATTAAGGCGCTGCGCCGCGAAGCCGGTCAGTCGCCGAGCCAACAGGGTGTGAACTTCCTTGACATAGGGTCGAGCTGTTCTCACTCTAATGGTGTTTGGACACCAACCGTCCCGCTAACATTGCTCAGTCTCAGACCGGTGAGCTATGGCCGACGTGACGACGGTCGACTCGATTCCGCCCCAAAGCCTCGATGCCGAAAAAGGCGTCCTTGGGGCCATCCTGATTCAAAACAGCCACTTTGATCGCATCGCCGACGTCGTCCGGAACGAGGACTTCTACCGGGACGCTCATCGGCGCATTTTTCGACACATGCTGTTGCTGTACGAGCGCCATGTCGAGATAGATTTCCTCACTCTGAAGGAGGAGCTTACCAAGTCAGGCGAACTCGACGTTGTGGGCGGACCGGCGTACATCGCTAGTCTCGTGGACGGAGTTCCGAAGTCGGCCAATGCGGAACATTACGCGCGCATCGTGCGCGAAAAATCAAGCCTGCGTGAACTGATCCATGCGGCCAATCACATCGTATCTAGCGCGTACGAGCAGGGCCAGGAGGTTGACGAAATTCTTGACGAGGCGGAGCGGGTCGTGTTCGAGGTGGCGGAGAAGCGAATTCGTTCGGGATTCGTTTCCACGCGCGAGCTGGTCCAGCGGAGTTTCGAGACGATCGAGAAGATCCAGCAACACAAGGGTGCCCTTACGGGTGTGGCGTCTGGGTTCCAGGACCTTGATGTCTTGATGGCTGGACTCCAGCCGTCCGACCTCATCATCATTGCTGGGCGCCCATCGATGGGTAAGACGGGTCTCGCCCTGAACATCGCTCAACATGTCGCCATCAAAAAACAGGGAACGGTTGGGATTTTTAGTTTGGAGATGGCCAAAGAACAGCTCTTTATGCGTCTTTTAACGGCAGCTGCCAAACTAGACTCCCACAAGCTCCGGACGGGGTCTCTCAAAGACGAAGACTACGGTCAGATTGCGAAAGCCCTGAATACTCTTTCGGAAGCCAAGATTTTTGTTGATGATTCTCCGTCGGCGTCGGTAGTGGAAATGCGAGCGAAGTCCCGTCGGCTCAAAGCCGAACATGGCCTGCACCTGTTAGTGGTTGACTACATCCAACTGATGCAGGGACGCGGTCGGTTTGACAACCGCGTGCATGAAGTGGCCTCTATTTCTCGCTCGCTCAAGATGCTGGCAAAGGAGCTCGACGTGCCGCTTGTCGTGCTCTCACAGCTCAGCCGCGCCCCGGAGGCACGGGTTGACGGCAGGCCGCAATTGGCTGACTTACGAGAGTCTGGCGCGCTCGAGCAGGACGCGGACGTTGTACTACTTATCTATCGGCAGCATGTCTACAAGCCGTCGCTTGAAAACGAAGGGCTCGCTCAGGTGATCGTCGCAAAGCAACGCAACGGGCCGACGGGCACTGTGGACCTGGCCTTCGTTAGGGAATACGCCTCCTTTGAGAACCTGTCCAGGCAGTAGGCAGACGAACGAGGCTTGCTGTAGCGCTCATACCGACGGGATTTTTCAACCGCGCGCACGCGGTTTATCCCGTCTATACCCGCATCGATCTCGCAGGTCTGAAGTTCAACCACCACATCGTGTCACCGGTTTAGAGATCAGCCCTGGCGATGGCGTGGTCACGGCCGGTGAACAAGGAAACGGTCTTATCAGTGTTTGGAAGATCGCCTCCTAGCGTGGCACTGTACCATGCGAAATCTTGTGTCACACAGGCAGTCGAATCGAGCGGATCTATAATTCCAGCCTCCTATGAAAACGCCAATACCGAAGACCGTCTTTGCCTGCCGGACATGTGGAGCGCAGGCAAGGAAGTGGCTCGGGCGCTGCCCCGAGTGCGGTGCCTGGAACTCGATGGCCGAAGAGCAGGTTCAATCTGCGTCTGGCGTGGCCGAGGCCACGCGGTACGGGCTCCCGATGAAGAACGCGGTCGCTCGTTTGTACGCCGACGTCGATATGGTCAGCACTGAACGACTCTCAACCGGGTGCGGCGAGTTCGATCGGGTACTCGGTGGCGGTATTGTCCCGGGCTCGGTCGTGTTGTTGGGTGGCGAGCCAGGCATCGGGAAGTCGACGCTGCTACTACAGGCGGCCGCGCGGATGGCTGAGGCGATCGGCCCGGTGCTGTACGCCGCCGGCGAAGAATCGGCGCATCAGATCAGGGCGCGCGGCGAGCGACTCGGGCTCGGGCGGGCGCCGTTGTATCTGCTAGCCGAGACCTGTCTCGAGCGGATTCTCGAGGAGGTGGATCGATTGAAGCCATCGCTGCTGATCGTTGACTCGATCCAGACGGTGTTCTCGCTCAAGCTGCAGTCGGCGCCGGGGAGCATCGCCCAAGTGCGCGAAGTAGCGACCCATCTGCTGTTCACAGCGAAAGGCCTAAACCTTCCAACGTGTCTGGTCGGCCACGTCACGAAAGATGGCAGCCTGGGGGGGCCCAAGGCGTTGGAGCACATGGTCGACACCGTGCTGTATTTCGAGGGGGAACGGCATCACGCTCACCGTGTGGTGCGCGCCGTTAAAAACCGGTTCGGTGCTGTGAGTGAGCTCGGCGTATTCGAGATGACCGGAGCCGGACTCGAAGCCGTACCGAACCCGTCGCGGCTGTTCCTGTCGGCACACGCCGCCGGCATGCCAGGCTCGGCCGTCCTCTGCTCAGTCGAGGGCTCGCGGCCGATCCTGGTCGAGGTGCAGGCGCTCGTGACGAGCGGTGCCTATGGGACCGCTCGCCGGATGGCCAGCGGTGTTGACCACAACCGCTTGTCGCTCTTGCTGGCAGTGCTTGAGCGGCGCGCCGGCCTCCGCCTCGCGGGCGAGGATGTTTTCGTCAACATAGCGGGCGGCCTCGTGGTAAACGAGCCAGCGGCTGACCTCGGCGTGATCGCTTCCGTTGCCTCCAGCATCCGCAATCGCGGCGTCCGTCCAGGCACCGCCGTCTTCGGAGAAATCGGACTAGGTGGCGAGGTTCGTGGGACAAGCCAGGCCGGCCTTCGCATCAAGGAGGCGGCGCAACTGGGCTTCGCGCGCTGCGTCTTGCCGGCTGGCAGCCTGGCTTCAGCCGACGCGCCCCATGGCTTCGATCTGGTTGGTGTTGGCACCGTTGAGGAGGCACTAAAGGAGCTGATTGAGTGATTCCTCCCTTCCATTGGTGGCGTACGGTCTTCTGGTTGATTCCGGCGATCTCGGTCTACACCATCGTGATGGGAACCGTCTCGTTGGTATCGTGCCTCGTCGATCCCCGCGGCCGCCTTGCCCACGGATGCGCGCGGGCCTGGTCCTGGTTGATTCTTGCCACGACGGGCGTGCGGGTGCAGGTAACCGGACGAGACCGCCTGGCACGCGACCGCTCGTACGTGTTCGTCGCGAACCACCAAAGCATCTACGACATCCCGATCCTGTTCGCGTCCCTGCCGTTCCAGCTACGCATCATTGCCAAAGCATCGCTCGCGTACATTCCGGTGCTCGGTTGGCACCTTCGGCAGGCAGGGCACCTTCTCGTTAATCGGGTGGGACCAGGGGCCATGACGTTGACGCGCATGGCCCAGATAATGCGGCGTGGTCACTCGCTGATGGTGTTCCCCGAGGGCACGCGAAGCATAGATGGCCGGCTTCGTCGCTTTAAGCGGGGCGTGTTCCTCGGGGCGATTGAAGCGGGGCTGCCGATCGTGCCCGTGGTGATGATCGGTAGTCGGCATGTCATGCTGAAAGGGCGGTTGATGACGTGCCCCGGAGAGGTGCAGCTCGTCATCCATGCCCCGCTGCCGACTCGAGACTTGAACCAGTCGGCTGCCGGAGCGCTGGCGGAACGCGCCCACGACATTATCGCCACGACCGTTATGGATCACGATCGGCTTGTCGGGGATGAGTTCCCCAGTGGTCCCGAGTGCCGGGCGTCGACACGACGATGAGCGACACGGCTATGCACGTATCCGCCATTATTGCTGCCGGTGGCCGCGGCGAGCGCCTGGGCGGCGCGGTGCCGAAGCACCTTCGCTCGGTTAGCGGACGCACCTTGCTCGAGTGGAGCATCGAGCCGTTCGGTGCCAGCCCACGTATCAACGAGATCGTTGTGGTGCTTCCGGCGGATCTTCTGGGTGACCCGCGCGCTGCTCTCGGGATGCTTGCGACACCGATCAAGGTCGTGACGGGCGGGGCCAGACGTCAGGATTCCGTGGCGGCCGGTCTGGGTCACGTGACGCTGGCAGCCGACGTCGTGGTCGTGCACGACGCGGCGCGACCGTTCTGCTCGACCGATCTGATTGCGAGGACGATCGATGCAGCGGCGGAAGGAGGTGCGGCCACCGCGGCTCTTCGCGCAAGCGACACCGTCAAGCAGGGCAAGCCCGAGGATGGTACGATGATCGTTAGCGCGACCCTTCCGCGCGAACAGATTTTTCTTGCACAGACGCCTCAAGCTTTTCGGATCGAGGTCTTACGCGACGCCGTCGCGCTGGCCCGCCGGGGCGTCGACGTAACTGATGAGGCAACGTTAGCCGAGCAGGCCGGCCACCGCGTTCAGCTGGTCGAGGGCGAGGCACGTAATATCAAGGTGACGACGGAAGCCGATCTTTCGCTCGCGGCCGAGCTGGCAGCTGCGCGTGCCGAGATGGTCCGATGTGCACGGGTCGGGTTTGGCTACGACTGTCACCCGTTGGTTGAGGGGCGGCCCCTTGTGCTGGGGGGCGTGAGCATGCCCTGCACGCGAGGTCTCAGGGGCCATTCGGACGCAGACGCTGTTTGTCATGCGGTCATCGACGCCCTTCTCGGGGCTGCCGCGGCCGGGGACATAGGCCAGCATTTCCCGGACGACGATCCGCAATGGCGTGACTTCTCAAGCCTCGAGCTGCTCAAGCAAGCCCTCGCCCTCGTCGAGCGTTGTGGCTTCGCGGTTGGAAATGTGGATGTCGTCGTCATTGCCGATCAGCCGAAAATCTCGCCACACGCGCCTGAGATGCGCCGGCGGCTGGCCGAGGTGCTGAAGATCGACCTGCAGCAGATCAGCATCAAAGGTAAGACCGCTGAAGGTCTTGATGCGGTCGGCCGGGGTGACGCGATCGCGGTTCATGCGGTCGCACTACTCGTGACGGGACGCCAGGATCGAAGCTGATACCTATGATGATCTACGGCATTCACCCCACGGTGGAGGCACTGCGTGCAGGCGCAGTTACTGAGATCCAAGTCAGCAGCAGCCGCCGGCGCGGCTTGACCGGGGTGCTTGAGCTGGCGGCGCGCGCGCGGGTCCGCATCCGACGGGTGGACGCCGCTGACCTCGACCGCTTGGCCAACGGCGGGGTGCATCAAGGGGTGGTCGCCATGGTGGTGCAGCGTGCCGACCGAACGGTCGCCGACCTCGTCCGCGAGGCCACCGTCCCACTGCTCGTCGTCCTCGACGGGCTCGAGGATCCACAGAATTTTGGCGCCATTGCACGTGCGGCCGACGGGGCCGGGGTCGATGGGATCGTGATCCAAACGCGCCGGGCTGCTACAGCCAATGCTGCAGCTGTCAAAGCGTCGGCCGGCGCACTTGCACACGTCAGGCTTGCGCCGGTCGTCAATATCAGCCGGGCGATCGATGAGTTGAAAGCCACGGGTGTCTGGGCGATTGGGCTCGACGCCACGGCCGACCGCTCCCTATATGAATTAGACCTGACTCTCCCAACGGCACTGGTTGTCGGCGCGGAGGGGCGTGGGCTGCGGCGCTTGGTCCGCGAGCGGTGTGACTGGCTGGCATCACTGCCGATGCGGGGGCGGCTCTTGAGCCTCAACGCGTCGGTTGCGACCGGTATTGCCCTATTCGAAGCTGCTCGGCAGCGATCCCAACGAACCCAACCCTAATTCAGACAAGTGACCCAGACAGAACGGTTGTTTTTAACTGCCGGTTTGCCAATGAGCCGGTCACACCGGGCTGCCGAGTAGCGGCAAACTCTAAAAACAGGCGAGATTGCGAGCTGGCATGGTGTGTGCTACCATGAAGGTTTCGTCCAGCTGGCGTAGCTCAGCCAGGTAGAGCAGCTGATTTGTAATCAGCGGGTCGGGGGTTCGAATCCCTTCGCCAGCTCCAGCGGCTACGACGGCGAGCGCTTTTCCATCATTGGTCGTAGCGGCGGGCGTCCGCGCCGACGGATTGGGGGGAGCGTCGGGAGTGGGCGTCGGAGACGGGATCGCGGCGAGCGCCATCCAAGCGAAGAGCGCGCTGTTCCAACCCAGTTCGAGGCAAACAACCGGCGGCGGTCAACTGGCCTCTTGGTGCGGACGGGGTAGGTGGATCGCTGCTGGAAGGCGGCGAGGTTGCGGAGCGGTCAAACGCAACAGACTGTAAATCTGTCGCCCTAGTGGCTTCGGAGGTTCGAATCCTCCCCTCGCCACCAAAGCATGGATCGGACGTTGTCTGCTGGGTGTTTCGTCATCGGCAGACAACAAAAGGGGGTAAGTAAGCGGGAGTAACTCAGTGGTAGAGTCACAGCCTTCCAAGCTGTTGGTCGCGGGTTCGATCCCCGTCTCCCGCTCCAGGTTGGAGCTCACGTCATCAGGGCTGGGGGTTTCGTGCTTGGTGCTTGGTTCGTGAAGACGCCACGGGTTAGCAGAGTCACCATAAGCGAGACACTCGCAACGGTTTCATCACCACTACTATAGCGTGGGATCAGGAGTTCTGAGCCGATGTAGCTCAGTTGGCAGAGCGCGTCCTTGGTAAGGACGAGGTCACCGGTTCAATCCCGGTCATCGGCCCCACCCTCCGTGTGGGGAGACTCGGGAGCGCATCACGAGCGGGATCAGTCATGGCGAAGGAGAAATTTGATCGATCAAAACCGCACGTGAACGTCGGAACGATTGGGCACATCGATCACGGGAAGACGACGTTAACGGCGGCGATCACGCATGTGCTGGGGGGGCAAGACGAAACCGTGCAGGTGCGGACGTTCGACTCGATCGACAACGCGCCGGAAGAGAGGGAGCGCGGGATCACGATTGCGACGGCACACGTGGAGTATCAGACAGCGAACCGGCATTACGCGCACGTGGATTGCCCTGGGCACGCGGACTATATCAAGAACATGATCACGGGTGCGGCGCAGATGGACGGGGCGATTCTGGTAGTGGCGGCGACGGACGGTCCAATGCCGCAGACGCGGGAGCATATTTTACTAGCACGGCAGGTTGGGGTGCCGTCGTTGGTGGTGTTTCTGAACAAGGTGGACGCGGTGGATGACCCGGAGCTGTTGGAGCTGGTGGAGCTGGAAGTGCGGGAGCTGTTGACGACGTATGAGTTTCCGGGCGACGAAATTCCGGTGGTCAAGGGTTCGGCGCTGAAGGCATTGGAAGGGGACGCCGAGGGGGCGAAGGCGGTGACGGAGCTACTGGCGGCGGTGGACGCGTATGTGCCGCTGCCGAAGCGGGACATTGACAAGCCATTTTTGATGCCGATTGAGGATGTGTTCTCGATCTTGGGGCGCGGGACAGTGGTAACGGGTCGAGTGGATCGCGGCAAGGTGTTAGTCAGCGACGAGATCGAGATTGTGGGATTTACGCCGACGCAGAAGAAGGTGGTGACGGGCGTCGAGATGTTTCGGAAGTTACTGGATGAAGGGGTGGCTGGGGACAACATCGGTGTACTGCTCCGCGGGACGGAGAAGGACGACGTGGAGCGTGGGCAGGTGTTGGCGAAGCCGGGGTCGATTACGCCACACACAAAGTTTAAGGGTGAAGTCTACGTGCTAACGAAGGAGGAAGGGGGGCGGCACACACCGTTTTTCAATGGGTATCGGCCCCAGTTTTACCTCCGGACGACGGACGTGACGGGAGTGGCGCAGCTGCCGGATGGGGTAGAGATGGTAATGCCGGGCGACAACGTGACGATTGCGGTGGAGTTGATCACGCCGGTGGCACTGGAGAAGGGGCTGCGGTTTGCGATTCGCGAGGGGGGCCGGACGGTGGGGTCTGGCACCATCACGGAGATTGTCGAGTAACCGGCCTCAGAGGCCAGAGGATGTAGGGTGCGCGACATTATCAGCCTGGCGTGTACCGAGTGCAGGCGACGGAATTACAGCACGACTAAGAATAAGCGAAAGACAACGGATCGTCTCGTGTTTAAGAAGTATTGCCGGTGGTGCCGCCGGCACACGCCACATCGGGAGACGAAATAGGCGCGGGCGCTCGATACAAGGTGCCACGGATCAGGGGCGGACGATGCCAGAAGGTGTCATAGGCCAGTAGCTCAATTGGTAGAGCACCGGTCTCCAAAACCGGGGGCTGGGGGTTCGAGTCCCTCCTGGCCTGCCACTCATTCGGCGCGAACTGGTGGCCCCCAGTATGACTGCTAGGCAACGGCGCCTGCGAGCCGTTCGACGGAGGTGCCAACGAGGAACGCGACGTGAGATCAGCAATGCTCGACAGTGCGAGGGAAGTGCCCGGGCGGGCGCGGCACGTCTTCGGGTGGTGGGCGCGCGCACGGGCATTCCTAGCCCAGGTACGCAACGAGCTCGAGCGGGTGACTTGGCCGTCCTGGAAGGAGGTTCAGGCCACGACGCTCGTCGTGATCCTGACCTCAGTGTTGTTCGGCGTGTATCTCTGGGGTATCGACTTGGTGCTCAGCACGGTGGCTAGTGCCCTGTTCCGGACTTTTGGGGTCTCATGACCGACGTCAGCACGAAGCAGTGGTACATCGTGCACACCTATTCAGGGTTCGAGAAGAAGGTGTCCGAGGCATTGCGGCAGCGTGTTCACGCCTACGGTCTGCAGAACGAGATCGGGGAAGTAATGATCCCGACCGAGGACGTTATAGAGATGCGCGGCGGGGAAAAGATCATCAGCTCGAAGAGATTCTTCCCAGGCTACATCCTAGTCGAGATGAACATGTCCGACCATGGATGGCACGTTGTCAAAAACACGCCCAAGGTCACGGGGTTCGTTGGGGCTGGGTCGAAGCCGACCCCGCTGACGCACGAGGAAGTCGACCAGATCCTTCACCAGGTGACGGTCGCGGCCGAAAAACCGAAGCCTAGGTACACGTTCGAAAGAGGAGACCAGGTCCGCATCAATGAGGGACCGTTCACAAGCTTTAATGGTGTGGTTGACGACGTGAACATCGACCGCAACACTCTCAAAGTCATGGTCACGATCTTCGGGCGATCGACACCGGTCGAGTTGGATTTCTTGCAGGTAGAAAAAATGTAAGTGGAGAGGTCCGAGGCCTGAGGCGTTAGCCGTCGTCGCGTCGTTCCTAACGGCTGGTGTCTGGTCACGGGCTGCTAGATGCAGTATGGCAAAGAAAATCAAGGGTCAGGTGAAGTTACAGATCGCGGCCGGCAAGGCGACGCCGGCGCCGCCGGTGGGCACGGCACTCGGGCCTCACGGTGTGAACATTATGGATTTTTGTAAGGCGTTCAATGCTAAGACCGCCGGGCAGGAAGGCCTGATCATCCCGGCGGTTGTCACGGTGTACGCCGACCGTTCGTATAGCTTTATTACCAAGACGCCGCCGGCGGCTGTGCTATTGAAACGGGCAGCCAACATCGCGAAGGGATCCGGCGAGCCGAACCGGGCGAAGGTGGGCATGGTCACTCGGCAGCAGGTTGAGGAGATCGCCACGACCAAAATGCCTGATCTCAACGCGAACACGCTGGAAGGGGCGGTTAGTATCGTCGCCGGCACTGCGCGGTCGATGGGTATCGAGGTCGAAGGCTGATCCGGTGACGATGCGTCTTGTGGAAAGTTGAGTGATGGCAAAGAACGGCAAGCAGTTCGAGGCGGCTCGGTCGAAGGTCGAGCACAAGCTCTACGCGCTGGAGGAGGCGATCCCCCTCGTTCAGAGCATCAAGTTCGCGAAGTTCGACGAGACGGTCGAAGTTGTGATGCGTCTCGGGGTCAATCCAAAGCACGCTGACCAGATGGTTCGCGGGACAGTCGTTCTACCCCATGGGCTCGGGCGCAACAAGCGGGTGCTCGTTTTTGCAGGCGCTGACAAGCAACAGGAAGCCGAGAGTGCTGGCGCCGACACTGTCGGCGGCGAGGAGCTGGTAGAGAAGATCAAGGGCGGCTGGATGGCGTTCGACGCTGTAGTCGCCACGCCGGACATGATGCGGTCGGTCGGTAAACTCGGCCGGATTCTTGGGCCCCGTGGGCTGATGCCGAACCCTAAAACTGGCACCGTGACGGTCGAGGTTGTGAAAGCGGTCCGTGAGATTAAGGCAGGTAAGGTCGAGTATCGCGTGGATCGGGCGGGCGTGGTTCACGCGCCGATCGGCAAGATCTCGTTCCCCACGGAAAAACTGATCGAGAATGCCCAGGCGTTGGCAGTCAGCGTGATGAAAGCGAAACCGATCGCGGCGAAAGGCAAGTACGTTAAGAGTGTCGCTGTGTCGTCGACGATGGGCCCAGGGATTCGCGTTGACAGCGCAAGCATCGAGACAGTGGCTAACGCCTAGCAACGGAACGACACGTTACGAGATCGAACACATGGCAATCAGTAGGGCTCAGAAGGAGTCGCAGGTCGGGAAACTGCACTCGGAGTTCGGTAACGCGCAAAACGTCATCCTAGTCGATTTTAAGGGGCTCGACGTGCCTCAGACGACCGAACTGCGCCGAAAGGTGCGAGCCATCCAGGCACGCTACCAGGTGGTCAAGAACGCGCTCGCCAAGCGGGCAATCGAAGGTACTCCCTTCCAAACGCTCGACGAGCATTTCGGCGGGGCGACCGCAATCGCTTATAGCGGCGACGACCCGGTGACCCTGGCCAAGACGCTCGTCAAGTTTGCAAAGACCGCTCCGGCACTAACGGTGAAAGCTGCCGTCGTTCAGGGGCAGACGATCGAAGCGAAGGCGGTGGCGGATTTGGCCACCCTACCGGGCAGGCCGGAGTTGCAGGCGACCTTACTGAGCGTTCTGCAGGCGCCAATGGTCCAGCTCGTGCGGGTGCTCGGCGCGGTGCCGCGCGACCTGATGAGTGTCATGAGCCAGGTTGAGAAGAAGAAGGCGGAGGAGGAACATTAGATCATGGCTGAAGTAACCCAAGACAAAGTGATCGACTACATCAAGGGCATAACTGTCCTCGAGCTCTCCGAGCTCGTCAAAAAGCTGGAAGCGGAGCTCGGGGTGTCGGCAGCGGCCGCGATGCCGGTCATGGTTCCTGGGGGCGCGGTCCCCGGCGGCGACGGGGCTGCCCCTGCCGAGGAACAGACCGAGTTCACCGTAAACCTGGCCGAAATCGGTGACAAGAAGATTAACGTAATCAAGGCTGTCCGCGAGGTGACGAGCTTGGGGCTGAAGGAGGCAAAGGATCTGGTCGAGGGTGCGCCCCAGACGATCAAGGAGGGCATCTCCAAGGATGAGGCCGAAGCCATTAAGCAGAAATTCGAGGCAGTTGGCGCCAAGGTCGAGATCAAGTAGGGCAGGGCTTCAGCCCGGCCAAACCTAGGACGGGGCTTTCGCCCTACCAGAATCGCGTCGGCCGGTTCCTTGGACGACGCGGAGGATTCAGATTTGCACACCCTGCCCAAGAACGTCTATCGGGAGCGCATCGATTTCTCGAAGATTCAGGTAACGGATCCAATTCCGAACCTGATCGAAGTCCAGAAGAAGTCTTACGAGCGGTTCCTGCAGATGAACCGCATGCCGGCCGAGCGCGAAGATATCGGCCTCCAGTCGGTCTTTAAGTCAGTCTTTCCAATCAGCGACTTTCGCGAGAATTCCTCACTAGAGTTTATCGAGTACTCGATCGGTAACTGGGAGTGCAAGTGTGGCCGCCTGGAAGGCCTCCAGAAGCTCCGGCAGCCGTGTGAGGCGTGCGGCGCGGTTCTCGAAGCCGACCCGTACGGCGAGCACCCAGTGCTCTGCCCCTCGTGCGGACGTGCCAACCAGGCACGTGGTGTCATCTGCGAGATCTGCGGCAACACGGTCGCGCTGGCGCTGGAGTACGGCGTTGAGGAGTGCCAAGAACGCGGGATGACATACGCCGTGCCACTTAAGGTCACCATTCGCCTGGTCGTTTGGAACAAAGACCTTGAGACCGGCGTCAAAACGATCCGTGACATTAAGGAGCAGGAGGTCTATTTCGGCGACATCCCGCTGATGACCAACAACGGGACATTTATCATCAACGGGACCGAGCGCGTCATCGTGTCACAGCTGCATCGTTCGCCAGGGGCCTTCTTTCACTCGGAGGACAAGACGGCGTTCGTCGCGCAGATCATCCCGTACCGCGGCTCCTGGGTGGAGTTTGAATTTGACGCTAAGAATCTCCTCTATGTTCGGATCGATCGGAAGCGCAAGTTCCTCGCCACGGTTTTTATGCTGGCACTTGGCCTGCGTGGCACTGCTGAGATCATCCGGACCTTTTACGCGGTCGAACGCATCTCGATGAAGGGAGAGTTGCTCAAGTGGGCCGTGAGCGACGGCTTGGTTCGCCGGCGCACTGCTAAGGTGATCGACGTGCCGGGTTCGGATGTGTCAATTCAGTCAGGCAAGCGGGTCACAGTCGCTGCGATCGCCGCGCTCCGCAAAGCGGGTGTGGACTCGATCGAGATCTCGGATGCTGAGCTCGAAGGGGCGTTCGCGGCTGCTGATGTGGTCGATCCGTCGAGCGGGGAGGTCCTCCTCGAGGCCAACGAGGAAGTGACGCCGCGGATTATTTCGATGGCGCAGGAGAAAGCGATCGAAGACCTCGAGGTCTTTTTCCCCGAGAGCGACGAGGTGGGGGCCGTACTGTCCTCGACGCTGAGAAAGGATTCTATGCGCACTCACGAAGAGGCTCTGATCGAGATCTATCGACGCCTCCGTCCGGGTGATCCGCCCACGCTCGAGAGCTCGCGGTCGCTCTTCGAAAACATGTTCTTCAACCTACAGAAATACGATTTTTCACGGGTGGGACGCTTGAAGCTGACCACCAAGTTAGGCCTGGACACGCCACTCGACGCCAAGATCCTACGCCCGCAAGATTTTTACGAGGTCATCAAGTACCTGCTGACACTGCGCCGGAATCCGATGAACGTCGATGACATCGACCATCTCGGTAACCGGCGGGTGCGTTCAGTCGGCGAACTGCTCGAGAACCAGTTCCGGATCGGCCTCGTCCGTATGGAGCGAGCGATCAAAGAAAAGATGTCTGTTTATCAGGAAATGGCTACTGCCATGCCGCACGATCTGATAAACGCTAAGCCGGTCATGGCTGCCATCCGTGAGTTCTTTGGGTCGTCGCAGTTGTCTCAGTTCATGGATCAGACGAACCCGCTGTCTGAGATTACCCACAAGCGTCGTCTGTCTGCGCTCGGGCCGGGTGGGCTGTCGCGCGAACGGGCAGGTTTCGAAGTGCGCGACGTCCACCCGACGCACTACGGCCGGATCTGTCCCATCGAGACGCCGGAAGGACCGAACATCGGTTTGATTTCATCGTTGTCGTGCTACGCGCGCATTAACGAATTTGGGTTTATCGAGTCACCCTACCGGAAGGTCAGGCATGGCCGGGTGGTTGACTACGTCAAGATTACGAATGCTGGTGGGACCAAGTACAAGGTGGGGGCCATCGTCGAAGCCGAGGAGGTGGCTGCGGAGAACGCCAGTGCAAAGGCACGTAAAAAGCGCGTCGCCGAGCTCGAGCCGCATTCGTTCTATCTGTCGGCATGGGAAGAGGATCAGTATCTTATCGCTCAGGCGAACGCGCGCCTCGATGAGCAGGGTTTCCTGGTCGACGAGCGCCTCGATGCGCGGCAGGCGGGAAACTTCGTCCTGGTACCCCGGGAAAAGATCCAGTTTATCGACGTCTCGCCGAAGCAATTAGTGTCGGTCGCCGCGTCGCTTATCCCGTTTCTGGAGAACGACGACGCAAACCGAGCGTTGATGGGGTCCAACATGCAGCGTCAGGCCGTGCCGCTGTTGCAGGCTCGCGCGCCGATCGTCGGGACCGGCATGGAGTACATCACGGCACGTGATTCTGGAGCAGTGGTCAGCGCGCGTCGGGGCGGCACGGTCGACTACGTCGATTCACAGCGGATCGTCGTGCGCGTTGAAGACGACGGCCTTGGTACACTCTCGAAAGAAATGGGGGCCGATATCTACAACCTGACGAAGTTCCGTCGGTCAAACCAGAACACGTGTATCAATCAGACGCCGATCGTGCGCGTGGGTCATAGAGTCTCGAAAGGTCAGGTGCTGGCGGACGGGCCGTGCACGGAGCTCGGCGAGCTGGCGCTCGGGTGTAACGTGCTGGTCGCCTTTATGCCGTGGCGCGGGTACAACTTCGAGGACGCCATTCTGGTGTCAGAGCGGCTCGTCAAGGACGATTTCTACACGTCAATTCACATTGAGGAGTTCGATATCGAATCTCATGACACGAAGCTTGGCCCGGAGGAAATTACCCGCGACATACCCAACGTCTCGGAGAGCTTTCTCAACGATCTCGACGAGAGCGGCATTATCCGGATCGGCGCGTATGTCAAGCCCGGCGACATCCTGGTCGGAAAGGTCACGCCAAAGGGCGAGACCCAGCTGACGCCGGAAGAAAAACTCCTGCGTGCAATCTTCGGTGAGAAAGCTGGCGACGTTCGTGATGCCTCCCTTCTGAGTCCGCCCGGCATCGAGGGTATTGTCGTCAGTGTGAAGATCTTCTCACGCAAGGGTATCGAGAAAGACGATCGAGCGAAGGCAATCGAAGCTGAAGAACTTGAGATGATGGAGAAGAACTTGCAGGACGAGATCCGCATCCTGCACGATGAGGTTAAGAAGCGCATTCTCTTGATATTCGAAGGGCAGACGCTCGCGGAAGATTTATTCGATACGGTTGGGCACGAGCAGCTCTTGAATAAGGGCACGCTACTGACCCAAGACATTCTTCATAGCATGCCGTATGAAGATCTCGCGCGGGCTCAGATCGTGAACGATGACCCGCGACTCGACAGTGACCTGAACGGTCTCAAGGGGCGGACCGCTCGGCAGGCGGAGGTGATCCGGAAGCTATTCGAGGAGAGGAAAGAGAAAATCCGTTTGGGCGATGAACTACCGCCAGGTGTGATTAAGCTGGTGAAAGTGTATGTCGCGATGAAACGGAAACTGTCGGTTGGCGACAAGATGGCTGGCCGTCATGGCAACAAGGGTGTCATCGCACGCATCCTCGCTGAAGAAGACATGCCGCGTCTGCCTGACGGCACGCCGGTGGAAATTGTGCTGAACCCACTGGGCGTTCCGTCACGGATGAACGTGGGACAGATTCTCGAGACTCACTTAGGGTGGGCCGCCCATGCGCTGGGGTTGTACTTCGCGTCGCCCGTGTTCGACGGTGCTCGCGAGTCGGAGATCAAGCAGTGGCTGGAGAAGGCTGGCCTACCCCGTGGCGGCAAGACGCAGCTGTGCGATGGAATGACTGGCGAGCCGTTTGAGCAGGAAGTGACGGTCGGCTACATCTACATATTGAAGCTCTCGCACCTGGTCGATGACAAGATCCACGGGCGGTCGGTCGGGCCGTACTCGCTGATTACGCAACAACCGCTGGGGGGCAAAGCCCAGTTCGGCGGGCAGCGATTCGGCGAGATGGAGGTGTGGGCGCTCGAAGCGTATGGTGCAGCTCACGTTCTTCAGGAACTACTGACGGCTAAATCCGACGACGTCACCGGGCGCGCGAAGCTCTACGAGGCAATCGTGAAGGGCGACGCCTCGTTCGTGCCCGGGTTGCCGGAATCCTTCAACGTGCTCATTCGGGAACTGCAAGCGCTGTGCCTGGATGTCGACCTGATCAAGACAAAGAAGCCGCCAACTGAAACGCCGGCGCCAGCCGAACCGGAGCTTGAGAATACGCAAACCGATACTGAAGCCTAGCCCACAACCGCGCAACCATAAAGGGACTTCATGCGACCAAGCATTACAGACCGAGGCGCGCTGACGATCGATTTCGACGCCATCCGGATCAGTCTCGCTTCGCCAGACAAGATCATGTCGTGGTCGCACGGCGAGGTGGCGAAACCGGAGACGATCAACTACCGCACGTTCAAACCCGAGCGTGACGGGCTGTTCTGCGCCAAGATCTTCGGTCCGATTACTGACTGGGAATGCCTCTGCGGAAAGTACAAGCGTATGAAGCATCGGGGCGTCATCTGCGACAAGTGCGGTGTCGAGGTGACACAGGCAAAGGTGCGTCGCGAGCGGCTAGGTCACATCACGCTCGCGACGTCCGTTAGCCACGTGTGGTTCTTTAAAGGGTTACCGAGCCGTATTGGCCATCTGCTCGACATCGCCCTCCGCGACCTCGAGCGCATCCTGTATTTTGAGGCCTACGTCGTAATCGATCCGGGTGAGGGAGCTTTTAAATCCCACCAGCTGCTTACCGAGGATCAGTACCGAAAAGCGCGCGAGGAGTTCGGCACTAAGTTTCGTGCGCAGATGGGAGCCGAGGCGATTAAAGAACTTCTCAAGCGGGTCAACATCGAGCAGCTCTCGGTCGAACTCCGCGAGAAGATGCGGAGCGAGGTATCACAACAGAAGAAACTGAAGTTCGCTAAGCGGCTCAAGGTTGTCGAGTCTTTCCGGAAGTCGACCAACAAGCCCGAGTGGATGATTCTTGACGTTATCCCGGTTATCCCACCCGAGCTTCGGCCGCTCGTCCCGCTCGATGGCGGTCGTTTCGCCACGTCTGATCTGAACGACTTGTATCGGCGTGTCATTAACCGCAACAACCGCTTGAAGAAGCTGATGGAGCTGAAAGCACCGGACGTGATCATTCGCAACGAGAAGCGGATGCTCCAAGAGGCAGTTGATGCACTCTTCGACAACGGCCGGCGCGGCCGCGTGCTGCGCGGCGCGAATAACCGGCCGCTGAAGTCGTTGTCAGACACCCTCAAAGGGAAGCAGGGGCGTTTCCGGCAGAATTTGCTCGGCAAGCGGGTGGACTACTCCGGACGGTCGGTGATCGTCGTCGGGCCGGAGCTCAAGCTTCACCAATGCGGTCTACCGAAGACGATGGCGCTCGAGCTGTTCAAGCCGTTCATCTACAACAAGCTCGAGCAACGGGGTCTGGTGGCAACCATCAAGCAAGCCAAAGAAATGGTCGAACAGTACGAGCCGGAGGTATGGGACATTCTCGAGGAGGTCATCCGCGAGCACCCTGTGCTGCTCAACCGCGCGCCGACACTGCACCGGCTAGGCATCCAAGCATTCGAGCCGGTGTTGGTCGAGGGCAAGGCCATCCGAATCCACCCGCTGGTTTGCACCGCGTTCAACGCGGACTTCGATGGTGACCAGATGGCCGTTCACGTGCCGTTGTCACCTGAGGCGCAGATCGAGGCGTCGGTCCTGATGATGTCGGCGAACAACATCATGTCGCCGTCTAATGGGACCCCGATCGCCGTCCCCTCGCAGGACATCGTTCTCGGCTGCTACTACTTGACGAAGGAGAAACCAGGCGCCAAAGGTGAAGGCCGAGTGTTCGGCACCCAGGACGACGTGCTACTGGCCCACGATGCCGGAGATGTCGAGACGCTCACACCGATCCGGCTGCGCCTGAGTGGCGAGCTTATGGATCTCACCGGCGGCCGCGACGATCAGGACGTGTTGCACACCACGGTGGAGACGGTCAATCGCCAGATCATTAACACGACCGTCGGTCGCGTTGTGTTCAACACCGCGTTACCGGACGGCATCCCGTTCATCAACGGGCTGCTCAAGAAGCAAGGCCAGCAGCAGCTCGTCCAATATTGCTACCTTCGTTACGGCCTTGAGCGAACCGTCCAGATGCTCGACCGTCTGAAGGATCTGGGGCTCCTCTACGCCACGAAGTCGGGTCTGTCGATCGGCATTGACGATCTCGTCATTCCTCGGACGAAGGCGGCGCTGGTCTCGCGAGCGAACGACGAGGTCATTAAGGTCGAACAACAGTATCTCGAGGGGGCGATCACTAACGGTGAACGGAAGAATAAGGTCATCGCCGTCTGGTCCGATGTGACCGAGCAAATCGCCGACGAAATGTTCGACGAGATGCAAAATATTGACACTTCTACTCATTCGTTTAATCCCGTGTTTATCATGGCTGATTCGGGCTCCCGCGGCAGTAAGCAGCAGATCCGCCAGCTGGCCGGCATGCGCGGGCTGATGGCGAAGCCGTCTGGGGAAATCATCGAAACGCCGATCACCTCGAATTTCCGCGAGGGGTTGACGGTGTTGCAGTACTTCATCTCAACCCATGGGGCACGCAAGGGGCTCGCGGACACTGCGCTGAAGACCGCGGACTCCGGTTATCTGATGCGGCGCCTCGTCGATGTGGCGCAGGACGTCATCATCTCAGAGCTTGACTGCGGCACGCTGGACAGCATCGAGTCGCGTGCAATTGTTGAAAGCGGCGAGATTATCGAGCCGCTCCGGGACCGCATTATCGGTCGCGTCGCGCTCGAGGACATCGCCGAACCCTTTACTGGGGAGCTCATCGCGCGTGCCAACCAGGGTCTCACGGAGAAGCTTGCCTCCGAGATTCAGGAGTCGGGTATCGAGAAGGTGAAGATTCGTTCGGTGCTCACGTGCGCGGCGCGGCGTGGTGTCTGTGCCCGGTGCTATGGCCGGGATCTCGCGACCGGCAAGCTCGTTGAGCTCGGTATGGCGGTGGGCGTTATCGCCGCCCAGTCAATTGGCGAGCCAGGCACGCAGCTCACTATGCGGACGTTTCATATCGGCGGGACTGCGTCTCGCGTGTCCGAGCAATCGACCCTCGAAGGCAAGCATGCAGGGACAGTGCGGTTCCAGGGGATTCAGGTCGTTAAAAAGAAGGACCAGTCTCTGGTCGTGATGAACCGGACAGGGTCGCTCGTCGTGCAGGACAAGAAGGGGCGCGACCGCGAGCGGTATGCCGTCGTGTATGGTGCCCGCCTGCAAGTACGTAATGGTCAAGAAGTGGAGCCGGGTCAGACTCTGGTGGAATGGGATCCCTACACCTTCTCGATTCTGACAGAGCAGCTTGGGACAGTTCGCTTGAAAGACATCGTTGATGGTATGACGGTTCATGAAGAAGTGGACGAGGTCACGGGTCTGATGCGACGGATTATCGTCGACTCGCCGGACGAAAAGAAGCAGCCGGCTATCGAGATTCGCGGCAAGGATGGCAAGGTCACGCGGAGGTACCACATGCCATCGCATGCGCACCTCATGGTGGGCGATGGCGAAGCAGTCGACGCGGGCGACGTGCTGGCGAAGATTCCACGCGAAACCACCAAGACCAAGGACATCACGGGTGGCTTACCTCGTGTGGTCGAGTTATTCGAGGCGAGAAAACCGCGTGCAACGGCGGTGATCAGTGAGATCGATGGCGTTGTAAAGCACGGGGGCATCGTTAAGGGTCTCAGGAAGATTATTATTGTGCCGGATGAGGCGGAGCCGCGCGAGTACTCACTCCCGCGTGGTGTACACGTCAATGTGCAGGATGGTGACCTGGTGCGCGCGGGCGAGCCATTGATGGATGGGCCGAGCAACCCGCACGACATCTTGAGCGTGCTAGGCGAGAAGGCGTTGCAGAGTTACCTAGTTAACGAGATCCAGGAGGTCTACCGGCTCCAGGGTGTCAACATCAACGATAAACACATCGAAGTGATGGTCCGCCAGATGATGCGTTGGGTGAAGGTTGAAGACGTTGGCGACACGGAGTTTCTCATCGACGAGCAAGTCGACAAATCCCGGTTCCTAGAGGAGAATGAGCGCATTATCGCGGCCGGATCCAGGCCGGCGACCGGTCGGCCGATGCTCCTTGGTATCACGAAAGCGTCGTTGTCGACCGATTCGTTCATCTCAGCCGCGTCGTTTCAGGAGACGACGCGCGTGCTGACAGAAGCCTCAATCTCTGGGAAGATCGATCGTCTACGCGGACTAAAGGAAAACGTTACGATGGGCCGCCTGATCCCGGCCGGGACCGGCTTCGAGTTCTACCAAGGCGTACGGATTGAGCCAGACAACCCGCCGCCTCGACCACCGCCATCACCAGAGGAGCTCGAGCTCGAGAGTGAGCTGGAGCACTTCATCGGGCCGAAAGAGCCGATCGGTCGGGGTCGGCTTGTCGAGCCCGCTTAGTCTAGGGATTAAGCCACGGGTGCCGTCGGCGATGGCCGACGGATATGGCGATGTTGGTGGTTGCTGATGGAGTGGGCACGCTGCTTGCAGGGGGTCCTCGCCCATGATAAGATCCAAAGGTTTTGTCGGAGTTGTGACACCCTATCTAGCTTCGACCTACCCGAGAGAGGCTGTCGGTCGCCATCGCGGTCTCTTTCTTGCTACACAGCATTAGGGTTAACCGGTCGCGGGTGCCGAGCCGCTTGAGCAAGCGGCTTCTAGGCCCAGGCCACTTTTTCCGCTGCGTGTCGGTCGTGCCCATGGGAGCGCTTGGGTACGGCGCGAGAGCAGGGGGGGGTCGTGCCGACGATCAGCCAGTTGGTCCGCAAGGGTCGCAAGCGGGTGCTCAACAAGACCAAGAGTCCCGCACTCCAGCGGTGTCCGCAGAGGCGCGGTGTGTGCGTGCGCGTATTCACGCAGACGCCGAAGAAACCTAATTCTGCACTGCGCAAGGTAGCGCGGGTGCGCCTAACCAATAGCACCGAGGTCACTAGCTACATTCCTGGCGAAGGGCACAACCTGCAGGAGCACTCGCTGGTGCTGATTCGTGGCGGTCGCGTTAAGGACCTGCCAGGTGTCCGCTATCATGTCGTCCGCGGGACCCTCGACACGGTCGGCGTCACCGAACGTAAACAGGGGCGCTCCAAATACGGGGCGAAGCGATCGAAGGCCTAGCGGACAGTAATGGGCGCTTGGAATTTTCGTGCTCTGGGTAGGTGCGAAGTAAGAACTAAGGAAAGTTACTGATGCCACGTCGACGTGAGGTTCCCAAGCGAGCGGTTCCGCCTGATCCCGTCCACAATAGCTCGCTGGTGACGAAATTCGTTCGCATGATCATGAAGCACGGCAAGCGGAGTGTGGCCGAAAGCATTGTGTACGGCAGCCTCGACATCATTCAGGAACGCACGGGTGAGGACCCGTTGAAAATCTTCACGAAGGCGGTTGATAACACAAGACCGAGTCTCGAGGTTAAATCCCGCCGCGTGGGTGGGTCTAACTATCAGGTCCCGATCGAGGTCAGTCAGAATCGTCGGTTGTCGCTCAGCATTCGTTGGCTGACGAGCTGTGCGCGGCAGCGAGGTGACGGCAAGACGATGCGGTGGAAGCTAGCGAACGAGCTGATTGACGCCTCGAACCTGCGCGGCGGTGCGGTGAAGAAACGGGAAGACACACACCGGATGGCGGAGGCGAACAAAGCCTTTTCTCATTACCGCTGGTAGCGTTTTATTTACCTCCGTGGTGGGCGTTGTTCAGCTGGTAGAAGCCGTATTTGCCCTAACCACTTAGAGCTGTGACGATTGCTGAGCCCATGATCGACCCGGGTACGTCTCCAAAGATTAGCACGCGTACATCAGGAGCCATGGCCAGGCAAGTCCCGCTCGAACGGACGCGTAACATCGGCATTATGGCCCACATCGATGCCGGGAAGACTACAACAACCGAACGCATCCTCTTCTATACGGGGATTACCTACAAACTGGGCGAGGTACATGACGGCACGGCAGTCATGGACTGGATGGAGCAGGAGCAGGAGCGCGGCATTACCATCACCTCGGCGTCGACGACCTGTTTGTGGCGCGAACACCTGATCAACATCATCGATACACCTGGGCACGTCGACTTCACCGCGGAGGTCGAGCGGTCGTTGCGCGTGCTGGATAGCGCCGTCACAATCTTCGATGCGGTCGGTGGGGTTGAGCCCCAGTCTGAGACGGTTTGGCGGCAGGCGGACAAGTATCGGGTGCCACGGATTTGCTTTATCAACAAGATGGATCGTGTGGGAGCAAATTTTACGGGCGCCATCGAACAGATTAGAACGAAGCTTCAGGCCAATCCGGTAGCACTGCAGCTGCCGATGGGTTCGGAGGATCAATTTTGCGGCGTCATCGACCTGGTTCGGATGAAGGCAGTTCGGTACGTCGACGAGACGTTGGGGGCCGAATCGATCGAGGAAGAAATTCCCGAGATCTATCGGGCCGAGGCAACGGCTTTCCGCGAGCAGCTCGTCGCGACGGTCAGTGAGGTGAACGACGATTTACTCGCCAAGTACCTCCGCGGTAAGCCGATTTCGAGCGATGATATTCGCGACACGATCAGGCGGCGTTCCATTGAGTCAGTCCGTCATGAAGGCGCACCGTTTGTCCCAGTTCTCTGTGGCGCCGCGTTCAAGAACAAGGGCGTGCAGCCGTTATTGGACGCGGTGGTTGACTATCTCCCATCACCCAGAGACGTGCCCCCTGTTACCGGCCTGGATCCGCGTAAGTCTGATGGAACGCTGGTCGAGCGGTCAGCTGATGACACGGCCCCGTTCTGCGCCCTCGCGTTCAAGATCATGACCGATCCGTTTGTGGGGCAGCTGACGTTTATTCGTGTCTACTCCGGCGTGATGAAATCTGGAATGTCGGTTTACAACCCGGCGCGGGACCGGGTCGAGCGGATAGGTCGTCTCCTTAAGATGCATGCGAACAAGCGTGAGGAAGTTAATCGAGTCTATGCTGGCGACATTGCCGCTGCCGTCGGTCTTAAAAGTGTGGGGACCGGAGAGACCATTTGCGACAAGCAACACCCGATCGTGCTCGAGTCGATGGAGTTTCCGGACCCGGTGATCAGCCTGGCTATCGAGCCGAGGACCCGGACGGACCAGGAAAAGCTCGGACAGGGACTATCGAAACTGACCATTGAGGACCCGACGTTCCGTGTCCGCACTGACGAGGAAACGGGGCAGGTGGTCATTTCTGGGATGGGGGAGTTGCACCTCGAGGTACTTGTCGACCGGTTGAAGCGGGACTTCGGCGTGTCGGCCGTGGTGGGTACACCGCAAGTTGCGTATAAGGAGACCCTGACCCGGCCAGCGGAAGCAGAAGGTCGCTACGTCAAGCAGACCGGTGGGCGTGGGCAGTACGGGCACGTCAAGATTCGCGTGGTGCCCAGGCAACCCGGGCACGGCTTCGAGTTCGCCAACGATATCGTAGGTGGCGTAATCCCGCGCGAGTTCATCAAGCCGGTCAAAGATGGAATTCAAGACGCGATGACGACCGGTGTGTTAGCCGGCTACCCGATCGACGATGTCTGCGTTTCGCTCTATCACGGTTCCTACCACGGGGTCGACTCGTCCGAGATGGCGTTCAAATTGGCCGGGGCGATAGCGTTCCGCGAGGCGGCCCGTCGGGCCGGTGCCGTTCTCCTGGAGCCGATCATGCGGGTCGAGGTGGTGGTGCCGGAGGCGTATATGGGCGACATCTTTGGCGATCTCAGTATGCGACGCGGCAAGATCCGATCCATGGAAGCCAGAGGAAGCACGCAGATCATCAACGCGCGGGTACCGCTGGTCACGATGTTCGGCTACGCGACCGATCTGCGGTCTCGGACCCAGGGACGAGCGACCTATTCGATGCACTTTGAACGATACGAGCAAACACCTCAGGATGTAAGCCGGGAGGTCATTGCGCGTATCACAGGGAAATGAGGGGCTTGAGCCATGGCGAAGGAGAAATTTGATCGATCAAAACCGCACGTGAACGTCGGAACGATTGGGCACATCGATCACGGGAAGACGACGTTAACGGCGGCGATCACGCATGTGCTGGGGGGGCAAGACGAAACCGTGCAGGTGCGGACGTTCGACTCGATCGACAACGCGCCGGAAGAGAGGGAGCGCGGGATCACGATTGCGACGGCACACGTGGAGTATCAGACAGCGAACCGGCATTACGCGCACGTGGATTGCCCTGGGCACGCGGACTATATCAAGAACATGATCACGGGTGCGGCGCAGATGGACGGGGCGATTCTGGTAGTGGCGGCGACGGACGGTCCAATGCCGCAGACGCGGGAGCATATTTTACTAGCACGGCAGGTTGGGGTGCCGTCGTTGGTGGTGTTTCTGAACAAGGTGGACGCGGTGGATGACCCGGAGCTGTTGGAGCTGGTGGAGCTGGAAGTGCGGGAGCTGTTGACGACGTATGAGTTTCCGGGCGACGAAATTCCGGTGGTCAAGGGTTCGGCGCTGAAGGCATTGGAAGGGGACGCCGAGGGGGCGAAGGCGGTGACGGAGCTACTGGCGGCGGTGGACGCGTATGTGCCGCTGCCGAAGCGGGACATTGACAAGCCATTTTTGATGCCGATTGAGGATGTGTTCTCGATCTTGGGGCGCGGGACAGTGGTAACGGGTCGAGTGGATCGCGGCAAGGTGTTAGTCAGCGACGAGATCGAGATTGTGGGATTTACGCCGACGCAGAAGAAGGTGGTGACGGGCGTCGAGATGTTTCGGAAGTTACTGGATGAAGGGGTGGCTGGGGACAACATCGGTGTACTGCTCCGCGGGACGGAGAAGGACGACGTGGAGCGTGGGCAGGTGTTGGCGAAGCCGGGGTCGATTACGCCACACACAAAGTTTAAGGGTGAAGTCTACGTGCTAACGAAGGAGGAAGGGGGGCGGCACACACCGTTTTTCAATGGGTATCGGCCCCAGTTTTACCTCCGGACGACGGACGTGACGGGAGTGGCGCAGCTGCCGGATGGGGTAGAGATGGTAATGCCGGGCGACAACGTGACGATTGCGGTGGAGTTGATCACGCCGGTGGCACTGGAGAAGGGGCTGCGGTTTGCGATTCGCGAGGGGGGCCGGACGGTGGGGTCTGGCACCATCACGGAGATTGTCGAGTAACCGGCCTCAGAGGCCAGAGGATGTAGGATGGCGACGTTTAGCGACAAGATTCGGATTCGCCTTAAGGCGTACGACTATCGAGTACTGGACCAGTCGACGACCGAAATTGTTGATACCGCACGACGAACTGGCGCTCGGCTCGCGGGTCCGATTCCGCTCCCCACTGACAGGAACAAATGGACCGTGCTTCGCTCGCCGCACGTAGACAAGAAATCGCGCGAGCAGTTCGAAATTCGTATCCATAAGCGGCTTATCGATATCTTCGAGCCGACGCCGCAGACCGTCGATGCTCTGATGAGGCTCGATTTGCCGGCCGGCGTTGATGTGGAGATCAAGGCCTTCGGGAAGGAACATGGGTAGGAAGATGTACGTGTCTGGTGCGGTGGGGTTAGTGGACAGCACGCGGAATGGAACGCGAAGTCCGCAGCGTGAAACACGGAGGGTTGCACGCCGATGGTGACTGGGATCATCGGACAGAAGCTCGGAATGACGCAGGTGTTCGGCAACGACGGCGCTGTCCAGCCGGCGACCGTGCTGAAGGCTGGTCCCTGTGTTGTGGTGCAGCGGAAGCAGGTCGACCGCGACGGGTACGAGGCCGTGCAGCTTGGTCTCGTCGAGGACAAGCCGGTGCGGGTCACGAAGCCAGTGGCCGGTCTCTACGCGCGAGCCAACGTGCCACCGACGCGAGTGCGTCGGGAGGTAGCGATTGACAGCGAAGGCGAGGGAGAGATTCCCAAGGAAGGTGAGCAAGTGCTGGTGTCGCTCTTCTCGGCCGGCGATCGGGTTGATGTGATCGGTCTCAGTCGTGGTCGCGGCTTTCAAGGTGTCATTAAGCGGCATGGGTTCCATGGCGGTCGGGCTACCCACGGGTCGATGTTCCATCGCGCCCCCGGGTCGATCGGCGCGTCGTCCTATCCGTCACGGGTAATTAAGGGGATGCGCGGTCCTGGTCGTATGGGAGGTGACCGTGTTACGGTGCGTAACCTGCGTATCTTGCAGGTTGACAGCGAGAACCATCAGCTGGTCGTGAAAGGCGCCGTGCCTGGTGCCCCGGGTGGCTACGTTGTAATCCGTAAGGCCGTTGCTTCCAAACGGGAGCCGGCAAACCTGCAGCAGGAGGGCGCTAAGGAGAAGAGGCAGAGGGGGCGTTGAACTTCTCCGACTTCCCAGAAGATTCGGCGGCTCGCTTAGTGGGCCACTTGGTAGATCGGTAAGGCCAGAGCTCTTTAGACGGTGAACACTGAACTATGATTCTTGATGTCGTCAACGAGCAGAACGAGAAAGTCGGCGCATTGGACCTGAACGACGAGGTCTTCGGCGGCCGCGTGCATACCGGCTTAATCTGGGAGTCGGTGGTTCACCAACACGCCTGTGAGCGACGAGGCACGCACGCCACGAAGACCCGCGGGCGGGTTAGTGGAAGCGGACGCAAGCCGTGGCGCCAGAAGGGCACCGGCCGCGCGCGCGTCGGTGACGTACGAGACCCGTTGTGGCGAACGGGTGGCACGGTGTTCGGCCCGCAGCCGCGAAGCTACGTGTATCGACTGCCCAAAAAAGTTACACGGGCTGCGCTGAAGGCCGCCCTTAGGCAGAAGCTTCGCGACAATGCCGTCACGGTCCTCGACGCGCTCACGGTGAGTGAGCCAAGGACGAAGCTCGCGGTGGAGCTTCTCGGTCGGCTCGGCGTAACGCCGAAGGCAATTCTCGTGGACGTCCGGCCAGACGTAAACCTCGAGCGAGCCGCGCGGAACATGCCGGGAGTTCGTGTGGTCGCCTCGGGCCGCTTGACGGCGAGGGATGTAATAGGCACGGGCCGTTTGGTGGCCACCAAGGACGCGGTCGGGTACCTGGTGCGTGTGCTAGACACATGAAGCAGACCGACGTGATCCGGCGGGCGATCATTACGGAAAAATCGACCGTTCTGCGTGAAGGCGGTCAGATTCTCGTGTTTGAAGTTGCCAAGCGTGCGACGAAGGTTGAGATCGGACTGGCCGTCGAGCAGTTGTTCGGGTCAAAAGTGGCCGAGGTGCGCACGTCGATTGTTCACGGCAAGATTAAACGTCAGGGGCGATTCTCCGGCCAGCGCCCCGATTGGAAAAAAGCCTATGTCCGACTCCGTGCCGGCGAAAGGATTCCCGAGTTTCTCGAAGGGGCGTAATCGGACACAGCACTGATGACAATTCGCAAGCACAAGCCGACGTCGGCAGGCCGCCGCTTTCAGACGGTGAACGGCTTCGATGAGATCACGGTAGCCAGGCCGTACAAGCCGCTGACTCGGCCGCTTACGAAGTCTGGCGGGCGGAATAACTATGGCGAGCTGACCGTATGGTGGCGTGGGGGCGGTCACAAGCGCGCGTATCGCGTCATCGATTTCAAGCGTGACAAGTGGGATATTCTGGCCACGGTCACCACGGTCGAGTACGACCCGAACCGATCGGCTCGGATCGCGCTCGTCACGTACGCGGATGGCGAAAAGCGTTACATCCTACACCCCGTGGGTGTGCAGGTCGGTGACAAGATTGTGGCAGGCAAGCAAGTTGACATCCTGCCAGGTAACGCGTTGCCGTTGAAGAACATTCCGCTAGGCACCCAAGTTCACAACGTAGAGCTGAGGCCGGGCAAAGGTGGGCAGATGGCTCGGAGCGCCGGGTCGGCCGTGAAGGTTGTGGCGAAGGAAGGCAAGCACGTGACAGTCAAGCTACCGTCAGGCGAGACGCGGCTGGTGTTGCCGGAGTGTCTGGCTACGGTTGGGCAGGTCGGTAATGTTGACCACGAGAACGTCACGATCGGGAAAGCTGGTCGCAGCCGGTGGCGCGGACGGCGGTCACATGTTTGTGGCAACGCAATGAATCCTGTGGATCACCCGCTGGGTGGCGGCGAAGGTCATGCGAAGGGCGGGCGGCACCCGGTGTCCCCTTGGGGGGTGCCGGCCAAGGGGTACAAAACCCGTCATAAAAAACCGACCGACCGCTTCATCCTGCAACGCAAGAAGAAGCGAGGACGGTAGAGGTAGAAGAACCGTGTTGTTCGTGGTTTATTGTGGACAGTCCGTCGGCTGGTGTACGAAGAACACCGGGCGGTTGAGTAATTTTCAGGATCACGTCTCATGAGTCGCTCGCTCAAGAAGGGTCCGTTCGTCGATCTTCCGCTGCTCGAAAAGATCGAGAGCATGAACCGCAGTGGTGATCGCAAGGTCATCAAGACCTGGTCACGGCGGTCAACGATCGTTCCCGAGATGGTCGGGCACACGGTCGCAGTTCACAACGGGAAAAAATTCGTTCCGGTCTATGTCACTGAGAATATGGTTGGTCACAAGTTCGGGGAATTCTCGCAGACGCGCCACTTTAAAGGCCATGCGACCAAGAGCGACCGGGCCGCGTCGGTAGCCAAGACAGGAGCCCCTCGATGATCGAGGGGCGTGCTACGTCGCGTTACGTCCGGGGGTCGGTCCAGAAGGCCAAGCTCGTCTTTGATGTAATTCGCGGACGGGATGTGAACGTGGCGCTGGCGACGTTGCGCTTCATGCGCAAGGCGGCGGCACGCGATATCGAGAAGGTACTGCGATCGGCCGTCGCGAACGCCCAGCAAAAAGAGGGCACGAGCGGGGACGTGGATCGGTTGTATATCGGCGACTGCCATGCGGATCAGGGGCCGTCACTCAAGCGCATTCGGCCGGCACCGATGGGCCGCGCATTCCGAATCCTTAAGAGGTCGTCGCACCTGTCGGTGACCGTTCGAGAGCGATCAGAGACGGCCACGGTCATGCATGCGGCCGCTGGAAAGGCAGCACCGAGTCGGCGGCGCGCTCCGAGCAAGAAAACAGCTGCGAAGCGGCTGTCGTCGGCCAAAAAGGAAAAATCGGACTAAGGAGTTCGCATATGGGTCAGAAGGTTCATCCGTACGGATTCCGTCTCGGGTTTAACAAGACGTGGCGGTCCAGATGGTATGCCGACCGGGACTATGCGAAGCTCCTGCACGAAGACCTCACGCTGAAACGTGATCTAAAGAAGCGGTTCTCGCATGCAGGCGTTTCAAAAATCGAGATCGAGCGTGCCGCCAACAAGCTCAAGCTCAACATATACACATCCCGGCCAGGCATCATCATCGGTCGGAAAGGGACCGAGGTCGACAAGCTAAAAACTGAGATCCAGAAACGCACGAACCGCGAGGTGTTTATCAACATCCAGGAGATTCAGAAGCCAGAACTCGACGCACAGTTGATCAGCGAATCGGTGGCGCTTCAACTTGAGAAACGTGTTGCGTTTCGTCGGGCCATGCGCAAAGCGGTTGAATCGGCGCTGAGATTCGGTGGGCGCGGGATCAAGGTGCGCGTCGGAGGCCGGCTCAACGGAGCGGAGATCGCGCGGTCTGAGTGGTATCTTCACGGCCAACTGCCACTGCAAACCCTACGTGCTGATATCGACTACGGGTTCGGTCAGGCGCGAACAACCTATGGGGTCATTGGGGTCAAGGTGTGGCTCTACAAAGGGGAGCGGCTTGAGCCGCAAACAGGTCGCGATGAGGAATATCGGACGCCGCGGCCCACACGTGTCATAAACCGATGAGTGGTACGTCATGTTGATGCCGAAGAAGGTCAAGTTTCGGAAACAGCACCGCGGGCGGATGACGGGCAAGGCTTGGCGCGGTTCAACAGTCGCGTTTGGTGACTATGGTCTCAAGGCTCTCGAGCCCTGCTGGCTCACGGACCGGCAGATCGAAGCGGCCCGTGTCGCGATGACCCGTTTCATTAAGCGTGGTGGCAAGATCTGGGTACGCGTGTTTCCAGACAAGCCGGTCACAAAAAAGCCACAGGAAACTCGTATGGGTAAGGGGAAAGGGGCGCCAGAGCAGTGGGTGGCCGTAGTGCGCCCGGGGCGGATCCTCTTCGAAATGGAAGGGGTCAGCGCGAGCGATGCTGTAAAGGCGATGCGGCTGGCGATGGCTAAACTCCCGATTCGCACCATGTTCACGACGCGCTTCGGTGAAACGAGGGCGTCATGACGACGATGGCCGAGCTTCGCGAGCTAGGCGGCGAGGATCTTGAGCGTCGCGTCCGCGACCTCGACGACCAGGTGTTCCGTCTGCGCCTCCAGCAGTCAATGGGGCAGATGGCTGCGCCTCAGAAGGTGAGCCAGCTACGACGCGACCGTGCCCGTGTCAAGACCCTGTTGCGAGAGCGAGAGCTGGCGTCAGATGAGACCGTTAAAAACCTGCCCGAGACTGGTGTGCAGGCTGACGTCCCAGGACTGAAGACTGACGATTAACGATGGTGAAGCAACGCGAAGTGTTCGGCGTCGTCGTTCGTGACAAGCTCGATAAAGGTGTTGCTGTCGCCGTCGAGCGACGTGTCCGTCACGCCGTGTACGGAAAAATCCAGCGGCGAACGACAACGTTCATGGCGCACGACGAGAACAACAGCGCCAAGGTAGGCGATCGGATCGCGATGGTCGAGACGCGACCGTTCAGTCGCCGAAAGCGATTCGTCGTGACACGGGTCGTCGAGCGAGCGGAGTCCCTATAGCCAGGCAAACCCATGATTCAGATGCAGTCTATCCTGGACGTTGCCGACAATTCAGGCGCTCGAAAAATAGCCGTGATAAATCCGATCGGTGGGTCGACGGGTCGCTATGCGCGTCTGGGTGATGTGGTGACGGCGTCTGTCAAGGAGGCGGCGCCGGCCGCAGCGGTCAAGAAAGGCCAGGTGGTTAAGGCTGTGATCGTCCGGACACGAAAGGAACAGCGCCGCCGTGACGGGAGCTATATCCGGTTCGACCGCAACGCCGCCGTCCTGGTCAACGACCAGAACGATCCCGTCGGGACACGCGTGTTCGGTCCCGTAGCCCGCGAGCTTCGTGAGCGCAAGTTCATGAAGATCATTTCGTTGGCTCCTGAGGTGCTCTAGCGATGTCGAGGCTACAGACTCCGGTTCGCAAGAACGACAACGTGGTCGTCGTGACCGGTAAAGATCGTGGGAAGCGTGGCCGTGTACTCAAGGTACTGCCGGATCGCAACCGCTTGGTGGTTGAGGGCGTGAACTTTATCAAGCGTCATACCCGGCCGAACCCACGTCAGAACGTCAAGGGCGGCATCGTCGAGCGCGAAGCTGCACTTGAGGCATCAAATGTGCAGATCGTGTGTCCTGAGTGTGGGGTACCAACGCGCGTCGGACGACAGTTACTCGGCGACGGACGCAAAGTTCGCGTGTGCCGAAAATGCGACGAGGTGATAGGCAAGTGAGCCGGCTGGGCGAGCGGTATCAGCACGAGGTCGTGCCGGTGCTCGAGAAGGAATTCGGGCACACAAATCGCATGGCAGTGCCAAAGATCGATCGTATCGTCGTCAATATGGGGCTCGGCGAGGCCACCCAGAACTCGAAACTTATCGAGGTCGGCGCCGATGAATTGGCGCGAATCACTGGTCAACGGCCGTCCACTCGGCGTGCTCGAAAATCTGTTGCCGCTTTCAAGCTTCGCCAGGGCATGCCGATCGGCGCGATGGTTACCCTACGCGGTGAGCGGATGTACGAGTTTCTCGACCGTTTGGTCTCGATTGCGCTGCCGCGCGTCAGGGACTTTCGGGGAATCTCGCCGCGAGGGTTCGACGGGCGTGGCAACTATACGCTTGGGCTGAAGGATCAGCTGATCTTTCTCGAGATCGACTACATGAAGGTGGACCAGGACCGCGGCATGAACGTCTCCGTTGTCACAACCGCTCAGACGGATGAAGAAGGCCGGCGATTACTTCAATTAATGGGCATGCCGTTCCGGGTGAGCTAGTGCCGTTCCAACGTGTCTCGTCGGGGACGCGGGGGCGTTGGTGTAAACGCATGTAGACCTCGTCGGTTGGATTTGGTCGCTGGGCTCGTCGGAGAAATTAGTTCGAACGGCACGAGGATACGGAGCATCGAGAACACGATGGCCACCATTGCGAAGATCGCTAAGGAATTGAAGCCGCCAAAGTTCAAGGTACGCTTGCGTAACCGCTGTCGGCTTTGCGGCCGACCGCGAGGGTACCTACGCAAGTTTGGTTTATGCCGGCTCTGCTTCCGCAAGCTGGCACTCGAGGGTGAGATCACTGGTGTTACGAAAAGCAGTTGGTAGGCAACCTGCCCGTGAGATCTGTAACGAATGTTCGGAGAGAGAGCCAGGGTTGGTGAGACGTCTGGCGGCCGGTGGGAATCGATGTCACGAGGTTAGGCTCGGATTGGGGTGAGATGGTCGATCCAATTTCTGACATGCTGACGCGGATCCGTAACGCAACCCTACAGCGGCTGATGCGTGTTGATGTGCCGGTGTCGAGGCTGAAGGCCGATATTGCTCGGATCCTTCAGAAGGAAGGCTACATCAAGGGTTTCAAGCTTGTGGAGTCGGAGAACCCTCGTGGGGAGCAGCCTCTCCGGACGCTACGAATCTATTTAAAGTACGGGCCGCGTGGAGAGCGAGTATTGTCTGGCCTCGACCGGGTTAGCCGCCCCGGTCGTCGGGTCTATTGCGGACGTGGCAAAGCACCGCCGGTGCTCGCCGGTCTCGGGACCAGCATTCTCACTACGTCACGGGGCGTTATGACAGGGCGTGACGCCGCGGAAGTTGGTGTGGGCGGCGAGGTATTGTTCAACGTTTGGTAAATCTGGAAACAAAATGTCTCGGGTAGGGAAAAAGCCAATTCCGGTCCCCAACGGCGTTAAGGTGAGCATCCACTCAGACGTGGTCGAGGTCAAAGGACCGAAAGGCACGCTCCGGCAGATCGTGCCACCCGGTGTGACGTTCGATCTGAGCGGTGATCATTTGGTGGCACGTCCGGTTCGGGACGACGATCCATCGCTCGCGAAGTTTCACGGCCTCGCGCGGAGCCTCGTGGCCAACGCCGTCGAGGGTGTAGCCAAGGGGTTTAAAAAAGAGCTCGACATCGTCGGCATTGGCTACCGGGCCGAAGTGTCTGGCAAGCAGGTCGTCTTTTCGTTGGGCTATTCGCACCGGATCGTGTTCGATATCCCAGCAGGTATCGAGATCGCGATCGACAAACAGATGCACATCACGGTCAGCGGGGTCGACCGACAACAGGTCGGCCAAGTAGCGGCGACCATTCGCGCCCTGCGTAAGCCGGATCCCTACAAGCTGAAGGGGATCCGATATACCGGTGAGGTGCTTAAAAAGAAAGTCGGTAAGGCGGGGGCGTAGTGAAAGTCAAGACCAAAAAGGATCGGCGGACTCGAATTCGGTTTCGACGGAGCCAGCGATTGCGGGGAACCGCCACGCGACCCCGGCTAGCCGTGTCACGGAGCCTGGCGCAAATCTCAGTGCAAGCCATCGATGATCTGGCCGGCCGGACCCTTGTCTCGGCGTCGAGCGTTGAGCCAGCTGTTAAGGCCATGTTTCAGAGCGGAGCTAGTGGCAGTAATAAGGTGGGTGCCACGGTGATTGGCCGAGTTGTTGCGGAACGTCTCTTGGAGCGCGGGGTCAAGCAGGTCGTCTTCGACCGCGGCGGCTTTCTCTACCACGGGCGCGTGCGGTCGGTTGCCGAAGCCGCGCGTGAGGCTGGGTTGGAGTTCTGACGGTGGGGTGCACGATGACGGGAGACAAGCTACTAACCGGTGGCGAAGGCCATGGCTAAGTCACGACCGAAGATCGATCCGACGATGCTCGATTTAAAAGACACCGTAGTGTCGATCAATCGGGTAACGAAAGTCGTCAAGGGCGGTAAGAACCTGAGCTTTAGCGCGCTGGTAGTCGTCGGCAATGGTGCGGGACATATCGGGTTCGGTGTTGGTAAAGCAAAGGAAGTGCCGTCCGCGATCAAGAAGGGCATCGAAAAGGCAAAGAAGGTGCTCTTCCGTGTTCCGCTGCAAGGAACGTCGATTCCCCACGCCGTCATCGGACGATTTGGCGCTGGCACCGTGCTTCTCAAACCGGCCCCCGAAGGAACTGGCATCATCGCGGGGGGCGCGGTTCGGGCCGTGGTGGAATCCGCTGGCATCCGCGACATCTTTACTAAGTCGCTCCGCTCGAACAACCCGCACAACGTCGTGCGGGCCACGTTTGCCGGGCTCGAGGATCTCAAGGATCCGGCCGAGGTCGCGAGACGCCGTGGTCTTACGTTGGAACAACTTGGGTTCACGGCACGAGGACAATGAGATAACCGATGAGACCAAGAGCGACGCGAGATACCAAGGCGGCAAGGGTTCGTGTCACGCTCGTTCGGAGCTGGATTGGCTATAACACACGGCAGGAACAAGTCGTGCGGGGGCTTGGCCTACGACGGATCGGGCAGTCGGTCGAGCTCGTAGACAATCCCTCGACGCGCGGCATGATTCGACAGGTCCGGCACTTGGTCACCGTCGGATAGGACGTGGTTCCATGGATCTGAGTAATCTGCAGCCGCCCAGTGGCGCCAAGCGAACCAGGAAGCGGATTGGGCGAGGTGAGGGATCGGGGACTGGCGTAACGGCGGGCCGCGGGCACAAGGGCCAAAAGTCACGCTCGGGGTACAAGCAAAAGCGTGGCTTTGAGGGTGGCCAAATGCCGTTGCACCGCCGAGTACCTAAACGAGGGTTCCGGAATCCGTTTCGTGTGGCCTATGCGGTTGTGAACCTCGATACCCTGGCCGAGCGTTTTGCGGAGGGGGCTGAGATCACGCCGGAGGTGCTGCGCGAGCGCGGGCTCATCGGTCGTTCCGACCTGGTTAAGGTGTTGGCCCGGGGCGAGTTGTCGAAGACGCTGACGGTGAAAGCTCACCGGTTCAGCGCGAGGGCGAGTGAGCGGATTACGGCGGCTGGTGGTCGGATCGAAGTAGTCACGCGTGGCGGCCTGCGTGACGGGGACAGTGTCTGATGATCGATAGTATCAAGCACGTCTTCGCCATTCCGGATCTCCGGAATCGAGTGCTGTTCACGCTCCTCGTTTTGGGTATCTACCGCATCGGTAATCACATACCTACGCCGGGTGTGAATACCGAGGCGCTTGCGATTCTCGCCGAGCAGACCCGAGGCACGATGTTTGGGCTGTACGACATGTTTTCAGGCGGGAACCTCTCAAGGGTTACGATCTTCGCGCTTGGGATTATGCCCTACATTAGCGCGTCGATCATCTTGCAGTTATTGACGGTAGTTTGGCCCTATCTGGAACGCCTGTCCAAGGAGGGCGAGCTTGGGCGGCGGAAGATTACTCAGTACACACGCTACGGCACGATTTTTCTCTGCGTCGTCCAGTCGATGGCGATCGCGATCTTTCTCGAGCGACAAACCAACATCGTCGGCGGGCTACCCTTGGTCTATGAGCCGAGTTGGAGTTTTCGGCTCATGACGGTGCTGACGCTGACCACCGGCACTGGATTCATTATGTGGCTGGGCGAGCAGATCACCGAGCGGGGTATCGGGAACGGTATGTCGCTCATTATCTTCGCCGGCATCGTCGTAGGGTTGCCAGCGGCGGTACTAACCACGGTCGATCAGCTCCGGACGGGTCAGATGGGGCTGTTCCGCTTACTGGCATTGGGCATCCTGATGGTCGTCGTTATCGGGGCCGTGGTGTTTATCGAGCGGGGCCATCGACGAGTCGCGGTGCAGTATGCGAAGCGGGTAGTGGGCCGGCGCATGTATGGCGGCACCAGCACGCACATACCGTTGAAGGTTAACACGGGTGGCGTCATTCCCGTGATCTTCGCGTCGTCCATTCTGGCGTTTCCGGCGACGATTGCAACCGCTTTCCCCGTGGGGGGGTGGGGGCAGACTATTACGGACCAGCTTCGAAACGGCATGCCGTTCTACTACCTGCTGTACATGGCCGGCATCATCTTTTTCGCCTATTTTTACACGGCGATTATCTTCAATCCTGATGATGTCGCTGAGAACATGCGGAAGTACGGCGGGTTTATTCCTGGGATCCGACCTGGGAAGCGAACGGCAGAGCACATCGACACCATTCTCACCAGGATCACACTGGTCGGCTCGATATATTTGGCGCTCATCGCGGTCCTACCAGATCTAATGATTGTCGGGTTCCGAGCGGATGCTGTGCCTGTTGTCGGCGATCAACTCGATGCCCTGTTGCCTCGGTTCATTACCGATGGGATGGGCATAACGTTCTATTTCGGCGGCACGTCGCTGTTGATCATCGTGGGTGTGTCGATGGACACCGTCCAGCAGGTTGAGTCGCAGTTGATTATGCGGCACTACGACGGATTTATGAAGAAAACACGCATTCGCGGACGGCGTGGGTAGCAGGAGAGGACGAGCGATACGTGGCATTGAACGTAGTCATGGTCGGTCCGCCGGGCTCGGGTAAGGGGACTCAAGCCAGCCGGCTGGCGGCCGAGCGTGGCATTCCGCATATCTCGACCGGAGACATCTTGCGGGGAGCGGTGCAGGCCGGAACGGAGCTTGGCCGTCAGGCGAAGGCCGTGCTGGAGGCGGGCTGCTTAGTAAGTGACGACACTATGATTGGGATCGTCTGCGAGCGCCTCGCTAAAGCGGATACGAAGAACGGATTCTTGCTGGATGGGTTTCCGCGGACCGTGCCCCAGGCACAAGCCCTTGAAAAGATGCTCGTCGGTTATGCCCCGTTGTTGGTGATCGATCTCTCGGTGCCGGACGAGGAATTGGTACACCGGCTCTTACGTCGACGTGTTTGCGGGCAGTGTGGCACCGTTGTCAACACGTCAAACGGTGGATTGCCGGAAACGTGTGAGCGGTGTGGTGGCCAACTGGTTACGCGAAGTGATGACAGCGAAGTGATTGTGCGCAAACGGTTGGCCGTCTACAGGCAAGAGACCCAACCACTCGTCGATTTCTACCGATCGCGGCCGCATTTCCGCGTTGTCGATGGCCGCCAGGTTCCTGACGCGGTTACCACCGCCGTTGGAGTGGCCATCGATGAGGCGATGGTCGAACTGGACGAGGCTGGCGGCGCTTAGTAGTGGAAACCGGATTGGCACATGGTCATTTGTAAATCGCCGGCCGAGCTTCGGCGGATGCGCGCCTCGAACGCGCTTGTGGCTCAGGTCCTGAACGAGTTGCTGGACATGATCGAGCCTGGGATCACCACGCGCGAACTGGATGCAGTGGCCGAAACGCGTGTGCGGCAAGAGGGAGCGGTGCCGGCATTCAAAGGGTACCAGGGATACCCGGCAACGTTGTGTGCGTCAGTTAATAACGCGGTCGTTCACGGTATCCCGTCGGAACGCCCATTGGTCGAGGGCGATATTGTGTCACTTGATATGGGCGTTGTGCTTGAGGGGTTCTACGGCGATTCGGCGTTGACTGTTGGCGTCGGGACGATCTCCGAGAGTGCGGCGAAGTTGCTGGGTGTGACCCAGGAGGCCCTGGCTCGGTCCATCGCGCGGGCTCGTCTTGGGTCGCGCGTATCAGACCTCGGGCATGCGATTCAGCAGCACGTCGAGTCGAATGGCTTCTCGGTCGTTCGAGAATTCGTTGGCCACGGAATTGGGAGAAGCCTTCACGAAGAACCGCAGGTCCCGAACTACGGCGAGCCAGGGCACGGGCCACGCCTAGCCGAAGGCATGGTGCTTGCCATCGAGCCGATGGTGAATATTGGAAAACCGGCTGTACGAGTGCTGGATGACGGGTGGACAGCGGTCACCCGTGACGGCAGTCTGTCGGCGCACTTCGAACACACGGTCGCCGTGACGAAGAACGGTCCGGTGGTGCTGAGCATGCCGCTGACGAGAACGAGCAGCCCAGGTCAAGCTCAGCCAGACGCTCCGTACTCCGTTTCGGCCGACTACTCTATGGAGAGAGAACTATGAAGGTTCGCGCGTCTGTTAAACGCATGTGTGACCAGTGCAAGATCGTTAGGCGCCGGGGTGTCGTGCGTGTGATCTGCTCGAACCCGAAGCATAAACAACGGCAGGGGTGACGTCTTACGTCTTAATGTCTTAAGGTGTGAATCTAGAGTCTCAGAGGTACACGACATGGCACGTATTTCTGGTGTGGATCTTCCGCGGAGCAAGCGGATTGAAGTTGGGCTGACGAACATTTTCGGGATTGGCCAGACGCGGTCGACGAACATTTTGGAAGTGTCTGGAGTCAGCCCGGATGCCCGCGTGAAGGATCTGACCGAGGAAGAGGTACGAAAGATCAGCCGTGTCATCGAGGAGCAAGGTGGTGTCGAAGGCGACCTCCGTAAAGAGCTCTCCATGCATATCAAGCGTTTAACGACGATCGGGTGCTACCGGGGGTTGAGGCATCGGCGAAATCTACCGGTGCGGGGACAGCGGACTAGCACGAACGCGCGCACCAGAAAGGGCCCTCGGAAAGGCGCAGTTGCCAAGAGTCGGAAAGTCACAGTTGCTAAGAAGACCTAAGTGCTAACTAACACCTAGCGAACACTAGACTAGGACAGGTGGACCATGGCGAAGGTGGAGACAGTCGAGACCGGAGTCCAGACCGGTAAGCCCAAGCGGCGGCAAAAGACATTTAAGCGGCGCGGCGAAAAGCGGGTGGTGCACCATGGCGTGGTGTACATCAGGGCCTCGTTCAATAATACGGTTATCACCGTCGCGGACGGCGACGGGAACGTGCTGTCCTGGTCAAGTTCGGGAGGCATCGGGTTTAAGGGGTCGCGTAAGGGCACACCGTTCGCGGCTACCCAAGCAGCTATTAACGCCGGGCATGCGGCAAAGGCGTTCGGCATGCGGTCGGTTGAGGTCAGGGTTACGGGGCCTGGCGCCGGCCGTGAATCGGCCATCCGCGCGTTACAGACAACGGTTGGTTTTAAGGTCAAGTCCATCAAGGATGTGACGCCGATCCCTCACAACGGGTGCCGCCCGCCAAAGCGGCGGCGGGTATGATGGCGGTCACGAACGACAGAAAGAGTTAAGAAAATATGGCACGCTATGTCGGTCCGGTCTGCCGGTTGTGCCGGCGGGAAGGCATGAAGCTTTTCCTCAAGGGGGAGCGCTGCTATGGCGAGAAATGTGCTATCGATCGGCGCAATGTGCCTCCAGGGCAGCATGGGAAGGGGAGGAAGGCTAGGCTCATCGGGTATGGTCTGCAACTGCGCGAGAAGCAGCGAGTGAAACGGATGTACGGTGTGCTGGAGCGCCAGTTCAGGCGCTACTACGAAGAAGCCGACCGGCGGAAGGGTATCACCGGCGAGACGTTGTTGCAGCTGCTGGAGCGACGCTTAGACAACATCGTCTACCGGCTCGGCTTCGCGACCTCGCGACCGCAGGCGCGGCAGCTGGTGCGTCACGGCCACTTCTTGGTCAACGGTAAGCGAGCTGACATCCCGTCGTATTCGCTGCGCACCGGTGACCAGGTCAGCGTCAGGGCGACCAGCGCAAAGAATCCTGCCATCCAGTATGCGATGGAGGAGGTTAAGGGCCGCGGCGTTCCAGAATGGCTGGACTTGGACGGTGAGAACCAAGCGGGGCGGCTGTCGGCACTGCCGACCCGTGAGCAGTTGAATCTCCCGGTACAAGAGCAACTGATTGTCGAGCTGTATTCGAAATAGGCGAATCGGCTGGCCGGAAACACGCGATCGTTATCGGCCTGCCAACGCTCCTGAAAGGACTGAACTCGATGCTGTGGAAAGGCTTCCAGCGACCCAAGGTTCTGGAATACGAGCACGACACGCTCACGAATCAATATGGGCGCTTTCACGCGCAGCCGTTTGAGCGAGGTTTTGGAACGACGGTCGGTAACGCACTGCGCCGTGCGTTGCTATCGTCGATCGAAGGCGCCGCTATTACCGCCGTGAAAATCGAAGGCGTGCTGCACGAGTTCTCACCGATACCTGGGGTGGTTGAGGACGCGACAAACATCATCTTAAATCTTAAGCAGATTCCATTCAAGGTGCACGTCGACCAGCCGAAGACGTTGTATCTTAAAGCTGGCAAGGCCGGTCAGGTCAAAGCGGGGGACCTTGAAACTGACGCGGACATTGAGATCCTTGAACCTGACGTTCATATTGCCACGATTGCTGATGGCGGGACGCTGAACATGGAGATGCGCCTTAAGCGCGGGCGAGGTTACGTTTCGGCTGATAAGAACTTCGACGAGGATCTCGGAATCGGCTGGATTCCAATTGACTCGGTGCATTCACCGATCAAGAAGGTTAACTACCTGGTTGAGGCTGCTCGGCTGGGACAGACGACCGATTACGACAAGCTGACCATTGACGTATGGACCGACGGGACCGTCAGCGCCCGCGCGGCAGTGTCGCTTGGTGCGAAGCTGATCCGGGATCATCTGAGCATCTTCATCAACGTTGACGATCCGATTGTCCAGCCGATGGATCCGCTGGCCGACCAGACAGGCCCGACTCCAAACGAGCACCTGGACAAGAGCGTCGATGAGCTGGAGCTGTCAGTCCGGTCGTATAATTGTTTAAAGAATGCCAACATCAAGACGATCCGTGAGCTCGTGCAGAAGACCGAGCCAGAAATGCTACGCACTAAGAATTTCGGTCGAAAATCACTGAACGAGATCAAGGAGATCCTGACGAATATGAGCCTTGGCCTTGGCATGCGCCTCGACCCCTCCCCGGAAGCCACGGCACCGTCTCAGTCGGAGTAGTACTAAATGCGCCATCGACTTGCTCACCGTAAGCTTGGTCGGGTCACTGCGCACCGGATCGCACTGCTCAGAAATCAGGCTACCGCATTGCTTTACCACGAGCGGATCAACACGACAGTGGCGAAAGCAAAGGAGCTCCGTCCATTCGTCGAGCGTCTCATCACCGTGGCCAAACGAGCAATTGTGGAGGGTGAGGACAGCAGACGGGTGCTGCACGCGAGACGCCTGGTTCGTCGCGATCTGGCTGACCATAAGGTTGCCGCGAAGTTATTCGATACGATCGCTCCAAAGTTTGCGACGCGCCCTGGTGGCTATACGCGCATGCTGCGAGTGGGTCGCCGAGTGGGTGATGCCACTGAACTTGCTCAAGTCGAGCTCGTAGGAAGCGAATACACTCCGGAGGTTAAGGCAGTCGAGCCGGAAGAGACTACGCAAGCAAAGGGCGTTGGTGGTCGGATTCGCCGGGCGGCCCAGCGTATTCGAGGGGCTGGAAAGGCGACTTCTTCAAAGGCGGGCGCATCGGAAGAAGCGGCGGCCGAGAAGCTACGGAAGCCTAAGGCTAAGGATAAGGCGAAGCGCACGTGGAGAAGAAGCCGCAAGAAGGACTAGAAGCTCTCTTGCAAGTCCATCATTAGAACAGGGTTGCAAGCAGGGCGGAGTATTTCCATAGAGGTTTCCTGGGCGGCCTTGTTGTTAATAGCGGCGGTTTTTTAGAGGGGCTGCAGTCTGTGCGGTAATCGGCCCCCTGTACAACTCAGGCGATCAAAACTCCGGCGACCGGTTAACTGGCTGCTCGGCGGTGCCGTGGGCTGACCCCGGTGGTGCTGGGGTGTTTGAGAGTTGAGCCAAGCAATTTCCCGAAGCCGAATTTGAACAGTTCAATCTATGTGTGGAATTGTTGCTTACATCGGAGACGCGCCTGCTAAACGGGTTGGCACGATCGAGCGGGCCGCGACTCGGTTGCGGCATCGCGGGCCAGACGATGCGGGTTTTCATACCGCTGGGGGCTCGACCGTGGCTCACCAGCGGCTGTCGATCGTTGACGTTGCGGGTGGCGCACAGCCGTTGCTGAGTGAGGACGGACGCTTGGCTCTTGCGTGCAACGGAGAGATTTACAACCACGAGCAACTCCGGATGCAGTTGCAACCAAAACATCAGTTCCGGACGCGATCGGATTCGGAAGTGATTATCCATCTGTACGAGGAGTTTGGAGGGAGTGCGTCAATCGGCTTTCCGGTATGTTCGCATTCGTGCTTACAGACGGCGAGCACCTACTAGCCGCCAGGGATCCGCTCGGCATTAAGCCGCTTTACATCGGTCGTGGGGATGATGGATCCGTATGGTTCGCGTCAGAACTTAAAGCTCTGCTTGGCGTATGCAACGACGTTCGAGAATTTCCTGCCGGCTCACTATACACGCCGGCGGATGGGCTCCGCCGCTGGTTTGAGCCGTCGTGGATCGATCCACCAGAGCACCCCCTGGTCGCTGATGGCGGCACCATCGTTCGCGGGCTCGAGCGAGCGGTGACCAAGCGGCTCATGGGCGATGTCCCGGTTGGCGTCTTCCTCTCCGGTGGGCTCGATTCGAGTGTCGTCGCGGCGCTGGCACGTGCCAAGGTGTCCGAGCTCCACAGTTTCTCGGTTGGCCTCGAAAGTTCGGTTGACCTTCTGGCGGCTCGGGCCGTCTCGGGCTACCTCGGGACACACCATCACGAATTTGTCTATACGGCCGAAGATATGATCGAGGTGCTCGAGCCGGTCATTTACCACCTCGAGTCGTACGATCCCGCACTCATTCGCAATGCCATCCCGTGTTACTTTGTGTCTAAGCTCGCAGCCGACTACGTCAAGGTCGTGCTCAGCGGTGAAGGCTCCGATGAAGCATTTGCAGGTTATCGTTACTTCGGTGATTTGTCGAATGGGAATGCTTTGCACCACGAGTCCGTCCGGATTCTCCGGTGCCTGCACAATATGAACCTGCAGCGCGTCGATCGGATGACCATGGCTCACTCTCTTGAAGGACGGGTGCCGTTTCTCGATACTAACTTCCTCGATGTGGTGATGGCGATCGATCCTGAAGCCAAGCTCCATCGGCCGGATCGGATTGAGAAGTGGCTCTTGCGGCATGCCTTCGAGGGGTTTCTTCCTGAGTCGATTCTCTGGCGAACCAAGGAGGAATTTGCCCAGGGGTGCGGGTCTGAATTAGCGCTTCGTGAGCACTGCGATCGTCTCGTCACCGATACCGGACTCGAGCGCTCAAACGAGCACTTTCCCATCGACACGCCGAAGACGAAGGAGGCATTTCACTATCGGCGAATTTTTGAACAGTTCTTCCCTGGTGATGCGCTACGTCTGACGGTTGGGCGATGGCGTGGAACGGCTGCCTGAAAACCATTGGGAATGGCAAACGGTGTCTAAACCCTTAGTACTGCACGGTGACACGCGAGCAGGTGAGAGTACGTACGCGGAGGCTTCCAAGTGGTTTTATAGTGGACGCCGTGGCGGCTTGTCAGGCCTGTACGACAACGTGCGCATGTACTGGGAGGACCAGACGACACGGCTAGCGCTCCGGCCGTACGTGAAGGAGCGCGTCGCACTCTCAACAGCCGAGGGGCTTGGCGTCCGTATACTCGACCTTGGCTGCGGCGGCGGTCATGGCTATCAATTACTGACGAAAATCGAAGAAACAAACCTTAGCCTTGAGGATTCGCCCCGCTATGTATTACCGCCGAGTTGCGTAGCACACTATCTTGGTCTCGACCTTAACGAATCGATGGTCATCCAGGGACGGAATAACTATCGCGATGTGGCTCATGTCAGCTTCCAAATTTCAGATCTGCGCAAGGGCCTCGACCCAGGCTTGTCCTGGCCGCCGTTTGATATCTATTTTTCCTCTTATGGGGCGATGTCTCACCTCGGTACGGCATCGCTTCGGCGGTGTCTGAGCGAGATTCTTCTACACGCCAGGCCAGGTTCATTGGTTGTGCTTGACCTAGTTGGCCGGTACTCTCAAGAGTGGCCCGCGTACTGGCATGCGGAAGACGATGCGGACAAGGTGCGCTCATACTCGATGAGTTATCTCAAAGACGAGAGAGATCGGCTAAATGGTGACATCGATCAGTTTCCGCTTCGCTTCTGGACCGGTGCTGAGGTGAAAGAGCTCTGCGCGGAACTGAGCGACGCGGGGGGTGTGGAGTTTGAGGTGCTGCGCTTGGTGGATCGGGCGCTGTTCGTTGGGCGGCACGTCGACACTCGCGAGTATGGATGCTTACTGCCACCGCTACGTCGAGCCGTGAACAGCCTATACGAGTTCGATGTTCGCACTCGGCTAGATCACCTCCGAGTCGACTACCGTCCGCTCCCAGGTGACGATGAACTGAATCAGTTTTTTGCCTCGCTCACCTCGTGCTGGAACCGGCTCGTCGACTTCACGATCGATCGTCTGCTGGGGAACCGCAGTGGGCTGGCGGCTATGGATGGTTGGCAAGAACTCCCGCCGGCGTTGCAGGCGGTGCTTATGCGCATGGACCGGGTCGTCGACAGTGCTGCCCGGATCGGAGCCGGAGATGTACGGGCCAACATCGTCGAGCCACAGCTCGCGTCTAGCCTGCGCGACCTCGAGCACACGATGCAGCACGGGCAAGGGTGTGGGCACTCCCTCGTGGCCATACTTCGGGTCAAGGCCACCTAACATACAAAGCTTAGTAGCTCGCACGTACTTTATTAAATATAGAAACGTATTTTATTTGCCGGGTTTGGGTCTTTTGGCTATCTTGAAAATCGGGGGCAATGTGTGAAGGCGCCCAGACATAGCCCATATATTGTCTGTCTCTCACGGCAGGAGCGGAAAGTCCTTGAGGGTCGTGCGCCACAATATACGGTGCTTTATTTCTATGTTCTCAGAGCCAAAATTATCCTGCTCGCTGCTGCCGGGTTGGCCAATAACGAGATCGCCTCTGCACTCTCCGTCTGACGAGAGGTTGTTAGCCTATGGGCAAACGCTTCTTCTATAAACGCCTGCCTGGCCTAGAAGAAGGACTCCGGCCCGGCCGTCCCAGGGTCTTTCAACCCAGAGGTCGTCGTGCACGTTATTAAGGCCCCTGCCTGTGAGCTTCCCGCCACGCGTGGCTTTCCCCCTCTACGCCTCTGAGTCAGGCTGTTGTCGTGCGGGAACACAGCGATTTGGCCATCCCTGCCAATGCTTTCGACTGCACTGGGACAGGCGGCCAGTTCGGATTATCCATGTTCTGTCTGTTCCTGCCCGTGTGGGGCTGCGGCTCCCGAGATGATTTTGGCGCGGAGGTGGGTGGGCACTTCCTCGTAGTGTGAGAACTTCATGCCATACGACCCACGCCCACCGGTGGCCGACGTCAACTGTCGCTCGTAGGTGAGCATTTCCGCCATTGGCACTTGCGCCTTGATGAGCGTTAAGGTTCCCCGAGTTTCCATCCCGCCGATCCGGCCGCGCCGGCCGTTCAGATCACCCATTAGATCGCCTGCAAAGGCGCTTGGTGCGTATACCTCAACGTCCATAATTGGTTCGAGTAGGGTGGGCTTTGCTCTGGACATCGCGTCCTTGAAGGCCAGGCGGCCAGCCATCTTGAACGACAGCTCGTTCGAATCAACTGAGTGAAACTGGCCATCGTAGAGCGTCACCCGAAAGTCGACCATCGGGTAGCCAGCCAGGTACCCCTTCTCGCGTGCCTCGGCGATGCCCTTTTCGACGGCGGGAATAAATTGGCGCGGGATCGAACCACCGAAGATTTTGTTCGCGAAGTCGAAGTCCTGGCCGCGCGGGAGAGGCTCGACACGGATCCGGCAGTCGCCGAACTGCCCGTGGCCGCCCGTCTGCTTCTTGTGGCGTCCATGGGCTTCGGTCGACGCCGTGATCGTCTCACGATAGGGAATCCTCGGCAGCTTGAGATTCACCTCGACGCCGAACCGTCGCTTTAACTTGGCGACCGTCACCTCGATGTGCAGTTGCCCCTGGCCTGACAACAAGAGTTCCTTGGTCTGCGGATCGCGTGCGTAGCGGATCGTTGGGTCCTCTTCCTGGAGGCGTTGCAGTGAGCCACTGATCTTTTCCTCGTCACCACGGCTCTTTGGTTCGATCGCGTAGGAAAGCACCGGCTCGGCGAACGTGATCGGCGCGAAGGTCGCTTTACTGGCCTTGTCAGCTAGCGTGTCACCGGTCTGTGTTTCTTTCAGCTTTGGTACCGCACCGAGATCTCCAGCTTTGACTTCAGGTACAGCGTTCTGGGTTTTACCCTGCATGATGGCCAGTCCGCCCAGACGCTCGCTTGTCTCCGCTCTTAAGTTGTAGACGGTTGAGTCGGTCGTTAGCGTTCCGGCTGCCACACGGAACAGAGTGATCCGGCCAGCGAACGGGTCGGCGATCGTTTTCCACACGAATGCTGCATAGGGTGCCGTCTCGCTGCTGTCGTAGGCGATCGCCTCACCGCTCTCGCGATCGACGGTCGGCAGCGGACGGTCCGCAGCGGATGGGAGATAGGCGAGCACGGCGTCGAGTAGTGGCTGGACACCGATATTTTCCAGCGCAGAGGTGCAGACCATAGGAAATACGTGTCGACCGGCGGTGGCGATTCGCAGACCGCCCTCGAGCTCTTCCCGGGATAGGGTGCCGGTCTCGAAGAACCTTTCCATCAGCGCGTCATCCGCCTCAGCCACCATTTCAATGAGCGCTTCGCGCGACGTATTGGCTAGATCTGCGAGTTCGGCAGGCACATCGCTTTCTACCAACTTTCCGCTGCGGTCGTCTGGGAAGGTGGTCGCCTTCATCGAGACGAGATCAACGTTACCGCTGAAGTTCTCCTCTTCACCGATGGGCAGCTGTACCGGAACGATTGTCCGGCCGAAGGCTTCGCGCAGGGACGCCAGTGAGCGGTCAAGGCTGGCCTGCTTGCGATCCAGGCGGTTCAGGACCACGAGACAGGGAAGACCGAATTCCTTTGCAGCTCCCCAGACTTTTTCGGTTTGTACCTCAACCCCGGCCACGGCGTCTACGATGATTAGGGCGGCGTCAGAGACCCTTAGTGCGGCTCGCGTGTCACTCAGCACGTTTCCGATACCGGGTGTGTCGATGAGGTTGATCTTGGTCTTGTTCCACTCCGCGAAGGCGAGACTCGATGACAATGTATGCTTGCGGGCTATTTCTTCGTCATCGAAGTCGGTGACCGTGGTGCCGTCGTCCACCATGCCCAGCCGGTTGACCATGCCTGCATCGAACAGAGCGGCAGCCGCCAGCTGCGTTTTACCGGCACCGCTGTGGCCGACGAACGCAATGTTCCTGATGTCCGACGCGTTATAGACCTTCATAGACGCAAGCCCTCCTCATACGAACTGCCCATCGTACCGCGTGACGTTAAGGTCACTCAAGTCCTGACCGTGTCTGCGGTTACTCGTGGCGGAGCGCCTCGATGGGATCCAGCGCGGAGGCCTTGACGGCTGGGAAAAGGCCAAAGACGATACCCACCGAGGCTAAGAAGCCAACGCCGACCACGAACGACCGCCAGGGAAGCGAAATCGGGAAGCCAGGCCGTGCTGGGGTGAGTGCCACGCCGATAGGAATTAGCATGCTCCACTAGGAAAAGAACACGTCAATTGTGCCCGGTGGCTGCACAATTAGCGTATCCTGGTCTGGCTCTTGGCAGGAAGGCGACCAATATGGCCTGGTTCGGCAGTGCTCCGCGGGCGTGGTTCAATGGCGCGGCAAAGAGTGCTGCGATGACGATTAGATTGGCGGGTGAAACGACTGCCGCCGGACACGAGGCCACTTATCTGAAAGTTCGGGGCCGGTGTTGCTTGACAGTCCTAGGCTGGTTGGCTAGGATGCCTCCCGTTCGTACAGCCAACGAGTCGGTGTGACATCCCTGTAGCCGTCCGGACGGCGATGTGCTTGGATTCGTCCCCACAGAGCTCTTCTTTACGAAGGGCGTCGGTAAGCACCGAGAAAAGCTGACGTCGTTTGAATTGGCGTTGCGCTCGGCCGGGATTGCTGCCTGCAATCTGGTCCGAGTCTCGAGCATCTTCCCACCAGGCTGCAAGCTCGTGTCCAGGTCGGAAGGCGTTAGGCGTCTCAGAGCTGGGCAGGTCACCTTCGTCGTGATGTCTGAGACGGCCACTAACGAGCCGCACCGACTGATCGCCTCGACGATCGGCGTGGCCATCCCTCGCGATCCCAAACTGTTCGGCTATCTGTCCGAGCACCACAGCTTCGGCGAAAATGAAGAGACGGCTGGTGACTATGCGGAAGACTTGGCGGCTGAGATGCTGGCAACCACCCTCGGCCTGACGTTCGACCCAGACAAGAGTTGGGATGAAAACAAGGAGGTCTACCGGCTCTCGAACGAAATCGTGCGGACGCAGAATGTCACCCAGACTGCCGTCGGCCACAAGAAAGGGTTGTGGACCACGGTGATAGCCGCCGCCGTCCTCGTGGGCTAGCCTCATTTGTGCGGGCTCCCGGCACCGGCCGGTTCCTATCGGGGCCCGGGTCGGAGCCGGGACCATGCAGGGGAGTCCGTTGGGGCTGCGACCGTGGCTAGGCTAAGTGAGCTGTCCTACAAATTCAGCAGCATTCGGCCACTGGTGCATTCCTCCTTGCGGCGTTAGACCTCTCATTAGACGGGTTAAAATATGTTCACTCCTCGCGCTTTGCGGGGTAGGTGCCTCGACGACTTCGGTGCGTTGCCGCAATCATGAGATGGCCCACTAAGCGCCTATATCGAGTAGCGGATTGCCGCGCGAAGTCAGAAACGTTTCATTGCTTCGCACGATTCCGCATCGGTTCACGCTTTGACTTTCCGCATCGGCTCATCATTCCATTCGTCGTCGCGGTCGTTCTGACGACCGCCCGGGAAGCGCCGGCACAGATTTTCGAGTCGGTCGGGACGCGCGCCATGGGCATGGCGGGCGCCTTTGTCGCTGTTGCCGACGACGCGACGGCTGTTTACTGGAATCCAGCTGGCCTAGCTACCGGTGCCTTCCTGAGCTTAATCGTCGATCGCCAGATCACCAAGAGCTGGCTCGACCGGAGGAGGGTCGCTGCGCCGGCAACGGACGATACCAGCGTGTTTGTTGGCTTATCGATGAACACGACGGGTTTTGCGTATTACCGCCTGCGTACCAATCAGGTGACTGGATCCCTCCTTCCTGGAGCCGCGCCCGCTACCGCCGGAGGAAATCAAGGAGGTGAAACGATTCTGAGGTCTCTGATTACTCACCATGTCGCTGTGACCCGAACCTCGATAATCTTCCCAGGGATAAGTCTGGGGACGACGCTCAGATACATTCGCGTCTCGGCGGCATCTGCTCCGGGGGGGCCGGCTCTAGCGGCGGACGAATTATTGGGCCAGGCCGATGATCTGGAACGATGGGGCAAACATGAGTACGACCTGGACATCGGCCTTATGGTCGGGTCACCGACGGTTCGGGTCGGGGTCGTGGCTCGGAACCTACGAGGACCGTCCTTTAGCGTTCCGAACGGGGGCAGTTTACGTCTAGACCGGCAGATCCGGGCCGGGGTGGCCATGCGGTCGTTCGGCGGACTGTTGGTGGCCGCTGATATTGACCTAACCCGCGTCCCGACCGTGAGTGGGCACCGTCGCAGCCTGGCGGTTGGTGGCGAGCACTGGTTCGGCCAGCGGCTCGGCGTGCGCGGCGGATCGCGCCTCAACCTCGAGGCCAACGCCCCCCAGCCTGTTGGAGCCTTTGGGTTCAGCGTGGCCCTCTCATCGGGCGCCTATCTTGACGGCCAGGTGACCCGAGGCCGTGACGCCCTTGAACAAGGCTGGAGCATTGCCGGCCGGTTCGGGTTCTAAGTGGTCCCGTTTGTAATTACACACGTAACGAGATTTTCCCTGAGCGAAGCCGCGTCCGGTCCTGACACGGTACGAGACGAGAGAATGCCGAGAGTATTCGAACCCTGCTCGAAGACCAGCGCCGCCTTCAGCGGGATGCAGAGGCGGCCGCATGCCACCGTGGTTATGAACGGGGCTACCAAGCGGGCGCATTGGAGTCAGGGTGCGAATCCGCTGGGCGCCAGTTCCTCGAGTAGCGTCTGGTGTCTCGGTGCTGCTAACTGAAGCCGGGGTGGCGCGTGTCCGCCCCCGGAAGCAGAGCACTCGCTTCGCCAACCGCTTGACGCGTCTTCCGGAAGCCTTTACAAGAGTGTAAGCGAGCCCCCTCGTATGGTTCGCCGGCGGGCACTCAGGTGGGGAAGGGAGGCAGCATGAGCAGCCGGGTTTGGCACTGGATGGTGATATTCGCGCTAGGCGGCTTGGTGGCGGCCGGTGTCTCAACTTACGTGCATCTCCAACTCTTGCAGGATCCGACCTATACGACTTTCTGTGACGTCAGCGACAGCGTCAGTTGTGCCGAGGTCTACCTCAGCCGGTTCGGGAGCGTCCGCGGGGTACCCGTTGCGCTCGGTGGCGTCCTCTGGTTTCTGGGGGTTTTACTTTTGGCCTTCGCGAGTGCCCGCGCGCCGGCGGAATCCCAGCCGGGTGTGGCTGGCTACCTGCTCGCCTGGTCCACCGGCGGGCTCGCCGTCGCGGTGTACATGGCCTACGCCTCGTTTGTCGTGCTTCAGACCTTCTGCCTGCTTTGTGGTGTGGTGTACGTGGCGGTCATCGGAATTTTCATCTTGTCGGGCACGGGGCCCTTTGTGGCAATGGCCAGGCTGCCGTCGGCCGTGATCGGTGACATCGCTTGCCTCGTCCGTAGTCCGGTCGGTCTGGGGTTGACGATTGCCTTTGTTGCAGGCGCCACTGCGGCGGTGGTCTGGTTTCCAACGCAGGCAACCGGCACCGCCATGCCGACCACCGAGTCCGTGGCGATCGAGACGGCTGATGAACGGAGCGCGTTCGACCGCTTCTGGGAGGAGCAGCCAAGGATCAACCTCGCGATTCCCCGAGGTGACGAGGCGGTGCTCGTCGTCAAGTTCAACGACTACCAATGTCCTGCCTGCGCTGACTCGTTTCGCAGGTACAAGCCGATCTTCGCCAAGTATGCGTCGAGCCACCCAGGTGCGGTTCGGCTCGTGACACTCGACTATCCGCTTGACCCGGAATGCAACGAGGAGTCGCCGAACGGGCCCCACGACGCAGCCTGCGAGGCGGCCGTTGCGGCCAGGTTGGCGAAGAAAATTGGTGGGGTCGAGGGAGAGCGCATGGCGCGGTGGCTGTACGCGAACCAAGAGACGATGTCTCGTGAGACCATCGCCTCGGCTGCGCGTAACATCGCCGGTATTGATGCGGATGCGTTCGATGGGCAGTACGACGCGACGGTCGCACGGGTGAAGGCCGACATTGCCCTGGGCGCCAGTGTGCCGGTGGAGGCCACCCCGACGTTCGTTATCAACGGCGTGACCATCAAGGGCCGCCTCGCCCCGCAGTACTTCGACCGAGCGATCGCCTCCGAGCTGGAGCGAGCTGAAGGATCGTCATGAGCTGGCAGAGAAAGAGCGTGTGAAGCAGCTGGTATGTATGCCATCTACCTGCAGGAACTAACGAAAGACTTCAGGGCCAGGTTTTGTGCCCGTGTTCGTATCGGGCTGTGGACCGCGTGATACTCGGCGTGGAACCGGGCGAGGTGCTCGGCTGCCTGGGCTCTGACGGCGCTAGCAAGGCGACGGCGCTGAAGCTGCTCCCGTATCAGTTGGTCTCGCCCACGGGTGCGGTGGCCATCTTTCCTCAATTGTCCTTGTTTCTGTTTCCAGATGGCCCACAGCTGCTTGGCTCGATGCCATCATGATGGAGCACATCAGCATCTTTCTTCTGGTAGCTCTTGGGCTCGTCGCCGGCAGCTTCCTCAACGTTTGCATCTACCGGCTACCGCGCGGCGAATCGATTGTGGGGCCGCCTTCGCACTGCACGACGTGCGGCCTGACCCTCCGCTGGTTCGAGAACGTTCCGGTCGTTAGTTATACGATGCTTTGTGGGCGGTGCCGGACCTGCGGTGAGCTGATTTCTCTGATGTACCCCGCTGTAGAGCTAGCTACGTCCGCGTTGTTCCTTGCCCAGTATTGGCAGCTTGGCTGGCAGCCGCTGCTTGCCGTTCGGCTTGCGTTCAGCTGTGCAATGATCGTGCTGTTTCTCATCGATCTGCAGCACCGGGTCCTACCGAACGTGATCACCATGCCGGGCGTTGTCGTTGGTCTAGTGGCCAGTTTCTTTGTGGAACCTGGGTGGATCGACGCCTTGATCGGCGCGGTCGTCGGTGTCGGCTCGTTACTGGCGATTGCGGAGGCCTACTCCAGGGTCCGCGGTGAGGAAGGGCTCGGGATGGGTGATGTCAAGATGCTGGGGATGATCGGAGCTTTTCTGGGGTGGCAGCTGATGCTGGTCACGCTGCTGCTCGCGTCCCTGCTCGGATCGCTGATCGGCGTCGCACTCATAGTGCTCAAGTGGGGGGATTCACAATACGCGCTCCCGCTGGGTTCGTTTCTCGCTATCGGTGCCGTTGTGTCAATGCTGATCGGCGAATCGCTCATCGCGTGGTACAGCTCGTTCTACTAACGGCTCAGTCCGTCCGTCCCTTTAAATGAGCGCCAGTGGAAACCCTCGCAGGGCGTGAATTATTTTCGCATGCCGGTCGCTAGGAGCGACCGTTGAATTTCTTGCTCCGTGACGTCGTCAAGAATCTTCGTGCGCCCGATGCTGGTTGGGAGGATAACGTGTAGGCGTCCTTGCAGCACTTTTTTGTCACGGCGGATGACTTTGATGATCTGTTTTGCCGACAGGTCGCTGACGGATGGTAACGGGCCCAACTGGGCGATGAGGCGCGCCAGTGCGGCTCGGTCCTCCTCGGCGAGCATCCCACGCGCGACGGCGATGTCAGCGGCCGCCAGCATGCCGTACGCTACCGCTTCACCGTGACGGAAGCGCCGGTAGCGTGTTGCGGCTTCGATCGCATGCCCGGCCGTGTGACCGAAATTTAGCGTCCGGCGAACCCCGACTTCTCGCTCGTCCTGCGAAACGACGGCCGCTTTGATCCGGCAGGACTCGGCGATGATCGGCACGAGCACCCCGGGATCTCGAGAAAAAATGGCCTTAAGCTCTTGGCTGACCTGGTCGAATAAGTCACGGCTGGCAATGACACCGTATTTTACGATCTCGTAAAGACCAGCTCTAAACTCCCGTCGCGGTAACGTGCCCAACACGAGCGGGTCGGCAACCACGATGATCGGTTGGTAGAAGGCCCCGATGAGATTCTTGCCCAGTGGGTGGTTGACGCCTACCTTTCCGCCGATCGAGCTGTCAACCTGTGCTAATAAGGTTGTTGGCACATGCGCGAGGCGGACGCCTCGGAGAAATGTCGCTGCCGCGAAACCGACGACGTCACCGATGACGCCACCGCCGACGGCGACGATGGTGGCGCTGCGGTCAGCCGCCGACCGAATAAGCGCGTCGTAGATTCGGGAAACGGTCTGGATAGTCTTAAAGCGCTCGCCGTCTGGCACGAGGATAGTCTCCGCACCCTTTACGGCTTTCTCGACTACCTGACCGTGAGCTTTCCAAATCGGCGGGCTTGAAACGAGGAGTCGTCGCTCGGTCGCCCCGGCAGCATCTAATAAGCGGCCAAGCCGCTCAGTGAGACCCTCACCGATGTGAACCCGATAGGCACGCGACGCGGTCCGAACGTCGATCCGAATGGGTTTCATTGCTGATGCGAGCCCAGACACACACGTCCAGGCTCAGATTAGGTTAGCAGTAACGTCTGGTGTCTGGGCATCAAGGACGTCCACGTCTGGCTATCGCTAGGTTTTCTGAATGTCGGCACTCCGGCGTCAAGAAAACCGAGATTCTCACGTCCGATCCGATACTTCGAAACAAAACGATATAGACTGGCCACGGCGCGGTGTCGAGTTGAAAAACGAGGACGCATATTGATGGCGGCGAAACAAGACACATTCGTGACGGAGCTCACACCGCAGTCTAAAGATTTCTCCCGATGGTACACGGACGTCGTTCGGCGCGCCGAGCTCGCCGACTACTCGCCGGTCAAGGGAAGTATGGTCATTCGGCCGTACGGCTACGCGATCTGGGAGCTTATGCAGGCAGCACTGGATCGACGTTTGAAGGCGACCGGGCACGTTAATGCTTACTTCCCGCTCCTCATTCCCGAAAGCCTGTTGCGGAAAGAAGCCGCGCACGTGGAGGGCTTCGCGCCTCAGGTGGCGTGGGTGACCCGCGGCGGCGACGAAGATCTCGAAGAGCGCCTCGCCGTACGTCCGACCTCTGAGGCGATCATCGGTACGATGTACGCGAAGTGGATACAATCGTGGCGAGATCTTCCGATCCTTATCAATCAGTGGGCCAACGTCGTCCGCTGGGAAAAGGTTACACGGTTATTTCTGCGAACGACCGAGTTTCTCTGGCAGGAGGGACACACAGCGCATGAGACTGAAGCGGAGGCCGAGGCGGAGGCGCTTCGTATGCTTGGCGTCTACAAGGAATTCGTCGAAAACGAGCTCGCCATTCCGGTCATCGATGGGCGTAAGACCGAGAGCGAGAAATTTTCCGGCGCCGTGCACACCTATTGCATCGAGGCACTGATGGGTGATGGTCGCGCCTTGCAAGCGGGCACGTCGCACCAGCTTGGGCAAAATTTCGCCAAGGTGTTCGACATCAAGTTCCAGGCGCGCGACAAATCACTACAGTTAGTCTGGCAGACGTCTTGGGGTGTGACGACCCGCTTGATCGGTGGCGTCATCATGACCCACGGGGACGACAGCGGGCTGATCCTGCCGCCACGTGTTGCGCCCCACCAGGTGGTTATTGTACCGATTCCGCGTGGAAACTGGCGCGAGACCGTGTGGCCCCGCGCGCAGGAGGTGGCTGCGGCGCTGACCGACCAAGGGGTCCGCGTCATGCTCGACGACCGCGAAGAGTACACGCCGGGGTGGAAATTTTCTGAATGGGAGATGCGCGGCGTTCCGCTTCGGCTTGAGATCGGTCCTAAGGACATCGAGAAGTCCCAGGTGGTTTTGGCCCGCCGCGACACACGTGAGAAGCTGCCAACGCCGATGGACGGCCTGCCGGCACGCGTGGCCGAGTTGCTCACGTCCATTCAGAGCGACTTATTCGCACACGCCAGACAGTTCCGGGATGACCACACGGTGAGGACCACGTCCAAGGAAGAGTTTCGTCAGGTGCTGGAGGGGCGGCCGGGTTTTGTTGTTGCTGCATGGTGCGGCCGCGCAGACTGTGAGGTGCAAATCAAAGCCGAGACCCGAGCCACGATTCGAACGATTCCCCTAGACGCTCCGCCGGCATCAGGCCCTTGCATCCAGTGCGGCCAGCCGGGCCAGACGGACGCGTACTTTGCTAAGGCGTACTAGCAAAACTTCGCCTCACACCGCCCAGATGGCAGCCGGCGTCACATCGCTAGTAAGGGCTTTTCTTGTGGTCCCGCTACGCAGGAACCAGACATCTTCTTGAGGAGACCAGTAAGCATGAAGATGTCCGGGCGACCATGTCAGTCGGAACGACGACGGCTCATTCGTGCGCGGGCCCTGGTCCCATGACTCACGCTTTAATTTCGTTTAGCCGCCTGGTGGTAGACAGGGCGCTACTGGAGCCGGACGACCAGTGCCGCCCGACGGTTGAGCCGGCGTGTCTCTTCGCGCGAGTTGTCGTGCATCGGGTGCTCCTCGCCGTAGCTCACGGTCTGTAACCGAGCGGTTCCGACGCCGCGGCTGAGCAAGTACTCTCGAACCGAGTTGGCACGGCGCTCGCTGAGAGCGAGGTTGTACTCAGCGGTTCCGATGTTGCACGTGTGGCCCTCGATTTCAATACGCAGATCGGCATCTTCACCGAGCGCTGCCACGACCTCGTCAAGCACGTGGCTGGCGCTAGGTCGCAGCGTGTAGCGGTCGAAGTCAAAGTGAACGTCCTCGAAGACGTATTTTCGTTTAGGCGGCGGCGGTGGCGCGTTCACCTGGATGATCACAGTGTCGGACGCCGAACCTTCCAAACCGTCGGTTACTGTCACGTTGATGGGAACTGGGCCCTCCTGAGACGGCGCTCGCCAGCCCTTCGTTGCTCGGTTAGGCGGATCTAGGAAATCGCCGGCTGGTGCACTCCACCGGTAGTCGAGCGAGTCACCATCCGGGTCCGAGGCATCGGCACGTAGCCGGACTTCTTCACCGAACAGCACCTCGCACGGGGTACATGACGCCATGACCGTCGGCGGCCGGTTGGTGGGCGGCGGCAGCGGCGGCGGCACGTACATTTTGACGCCCGGGTGATACCCGATCCGGAACAGCAACCCGAGACGGTCCCCGCTCTTGGAGGTTCTACCTGCCATTTCCCGAGCGTCATGTACAGCCGACAAATTAACACCGGCTCCAATATAGAAGCCACGTGGATTGTTCCACTGCAGTCCGAGCGTGAGGTCGACCGGGTTCCTGAGGGAAGAAACCAGAGATGACCGGCTTCCGTCGGGCCCGACAAGCGGTACTTCTAGCGTTAACGTGTCACTCGTTAGAAGTTCGCCGTTGACTTCCCCGAAGAGCTTAAATGCGTCGCCCAGCGGAATCCCAGCCCCGACTCCCCAGCGGACACTGTTGGGAAGATCTATGCCGTTTGGATCACCGTAAAACCCGAAGCCTCCGTAGCCTGCAGTTTCCAGCGCCCCTAGATTTTTGCTGATGATAACGTCGAATGCGGCATCTGGCTTACCGCTTGTGTTGCCGACGTCTTTGTCGCCCGTCGGTATCTTGACCAACCCACGCAAAGCGAACGCAACCGGATGCAGATTGGCTTCGGAAACGAGGTTGATCTTACCGCCAAGCACTAGGTCGCCAATTTTATTGCCGGTGTACTGGGCGTTGGCAAGCGGCACTTGATGAGCTGGACCGCCTAGTGTCGGATTGGATGCGTTGAAAAGTGGCCTGGCATCGCGGTCCACTCGGGTCAATACACGAAACGAGCCGAAGAGCTCGACCCGATCAGCAACGCCGACTGCAAACGTGGCTGGGTTGTGCTCTATGTCAGTAATGCCCTCTTGACGGTCGAAGTTGGCGCGTTGCGCACTTCCAGAAAACTTCCCATGAGGAAGAATTTCAGCTGTTGGCACGAACCACAGGCCAGTGTCACCGAGAAACGTCGCCCCTGCACGGCGCGTAGTTTTTGCCTCGGTGTCTTGGGCTGCGGCTGGCGACGCCAACACAACTATGGTGGACGCTAAGATCAACGGAGCGCCCCACGCCACCTTCGTCAAACCACACATCCTCGTGGTGAGCGGCTTAATAAGCGAAATGTCGACAATGACAGGGAAAACTCAAACTGCAGACTCCAAAATACTATTATCTTCCGTCGGTTCAAGTCAACGAAAGCGTTGAAAGGCGCTGGCCGTTTTTAACACTTAGCACTGTGCGCACGCGTTAGCTAGGATTGGATTTTAGTTTTCCGACCGAAGAGCCAAGCGATCCCGATACTCAGTCCGTATAGCGCGATCATCGGTGTCGCCATTAGGGTAAGTGTAACCGGGTCCCCTGTTGGGGTCAGAATGGCTGAGAAGATAAAGATCAGTAAGATTGCGTACTTGATGTTCCGAATAAGAAAACCTGGTGTGACGACTCCCACATGCGCTAGGAAGAAGACGATCGTCGGGAGCTGGAACACAAAACCGCAGGCCAGCACAAGTTTCGCGTAGAGCGAGAACGCCGGCTGGATTCTCGGGAGGAACGTCATGTAGTCGGTAGTGAAGCTAGCGAAGAAGCCCCAGGCGACCGGAAACAGGAGGTAGTGTGCGAAGAGCGCCCCGCTGACGAAGAAGCCGGTCGAGAGACCCACGAACGGGATCGCGAGCCGCTTCTCGTTGGCGTAGAGGCCAGGCGCGACGAATAGCCAAGCCTGCCACATGAGTACCGGCGTGGCCAACATGAGTCCAGCCAGCGCCGCCATCTTGATGTTGAGTAAGAATGCCTCGGTTGGCTCGGTGAAGACGAGTGTGTCGCCATCCCGTAGAACGTCCGTCAGCGGCTCCATAATGAACCGAAAGATATAGGAGATGAAGCCGAAGGCAATCAGGACCCCGATCGTGAGCGCGCCGGCCGAAATGAGGAGTCGCCTCCGGAGCTCATCAAGATGCTCAAGAAACGACATCTTGCCCTCTGAGTGGTCGGTCGCGGCAGGTTTGCCTGCCCGTGGAGGGTTGTCCTCGGGGCCAGGAGGGGGTTGGCGAGGGAATGGGACTAGCGCCATCGGGGGCCGCTCGTGCGCCTGTAGCTAGGCGTCGCCGGTGTCGGTGGGAGGTATGAGTGAGGCCGAGGCCTGTTCAGATTTCTGACTTGTGGAACTAGGGGTGTGCTGTTCCTCGATCTTGATCTCGTCCTCCAGTGTGTTCCGGAGATCGTTCGACGCACGTTTAAACTCCCCCAGGCTCCGGCCGAGAGATCGCCCGAGCTCGGGCAACTTGCGAGGACCGAAGATAATCAGTGCGATAACGAAGATGATGATCAGCTCCGGCATACCGATTGAGCCGAACATGGCAGCAGCGCTCCTTAGATCTGGGGTCGACCCCACAACTGACTGGTCGCATTATAGAAATGTGTCTCCTGGGGGTCAAGTCCTCTGGCTGCCTGATGGATCGCTCGAAGTTGTTGTCGCACAGAGGCTTATCTGGTAGCATGCCGCCGTGCGATCTGTAACACCTTTGACCATCGGGGTGGGTGCCATCGTTCTGTCGGCCGTGGTCGGCGGGTTCTTCGGCGGCCAGGTGCTGGCGCGGCAGGATACCGTATCCCGCCACTACGATGGCTTCGCAACTGCTCTGGCAGCTGTCGAGGCACACTATGTCGACGCCGTCGACACCGAGCGACTCGTCCACCTGGCAATCGGCGGGATGCTGCAGACGCTCGATCCGCATTCGAACTTTATGGATCCTCGTTCGTACGCGCAGCTGCGCGAGCGGCAAGAGGGTCGGTACTACGGCCTCGGCGTCTCTATCAACGTAAGGGACGGCCGGATCACGGTGATGAGCCTATTCGGAGGTTCGCCCGCCTATCGGAAGGGGATCCGGCGCGGCGACGTCATCGCCAGAATCGATGGCGAGGATGCGATCGGCATGAGTAGTGAGCAGGCCGTTCGCCGCCTACGTGGACCAAAGGGGAGCGCGGTCAAGATTTCGATTCGGCGCGTCGGTTACAACAGGTTGATCGACCTCGAGGTCGAGCGCGATGAGATCAACATCCCGACCGTTGAGGCAGCTTTTATGGTGGACGAGCGGACCGGATATGTCCGCCTGGGTGGCTTCGCGGCGACGACCGACCATGAGCTGCGGCGCGAGCTCAACAGTCTCAACGATGCTGGGATGCAACGGTTATTGCTCGACCTGCGGGACAACCCGGGTGGCCCGCTAGACCAGGCGATCAAGGTTGCCAATCGGTTCTTACCGCGCGGTGACATGGTTGTCTACACGCGTGGGCGCGTCGCTAACTCCGACCAGGACTACTACGCACGCGAGGAAAGCGAGTTTACCGAGCTGCCGTTGATGGTCTTGGTGAACCGTAGTAGTGCCAGCGCGTCTGAGATCGTCGCCGGTGCGATTCAAGACCACGATCGCGGCCTCGTCGTTGGCGAGACGACCTTCGGCAAGGCCTTGGTCCAGTCGATTTATCGAGTCAGCCATGGGGCCGGCCTAGCGCTGACGACCGCCCGGTACTACACCCCCAGTGGACGGATGATCCAGCGGCCGTGGGATGGCACGTTCGACGAATACTTGGCGTACTCCATGCGCAAGCAGACACCACGTACTCATTTGCCGGCCGACCGGAAGTATACTGACAACGGACGCGAGGTCTACAGCGGTGGTGGGATCGAGCCGGATCACTTTATCGCAGGGCCGATTCAGGGGTTCGCCCCGTCTCGCTTCGGGCGGCTTTTGGCGGCGCGGGCGGAGTTTGCCAACTTTGCAGAGCGTTTCTCGGCCGAAGGAGACACGCGTATCGGTGCGCAGGGGAAGGGCCGTGAGATCGTTTCCTCGGGATTCGTTACTGATGACCGTTTGCTGAATGAATTTAAGAAGCACGTCCGGCGCCGCGGGCTAACCGTGAGCGAGGACGCGTTTGCCGCGGATGTTAACTTTATTCGTGCCATGATTCATTTTGAGGTGGATGTGGCACTCTTCTCGATTGCCGAGGCGAGACGGAATCTATTTCGTGCGGATCCTCAGGCGCAGTATGCGCTGACGCTGTTTGGCGAGGCCGAACAGCTGCTGAATCCGGTGGGCCGCCAGCCCACACGCGTGGTGGCCCACTAGTTGGGCTTGCCGCCGATGCTAGTGCCTTGCTACACTGCGGTCCGTGCGAGGGCGGCTGGGTTGGTCCCCACGCGTCGACTGCGGGTGTGGTGGGCAGCGCGGGGCTGGGCCGGTTCGAACGACTGCTGAAGACGTCCAACGAGGGCCAAGTCGGCGTGCTTCCAGCCGCTCGACAGGTGAGGTTGCCGATGTGCATGACCTGTTCGCGCGGCTCTTTTTCCGTACAGACCCCATGACAAACCGATGCGCCTAACCCATCTCGAAATTCTAGGGTTCAAGAGCTTTCCCGAACGCGCGGGGCTTGCCTTCGACGATGGTGTGACTGCGATCGTGGGTCCGAACGGTTGCGGCAAGAGCAATGTTATTGACGCGATTACTTGGGTGTTGGGTGAGCAGAGCGCCAGAAGCCTCCGTGGCGAGCGCATGGAGGACGTGATCTTCAGCGGCAGTGATGCCAGACGTCCCACGGCGGCCGCCGAAGTACGCTTGCAACTGTCGCAGGTGGCTGCTGCACCGTCCAGCGTCAGGGGTCGCGGCGGTGGCAACGGCCACGCGGATGGGAACAGCCGGGGACCGGGCGGTAATGGCCGTGGTCACGGGGCGCTTGTGGTGGACGGTGATGCCACGTCTGACAACGCATTCGATGAGCCTCCAACCATCACGTGCGACGTGGAAGTAGGACGTCGCTTGTATCGCTCTGGCGAGAGCGAGTATCTCCTCGACGGTCAGGTTTGCCGTCTGTGCGACATCCAGGATCTACTCATGGATTCTGGGGTGGGCGTCAAGGCGTACGCTGTCATCGAACAGGGCAAAATTGGGCAGATACTCAGCGCGCGCCCGGCGGAGCGGAGGCAGCTGCTAGAAGAAGCAGCCGGTGTTACGAAATACAAGACGCGCCGACGCTCGGCCGAATTGAAGCTCGAAGCAGCTCAGCAGAACTTGACCCGCGTCGACGACATCGTTTTCGAAGTCGAGAAGCAGCGTGGTGCACTTAAACGACAGGCGGCTAAAGCGCGACGTTACCGTCGTCTTCGTGAAGAGCTGCGACGATGGGAGAAGGTGCGCTTTGCGCAGCGAAGCCAGACTCTAACACGTGCGATCGAGGCCGCCGTGCTCCGGCTCGAAGAAGCTCTGGTCCGTGAGCGGGGCGCGGCAGCGGGGCTCGCCGGGCTCGAGAGTATTCAAGAGAGCCTTCGCATTAACCTGGTCGACGCTGACCGGGCGGCCACATCGACGCGCGATGCTATTCACCAACAAGAGTTGGAGGTTGGTCGCCGCCAACAGCAGATCGAGTTCGATAAACAGCACGTGTCGGCCCTTGCCGCCGCGCTCACCGAGGGGGAGGTGGAACTCTGCGCGCTCGAGCAGCGCCGCGCACCGGCCGAAGGTGAACTGTCGGCTCAGCAAGCAGCCCGCGAGCGGTGCACCGCCGATTGCGACGCTGCAGCCTCGCGGTCGCAGGCCGCTGAGCGTGCGTTGACCGATGCTCAGCGAGCCATCGAAGGGCTCGAAGTGGACGTCGAAGCGGCGCGCAGCGAAGTCTTTGCTGCGGTCAACGCGGCCACGGCACTGCAGAACGTCATGGACAACACCGCAGTGGCTCGGGGACGGCTCACCGAGGAGCTGACTAAGCTCGAGGTGGAGATGGCCGATGTGTCGGCGGAGCGCGCGCGGATCGTCGACGCGCGGGAGTGTGTCGATCAGGAAGCTCGCCGCACACGCGAAAACCTCGAGGCCGCCAAGGCGAGCAGGGCCGATCACGACGCCGAGCTCGCCTCAGCTCGGGTCGAACGTGAGTGGCGGGCTCGTGAGGTCCGCACGCGCGAGTACGAGATGGCCAGCATGCGCGCACGTCTCGACTCACTTGAGGAGTTCGAGGCTTCGCGTGCAGCCTATGGTGACGCCGCCAGGGTTGTACTGGCAGCGTCCGGGAAACACGTTGATCACCTCGGTTCAGTCGCTGACTACGTCGAGGTTCGCCGGTCGGACGAACGGGCAGTGGAGGCGTGCTTGGGCGATCTGCTGGAGTGCATCGTGGTCCGCTCGTACGAGGATGCGCTAGCGGGGATGGCACTGGCCAAGAGGAAGAACGCCGGGCGTTGTGGGTTTGTGATCATAGACGGCCATCGCCAGCCTTCGGCCGAGGCACAGCCACCTCATGCGTCGCTGCGCTCGCTCGGACAGATTGTACAGGTGAACGGCCCAGGTGCGCGGGTGGTGCGGAGTCTGTTGGCCAGGCGGTGGCTCGCCCCCTCACTCGAACAGGCTGCCGCGGCCGCCCGGGTGACTGATGACCAGATCACCACGCCGGAGGGCTTCGTCTTCCGCGGTCCGTCGCTGGTCAATGGCGGTGGCCAGCGAAGGGCGCACGGCATCCTTTCAACCAAGGGCGAGGTCAAGGCGCTTCGCGCGCGACTGGTGTCCGAGGAGGAGGAAGTCCAGCGCCTTAACGCGGAGATTGTGACATTTGCTGGTCTGGTGGCGCACGCGGAGGTTGCCCTCACTGCCCTGCATACGGGGGAGCACACGCACGAGAAAGCGCTGGTCGGGCTCGACTTGCAGCACGCCAACCTCGACGACGAGCTTGAGCGATTGGCGCGCAAGCAGGAGGTGATTGACACAGAGCACCGGAAGGCTGACGCAGAGTGTGAGGGGATGGATGCGAAGCAGACGGAAGCCCGCGAGTCAATCGCGCGGTTGGAGGCTGAGCAGAATTCGGCGAATGAACGCTTCATGAGTACCCAGCGGCACCTACTCCAGACGCGCGAATCAGTCGACGGTCTGGGCCGGCAGTTCACCGAGGCAAAGGCCGCGCACGCGGCATTGGCGGAGCGGTCTGCCGCGCTGGCTGCTGATGTGCGGCGACTCGTCGATCAGACCAGTGATCTGGACCAGCGGATCCGCTGCCGCGCTGACGCGAATCAGCACACAGTCGCCGACCGTGAGGCACGGTTTGCTGCGGTCGCCTTGTCAGAACACCAGCTCGATGAGGGTGTGAAGGCCTTCGAGTTGCTCCGTGAGGAAGTCCGGTCTGTTGACGAGCGAACGACTGACCTGCAGCAGCAGATCGCCGACCATGAGGCAAAGGTCCGAGAGGCTCGGCGTGCACTTGATGAGGTTCGGGCAGAAGTTGGGCGGCTGGACGTGGCGCGTGCTACGGTGGACTCCGACTTATCCCACTTGTCGGCGTCGTGCACTGACACGCTTCAGCTGACCTTGGACGAGGTATGTGCCGAGGTCGATCAGCTTGAGCTCGAAGGGACGATTGCGCCGGACGCGTCGCTGATTGGACATGGCACGGACGGCGCTGATGACACAGGCGTCATCGATGAAGACAGTGCTGTGGCCGACACCTCGGTGTCCCCCGTGGAAGCTACGCCAGAGACGCCGACCAAGTTGAGCGACGCCGACGGACTTGGGGTCGAAGGTGTCATCGATCGGCTGCGTGAGAGAATCGACCGGTTAGGGCCGGTCAATATGATGGCGATCGACCAGTTCGACGAACTCGAGCAACGGCATGAGTTTCTCACGACACAGCGCCGAGACCTGTTGGGTGCAATTGCCGCCACCGGCGAGGCGATCAAGCGAATCGACGTGACGACGCGGACGCGCTTTCGCGAGGCTTTCACAGCGGTCAGTGAGTACTTTCAGGCGACGTTCGAAACGCTGTTCGGTGGAGGCCGTGCGGGCCTGGTGCTGCTCGACGAGAGCGATGTGCTCGAGAGCGGGATCGACATCATTGCGCAACCTCCAGGCAAGCGACTACAAAGCATCCAGTTGCTGTCCGGTGGTGAAAAGGCACTGACCGCTATGGCCTTGATGTTCGCCATTTTCAAGTACAGGCCGAGTCCCTTCTGTTTGCTAGATGAGATAGATGCACCGCTCGATGACGCCAACATCGGCAGGTTTGTGGAGATGCTCCGTGGCCTCCATGACGACACGCAGTTTGTGCTGGTGACCCACAACCGGAAAACGATGGAGATCGCCGACCAGCTCTATGGCGTCACGATGGAAGAGCCGGGTGTCTCGAAGCTGATCTCGGTCAAGCTGAACTGATATCCCCTCGACCAGCGCGGGGTACTTCAGCGGGCCTGCCTGCAACGTTCTAGGAATCTGCCGCCTGGCCTGCTCGCGGCCCGCGGTGGCGTGTTGCCTGCGGCCGGCCACCCGGTGGTGCGCCACGGCCACCACGTGGACCCTGAGCACCATCCCCGTCGACTTGATCACCAGACGCTGTCGAGCCTGGTTCAGTAGGTAGGAGGGCCTTGCGGCTCAGCCTGACCTTTCCCGATGGGTCGACGTTGATCACCTTAACTAATACCTGGTCGCCCTCATCGAGCTCGTCACGCACTCCCTTGACGCGGTAGTGGGCGATTTCCGAGATGTGCAGTAGACCATCGATACCAGGGAGGATCTCCACGAACGCACCGAAGTCCGTAATCCGTTGTACCTTGCCGAGGTAGGTCTTGTTCAGCTCTGGGCTCGCGGTCAGTTCTTCGATGATGGTGATCGCCTTCTGTGTCGAGGTCTCATCGGTCGATGTCACGTGGACACGGCCGTCGTCCTCGACGTCGATTTTGGCACCGGTCCGATCGACGATGCTTCGGATCGTCTTGCCTCCGGGTCCGATCACATCCCGGATTTTGTCGACCGGAATCTGGATCGTCACGATCCGAGGGGCATAGGTCGAGATCGACTCGCGCGGTGCCGCGATCGTGGCGCTCATCTTCTCGAGGATCTCAAATCGACCGGCCCTCGCCTGCGCGAGGGCCTCGCGCATGATCTCGCTGGTGACACCAGAGACCTTGATGTCCATCTGGAGCGCGGTAATGCCTTCTGTGGTTCCCGTGACCTTAAAGTCCATGTCGCCGTAGTGGTCCTCCGCGCCGGCGATGTCGGAGAGCACGGCGTAGCGCCCGGTCGCCTCATTGAGGATGAGACCCATCGCGACCCCAGCCACCGGACACTTCAAGGGCGCGCCAGCGTCCATCAGGGCCAATGAGGCGCCGCAGACCGTTGCCATCGACGAGGAGCCGTTCGACTCGAGGATGTCAGACACGACGCGCATGGTGTAGGGAAATTTGTCCTCGCTCGGGATCATTCTGGCGAGACTACGCTCGGCGAGGTTGCCGTGACCGATCTCGCGGCGACCAGGGCCCCGTAGGTACTTGACCTCTCCGACCGAGAACGGCGGGAAGTTGTAGTGCAGCATGAACCGTTTGCGGGACTCGCCCTCGATCCGCTCGACCTTCTGCTGGTCATCGGCAGTTCCGAGGGTGGCGGTCACCAGCGCCTGTGTCTCGCCGCGAGTAAAGATGGCCGAGCCGTGCACTCGAGGGAGTATCCCGACCTCCGCCCAGATTTCCCTGATTTCGTTGAACTGTCGGCCGTCGAGCCGAACGCCGCGCTCCAGCACCTCGTCACGGAGGATTTTCTCCTTGAGACTCTTGAAAACCTGCTTGGCGTCGCTCCGGCCGTCACCGTCGTCCTCTGGATATGAGGCCAGGAGCTCGTCGAGAATCTGATCGACCTTGGCGTAGTTTGCGAGTTTGCCCTTGATCCGCATCGCGTCGGTTAGCGGCGCGAGCACCTTAGATTCGATTCCGGATGCGACGGCCGAATCGACCGCCGGCGCCGCGACTTTACGCTTCGGCTTGCCGACGGCTGCCCTCACCTCGTCGATCGTTGCCACGATATCTCGGATGGCGGCGTGGCCCTCTTCGAGAGCGCGCAGCATCTCGTCTTCGGGCAGCTCATCGGATCCGGCCTCGACCATCACGATGGCATCGGTGCTGCCAGCTACGAGCAAATCGAGACGGCTCAGGCGCCGCTCGTCGTAGGTCGGGTTAATGATGAATGTCCCGTCGACGAGTCCGACACGCACTGCGGCCACGGTCTTCTGGAACGGGATGTTCGAGATCGACAGTGCGGCCGACGCGCCCGTGAGCGCCAGCACGTCAGGGTCGATATTATCGTCGGCGGACACGACCCAGGCGACGACCTGGGTCTCGTAGTTCCAGCCGGATGGGAACATGGGACGGATCGGCCGGTCGATGAGGCGGCTCGTGAGCACTTCTTTCTCGGGCGGCCTACCTTCGCGTTTAAAGAAGCCGCCTGGGATCCGCCCAGAGGCGTAAGTGTTCTCGCGATAGTCCACAGTCAGTGGCAAGAAATCGATACCCTGGCGTGGCGTCGGTGCGGCGCAGGCCGTAATCAAGACTATGGTGTCAGCGAGCCGAACAGTCACGGCGCCGTCGGCTTGCTTCACCAATTTTCCGGTCTCGATGGTCAAGATGTTTCGACCGGCGTTCACTTTGGCCGTGTGCATGCAATCTGCTCCCGGTGAAGAAAGGTGAGCGAGCGGAGCGAATTATAAGGCGGGAAGGGGTCGCCGGCCTCCGTGGGGCCAGCCATCTGTCTCGCGCCTACTTGCGGATGCCGAGTCGCTTGATGAGATCCGCGTATCGCTCAGAGTCTTTACCCTTGAGGTAGTCGAGGAGCCGCCGCCGCTGTCCGACGAGCTTCAATAATCCGCGGCGCGAGTGGTGGTCTTTAGCGTGGACCTTGAAGTGATCCGTCAGGTAACTGATGCGTTCGCTGAGAATCGCGACCTGCACTTCCGGCGATCCAGTATCGGCTTCATGCACGCGATACGAACCGATGATTTCAGACTTTTGCGCCTTCGCCAACGCCACGTGCTGACGCCTCTTCCTCGTCTAGTTATTGATACTTAGTCCAACGGGCTGAGCTTACACTAGAACGATCGTTGGATGCAAAGCGCCGCTGGCCTCTGTTTGAGCGATGGCGATCAATGTTCCCCGGCGGTCGTACAGCTTTACGTTGTCTCTATTTTCCCTCCCTGCGGCGGCTTGGCGCCAGCTCGGATCGCCGCACGCGATGTTGGTGGGCGAGACGCTGTTGCCGTGGGCTGCTCGCCGCGTGCCGGCGTCAGTCAACACGAGGTGCGGAAGCTCAGGCAGGAGCCTTGGCAACGGTAAGAGGCGTGTTGCTGACCAGTCGGGTTCGTTCTCGAGTGCATCCAGTGAGACGGCCTGGTCAAGCCCAAATGCCCCGCTCTGTTCACGCCGCAGCGCTTCAAGGCACCCGCCGCAGCCGAGTGCGGCCCCGAGGTCATGAGCGAACGCCCGCATATAGAAACCCGGATCGCAGGTGACGCGGCAGTGAAGGCGGTCGTTGGTGAGTGACAGGAACTCAAGAGCGTGGACCGTTACTTCGACCGCCTTCGTTTCGACCGGTTGGCGGCGGCGGGCCAGCCGATATGCACGGACACCTCGGATCTTCTTAGCCGAGAACGCCGGCGGGTGCTGGAGGAACCTTCCTCTGAACGCCAGGCTTGTGGTTTCCACGGTGGTAAGATCGACGGGCCGTTCTTTGTGATCAGCTCCATCGTGACGATCGGGGACGACGGTGCCCGTGACGTCATACGTGTCCGTAACGACGCCGAGTCGGATCACGCCCTCGTATACCTTTTTGCCGGCCGCGAGGAGCGACGCCAGCCGCGTCGCGCGGCCGACAACCAATGGCAGTACGCCGGTGGCTAGTGGATCGAGCGTTCCGATGTGACCAATCCGGCGGGTCCCAAAGCCCCGGCGGGCGCGGGCGACGACGTCGTGTGACGTGAGACCTGCACGCTTGTCGATGACCAGGACGCCGTCCATCCTTGTCTTCGGTCAGGTCCGGGGGGCCTGGTGCCGCCGTTCGTAATTACGGCGGCACTCGACCGCCGATGCGTCTCTCACTGAGGGCGGCACCGGACTCTCAGAAGCGGGTTCGAATACTCCAGGTATTCTCTCACCTTGTACCCTGTTAGGGCCAGACGCGGCTTCGCTCAGCGGAACCTTGGTGCGTGGCCGTCATAACGAACGGGACCACTCAGTCTTGCTGTGAGCGACCGCCGCGCTGGCCAAGACTAACGTTTATCGCCGCGACAACCTCGGCCAGCACACGGCGTTCGATCTCGTCTCGAGTCCCGGAGAGAGAGAACCCAGAGGCGTTCCGATGGCCACCGCCCGCGAACGTGGCGGCCACTGCTCGTACGTCGATGGAGCCCTTCGAGCGAAGACTGACGCGGGTGACGTTGCGGAAGGCCTTTAGGAGGATGGCCACTTCGACGTCCCGCGCCGCCAGCGGCAGGTTGACCAGGCCCTCCATATCGTCGTCCGCGCAGCCGGTCGCGCGGAGGATGTGGTCATCGACGTACAACACGGCGATGCGGCCGCCACTCTGAAATTGCATCGACTCGAGCATCACGCCGGTGAGTTTGAGCTTGCCGACGCTGCTGTGTTGATACACCTGAGCGGCGAGGCTTGCGGTGTCTACGCCGCTGGCGGCGATTTGTCGGCAGATGTCGAAAGTTCGAGCCGTGATGTTGCCATGGCCAAATGACCCGGTGTCGGTTAGGACTCCGACATACAGATTGATGCCTATCGCGCGCGTCAGCGTTCCCCCGAGTCCGGTAATGACGTCGAATACCATCTCGGTGCAGGCGGCTGCCGATTCGTCGAACCAGTTGATTGCGCCGTACATTGAGTTACCGGCGTGATGGTCGATGTTAATCACGAAGTATTGGTCGAGCCCTCTCACCTCCGTCCGGCTTAGTGAGTTGCACTCCAACACGACTGCGGCGTCGTACGGTCCGGTGACCGTGTCGGCGGCCTCGATCACTGAAATTCCAGGCAGCCAGGTCAGAAAAGAGGGTGCCTGGTCATGGTTGACGATGCGAACTGTTTTGCCCAGATCGGTGAGCGCTTGCGCGAGGGCAAGCTGTGAGCCGATCGAATCGCCGTCTGGTCGTGCATGTGAAGACAGAACGAAACGATTGCGGTGCTGGATCGCCCCCAGGATCTGATCGAGCGGTGACTTAGGTGTCACGAGGGCCCTCATGCGAGCGGTCGTTATGGGCTTCGGGGTCGGATTGGTCAGCGGTAGGACGGGCGGCCTCGATTTCCTTGAAGATGCGAGCGATCCGTCCCTGCTGCTCCACTGAGTCATCATAGAAGAAGGTGAGCTCCGGTACATGCCGCAACCGGAGCCGCTGGCCGAGTTGGCGTCGAAGAAACGATCGCGCCCGCTGCAGTGCGCGTCCGGCGGCACGACGGCCTCGCTCGTCCTCGAGCACGGTGTAGTACACCTTGGCCTGTTGCAGGTCACGGGTCATCCGCACACGCGTGACAGTGACGCTTCGGACTTCAGGATCCCTGGCGGTTCGCATCAACAGCGCGCACAGCTCTACGCGGATCTGGTCGCCGACACGCTCCATCCGTGTACCGTGTGCCATGTCGTTGGTCGAGACACCCGGCTGGGTTGGCGTTCGCTCCTTTCGCCGTTCATGGAACAAACTGCTAGGCCAGCCATTCGAGCTTTGTGCCGACAATCACGTCCGGATCGTGTCGCTCGATCTCAGAGATGACGGTCTCGAGGGATTGATCAACGCCGTCGCGGGTCGCTGCGATCGCGATGATGTCAAGCCGGGCACGCTGCCACAGGTCCTGGTACTCTACTTCTGCGAGCGAGACGTTCAACTTTCTCAGTCGATCTTTAACGCTGCGCAACACCGCTCGCTTGTCTTTGAGCGAGCGCGCCGCCGGAAAGTGCAGGTCAACCGACAGAAGTCCGACGGCTGGCATCGGTCTGGGTGCGCAGGAGGCGACGGAGCTTCAATGTCTCGCCTCTGTCGTTCGCTGCATATTTTCCGACGATGTCGAATTAAATAATGCCGGAGCTAGACGGTTGCGGCCACCTTTTCGACGGTGAATACTTCGATGACGTCTCCGAGCTTCAGGTCTGGGAAACGCTCGAACGCGATGCCGCATTCGAATCCAGCCTTGACCTCACTGACGTCGTCCTTGAACCGCCGTAGTGATCCTATTCGTCCTTCGTGAATCACGACGCCGTCACGTACAAGGCGCGCTTGTGCCTCTCCAGACCGTTCGATCCGTCCGTCGGTCACCATGCAGCCGGCAGCCGTTCCGAACTTCGGCACCTTGAATGTTTGCCGGACCTCGGCCATTCCAAGCTGCTGCTCATGGATCGTCGGCTCGAGCAGACCAGCCATTGCTTTTTTGACCTCATCGGTCACGTTGTAGATGATCGAATACCGGCGGACGTCGACGCCTTCCCGCTCAGCGGTGTCTGCTGCATTCCGGTCAGGACGTACATTGAAACCGATGATGATCGCCCTTGAGGTCGATGCTAATAAAACGTCCCACTCACTGATGGATCCGACGCCGGAATGAATAATCCTGATCTTCACACGCTTGTCACCAAGTTTGGCAAGTGAGTCAGCCAAGACTTCGGCGGAGCCCTGAACGTCAGCCTTGATGATGATAGCCAGCTCCTTGGTCTCGCCGTCCACGAGCTGCTCCTGCAACGACTCTAATGTCACACGCGTGCGCGGGCCGCTTAGCGCCTTTTCCTTCGCCTGATTCTTCCGGTACAGTGCTATTTGTCGTGCCTTGGCCGCGTCTGCCACGGCTTGAAAGGCGTTGCCTGGCTGTGGCAGTCCCGCCAAGCCAAGTACCTCCACAGGACTTGACGGACCGATCTCTTTCGCGGGCTGCCCGCGATCATCGATCAGGGCCCGAACGCGGCCAACGACGACACCGGCGATGAAGTTGTCCCCAACCCTTAGTGTGCCGTCCTGGACGAGGACCGTCGCCACTGGTCCACGGCCTCGATCCATCTTTGCCTCGAGTACGGTCCCGCTGGCTGCCCGCTTCGGGTTGGCTTTGTGCTCGCCCATTTCGGTGACCAACAGGATCATCTCAAGGAGCAGGTCCAAATTCTTTCGCTGTTTAGCGGAGACTGGCACAGTTACGGTCTGTCCGCCCCAGTCCTCAGCCGTCAACCCACGATCTGCCAGCTCCTGCTTGACGCGATCTGGGTTGGCGTTCGGTTTGTCGATCTTGTTGATCGCGGCGAGAATTGGCACCTTGGCCGCGCGGGCGTGGTCGATGGCCTCCTGCGTCTGCGGCATCACGCCATCGTCAGCTGCAACTACGAGCACGACGACATCAGTTACCTCTGCGCCACGCGCGCGCATTAGGGTAAAGGCTTCGTGACCAGGCGTATCAAGGAACACGATGCGGCGGTCCTTTACCGCGACCGCGTACGCGCCGATATGCTGTGTGATGCCGCCAGCCTCACGTTCGGCCACCTTCGTCTCTCGGATGCTGTCGAGCAGGGTCGTCTTGCCGTGGTCGACATGGCCCATGACGGTCACGACGGGCGCCCGTACCACCAGATCCTCTGGGCTGGTGTCCTCAGTCGTGACCATCTCCTCTTCGAACGTTCGCATTTTTACGTCGGCGCCGAACTCCCGCGCGATCATGGTTGCGGTGTCGGCGTCGAGCGTTGTGTTGATGGTCAGCATTAGCCGCTTTTCGATCAGCTTCTTTAACACGTCCTTTGCTCGAACGTCGATCCTGTCGGCCAGGTCCTTAACGGTCATTCCCTCGGCCAGCGTGATCGTTCGAGTGATCGGCGGCGGCGGAGCGGTCATGGCCGGGGTGGTTTGCGTTCGCACACGACGCTCTGCCGAGCGTCGGCCACCAAAACGGTGCTGCGGCCGAGGTGGTGGGCGGTACCCAACCGCAGGTCGCGGAGGAAGTTGTCGCGCAGCTGGCGGTCGGATCGGGTGGGACGGGAGGGGTCTTGGGCCTCCGAGTGGTGGCTTGACTATCGGCGGCGCAGTACTTGGGGTAGCCGTCGCGCCAGTGTCTATACGCGCGGACGCGGGAGGCTCCTCGACGCGCAGGCGTAGGACGGGCGGAACCACGCGGCCGGTTACCTGCGTGATAGTCGGGGCGGCGGGTGGCGGCGCTTGGGCAACCGGCTTTGACGGCGGCTCAGCCGGCGCAGGTGCCGCGGTGACAGGGAGCTCCTCTGGTTCGACGGGTATGGTCGCCGCATCAGTTCGTTCAGCGGCTTGTGCTTCCGCTGCCGCGCCCAGCGCGGCGTTGGCCGCTTCGGCCTGAGCCGTGGCTTCTTCGGCGGCTTTAACGGCCGCCACCTTGGCGGCCTTTGCCGACTTTACCAGCCGTGGGGATCCGAGCTTCGGCTTGGTCGGTGCAGCTGGTTCTGGTTTGGCTGCCGTGCGCTTCCCGCCGCGGCGCGCCGCCGGCTTTTTAGCAAACAGCTGCCCACTTGGTAGCTCGATGTTACGCTTGCGTGCAACTCGTTCGGCGAACTGCCGCGCCACGATCTCTTCGATCGTGCTCGAGGCGCTCTTGACTTCGATCCCGTGCTGCTTGCGAAGTAAGTCGACGACGTCCTGGCTCGGGATACCTAGTACTTCCGCGACTCTGTAAATCCGGATCGTGGCCACGCGGCTCAGCCCTTTGCTAAGGTATCGTTCGTTGGCTTTGGCGGGGTTTCGCTTGCCTTCGGTCCGGCGGCGACCTCGGCTGCTTCGGCGGCCGCCCGCGCGACTGCGTCAACCTGCTCTCGTACGGTCGCCTGCAGTTGTTCTGCCGTCGCCTCATCGACGCCAGCCACCTTAGCGAGGTTGGCCGCCGTCGTCGCAAGTAGGCTGTCGGCGGTGTCGAGACCCGCATCGCCCAGCTGACGCAGCTGCTGCTCGTCAAGTCCGGGTAATGTCAACGCTGTTGTTTGCTGCGGCTTGGTTTCGCCTATCTCCGCCGGTCCGGTAGCGGCTTCGGCCGCTTCGGCGGCCGCCCGTGCGACCGCGTCGACCTGCTCCCGGACGGCTTCCCGCAGTTTTTCTGCCATCGCCTCATCGACACCGGCCACCTCAGCGAGGTTAGCTGCCGTCGTTTCGAGCAGGCTATCGGCGGTGTCGAGACCTGCGTCCCCTAGCTGACGTAGTTGCTGCGCGTCAAGCCCTGGCAGTGTTAGCGTTGCCGCTTCTTCGGTGGCACCCAACCCATCGAACTTAGCCTCAATTTCGCGACGCTTTTCCTCCTCGCTCTTGATATCGATCTTCCAGCCTGTCAGCTTCGCGGCGAGACGGACGTTTTGGCCCTTCGTGCCGATGGCCAGCGAGAGTTGCCTATCCTCGACGACGACTTCGATAACCCTCGCGACGTCGTCGACGATCGTCACACTTTGCACCCTTGCTGGGCTGATACCGTTTGTGACGAAAACAAGTGGATCATCGGACCACTCGACGATATCGATTTTCTCCCCGCGCAGTTCCCGGATGATCGCTTGCACGCGCGTACCCTTTATCCCGACGCACGCACCAACCGGATCGACGTCGCGCTCGCGCGAGTGGACAGCCACTTTGGCGCGATCGCCAGCTTCTCGCACGGCGCCCCGGATCGAGACCGTCCCGTCGTAGATTTCCGGCACTTCCTGCTCGAATAATTTGATCAACAAGACCGGGTCGGTTCGTGAAAGGATGATCTGCGGTCCTTTGGTGTTCTTATTGACCTCTCGGATGACAACGCGGATACGGTCCCCAGGGTTGTAATTCTCGGCGCGCGACTGCTCGCGCCGGGGCAGCAGCGCCTCGACGCGGCCTGCCTCCACGACAATATCGCCGTTCTCGAAGCGCTTTACCGTGCCGCCGATGACTTCGCCCAGCCGATCGCTGTACTCGGCGTACACGTTCTCGCGCTCAGCCTCGCGAACCTTCTGGAAGATGACCTGCTTGGCCGTTTGCGCCGCGATGCGCCCGAGCACTTCGGTCGACTTCGGAAATTCGACTTCCATGTCAACTTCCGCTTCGTCGCCATACAGCTCTTTCGCATCCGGGAGGGAGATTTCGGTGGCCGCGTCTTGCACCTCGTCGACGATTTGGCGGACGGTGTACAGCTCAACCTGTCCCGTTTCCTGATTAAACTTCGTGCGCAGATTCTCGCTCGATTTGTAGTAGTTACGGGAGGCGGTGAGCACGGCATCTTCGATGGCCGCGATGATTATATCCGGCTCGATGCCCTTCTCCTTGGCCAGCGCCACGATCGTTTGCTGCACCGGATTGTTCATGCTCTACTTTACTAAAATTCCACTTCTAACCTAGCCCGCCTGACGACCGACCACGGGATCCGATGCAAGCGCCGATGGGCCCTGAGTACCACCCACCCGCTGCCGGTTTCGACTTCTTCGACCCCGACGACACGGCCAACCAGATGGTGTTGGCCGTTCACCGCCTCGGAGGTAACGAAACTGGCGAGCCGGCCCTGAAAGCGCTGGCAATCACCAAGGTGCCGTAGCGGGCGATCCAGTCCTGGAGACGAGATCTCCAACGTATACGCATGGTCCAATGTGACTTCGGCGTCGAGCACGGCGCTGAGGTCCTTGCTTACCCGCTGACAGTCCGTGACGCTGATGACCTCGCCGTTCTGGGCATGATCGGCGTCACCAGGTGGTCGATCGATGACGACCCGAAGGATCCACCCGATCGACTCCCTCCGGAACTGAACGTCGAAGATCTCGAGCCCGCAGTCCCGCACGACGCAACCGGCAATCGACCGGAGCTGACCTAGCGAACTACCGACGGCGGGGCGATCGTCCTGACCCACGGCGCACCACGGTCGCTCAGCACCCTGAAAAACAAAAAGTGGGCAAACGCCCACTTTTACGCAACTCGGCGTCAACGTACCAGCGCCACTATAGCACGATGGAAATGAGCACGGCAACGCAGCTGCGCCCTATTACTTCCCCTGTGACGGGGCATGGCGCGCCCGGTACGGTCTCACGGCGTCAGGCGGTGCAGCATGCGGGGGTACGGAATCGTCTCACGGACGTGCTCCAGACCGCAGATCCACGCAAGGACGCGTTCGACTCCCATCCCGAAGCCTGCATGTGGGACGCTACCGTAGCGCCGCAGGTCCAGATACCACTCGAAGGCTTCTTGCGGTAGGTCGGCTGTCTTGATGCGCTCTAGGAGCACATCGTAGTCGTCAAGTCTCGCACCACCGCCGATGATCTCGCCGTAGCCCTCTGGGGCCAGCACATCAACTGAGAGCGAGATCCCCGGGCGCTTGGGGTCAGGCTTCATGTAGAAGGCCTTTACGGCATCGGGGAACCGGTGCACCGCGACCGGCCGATCGAAATGACTCGCCATGACGGTTTCGTCTGCCCCCCCGAAGTCGCCCCCCCACTCGAACGGGAGCCCGTGATCTCTGAGGATCTGGACAGCTTCGTCGTAGCTCACCCGCGGGAATGGTGCCCGCACTAACTCGAGTGGCGCCGGGTCCCGCTGGAGCTCCGCCAACTCGCGCCGGCGGGTTTCGAGCACGCGCTCGACAATTGAGACGACTAACGCTTCGGCCAGATCCATGGCGTCATCTAGTGTTGCATAAGCCATTTCCGGCTCGACCATCCAGAATTCGGTGAGGTGACGCCGGGTCTTCGATTTTTCGGCGCGGAAGGTTGGACCGAAGCAATAGACTCGGCCGAGGGCCATCGCGTTAGCCTCGTTGTAGAGTTGCCCGCTCTGCGTGAGGTAAGCCGTTCGGTCGTCGAAGTACGCAACCGGAAAGAGTGTCAGCGCGCCCTCGCAGGCCGTGGGCGTAAAGATGGGTGCATCGACGAGAATGAACCCTCGGCTGTTGAAAAAGTCACGAATGGCGTTGATGAGCTCATGCCGTACCCGCAGGATCGCCTGCTGTCGCCGGCTTCGAATCCACAGATGGCGTTTGTCGAGCAGATAGTCAATCCCGTGTTCCTTCGGCGTGATGGGGTAGTCGTGTGACGCGCTGGCCACTTCGAGCTGTGAAACGTCGACCTCGTATCCTCCTGGTGCGCGTTGGTCGGCGCGGACTGTCCCCTGGATTATGAGCGCGGTCTCCTGTCCCAGGTGGTTGGCCCGTTTGAACGTTTCATCACCGACGGTCACTTTAGACATGACAGCCTGGATGAAACCGGTACCGTCGCGAATGGTCAGGAAGTGAATCTTGCCACTCGAGCGGCGTTTGTACAGCCAGCCGCGCAAAGTCACCTGATTGCCGACGCGATTCTGAATCTGGTCGATGTAGGTAGGTTCAGGGCTCATGACGCAAGATTACTGGAGTTCGTCGAGGTGCGCGGCCAGAAGATCGCGGAGTTTGGCGAACCTGGCGTTGCGCTCGAAGGTGTCTCGTACGTAGGACAGTGTTCTGGGAATCGCGTCCAGATAGCGTGGATTTCTGTGAACCACGATCTGGCAGCCGAAGGTTCCTAAGGCCTTTAGGTTACGCTGCGCTGCCATTAGATCGAACCGCCGGCGGAAATCTGAGGGCTGTGCCGGCTGGGCATGCTCGACCCAGCGCTCAAGCATGTGTTCGACGAACGGCTCGCCGAGATCGACGTACGAGTCGCGGAGGAGCGAGACGAGGTCGTACGTGTCAGGTCCCATCCGCGCGTCCTGGAAATCGATGACGTGCAGCTGTCCGTCGTGCACCATCAAATTCCGGCTGTGATAGTCGCGGTGACATAAAACGCGCGGTTCGGCGGCGAGCTCGCGCGCTAAGGTTAGGAACTCGTCGTCGAGCGCGACCCGCTCGGACGCGGCGACCGCACGCCCGCGATGTCCAACAAGGAAGTGCTCGACAAAGAACTCCAGCTCGGATGTCAGTTTATCCACGTCAAAAGCGAAATCGAACGGCAGGTAAGCCGGAGACGCCAACCGTTGCCCCTCACGCTGCATGACCTCGAGCACCCCGATGGCTTCCTCGTAGCGAGCCATCCGTTCAGCGTCGGACGCGCTAACGAGATGGTTTTGCAGGGTGACATCCCCGAGGTCTTCGAGCACCAAGATGCCGAGGTCGGCTGCTGCGTCCTGAACGGCTGGGACAGGAATTCCCATACGTTCGAATAATCTCGCCACGTTGACGAAGGGAAGCGTCGCCAGATCAATTGGCCCCGGGTGGACTACTAACACGCGCGTCGGCCCACCCGGCGGACACAGACGAACGAAGCGGCGGGCTGAAGCATCGCCCGCCAGTTCGCGGACCGCCGTGCGGCCGACGGGGAGACCGGCGCGTTCGACGTAGGTCTGGACGCGTTTATTGGTGGACGGTTGATGTGAGCTGTAGCTGGACATAGAACACTGCGTTGATTCAGCCGACCGGTTTATTGGAGGCGCTGACCGGGGGTGAGAGCGGAGCCACGAGCAGATCGCCCATGCGTTGCTGGAACGCCGTCCGGGCACGACCAGATTCCGTGACGACCGCCTGGCGTTCGAGCCGACATCGGCGTGGCAGCCGCACACCGTCTGCCAGCACACAGTCGATCACGTGGCACTCCTCGGCGACCTCGACGTGGTCCCAGACTGCGGTGCGGAGCACCGATGCGGTTGGGTGGATGGTCGATCCCTCGCCGACGGGGAGGGCTCCGAGACCTTCTTGCTCTGCAATCGCGAGCGATGTCGTGAGGTAATCACGCGGGGTACCGATGTCGTGAAAGCTGGCTGTCACGGCGTGCGCGTGAATGGTGTGCGATCGGCGGGCAATGAGCGCATCGTAGGTGCCACCTATTGTGGCGGCCGGCTTGCCCTCCGGCAGATCAGCGAACACTGACGCCTCGACCAGCTGCACGCCGACGAAATGGTGCGCGGTGCCGTGGCCGGGCGGCGTGAAACCCTGAATCCAGCCGTTGTCGTCGACAATGACCCCTCCGTAGCGCTTCGGTGCAAGGTTCCGAGTGAGCGCGAGCGTTACCAACGCATCGGTCTGCACATGTGAAGACCGAAGCGCCTGGAGTGGGATGTCTGTCAGTGTGTCGCCATTGACGATAAAAAATCGTGAGCCGAGGAGTGGGAGCGCATGTCGCGGCCCGCCGGCTGAGCCGAGAAGGGTGGGTTCCCACGAATAGCGAACCGAGACGCCAGCTGCTTCTCCGTATCCCACCACGCGCGTGATCGTTTCCGGCTTGTGATGGAGATTTAGCACAACATCGCTGACTCCCTCGCGGGCAAGCCAGGCGAGCACTCTCAGGATCAGCGGCGTGCCGGCAATCGGCACGGCCGTCTTTGCGCGGGCGTACGTCAGTGGTGCCAGACGTGTGCCGAGTCCCGCTGTTAGGACGATGGCTGGGGGAAGAGGTTCGCTCAAGGGTCGATGATCATGTGGGTGGTAGACAGGCCACGTCTCTCGCAGTGCTTCTCGAAGAGGGTACGATACGAATCGACAATGTAGTCCTCGGGGGTGCGCCCCAGTGCCCGTGCAAGCTCAGCGATCCCGTCTTCGCCACCCTCGAGCTCAACGAACGTACCGAGCGGCGTCTTGTCGATCGCGACAACGACGCCACCGCGCTCGAACTCTTTGCGGTACTTCTGGCAGTGAAATGAGAGATTCAGCCCGAGCTTCTCGAAGACCCGAAGTAGGAGACTCCCATCGGTGACGCCGGTCTCAAGCTCCTCGCGTACCTTCATGGAGGCCCGCTGAGGCGCGCTCTTAAAGGCTAACGTCGAAACGCCATTCTCCGTGCGTACACGTAGGGCACAGGCCTTTCGACGCAGGCGGCCGTCGGCCGAATCGAGTAGCCGGTCGTCCTGCAGCCGGCGGGCTCGCACCAGTATTGCACCGATTGCCTCGACCGCAGCTCGAGCGGCCTCCGGTGAATCGAATCGAAGCTTGAACTCCCGTTCGACCGGGTTCGTCACCTGATGGATTTCCTCACTCAGAAAGAAATACTACCTCCTAGGGACGCTGAAGCCATTAGGTTACACGCACCCGATACGAGCAGCCGGCGAGCTTCGGCAATCCGACCCGCTTGCCAAAGATAAGGACCTTGTGTGTGCTCCCGAGGCCGCCTGGTAGCAGCAAGGTCTTCATTGCCAGTCGGCGCCTGATGGAATATAGGTCATTTCCTGCCGCCTGTTCGAGACGAGCAGCCGCCCCGAGGCCCAGCAGGAAATAGGTCTGGTCGAGTACGCCGAGCGTTTGGAGACCGGCCTGCTCTGCGGCTTTTCGCACCGCGGTCAAGTCGACATGTGCCGTGATGTCTCGCTCGCCGGAGTCTGCGAGCCACGGCGGGGTGCCCGAGGTGTGGTCGCTGGCTGCGCGGTGGTGGTGATAGGTTGTCAGGGTGCCATCGGCGTGAGTTGGCGAGTAGAGTTCCGCCGCCTCGTGGCCGTAGTCGACCACGAGGACAAAACCGCGCTCGAGTCGGCGCGCAGCATGCTCGATCCAGGCAATTGCTGCCGGATTGATCTCGGCGCGCCATCCAGGCTCGAGCTTGATCCCCCATCGTTCGATGTGCCGACCGACGCTCGGGGCCGATAGCGGTCCCACGCGTTCCACGAGCCGGTCTCCGCGCACATCGACGTAGACCTCCGCCAGCCCGTCCTTAGTCATGACGACGACGTGCGGCGGCACGGCATCGAGTAATTCGTTGGCGAAGATGACACCAGAGACCAGCGGGGGAAGATCGGCGGCAGAGGCGACCAGCTTCGAGACATGGCGCTTAAGTGTCAGCGTATGGGCGGCGCGTGCCGTCGGGCTACGCTCGGCCAGGCTCAGGCGGACCGCGGCATAGAACTCAGGGTCTCTAGCGGCGGCGGTGTCGAGGATGTCCTGTGCCAGCTGACCGCGTCCGGCCGCGGCCTCAACCAGGTCGAACGTCGATGTGTGAGGGTCTGATGCGCGGAGCAAGCGCCACATCTCAGCGAACTGCACTGCTAGCAGCTCGCCAAAGAGCGGCCCTAGATCGACGCTAGTAAAGAAGTCGCCCGTGCGCCCGGACCGCTGATCGGTCCGGGCGTAATAGCCAAACTCTGGATGATAGAGCGCCAGTTCGACGTACGTCGCGAGGGGCAGCGGACCCTCGGCTCGGATCCGCTGAACAATCACCTCACGGAGTGCCATCCTTATTCCCTTGGGACCTGGAGGAAGACCCGTGAGCCACGACGCTGGACCAACAAGAACGCCGTTCGTCCAGACTCAATGGCGTTGAGCTGCTGAGTGGCTTCGGTGGCGGTTGCCACCTCGACGCGGTTCACGCTGGTGATGACGTCACCCGGCCGGACGCCACCGGCCGCGGCCGAGCTGCCGCGCTCCACGTCGACCACAACCGCACCGGTCGTGTCGGTTGGCACGCGCAGGCGACGGGCCATCTGCGGCGTGAGATCTTGTAGCGCGATGCCGAAGACTTCGCTCACCTCTCCGGCGGTATTCGTCGCCGTGCGGCCTTCCTCAGCGAGATCGAGCTCTGCCACCGTGACGTTGAGCACGACCGGCTCACCAGCACGCAGTACCTCGACTAGGACGGTCGTTCCCGGACGCGTTGCGATCACCTTGCTCTGTAGATCCTCGGTATTCTCCACCCGCCTACCATTAAAGTGCATGATGATATCGCCTGGCTGCAGGTCGGCTTTATTTGCCGGTCCTCCCTCCTGCACCGATGAAACGATGGCGCCCCTCGGCTCGTCTAACCCGAGGTCCTCATAGGACTCTCGCGAGACGTTCATAATCGCGACCCCGATCCGGCCACGGGTAACCTTCCCGCTTCGCAGTTCGGTCAATAGCTCGCGCACGACATTGCTCGGAATCGCGAAGCCGATGCCGACGTTGGACATCCGATCGCTGACGATCGCGGTGTTGATCCCGACCACTTCACCGCGCAGGTTCAACAATGGGCCGCCAGAGTTACCCGGATTAATGGCGGCGTCGGTCTGGATGACGTCGGTCTGTCGCCCCGGTACCGGCCGGAACGGGCGACCAATGGCCGAGACAACCCCCACCGTTACGGTGTGGCCAAGGCCGAACGGGTTGCCGATTGCCATGACCCAATCACCCGGCGCCATCCGGCTGGAGTCCCCGAACTTGGCGACGGGCAGATCCCAATCTGGCCGTTCGATGAGTTCGAGTAAGGCACTGTCGGTGAGTGGGTCCCGACCCAATATTCGAGCTTCGTATCGGTCCCGCTCGTCGTCGTCAAAGAAGTCGATTTCAATTTTTGTTGCCTCTTCGACCACGTGGTTGTTCGTCAAGATCAGGCCATCAGAGTCGATCACGAACCCGGTGCCGGCTGCCCGAACCGTCTCTTCGCGGGGCTGTGACCGTGGGGAAGGTTGCCCGAAAAATCGACGAAAGAGGTCGTCGCTACCAAAGAAATCGTCGAGCTGCGTCGCACGCTGTGTCTCGGTCCAGATGCTGACTACCATTGCTGTCTGCTGCTCGGCGATCTCACGGAATGTCGCCGCGTCGATCTGCCCGGTGATGGGTGTACTGTTTAGCGGCGGAGCCTTGGCCGCCTGGGCTGACGACGCTGGCGCCAGATTGAAGCGGGACGCGATCACCATACCGATGGCCATTGACGCCACCGCGATCAAGGCTGCGGAAAACACAGTGGTCCTTCGTATTGACATCATGTTCCTCCCACGCGGCCGGACCGCCGAACCTACTACGCTATCGTAACCCACCCCTGGCCACCAGCACGCGTGATCCGTCAACAGAGTGCCGCGATCTCAGTCTGCAGGGGCCCGGTGACCGTTGCCTCGTCAGCCCCCACATACATATTCACTTCGGTGCGTACCCCGAAGGTATCGAAGTAGATCCCCGGCTCGATCGTAAACCCGGTACCAGCTAGCAGCCGGCGGTTGTCGTGGGTCTCGTAATCGTCCATGTGAACGCCGTTCCCGTGCACCGACTCACCGAGGCTGTGTCCCGTGCGATGCACGAAGTACGGCCCGTAGCCGGCCCTCTCGATGATTGCCCGCGCCGCACGATCAACCTCCCACCCCCTGAGTTCGTGCCCGGCGTGGACCCGCTCGTGCACGAGCCTGACGGCAGCGTCGCGTGCGTCGCGGGCGACGGCGAACACTGCCTGATACTCCGCTGGGACGGGCGTCCCGGAGTACGCCACCCATGTGATATCGGCAAAAACCGCGTCTTCTTTGTCCAGTTTGCCCCAAAGGTCCAGCAGGATAATTTCATCAGGTTGGATCGGTCGGGATCGCCCTGGTGCCGGGAGATAATGCGGGTTGCCGCTGTTTTCCTGAGCGGCCACGACCGGCGGCGAATCGGTGACGAGGCCTTCGGCTTCGAACCATGCGACCATTGCTTGCTGGACATCATGCTCGGAGGGTGGCGAGCTGCCTCCGACGTGGTTCCCGATTAGGTGGAATGCTCGATCCTTGATTCGGTAGAGGCGCTCAGAGGCCTCGCGGTGGCTCTCCAACGCCGCGTCGTCCCACACCGCTTCGAAGCGTTGCACCAGGTCGCACGACGAAACTACTTCGACCCCGAGCGATCGAAGACAGTCGACGGTTCCCGCGTCGACCCGAGATACGTACGGGATGGCGCACCCCGGCGAGTACTCTATCGCGACGCGGGTCACGCCGGCCAGCAGTTGCTTGATCCCCTCGTCGAGCTGTTCCCGGTCGGCATAGAAATATTTGACGCCTGGTAGATGCTCGAGGCTGCCACGCTCGATGGTGTGGACCAACGACCGCGGCTTTCCGTTGGCAGGGACAAGGTAGTACCATCGGCGCGTCGTGAGCTTCGCGATCCCGTTCAGGCCGGCCATCTGCCTGGCAATCGGATTTGCGCCGTGGAAGTCGTATAGCAGCCACCCATCGAGCCCGTCTTCGCGCAGTGCCTGCTGAATCGCGACGATGTCTAATCCCATTGCAGTGCTCTGTGGAGTATACCGTTCATTGTCTACGACGACGGATATCGCGCGTGCGCTTGCACCTACCATGACATCCAACGTGCTCTCAATTTACCTAGACAATGCGAGAGCGGCCGGCCTACTCGGACGCGGACGGTCTGCCAAAAATTTAAGCGGACCCGACGGAGGCGTTAGCGGATCCGGACGACCTTTGGGCCGTCGACGACGTGATGTGAGGATTGAACACGAGACTTGAATGCCGGTCAAGTTCTTCGGTCACACGGCGGATGTTGGCGCGCACCTCGTTGCTCCGACGTTTGAGGCACCGTTCGTCGAGGCTGCGACAGCGCTCACTGAAACCCTTTGCGATCCCTGCGGAATCGAGCCACGGTTGTCGCGAGCCGTGACCGTTCACGCCCCCGATGTCGATCAGCTTCTGGTCGAGTGGCTGAGCGAGCCAATAAGGATGTGGCTGAGGTGGTGCGCGTTGTGCACGAAGCTGGGATCAGCACGCGCGTCGCCCAGCCCCGACCGGTCGCGGTCATCAAAGACTAAGCGAGGACTCTCACAAATGCAGTAGCATGCGGCCGCCGATACATCCCGCCAAGGGCCCTGGACCTTCTCGTTAGCTGGTCAAATAACCCCGGCACTCTTTCTCCTCGTGCCGTGCAACGGCCGGACGCACCTCCGCCTAGTGGGTCCCCACACCGCGTCGAGGACGCGATTCGATAGAGAGCTACCGTGCTGCGGGCTCGGTCCCGGGCGCTGCTTCCCCGTCTTCAGGTTCGGGGTCCTCAATTTCGTCAAGCAGCGTTGCTTCAATGTCACCGTTCTGGTGGCTGAACTCGTAGTTGCTTCGGTCCATCGCCGGGTTCCGAGGCACGCGTAACTCGACATTGATCACCTGACCGGGGAGAAACGGTTCGCGAAGGCGGAACCGGTCACCGGTCACCGTATTGCCATCACGGTCGAACCAAAACTCGTCTACCTGGAACCCCGCGATGGCGTTCTCGGCGAGGTTTCTGACCCGGATCTCGGTGACGATGAAATTCCGTTCCCGCCGAGCCGCCGGCTGTGTATAGCCGATTTCGGCTAGGCCGCGAACGGTCGGGACCAACTTAAGATCGCTTCCGAGCCTGCTCGCTAAACGACTCGCGACGGTCGCGGCCGCGGCGTCGGCCGCGGCGTCGGCCGCAGCCGCTTCCGCGGCTGCAGCATCGTCCTCGACGGGCTCAGAGCCGCCACAGGCGGTGGTCACGAGAATACAGGCCAGGAAACCGAAACGTAGCGCGCAGCTCAGGCGTGTCATCACATCTCCTCCCGAAGACATTCAGGGTGAAGCAAAATTATAGGTCCGGTTCGCCGGAAACCTCAACAGGAGAGTGGCTGGCGGGTCGCTACATCTCCCCATTCCAATCCTCTGGTTCAGGATTAACCGAACGGAAAACCTCCAGGTGCCATTTGCCCCCACCCCACGGCTCGATGACCTCAGCGGCCACCACATCTACCAGTAGCTCTGCGAAGGAGCGCCCCTCGGGATCCCCATCCAGATGGTACGCTGGCCCATCCCAGGCGAAGGTTGGATAGAGAATGAGGCTGAGGAACAGATCGTAGCCATCATCGACGACGATGAGCTGGCCGCACGGGCGCTTCTGTGTCGAGTGATAGACGAGATACTTTTCGGCGCTGTGTGCTCGAATGTAGCGCTTCAGGGCGAACTCGCGCGCGACGATGTCCTCGACCGCGATCTTTTTATCCCAGCAGTCACGACAGTACTTTTCCCCGCCGCGTGGCTCCGATACTTCTTTTGCGCCACATAACGCGCAGCGGGCCTTCGCGGCTGAACGTGGAGACATACTGAGAATTGTAGACTCAGCGATTCGCGGTCGGCAAGCTGCTATCATTCTTCTTAGATGAGCGGACGACCTGTACATCTCGGCATGCGCCACCTGGCAATGCATGTTTGCGCGTTTGAGGAGATGAAACAGTTCTACGTCGCACTGTTGGGTTTTCGGGTAGAGTGGGAGCCGGACTCGGACAATGTTTACCTCACTTCCGGGGCTGACAACCTCGCGTTTCATCGCGCGCCGGACGCCGGCGATCACGAGAAGCGCATCGAGTCAACACTTGATCACCTCGGGTTGGTCGTTCGCACACCGGAAGAGGTCGATCGGTGGGCCAGCTACCTGGAGGGGCACGGCGTGATGCTTGTAAAGCAGCCGAGAGCGCATCGGGATGGCGCCCGGTCGTTCTACTTCCGCGATCCGGACGGGAACCAGATTCAGATCATCTACCATCCGCCCATCAGTGGCTGGTGACTCGCGTCACGGGGCACCCGTCCCGGCCATCGAACGTCGCACATGGCGGTTACCGAGCGGAACCTCCACGATACCACCGCGAACCGTCGCGTGTCGTCGCCGGCTCGATCGGCGCATTGGCCCAGTCGATCTGCTCGTACTCTTCCTGCTGCCATCCCTCGGCGGAGATATGCTGATGGAAATATCCCTGAGGATACATAAACCCGACCGCCACCAAAGGAAGACCGAGGTCACTCGCTTCCTTACAGATGTCACCGGCGAGGACGCCCAGGCCGCCGGCGTAGATCGGCAGCGATTGATGAATCGCAAATTCCGCCGAAAAGTACGCGATACAGCGGCCGGGGAGATCCGTACCCTGCTGTTGCCACCACGTATCGTGCGCAGTCCGCACAGCATCCAGGCCGGCGAGGCCTGGTCGTAAATGGCGAGGAACGCGGGGCGATGCATCACCTTGGCCAGTCGCTCGTGGGAGAGCGTCCGCAACACGCGCACGGGATTGTGAGCCGTCGTGCGCCACAGCGGGTGGTCGAGGCGTCTGAAGACTTCTCGCGCGTCTCGGTTCCAGGTCAACCACAGGTCGTTAGCCAACTCGGCGAGTCTCCCGATACGGTCGGGTAGTTCGGTCACGCAATCAGCTCCGCAAAGGTCGGTAAATCAATATTCCCCCCGGATATGACTGCGGCGATCTTGCCCGGGCCGACGCGTCCGCTCACGGCCGCCGCCACAGCACAGGCGCCCGCACCTTCTGTAATCACGTGTAAGTGGTCTGCCACCAGCCGCATCGCGTGTTTGATTTCGTCGAGGGAAACGACGATCGACGCGTCGACCAGATCGCGGAGCAGCGGCCACATGGTTGGGGTCACGGACTTGCCCCCGCAACCATCGACGAAGGACGCCTCCCATCGATCGAAGTAGCTTGCCTGCTCGGCCGCGATTGACGCGGCTAGTGGCGCCGCGGTCTCCGGTTCGGCTGCGTAGATACGCACACGTGGTTTGAGCGCGCGGACGGCCGTTGCAATTCCCGCAAGTAGTCCGCCACCGCCAACGGAGGCGACGACGGCATCGACTTCTGGGAGATCCTCAACGATCTCGAGACCGATAGTTCCATTGCCGCTAATGAACTGATCATCGTCGAATGGGTGGACGAAACACCCAGGCAGCCGGTCAGCCTGGTGGCGTTCCACGGTCTTCCAGCACTCGTCGTAGCTCGCCTTGACTATCCGGGCGCCCAGCCGCTCAATGGCGTCAATCTTGGTTTGCGGCGCCGTGTCGATGACCAACGCCGAACAGGCGGTACCGACCGCGCGTGCGGCAAGGGCGACTCCTTGCGCCGCGTTCCCCGCGCTGACGGTCCAGACGCCGTTAGTCAACGCGGCCGGCGTCAACTGTCGAATTGCATTGTAGGCGCCACGAATTTTGAAGGCCCCAATCGGTTGGAGTGTTTCGAGTTTGAGATAGACGTCGTCGGGCGAGGCCGTGCCGGTCTCCAACTTGACGAGGGGTGTGCGCCGTGCCACTTCGTAGATCACGGCCGCCGCATCTCGGATCGTGTCGATCGTGATCCGACGGGTCATCAACCTAGTGTTTCCCCCACTTCAGTTTTTGGCGTAAGACGGCGAAGTAGTTGCGCTGCTCCGCGCGCACGACCTTCAGTGAGTGTTCAGCAGATTCCACGGTGATGACATCGCCAGGGTCGAGCCTGAGGCCGAACTGCCCGTCGAAGCTCACGAACGCCTCGCGGTGTGGTCCGATCAACGTTGGTGCGATGCGAACCGCCGCGCGGCTCGGAATGACGATCGGTCGGTTCGTCAGCGTGTGCGGTGCGATTGGCGTCAGCAGAATTGCATCGACCGCTGGGTGAACAATTGGTCCACCAAGTGACAAGTTGTAGGCGGTGGAGCCGGTCGGGGTGGCGATAATCAACCCATCCGCCCGGCAACTGGTGACGAACTGGCCACCGACGGAAATGGATAGCTCAATGAGACTGGACAGCGCTGCCTTGCTGATGACGACGTCGTTCAAGACTAGCCGATGGGCGGTGACATCGCTGCCGTGGAGCACCTGCGATCGGAGCATCCGCCGCTCGTCGATGGACGCAGTGCCGTCAAGCGCCGACTGAAGGGCGTGGTACAACTCAGGTAACGTGATTTCCGTCAGAAACCCGAGGCTGCCGAAGTTGACGGCAAGAATCGGAATGTCGGCGGCGGCGGCGGCGACGCGGTTCGCGACGTCGAGCAGGGTACCATCGCCTCCGAGAACGAGCAGGAGGTCGGCCACCTTCGGGAGCTCGTCCTTTGAACAGGTCGACGGTTGGCTGAGACCCGCGTGTCGAGCGGTGTCCAGTTCGACTACTGCTCGGATGTCTCGGGCTTCGAGCCACTCAGTCACTTCGCGGACAACTGCCGCGGTTTCGTCGAGCCGAGTCTTGGCGATAACGCCGACCGTCTCGACGGCCTTGGCACGTGGGCTGCGGATCAAGGGTTCTGCGGTCATAGATGGCATGCGAGGCGCAGGTGCAGAAAGAACTCCTGGTTGCCCCTGGCGCCCGTGATGGGTGATGGTGTCATCGCGCGTCGTTCCAATCCTACCTGACTGGCTGTGGCCGCCACCTCGCCTACGACACGCTGCTGCACGGCCGGATCAGTAACCAGTCCCTTCCTGGTGACTTCGCGACGGCCTGCCTCGAATTGCGGCTTGACCAACGCCACGATATCGCCGCCTGGTCGCAAAAGTGGCGGCACCACTCTGACGATCAACGCGAGCGAAATAAAAGAGACGTCGATCGTGACCAGATCAAATTGCCGCAAATCGCGTGGCAGTAGGTCGGGCTCCAAATGCCGTGCGTTGATTCCTTCGAGCACGACAACCTGCGGGTCGTGTCGAAGCTTCCAGGCGAGCTGTCCCTGCCCGACATCAAGCGCGACGACACGAGCAGCCCCACGCTGCAACAGCGCGTCGGTGAAGCCACCGGTCGACGCGCCGATGTCGAGCGCCATCCGGCCTCCGACCGACAGGTCGAACGTGTCCAGGGCGTGTGCAAGTTTGACACCTCCGCGGCCGACATACGGATGGTCAGGTCGGTCAAGCGTAATCCGCGCGTTGGTGAAGACAAGAGCTCCCGCTTTCGAAACGACGACATCATCCACACGGACCTGGCCGGCCAGGACGACCGCCCTGGCGCGCGCTCGCGTGTCAGCGAGGCCTCGCTCGACGACGAGCGTATCCAGTCGCATGCGCCGCGCCATGCGTTAGAAGCTGCGGGCGAGCACCCAGTCGCCGATAGCACCAAGTTGGCCGCCGGGCGCCGCGTCTCGAAGCGCCGTCTTCGCCTCCACGATCGACCGCGCGGCCAACCGACGCGACTCGTCGAGGCCGTAGATGGATGGGTACGTCGGCTTGCCGGCAGCCGCGTCCTTGCCGGCTGTCTTCCCGAGCTCCTCCGCGGCACCTTCGACATCGAGGATGTCATCGACAATTTGGAAGGCCAGACCCAAGTGCGACGCGTAAGTATCGACGGAGGCGACGGTCGTCTCTGGTGCGCCAGCCATGATCGCACCAGCCACCGCCGCGGCGCGTATGAGCGCCCCCGTCTTGCGCGCGTGCATCGCGCGGAGACCTTCGCCGTCGAGTACCGCCCCGGCGCTGCCAACCACGCGGCTGGGTGCACGCACCTGTCCGGCGGCTAGCAGATCGATCACTTGGCCACCCACCATGCCAACGACACCGGCAGCCCCGGCTATGCGGTCGATTGTGCGGAGCTTTCGCGCGACGATGGCGGGGTCGTCCGTTTCCGGAAAACGGGCCAGCACCCTGAACGCTTCCGTCACCAGGGCGTCGCCCGTGAGGATGGCAATCCCGTCGCCGTAGACAACGTGCGCGGTTGGCCGGCCCCGCCGTAACGTGTCGTTATCCATCGCCGGCAGATCATCGTGGATGAGCGAATACGTGTGGATCATCTCAATGGCACACGCCGCCGGCATCGCCAAGCTGTCGGTATCACCCCCGGACAAACCGGTCACGGCGTCACCCGCGGCCAAGGTCAGGATGGGTCGAAGCCGCTTGCCGCCGGCAAAGAGGCTGTAGCGCATCGCGTCGGCGATCAACGGCGGGGAGTCTGGCGGTGAGAGAAGCACGCCTTCGAGTGCGGCGTCGATCGCGTCGCGTCGCGACCGGAGATAATTGCCCAGGTCACTCGTCATCAATCGGACCCGTCGGAGGGCATGTCGGCACCGGTAACTGACGCGGGAGCCGGGCGTGGCTCCCCGCGCTCGGTGAGCACTTCGATACGCCGTTCGGCCTTCTCGAGACGCGTATGGCAAAACCGCGATAGCTCAACACCCCGTTCAAACAGTTCCAGCGACTTCTCCAAGGGAAGCTGCCCGTCCTCCAACGTCTTTACGATCGATTCGAGTTCAGCGAGCGCCGATTCGAAGTCCTTGATTGTGGGGTTCATGACTCTGTTTTTCTGACCTCACACTCGAGCTCGCCGCGATGAAGTGTGACCCGTACCGTGTCTCCGGCTGTTACTGTCGATGCGTCACGTACGACGGTCGCGTGATTGCCGGTCCAGCAGAGAGCGTAGCCACGCGCCAGAACCGCGAGTGGACTGAGCGCTTCGAGATGTCCGGCAAGCGTCTCGAGGTGTGTGTGGTGCGCCCGCCGCGCGTCGTGCATGCCACGAGCTAGGTGTTCGCGCGCCGCGGTGAGGCGCGTGCGGATCCGGCCGAGTTGGCGGCGTAGATCGAGAGCTTCCAGACGCAGTTGGAGCTCGTGGGCGTGACGTTCCCGCCTGGTGCCGACCCTACGGATGGCGTGGGTGAGCCGATGAGCCAGTTCGGCAGCGTGTCGGCCACGAAGCGCCAGACGAGCTGGCCAAGCGGCCAGACCCGGCCGGATTTCGAGTGCATGCACTATAGCGCGTTGTCGTTCGAGGTGCATGCGCACGGCAGCCCTTAGTCGGGTAACGGCGCGGTCGATCCGGTCGGCTATCTCCCCCTTCCGCGTCACGACGACCTCCGCTGCCGCCGAGGGAGTCGGGGCTCTGACGTCGGCGACGAAATCGCTGATCGTGTAATCGGTTTCGTGACCGACCGCGCAGATGACCGGTACCGGAGACGCCCCGATCACTCGTGCCAGGCTCTCGTCGTTGAACGCCCAGAGATCCTCGATCGTGCCGCCTCCACGACCGACGATGACGACGTCAACCGCTGGGATGCGCTGGAGCCGGTCGAGCGCGCGGACGATGTCGAGCGCGGCGCCTTCGCCCTGCACTCGCGTTGGGCTGATGACCACGTGCGCGTTCGGGTACCGCCGACGGAGCACCTTAATGATGTCACTAAGTGCCGCTCCGTCGAGCGATGTTACGACACCGATCTTACGTGGCAGCATCGGCAGCGGGCGCTTACGAGCTGCGTCGAACAGGCCCTCCTGTTCGAGCTTCCGTCTTACCTGATCGAACTCCAACTGCAAGGCGCCGAGTCCGTGGGGCTCCAGATGTTCTGCAACGAGCTGATACTCACCTTTGGGCTCGTAGACGCTTACCCGACCGCGGGCGACGATGTGGAGCCCATCCTCCGGTTTGAAGCGGAGATACCGTAGTGCCGAACGAAACATCACTGCTCGGATCTGTGTATTACCGTCCTTCAGCGTGAAGTACAAGTGCCCCGTTTTCCACAGCCGGCAATTAGAAATCTCCCCCTCCACCCAGACCTCGGGGTACTTTGATTCGAGGATGACACGAATTGCGGTGGTTAGCTCGGTGACCGTGAACACCTGCCGTTCAGGCGTCTGCTGGACGGATTGCGAATCTTCGAACGGCAGCTCGAACCGGTCAGTCATGATGTCAGCACCGTCTTGCGAGCAAGCGTTTCGATCTCCGAGGCCGAGAGGTCTAGCCGGTCGATGGCGCGCGCGCGACCCGTTGCCGGATCGGCGGTGACAATGACCGCGTTCAATCGACGGTTACCTGTCGCTGGTTCGAATCGTGTCGGCACGCCGTGAAGGAAACGCGGCAGGGCGGTGCTCGTATCGACACCGATAATCGAGTCATGGGGGCCGGTCATGCCCACATCGGTGATGTATGCGGTGCCTGCTGGCAAGACTCGCGCGTCGGCCGTTTGCACGTGGGTATGCGTGCCGAGCACCGCTGTGACTTGGCCGTCGAGGTGCCACGCCATGGCGAGCTTCTCCGACGTGGCCTCGGCGTGAAAGTCCACAATGATCAGGTGAGCTTCGTCACGAACGGCCGCGATCTCATCACGGACGACCCGGAATGGGTTGTCGAGTGGGTTCATGAAGATGCGCCCCATCAGGCTAATGACACCCACGTTGATGGTGGCGCCTCCGTTCACACGGGCAACGTAGTGCCCGCACCCCGGGACCCCGGCCGGGTAGTTGGCTGGGCGCAGTAGCCGCGGCTCGGTCTGGATGTAATCGAGCGCTTCCTTCTTGTCCCAGACGTGATTCCCGGTGGTCATGACGTGGACGCCGCAGTCGCGGATGGCTTCGGCAACGCCACGAGTGATCCCGGCGCCTCCGGCCGCGTTCTCGACGTTCGCGATCGTGAGATCGACACCATGATGCTCGACCAGCGACGGCAGGGCCTGTCGCGTGATCTCACGGCCCGGCCTTCCGACGATATCGCCGATAAAGAGAATCTTCACTGCGGATAGATGTTCCACCATCATGGCACAACTGGTTGAGCGGGATCGATGTCTTCGGTCGAGATTGCTGTTCTGGGGCATCCACGCCGTTGTGGCAGGCGCTTCAGGCCTTGAACGACGCGGCCAGAGAGCTGAGCCTCACATCATTTGGAGGTGGTGGCGGGTCGACTTCTTCGTGAACTTTCGCGTATTCTAGTGCGTCATGGGTGATGAGAACGAAGTCCTCGGAGCTAAACTCGTTTCGGAGGCCGTGGCTGCACCGGAGGCCGATACGGACCCGGAGTGGGCGCCGACGTCGCCCATTGAGAGCCGGTTTCTCTTTGTGGGCGTGGCGGCGCAGCGGGCCAAGCAGCTCCGCCGGGGCGCGCTCCCGCGGTTGCGGGTGCTGGCACCAGATCCCGAAACAGGTATTTGTCCCGAACCGCAGCAAAAGCTTGAGCGGATCGCGATGGAAGAAGTAGAAGCCGGCTTGATTGTCCATGAGCTTCCCGGTGAGAAGCCGTCAGCTAAGAAAGTCTCGTGAGTCTGTTAGAGGTTCAGTCGATTGCGGCGGGAGCGCTGCAGGCACTCATCGTGTCAACGGCATTCCTGCTGGCGCTTTTTCTGGGGTTCATTGTGCTCGTTGGTTTCTCAAAGTTTCGTCGCGCTGGCCGCAACAAGCTCGTCGTGCGCGACCTCGCCGAGCGTATGGGGAGTGCTTTTTCGTACCTTCCACCGGATGCCCCGCGTGGTCCCGCCGATCAGCTCAAGACCCCTGAACTTTTGGAGCAGGCCGGTCATAAAGAATAGCGAGCCTTGCCCCCAAGGCGGCGCTGGACTTCTCAGCGGATAGGTCACAGACTTCCGGCATTCTCCTTCCTCGCGCTTTGCAGTGGACGGACGCAACTTAACTCAGCGGGCCGTCGGTGTATCACCGTATTCACGAGAGGCAGCGCTAAACGACGACGTTGGGTGGCCGCTCCCGCCACCAGGGGACCTCGTGCTCGAACGCATCTCCCAGGCGGAGCAGTGTCGTCTCGTCGAACGGTCGTCCCGTGAGCTGGATCCCGATCGGCAGACGAGCTTTCGTGAATCCCCCGGGAAGACTTATGGCCGGCAGTCCAGTCAGGTTGGCGCTGACGGTAAAAACATCGCCGAGATACATCGCAAGTGGGTCATTTGTCCGCTCGCCGAGGCGAAACGCTGGTGTGGGGGTCGTCGGCATCGCCAGGGCATCGACCCTCGCGTCGCGGAACGCGGCATCGTAGTCTTGACGGATGAGACTTCGCACGCGCTGCGCTTTTGCATAATAAGCATCGTAATACCCGGCGCTGAGTGCGTAGGTGCCAAGCATGATCCGGCGCTTGACCTCGGGGCCGAAGCCCTCATCGCGGGTCTGGTTGTACATCCCAGACAGGCTAGCCGCTGCGTCTCCGGTCGACGCGCGAAAGCCGTAGCGGACGCCATCATACCGGGCTAGGTTCGAGCTCGCCTCAGCCGGCGCCACCAGGTAGTAGGCGGGGATAGCGTATCCGGCGTGTGGCAGCTCTACCTCGACGAGCTCCGCACCAAGCTCTGTCAGCACCAGCAGTGCCTCGTTGAAGGATTCGAGCACCTCCGGATCGATGCCTTCCTCGAGGACCTTTCGCGGGACACCAATTCTGGTGCCGCGAGCCTCGCCGGGCAACTCGCCGACAAAGTCTGCCACGGGTTGTTCGACCGATGTCGCGTCGCAGGGGTCGGCGCCCGCGAGAACACCGAGCAGGATCGCGGCGTCGGGGACGGTTAGCGTCAAGGAACCGATTTGGTCCAGCGAAGAGGCGAAGGCGAGCAGCCCGTACCTGGAAACACGCCCGTATGTCGGTTTAAGCCCAACCACGCCACACAGGGCGGCCGGCTGGCGAATGGAACCGCCCGTGTCTGAGCCGATCGATGCTGGAGCGAGCCGAGCCGCGACCGCTGCCGCGGACCCGCCGCTCGATCCGCCGGGTGTGTGGTCCCGCGCCCACGGATTGCGGCTCGGACCGTAGGCCGAATGCTCGGTTGATGAACCCATCGCGAATTCGTCACAGTTCGTCTTGCCGATGATGATCGCACCCGCTTCGCGCAGGCGAGCCACGACCGTCGCGTCATACGGTGGACGGAATCCCGCGAGGATGTGTGACGCGGCAGTAGTCGGGATGTCCCGCGTACAGATGACGTCCTTTACTGCCAGCGGCACGCCGAGGAGGGCACGGTCACGCCATTGCGAGCGCCGCTGGTCGATTTCAACGGCGCGCGCGAGCGCCTCGTCACGGAGTACCGTCGTAAACGTGTTCAGGCCCCCATCGTCCTCGGCAATGCGGTCGAGATATGCTTGGCAGATGTCGACTGCCGAATGATCACCATCGGCGACCGCCGTGCGGATCGTGGCCACAGTCCAGTCGTTGGGCTCTGACGTCGCTGTCGTCATGAGCCAATGACCTTGGGAACTCTGAAGAAGCCGAGCCCGGCAGGCGCCGCGTCTGGGGCATTGGACAACGCGTCGTCACGCGGGAGGGAGGCGTGCGCGTCATCGCTGCGGAGCGGCGACGCGGTCGAGACGGGATGCCAGATCGCGGTGGTGTCACCGGTGTCGACTTCCTGCAACCGTTCGGCGTAGTCCAGGATCGCCCCGAGCTGCCGGGTGAACAGCTCGGTCTCCTCATCGGTGAGCTCCAGATGGGCCAGTGCCGCGATCCGAACAGTGTCAGCTCTAGTCAAGCGGGTGGGCATCACAGGATCGTACCATAGCGGATGCGACACCCGAGCCGTACGCTGGCTTGTTGCGTGAATGTGAGGGGACCGTCATCAGGAATGGCACAATATGAACGTTACGATGCCTACACCAGAGAATGATCAGGTCGGGCACGGCGCGTCGCTCTTTGGGCGTCCGCGGAGCGAAGTAGACCAAGCGCTGCCAGACCGGGAGGCGGTGGAGTGCCCGCTCTGTCAGCGGGCGCCTTGCCCGTTCGGCGTCGACTTCCAGGGGCTGCAGCTCGCGCGGTGTCCGACCTGCGGGCTGGAATTCCAGCATCCCCGGCCGGTGTTTGATCAACTCGCGGCAGCCGTCTACGGCCAGAGTTATCACCGAGCCGAGGAAGCATCGGCCGACCCGATTCGCGCACGGCAATTTGGCTGCCAGCTTACGCGACTCGAACAGCTGCTCCCAGCCGACCGCCGGACGTTACTGGACGTGGGATGCGGGGCCGGGGCGTTTATCCGCTTCGCGCGCGCGCGGGAGTGGCGCGTCGACGGCACCGACGTTGTAACTACCGACTGGGCCCGTCAGACGGGCGCGCAGCTTTGGGAGGGGCAACTGCCGGACATCTGCTTCGAAGAGGCTCGGTTCGACGTCGTGCGGTTCAACCAAGTACTCGAGCATACGCAGGATCCGCTCGGTGAGCTCCGGCGCGCGCGGGATCTCGTTACCACCGGGGGGATCCTCCTGGTTGGGGTGCCGAACCTGGCAGGTCTCAGCGTACGCTTGAAGAGCTGGCAGAGCCGATTCCACCTCAAGGTGCAACGCTGGAAACACTACGGCGCCTTGCACCATTTGTGGTTCTTCACGCCGCGGACGCTCAGCAAGTTCGTCGACGCGGCGATGTTCGAGGTGGTGCACTGGGAAACGCCGGTGGCCGACCGGCCGGGGCACCCGGCGTGGGTGACAGCTGCTATGCGGGCATCGCTCGAAGCCGTCCGTGCCGGTGGTATCCTCGAACTCTATGCTCGCGCGCGGTAAAAAATCACTAGTGCGTGGCGTGGTAGGTCATTTCGCCCGCTTCAATGCGCAGGCGGAGGCGATTCTCTGGCGGGGGAAGCGGGCACGTTGTGTACGGGTTGAACGCGCACGGTGGGCTGTAAGCCTTGTTGAAATCGATCACCGTCCAACCATCCGCCGGAGCGTCAGCGTAGAGAAAACGCGCCGCCTGGTAAGTCTCCGCGCCGCTGGTCATGTCCCGGAAGATAAACCACAGCTGGCCACCTGAATCAACTGGCATCATCCGTAGTTCCTTCCCTCCAAGTGAGAAGGTGACTGCTCCGGTACTGGTGAATGCTTCCATGTCCCCAAGGGTATTCTGGACGCGGACAATTCGGGGCGCGCGGTGGGGGATGAACCGGGCCTTGACCCGGTAGCGATCATCGACTGGGAACCAGCGGAGCCCCTTAAATTCCCGGCGGATCACGCTGTCCTGGTCGCGCATCCGGATCGCCAGCCGCTTACCGCTGAGATGGACGAACAGGCTCAAGTGTCCGATGGTGATAGTGGGGCGACGGCCCTCGAACGGATAGAGGCGCGTGTGCGGCGTCGCCATGCCACTGATGGGCAGGTTGTGGCCCGCCATTGCGCGCACCGAGACCTTTCGGTCGCGGTACGTGAAGACGCCCGCTTCTGTTGGACCCTCCCGCAGCACTATGTCGTTTAGTGGTCCCGAGCCAAAGCTGTTCTCTCCCTCCTTTAGGAAAAAGAGACCACCCAGTGTCAGCCACCCATCGTCCGCTTTTAGCCGTGCCTCACGCTTCGCGCGCCAGGCTTCGATGTCGGCACGGTAGTCATCGGCGGCTCTCCCGGTTGGAGCTATTACACACAGGGCCAACACGCCGATCAACCAGCTTCGCGTCACGCGACACCTCTACTTTGTTGAGATCTCAGGGTCAGTGTAGTGGACCGGCTGCCGCTGGTCAACGATCTAACGGATCGGTTGACGGGCCACTATTCACAGCCGGGAGAGTGTGCGACAATTGCCCTGGTGGTGTGCCCGACAGGACACAAGGGAGGCCTGACGTGGAACGCGACCCGCGATTATCGCTCGAACCGTTGCGACCGGCCGCCGTCGCCGGTTCGTGGTGTCCGGGTCAGGCGGGGCCGTTGACCGCTGTCTCGCTGCCGCTGCTGAGCCGGCGCGTGACCGCGTGCTTGCCCTCATCGTTCCGCACGCCGGGTTAATGTATTCGGGGCCGGTCGCTGCACACGCCTACGGCACCGTCCGGGGCCGATCATATGACGTTGCCGTACTAGTCGGGCCTTCGCATTTCGTCGGGTTTGATGGCGTGTCGATTTACGAGCGTGGTGCTTTCGCGACGCCGCTCGGTCCCGTCCCTATCGCCGCAACCGTGGCGGACCGGGTCCGGTCACGGTCGCTTCTGATTACTTCCTATCCAGCCGCACACAAGCAGGAGCATTCGCTAGAGCTCCAACTCCCGTTCCTACGGCGTGTACTGCCCGAGACACCGATCGTGCCGCTCGTGATCGGCTACCAGGTTCGGGCGACGATTCTCGCGCTCGCGGATGTACTGGCTGACGCGCTGGTTGGCACCCGCGCGCTGCTCGTGGCTAGCACCGATCTGTCACACTATTTTGACGGCCAGCGAGCGGCCGAGCTGGATGGCCGCGTAGTTGACTACGTCGGTCGCTTCGATGCGGACGGTCTGCTCGACGAGTTCGAACGCTACCCCGAGCGCGAGCGTGGTCGCTATGTTGCCTGTGGAGGAGGCGCAGCTGTTTCGGTCATGCGGGCTGCACGGGCACTCGGTGCCCGACAAGCGACGGTCCTCAAGCGCGCCGACTCCGGCGACGTCTCGGGCGACAAACGGCAGGTCGTCGGCTACCTAGCTGGCATTGTTGAATCCTGACAAGTAGGAGCTTGTGGGGCTGTCGTCTACCGAACATCAACAGTTGCTGCGGGTGGCGCGCCTGTCGGTCGCGGTGAAGGTTAGCGCGCCACTGTCAGCGACGGCACTAGCAGATGAAGCCCAAGCCGATGTTAAACCGACCGCCGTGCTGTGTCGGCACGCCGGCGCGTGACCTTCGAGATTTCGGTGCTCGGCCCGCTCGAGCTGTGCCTCGAACCAGGGCGGATAGAGGTTGGCCGGCACGGGCTGGTCATCGTCGACGGTGTGCACCGTGGCCTGCTCCTGCCGCAGGTGGCTATGGAATGGGGTTGGGACGCGCATACGTTTCTGGTGCAGACTTGTCAGAGGGCCGGATTTCCGTGTGACGCGTGGAAGACCGGCGCTACGGTGTTCACCTTCGAAGCGGAGGTATTTCAAGAAAAAGTCTAGCTGATCGCACCGAGCTCTTCGGGTCGCTCGAGAAACCGAATCGCTCGGCGAGCGTTGTGTGGCTAAGCCTGTGGTTGTTGCCCAGACTCGTTCGTTCACACGGACGGTTGCTTCCGCAGCCCCGATGGGCTCGGCGCTTAGCGATCGCTGCTGAGCCTCTTCCGCGACCGCGGGTTCTCTGGATCTGGGGGTTGAGGCTTGCGCTGTTAGCCTTCGGTAGATGATCATTAAGGGTCTCTACGATGAGTACAAATTCCTTCGGCGCACGCCAGTCCCTCCGCGTTGGCGACGGCCAGGTTCAGATGTACAGCCTTCGGGCGTTGGAGGTGTCTGGGTACCCGAGTGTCGCCCGGTTGCCCTACTCGCTCAAAATTCTGCTTGAAAATATGCTCCGGCGGGAAGATGGCCGGGTCGTTAAGGCCGAGGAAATCGAAGCGCTCGCTCGATGGAGTCCAGCGGATCCTGCGACGCGCGAGGTCGCTTTCATGCCGGCCCGCGTACTATTGCAGGACTTTACGGGAGTTCCAGTGGTTGTCGACCTTGCGGCGATGCGGGACGGTGTTGTTCGACTCGGAGGGGATCCAAGTGTCGTCAACCCGGCGCAGCCGGCCGAACTCGTCATCGATCACTCGGTTCAGGTCGACCACTTCGGACACCAGAACGCCTTCGAGCTAAATGCCAAGCTCGAGTTTGTCCGGAACAAGGAGCGGTACGCATTCCTCAAGTGGGGGCAGGCCGCCTTCCGCAACTTCCGAGTCGTGCCACCGGACACCGGCATCGTGCACCAGGTCAACCTAGAGTATCTCGCGCGTGTTGTCTGCCTGGATCGCTCGAACGGCCAGATAGTCGCCTATCCCGACACGCTCGTCGGGACCGATTCGCACACCACGATGGTCAACGGGCTTGGCGTCGTTGGCTGGGGCGTCGGTGGCATCGAGGCGGAGGCAGCTATGTTGGGCCAGCCGATCTCGATGCTAATGCCGGACGTCATCGGCTTCCGTCTGGTGGGGACGCTTCCGGAGGGGGCGACCGCGACTGACCTCGTACTGACGATCACTGAACGCCTGCGTCACCATGGTGTCGTCGGGAAGTTCGTCGAGTTTTGCGGGCCCGGTCTCAAGTTGCTGACGCTGGCCGACCGCGCGACGCTCGGTAATATGTCACCGGAGTACGGGTCAACTGTTGCTATCTGTCCGGTCGATCACATGACGCTCGACTACCTAAGCCTCACGGGCCGTGCTCGCGGGCAGATCGATCTAGTTGAAACCTACACGAAGGCACAGGGGCTCTTTGCCACGGAGAGTGACCACCCGGCGTACACGGAGGTGGTTGAGCTCGATCTTGGCACGATCGAGCCCAGTATTGCTGGTCCGAAACGACCGCAGGACCGTGTACCCCTTAAGCATGCGAAGCCGGCGTTCGCCCGCGTCCTGAAGGGCGCGAGGGTGGACGGCACACGCGGTGCCGTGTCGACAACGGCGGTGTCCCGTGGCAACGATGTGGATCACGGCGCCGTCGTCGTGGCGGCGATCACGAGCTGCACCAACACATCGAACCCGAGCGTCATGCTTGCGGCTGGGCTCGTTGCCAAGAAGGCGATCGAGCGAGGATTGCAGTCGAAGCCATGGGTCAAGACTAGTCTGGCGCCAGGCTCGAGGGTGGTCACCGAGTATCTGCAGGCCGCCGGGCTGCTGGAGCCGCTCGCGCAGATCGGCTTCGGGCTCGTCGGCTATGGCTGTACCACGTGCATCGGAAATAGCGGACCATTGCCCGAGGATGTGGCATCCGCCGTGAAGGATCGTGACTTGGTCGTAACTTCAGTACTGAGCGGCAACCGGAACTTTGAGGGGCGTGTGCAACCGCTGGTTCGAGCCAACTATCTCGCGTCACCGCCACTGGTTGTGGCCTACGCGCTGGCCGGCTGGATGACGACCGACCTGACAACCGAGCCACTCGGGCAGGACCACAACGATCACGACGTCTTTCTCGCGGACATCTGGCCGTCGACGAGTGAGGTGCAGTCAGCGATGGCGTCCGCCGTTCGCACGGAGCAGTTTACCGAGAAGTACGCCGGGGTCTTCGAAGGCGACGACCGCTGGCGAGGACTTCCTGCGCCGACCGGCCAGCGTTTTGACTGGCAGAGTGACTCGACTTACGTCCGGAAACCACCGTTCTTCGAGGCATTGTCGCCCGAACCGTCGGCGCCCGGTGACATCAAAGCGGCACGCGTCCTCGCCATACTCGGCGACAGCGTGACCACCGATCACATTTCGCCGGCAGGCACGATTTCACCAGACGGACCGGCTGGGCAATACTTGATCGCCAACGGGGTCGACCCAAAGGACTTCAACTCGTTCGGCAGCCGACGGGGAAACCATGAAGTGATGATACGGGGAACGTTCGCCAACATACGGTTGCGCAACAAGCTTGCGCCGGGGACAGAAGGCGGCTGGACGTGCTATCAGCCAGGCGGCGAGCAGATGAGCATCTATGATGCCGGCATGCGCTACAAGCACGAAGCCACTCCGCTCGTCGTGCTGGCGGGTAAGGAGTACGGTTCTGGCTCATCACGTGACTGGGCGGCGAAGGGGACAATGCTTCTCGGCGTCCGCGCCGTCATTGCCGAAGCGTTCGAGCGAATCCATCGCAGTAACCTGGTCTTTATGGGCGTGCTGCCGCTTGTCTTTAAGGATGGCGACAGTGTGGCGAGCCTCGGTCTGACCGGTCATGAATCGTTCGACTTAATTGGGATCGCTGACAATTTGAAACCGCGGAGCGATGTCCGAGTCTTGGCGACCGCGCTGGATGGATCGACGAAGACGTTCGTCGTAACTGCACGGATCGACACCCCGGAAGAGCTAAACTACTATCGCCACGGTGGGATCCTACCGTGCGTGCTACGGCAACTAGTGTCCCGTTCCAATCATTCGTAGCATAAGTCTCGGGCGAGGCGCCCCGGCTGGTGCGTTTTGCTCCCTCGTTGTGCCTTGCCAGCCGAGCACTGTGCGGTGGAAAGGTCTATGCCTGGTCTGACGACGAACGACTCGGTGCCCCTCGACGTCGAAATCTGAAAAAACCGAGGAATTTGGTACCGCGGCATCACTTTTGGAGTCGCTTGCCATCGCGGACCGCGAGGTCGTCATCGGATCGCAGGATGGCGTACTTCGCTGCTTCGGGCAGGTTGTCCAAACGGCATCGGTTGGCTGGGTGTTGACGCTCAGGTCAAGGCTTTATACCCTTGCACTCCCTGTGGCCACATCTTTTTCTGACGACCTGAGACGTTTGAACGCAGCGCGCTGGCGCGTGGCTAGTGGACTAACCATCGCCACGATGGTGCTGTATTTTTGTTTCATTGGGTTAGTTGCGTTCAATAAGCCTCTACTGGCGACGCTTCTGAGGCCTGGGCTTAGTCTCGGCATGCTGATTGGTACGTTCGTGATCGTTTCGGCATGGGTACTCATCTGGGTCTATGTCCGCTGGGCGAACCGGCACTATGACGCTAACGTGGCTGCACTCCGAGGGCGGTTGTGACGAGTGGCTTGGGCGAACCAAACCTTGTTGCGATAACAGGTTTCCTCCTATTTATCGCACTGTCGCTCGGTATTACCTACTTGGCTGCGAGGCGCACGCACAGCGCTGAGCACTTCTACGCCGCTGGTCGTAGTGTCACCGCTCTTCAGAACGGCTTAGCCCTGGCCGGCGATTACATGAGCGCGGCTAGCTTCCTTGGTATAGCCGGGTTGGTCGCATTATCCGGTTTTGACGGCCTCATCTATTCCATCGGGTTCTTGGTTGGCTGGCCGATCGTAATGTTTCTGATCGCTGAACCTCTCAGAAATCTCGGACGTTACACATTTTCAGACGTCATTACGTTTCGATTACGCCAAGTGCCGGTGCGCATTGCTGCCGCGGTCGGCTCATTGGCCGTGGTGGCGTTCTATCTAATTGCGCAGATGGTCGGCGCTGGCAAGCTCATCCAATTGCTTTTTGGGTTGGAGTACGAGCTAGCTGTTGTCATCGTCGGTGTTGTGATGTTGGCCTATGTGCTCTTCGGGGGCATGATTGCCACCACCTGGGTACAAATCATCAAAGCAATCCTCCTACTGCTTGGGGCTTTTCTGTTGGCAGCTTTTACCCTTGCACGTTTCGGATTTAATCCGTTGACGCTTTTTCAGGCAGCGGCCGATCAGTACGGTCCCGGTGTTTTAGGTCCGGGTGGATTGGTCTCTGACCCGATCGAGGCGTTCTCGCTTGGATTGGCCTTGATGCTGGGTACGGCTAGCCTTCCACACATTCTGATGCGGTTCTACACTGTGCCGGATGCACGCACAGCCCGGACATCGGTATCCTACGCGACGGCGTTTATTGGTGTTTTCTACTTGCTCACCTTTATTCTCGGTTTCGGCGCGATGGTGATTGTTGGGCAGGATGTAATCAGCGGCGTTGATGCAGGCGGCAATATGGCAGCCTTGCTATTGGCCGATGCGGTTGGCGGGCCAGGTTTCATGGGTTTTATTTCAGCTGTTGCATTTGCCACAATCCTTGCGGTGGTTGCGGGATTAACGCTGGCCGGCGCCGCAGCGCTCTCGCACGACCTGTGGGTGCATGTGGTTCGAGGTGGCGTCGCTTCTGAGAAAGAACAGTTGAGGGTGGCGCGCATCTCTTCAGCACTGCTCGGCGTGGTAGCGATTGTTCTTGGGATCGTGTTCGAAGGACAAAATGTGGCCTATATGGTAGGTCTTGCCTTCGCGATCGCCGCAAGCGCTAACTTCCCAGCGTTGGTACTCTCAATTTTCTGGAAAAACTTTACGACACGCGCAGCACAGGCCAGCATGCTCACTGGCACGGCGGCGAGTCTCTTGCTGATCTATCTCTCACCAGCAATTCAGGTGGATATTCTTGGTAATGCCACGGCAATTTTTCCGTTACGAAATCCTGGCATCGTGTCGATTTCGCTCGCTTTTCTTGTGGCGGTGGTCGTTTCGGTTTTGTGGCCAGAACCAGCAGCAGCGGAGGGGTTTGTAGAGCTCGAACGGCGTGTGCACCTTGGTGCTGTTGAGCCAGCACAAACCACAAAGGTCTAAACTGCCGGTGGAATAGCCTGGCTCATCGGCCCGATTGTCTCAGGGCGCGTGTTCGACCATACGTTTCTCATTATCGAAACCGCGTATTCAAACGTCGCTTGCGCGGTGGGAACTGCAATCTGTATCGCTAGGCGTGCATCTCTATAGGCTACGTTTTGGGTGGTCCAACCCGAGCCTGACCCGTTCTGTGCCGCGAGTGTTTCAGGCTAGAACCGCTACGCCGAGGCGGTTTAGTGAAGGGACACTAGGACGCGGTGCAGTTGGCGTCGACGTGTTGGATGGAGGTCACGTTTAGGCGCCGCTCTTCATCGGTCACAATGAGGAGGCCCTTGACCAGGACCTTGTGCGCTGTGTGGTCGTCGAGGTTGTACTGGCTGGTTCCAAGCAGTCGGTAGGTAAGGTCGCCCAGCGGCGTCTCCGTCGCCCGTTCGATTTCGGCTGCGGTCCCAGGCTGCGCTTTGATGGCGGCCCCGGTTTTTTCCGGCGACTCACCCTCGGTCGCGCTCGTCAGCATCCAGGTTTGCGGCTCGCCGCCTGGGGACGCGCAGCCCACCACAGTCACGAAACGCACGTTCTGCGCCACAGTTTGTTCCCCGACGGCCACAAGCGCAGCCGCAAGTCCGACCGCAAGTATCGCCGGCTTCAAACGGTCGGCCATTGAGTGTGTAGACCCCGCGGGGTGAGCTACTCGCAGTTCGGTGCGAGATGCTGGAAAGAAGTGACGTTGATCCTCGACTCGCCCTCGTAGCTGAACTGCAGACCTTTAACTTGGACCTTGTGTCCGACGTGCGGCTCGACCCCGAACTCACTGACGCCCAAAAGGCGGTGCTCGAATGAGCCGAGCGATTGCTCGCCGGAGGCCCTCAGCTCATCCTGGCTGGAGAACGCGGTTTTCGCGTTCTTTCCCCCGGTCGCCCTCTCCAGCACCCACGGGAGATCCCCAGAGTCATGGCGGAGGCACCCGACGACGGTCATGAGCTTGACGTCGCCCTGCTTCTGGACCGCCAGCGCGCTGCCCAGACCGAGTGTGGCTGCGACTACCACGCTAGCGGCCGCCACGTTGATGTTTGACATTAGCATAGGGGAAGCGAAACACGTTGGAACGGCACTAGCTGCAGGAATCAGTCAGGCTGATGACCGACGTGAGGTTAATGCGCTTCGGGTCGGTGGTTTCGATGAACAGACCTTTCACGGCGACCCTGTGCCCGGCGACCAGCTGCCCGGTGGCATTAACTGACTCGGAGGCCGTGAAATCACCGCGCTGGAACTGATTGAGCGCCCCTTCGGCGTCGAGGAAATCAGCCACGCCGATCAACTGAAACCGGTTCGAGCCAGGCGACGCGTCCCTCACGCCTTCGATTTCATCGTTACTCGCGTACGGCGCCTCTGTTTCGGTCGGGTCGGTGGCGTTGGTCAGCCACCACGTCGGGAGGGTACCAGCCTCTGTGGACACGCAGCCGACAGTCTGCACGATCGAGACCGTCGGCTTACTCAGGTCGACTTGTTGCTGTTGGGCCGCTAGCCCACCCCACACGCCGTAGGCCACGACGACCACCGCCACCCGGACCGCCCAACTTGTTTTCATTACCGTCTCTCCTCGCATGTGCCGTCAGCCGGCGGATGACAAGAGCGGCCGACAAGCTTATCAACTCGGACGGCCACTTGCAATCAGGACGAAGACTGAGGGAGGAGCTTGGTTGGCAACTTGTTGATTTCACTTGGTGTTACGTGCTTGACGCTTGCTGTCTCACATTCATAGAATAGCGCGCTTCTTTAGTTTTTGGGTCATGTGGATGACGAGTGTGGTGGGGCGTGCCCGCCGTCGGGTACTGATCGTCGGCGGCTTGGCACTAGGGACGTTCGACGGCCAGTTGCGGCAAATAACCGTATCTGCGGTATCGTTGAGCGGTGTGGCGGCGCTGTAAGGGGGGCCGCCTCTGTTCGTCTCGGTGTCACTCAGGAGTAAATATGGCGCTCAGTGTGCAGCAGTGGTTCGGCCCGCGTGCGGCGTGTGGGATGGTTATGCTGCTCGTTGTGGTTGGTGCGCCAGCGAGCATGGTGGCTCAGGAGGGCTCGAGCGCTATTCGCGGAACGACCCAAGACGAGAGTGGAGGGGTTCTGCCTGGCGTCACTATGACAGCCAGGAATACGGATACGGGTCGCTCCAGTAGCACTGTAACCGACGGTCTTGGTAACTACGAGATTGCACGATTAGATGCCGGCACCTATGAGGTGCAGTGTGCTCTGCCAGGGTTTCGTGCCCAGGCGGTCACGGTCACCCTGGCTACGGGCGCCACTGAGACGCAGGACATGGCGCTTGGTATCGCGCCACTAGCCGAGACGGTGAGTGTCACGAGGAGTGAGCAGATCCTTGCATCAGTTCCGAACGCCGTTACGTTGATCCAACAAGATGACATCGACTTTGCGCAGCGGAAAGCCTCGATGGATGAAGCGCTACGTGGTATTCCAGGACTACTTGTGCAGAACCGACGCAACTATGGGTTGTCCGGCGGCGTTGGATTAAGTATTCGTTCGCCACAACCAAAATTCGGCCTGCGCGGCATAGCCATTGTTCAGGACGGTATCCCGATCACCACCGCTGATGGGACGACCGAGCCAGGTAGCGTCGATCTCGGTTCGGTGCGGCGCATAGAGGTTATTCGCGGGCCTAGTTCCGTACTCTACGGTAATTCAGCCGGCGGTGTGATCAGCCTGTTTACTGAAATCGATCCGTCGCGACGGTTGACCGTCCGCCCTGATATTCAGGTCGGTAGTAACGGTTACAACCGCCAGCAAATAAGGGTCGACGGGCATAACAACAGTGGAACTGAGTTCATGGGAAGTTTTAGTCGGTTTCAGACTGACGGCTGGCGTGAGCACAGCGCCGCAGAAATCAGACAGACCAATGCCGTTGTTCGCCAGGCACTGTCGGCAGGCACCCGCCTTTCTGGCGTCTTCAATTACTACGCTGCGCCGTTTGCTGAGAACCCGAGCATGATGAACGAACAAAACGCTCTGACCAACCCCCGCGGGACTCGGTTTATCGCTGTGAAACAGCATTGGGGGGAAGGGACTACCCAAGGCCAGTATGGAGCCACACTGGAACACAGCTTTGGTACACAGATGTTCCGTGCCACGGGCTGGGGGGTGTCGCGTGATCTGTTTGCATCGAACCCAGGCCGTATCATTGATCTCAGCCGGAAAGGCGGCGGTTTGCGCTCCGAGTATCTCGGCATGGAGGGAACCGCCCAATGGAGTATGGGCGTCGATGTGTCTTTTCAGGGCGATACCCGAATGGAGTCAGGGAACATAACTACACCGGACACTGGGCATCTGCGAGGCAGCTTGTTAGTTCAACAACTTGAGGAGGTCTTGTCAGCTGGTCCCTTCGCGCAGGTAAGCATCTCGCCACATAGCCGAGTAACGGTGACTGCTGGTGTCAGGTATGACTACTACAATTTCTCAGCGACAGACCAGAAATTAGATGATGGCGATCAGTCGGGCGAACGCACGATGAACGCAGCGAGCCCTTCGGTTGGTCTGACGTTTACGGCGACCCCGACGTTGAACGTCTTTGCCAACTATTCAACGGCGTATCAAACCCCGACCACTGTTGAGCTCTCCAACCGACCGGAAGGTGAGGGCGGTTTTAACCAGCTACTTGACCCTGAGCGCATCCGTAGTTTTGAGGTTGGTCTTCGCGGGCTCGTGGAGCCAGCACGCCTTCAGTATGAAGTCACCGTGTATCAGTTGCGGTTGCTAGACGCATTTGTGTCCCAGGAGGGAGCCGACGAGCAGACGTTCTTTGCCAACGCTGGGGAATCGTCGCGTAATGGCGTGGAGTTATCCCTGAACTGGCGGCCGACCTCTCGGCTGGGTGCACGGATGGCGTACACGCACCAGGACTTCACTTTTGTGAAGTTTGGGAGCTACTCTGGAAACTTTGAGCCAGGCGTCCCACCTAACCGACTCTTTGTTGGTGTGGACTACGCGGCACCGTTCGGTCTGCGATCGAACGCGTCGATCCGGTGGGTTGATAGTATTTTCGCGAATAATGCCAATACGGCCTCGAACTGGTCCTATGCGGTGGTTGACCTCCGATTCGGCTTGGATCGGTTGTGGGGCGATAGTAGCATACGGCCGTTTTTCGGCATTGATAACTTGTTCAACGAGCGCTACAACTCATCTGTGATCGTCAATGCTTGGGGGCGGCGTTACTTCGAGCCGTCGCCGGGTCGAGAGTTCTATGTCGGTTTCACGCTCGGGTTCGGCGTGAAATAGCTCTGGTGTGCGCCACGGCTATGTTCGCAAGATCAACCTTGCGGTGGTTCGGACACGCAACTGCAGTTTGACGGCGATAAAGTGTGGTCAGCGTCCGGTTGGAAGGCCACGGGGACGCTTCATGTATTAAGACGTGTAGTCTCTGAGGATCCCGGAAAAAAATTCGTGCCAGCGTCGCGAAGGACCTTAACGCGTTCACGTTTAGTGCGCGCGGTCTCGTCGGCTTCTTCGCCAGGCTTAGCCTGGCCAAAGGCTTCAACGTGTTCTTCTTGGCAGAAAATACGTTTGACCTGGAGCACGGCATTCGCTTCAACTCGAGTAGTCGGCCGCAAATGTTCCGGAAAGATCCGTGTGCCGCCCAGGCAGTCAACGATTCCTTGTGATGGTCGTACGGTTGGCCTCTGTGTGCCTGTCCCGTACGTTGCTAACCCGTGCAGCCATCGCGTCAGCTCTAATCGTCTCTGGCTTCTGCCTGGGGGCCTCGGTTACTGTTGTTGCTCAGGCGACGAGCACGCTCCAGGGTCGGGTCCTCGATCAGCAGGGTGGCGCGCTGGCCGGGGCCACCGTTACAGTTAATTCATCAACAGACTCGTTTTCGTCGGTTGTGGTCACAGACGCAACCGGTGCTTACCAGTTAGTCTCGATCCCACCAGGCCTCTATACGGTCCGCTTTTCGATGTCTGGGTTTCGAGCATCAGAGGAGTCTGTCAACTTGACATCTGGATCGACATGCGCGCTCGATATGCAGCTCATTATCTCACCGTTCGCACAGCAGGTGGATGTTGTTTCTGTCGCCCAGATTTTTTTGGGAGGAGTCGAGCGTCGTCGGATTCCAACGATGGTTTCGATTATCGGGTTAACCGAATTGTCGGAACGTGGCACATCGTCGATCGCCGACACGTTGCAGGAACGTTTCGGGAGCGTGACATTAGAAAGCGCAACTGGTAATCCCATTCAGCCGACGCTGAGGTTTCGTGGGTTTAACGCTTCTCCGCTGCTAGGATTGCCACAAGGTGTTGCTGTGTATCAGAACGGCGTTCGAATCAACGAGCCGTTTGGTGACATCGTTCAGTTCGATCTCATTCCGCAGTTTGCAATGGCGAGTGCGCAGTTGATCGCTGGTGCCGATCCAATATTCGGTCTGAATGCACTAGGCGGCGCGTTGGTTCTGCGTCTCAAGAACGGTTTCGAGACGAACGGATTCAGAGGCGAGGTACTGGGTGGTTCATTTAAGCGGTTGAGTGGGACCGGAGAGTTTGGCGCTACGCGGGGCCCCTGGGCGATTTACTTGGGTGCTACCAGGTTTGACGAGGCGGGTTGGCGAACGGCATCTGATTCTGCCGTGACCCAATCAGTGGTGAACCTGTGGTACCGCCAAAAGCGTGTCGACGGGGGCATTAGTTTCACCTATGCCGATAGCACGCTGAACGGCAATGGTCCTGTCCCGGTCGAGTTGCTCGACATAGACCGGTCAGCTGTCTTTACGTTTCCTGACACGACGGAGAACCGACTCGCGTTTGGCCAGGGCCGATTCAATGTTGCGCTCTCGTCCAAATGGGTCCTTCAAGTGAATGGATTTTACCGTGACCTCAAGCGTGCCACTCTCAACGGTGACGAAGCCGAATTTGGTGTCTGTGACGACGGCGTATTACCAGTTGGTGCTCCGTCAAACACATTGTGTGCCGGAGGTGGCAACAACAGTGATGTTAACGCAAGAAACAGGGAAACGCCTGGAACGATTCCACTCGTCGATGTCGTGAGTGGGAGGTTTATTACCAACAGTGTTGCAGAGGGTGACGGGGCGTTCAATCGTACGACCACGAGGTCCAAGGGGTACGGTAGCTCAGTGCAGCTGGTCGGTAGACACCGACCTGGCAGCCTGGTCAGCGCGTTAATCCTCGGGGTGTCCGCCGACCTGGCTGATGTCTCGTTCGCCTCGAACAGTGAAGTGGGAACCTTAACATCCGACAGGACCGTTATAGGGTCTGGGTTGCTAGCGGGTGTGTTTCGGGCGGCGCCAGACGATTTGTTTAATACTGCACTGGAGACAAAGAACCGCGCAGTAGGGTTGTACTTCAGCGATACGCTATCCTTCACGGATCAGTGGCACGTGACCATCTCGGGACGATTCAATACTTCTCAGATCGCCATCGTTGACCGTCTTGGCACCTCTTTGGACGGTGACCACTCGTTCTCGCGCTTCAACCCAGCCGTCGGCGTGGTGTATGAGACCTCTGAAGCCCTGTCTTTCGTTGGTCGGTACACCGAATCCAACCGCGTTCCAACGGCGGCGGAGCTTAGTTGCGCCGATCCCGATGAACCATGCCGAGTTCCGAATGCGTTTGTGTCAGATCCGCCGCTCAAACAAGCCGTTGCACGGTCGGTTGAGGGCGGTGGTCGTGGGCGATTCAGCGCGAAGTCGAATGACGTGAACTGGTCGGCCGTCGTCTACCGGACCGGTATTCGAGACGACATTCTGTTTGTTGCGTCGCCCGATCTGATCGGTAATGGCTTCTTCCAGAACGCCGGAGACACCCGTCGCGTTGGCCTCGATGTTGAGCTTTCGGGTAGTGCGGACCACTTTGCGTGGTATGCCAGCTATGGCCTGGTCGAAGTAACTTTCGAGTCGCCTCTCCGTTTGCCAAGTAACACGGTGGTTAACGACGCCTCGACTGAAGACGGGGACATAGCTGTTGATCCCGGCGACCGGTTACCTGGCATACCCCGTCACAGTTTAAAACTGGGTGGTCGATATGATCTGACTCCCGAGTGGAATGTGTCGCTAGGAGGGATCGTGGCGTCTAGTCGATTCTTCGTCGGTGACGAGGGTAATGACCAAGAACCACTCGACGGATTTGGTATCGTCAATCTTCGCTCAGCCTACGTCGTTAATGAGTCCCTTGAGTTGTTCGGCCGTGTCGACAACCTCTTCGATGCGAAGTACGAGACCTTTGGCGTTCTGGCGGAGGTTGAGATCGATCTTGAGGAGGCTCCGGATGCGGATGGCCCCCGATTCGTTAGTCCCGGTGCAGCTATCAGTGCGTTTGTTGGGGTTCGCGTCAAGTTCTGAGCCAACCATTCGGTTCGTAGCGCTATCTGCCACGATCCTGTACAGTTACGCCCCGTACCGCGTACCTAAATCGCGGTTGGCGCTGCTGATCGACGCGGAGCTTGGAGATCTGTGAGATGGCCGTCGAAACAAAACCGATGATCGACTTCGATCGCGCCAATGAAGTTGTTCAGCGATTCCAGGCCGAGTCGACAAAATGGTTGTATGGCTTGGATGAGGCCGCGCGAATCCTGTCGTGGGCGCTGTTTACGCTGCTGCCCTATACCGACAAACTCCAGCACGTGAAGGCATTGCGACAGCCGCACCTGATGTTCCGGGGGCCGACAGGAACCGGGAAGACGGACCTCGTCAGCGCATGCGCCATGGCGATTGATGCGAAGTTCGAGCGGATCCAGGGGCTGCCGACCTACATGCCTGAGGATATCCTCGGCTACGAAACGATCATTGAAGAAGTCGATGGCACGAGGAGAATCCACTTTAAGCCGGGCAAGCTCATGGCTCACATTGTTCTCATTGACGAGGACAACCGGCTGTCTGGGAAGACTAAGGCGGCGGTACTCGAAGGAATGGAGGAGAGCTCAGCTACATTGAGCTCAGACTACGGTAACCTGGACGAGGGGAAGGTCCTTCCGCTGTTCCCGCTATCGTGTGACTTCAATGACACCGCCGGGCCACGCTTCTTTATGGTGATCTGTACCGAAAACATCTTCGGAGAGGAAGAAGGGACCTTCCCTAACCCTATCGCGCAGCTCGACCGCACGACGCTTTCCATCAATGTGCTCGATCCAGAGGACGAAAAAGACGAGCTAAACATAAGTGCGCACAACGTCGTCGGGAAGAAGGTCGAGAAGCTTACGAATCTTTACGAGGTCCTTGACATTGCGCACTACATCTTCGCTAACGTCAAGATGTCTGAGTACGGTCAGCAGTATAAAGTCAGGCTTATCCGAAACACGCGTCCCCATCGCGTGCAGGGCCGGGCCGCGCGAACCGTGAAAGAGTACATCAAGGTCGGCATTTCGCCGCGAGTCCACTTCCATCTGGAGGCAGTGGCCCGAACGTTCGCTTTCTTTCATGGCGATAGTGTGATCACGCCGGATCACATTAAAGCGGTAGCCAAGCCGGTCCTGGCGCACCGCTTGGTGCTCAAGGAGGGGATGGAGTTCTCGGTCAATAAGGAGGATTTGCTCGACACGGTCATCCGGGACGTGGAGGTCCCTCCGTGGAAGTAGAGGAGCTCTTTGCCAGGTTCCGAGACATCAAATACGGGATCAAGGCGAAGAAAAAATCGACCAGCGTTCATTTCGGCGAGCATAAGAGCGGGTTCAAGGGTGTGGGCTACGACATCGTTGGTGTCGATCGGTGGCGTCCCGGCCAGCCGCTTAAGGATGTCGCTTGGGCGCTGAGCCTTCGCACATATCCCAAGAAGCTCTACAAGATCGAGAGGATGGAGCCGAAGGAACTCCGGACGCTCTTCGTCCTCGATCTCTCCTACTCGACGTTGTTCCAGATCTCACAGGAGTCAAACAAGGCCCTACTGATGTTGGACCTCATTGGTAGTATCGGGTTGACTCGCGCCAAACTGCGAGACCCCATGGGATTGTTGGCCTTCTCCGACCGAATCGAGCTGTATCTCAAGCCGAAGCTTGGCACCTCGCAGGTGTTCTACATGGCCCACCAGATTTTTGAAAAACTGAAGCTTCAGCAGGAATTTCCGTTAAAGCGTCGGGCTGATTTTTCGGTAGCACTCAAGTTCGTGGCCGCCCGTCTGAAAATGCGTCACTCAGTCATCATAATTTCGGACGTTGTGGACTTAGTCAATGACCAGGCCTCGATTGACTTCAAGCTGCTCAGCATGCTGGCCGCAAAGCACGATATGATAGTGCTTATCCTGGATGATTCGGGTGAATTCCGGGTCCGAAGTCGGCTCGGCTACATCCGGATTTCCAATATGGAGACGGGCAGGCAGACTGTCATCTCGGCGCGTAAGGTGGGCGCCATCCGGCGTGGAATCAAGGAGCGCCGGGAGGCGTTGCAATACAAGCTGAAGCACCACAGTGGCGTCGACTCCGTCGTGCTCACGCCAGAGAATCACACCGAGGTGCTGTCGAAGTTTCTCATCGCGCGGACGGCCCGGTAGAGTCGGTAGAAACGGAATGGTTACGGGACGGACGAGGGTCGTCAGCTGGCTCGCCCTTACCAGCTGGCTCGTCGGCTCTGGCGCGGGTGGCGCCGCGCAGGACTTGCCGCATGCGAGTTTTGGGGTTTTACCGGTCACGGTCGAGACCTTGGATCTCGCGCCAACGGTTGTCACAACGGGGGATGTTATTACCCGGACCTACCGTGTCAGATTTCCTGACCTCATCGCCGACGGCAAGGAAATCCTCATCCTCGAAGACCGGATGGTGCCCGAGAGCCTGCCAGTACATCCCTTCGAAGGTCTCTCGCTCGATATCCGAAAAAGTCGCGTCGGGGACGATCACATCTTCGACTTCGTCTACGGCTTTCGGCTGATTACGCCTGAGAAGGCGGTCTACGTACTCCCCAGCTTCAGCTTCTACTATTTGGTGCGGGGTCTCGGCGAGGAAATTGAGGACGCCGAGGTCCAACAGATCGAAGGTGGCCAGGGGCTTGTGCGTTACGTGGCAACGATCACCGATCTACCCGTGCTCGACATCCGTGACACGGTTGAGCTTGGCAAGTTTAGTGGGCGTGTGACGTTGTTTCGGACCATCGTCTGGACGGTCGCACCGTTGCCGCTTGTCATTTGGCTGTTCATGTTGGCCCGTCTAGCGCGCCGACCGAAGATGGTCTCGATCGAAGCAGTCAAGGCAGCCGAGGAGCTGGAGCGGCTCGACGCACAGATTCAGGCCCCACCGTCCATCTGGGCTGCGCGTGGAAACCTGCGGCGTCACCTGAAAGCGCTCGCCCAGATCATCCCGACACATGACAACGGGGCTGCTTTGCGCGATCTCGAACGCGCTCTCGTGATCTCGATGCGTGAGTATTTACAAGCTGAGCTGCCGAATCTCAATCCTGGTGATACCGCGAAGGAGATCATGCTGCACGTTGAAGGTTTGCGCGACGGGGCCAGGAAGGATGGGCTAGCGACGCTGGCGTCACGCCTGGTCGCCTATCAGAGCGATTTGGAGAAGGGCGCCGTGGCATCCATTGAGGACCCGGCGGAAGAGGTGCGGAAGTTGGACGAGTCACTGATGCTCTTGCAGCCGCACGTCCGATTATGGCTGGGTATCAAGGGCTGGTTCAGGCAGGGGTAATGTTATCCTCGCGGACCGAATTCGTCGCGTTTCTCAACGGGAGCATCGAAGAGCTCTTCGCGACGGAGTTGGCGCAAGTCCGTTACGGTGACGTGGGCCTCGCGTTCTGGCTGACGGTCGTTGTTGGCTTCGCGGTGCTTGCCACGGTCGCGCGGCTCATTCTGAAGCGGCGGAAGCACAGCCGGAATCACTCCGGGCACGTTATCGATCCAAAGCACCAGAAACGCCTGTGGGCGCGTGCCGTCCATGTCCTCCCCAAGGTGCTGGTTGCGGGAGCACTTGTTCTGGTGCTCGTTGCGGCGGCCGATCCCTTCCTAACAGCGACCGAAGAGGTGAGCGGCTATGTCGAGTCCAAGGTCAGGGTCGACCTTGTGGATACGTCTGGGTCGATGGCATGGGAGTTTCCTGACACCGGCAAGTCGAAGGCCGAGGTGGCACGGGGGGCTCATCTCGAGTTTCTCGACATGCGTCGGGGAAAGAACGATCGGGTCTCGCTCTGGCTCTTCTCGACGTACCCCTACATGGTGGACGACTTCGTCATGGACGACGAGTTGTACTACTTCCAGGTCTGGGATGCACCCTACGTGACGACGCAGCGTCTGGATAAGGCGATGGTTGTCCCGAGTGACAAGGTTCGGATCATTCCCGCTGAAGGGGACACGAACATCATCCGGCCGCTGCAATCGATCATGAAGCACTTCGACCAAGACGAGGCCGTGATGGGCGGGGCTACGAATCTGAACCGAGCCGTGCTCATCGTTACCGATGCCGCCGTGGACGAGGTTCCCGATGCTGAATTTGCTGCGCTGAACAAGCGCAACGTTATTCCGTACATCATCTACATCAACACGAGTGACGTGCGGGCGTCGATCAGTGGACACCAGTCAATGCCGCGACTGATCGAGATGATTCGTAAATACGGTGGTGACTACTTTGATGTAACCGATGAGGACAGTCTCGCCCGCGCCTATCAGGCTATAGACGAGCGCGAGGCAGTGCGAGTCGAGCGCAGACACCGCGCATTCAAGGTGCCGATCTACTCGCGGTTCTTGCTGGTGGCTATGGCGCTGCTCATTGTGAGCACCCCGCTTGGGTTCATCGCGGAGCTGTTCTGGGGCACCAGCCCATAAGATCCGCAGAATGTCGCGTCTAGCATATGTGGCACGTAGTACGTAGGGGTGTAGATCTACCAGGTGGAAGACATGAGATTGACTAACATCAAAGAGCATGCCTTTAAGTATCTGCTCGGGTTCATCTTTTCTGTGGGTTTCCTCGTCGCGGTCGCGATCCCGGCACGCACGTTGACCGACTTTTATGACCACCTGGATAGACTCAGTCAGAGTGTGGAGCGTGACGATTTCGCACAGGCCCGGGTTGAACTCGATGCGGTCGCCAGCTTCTACGAAAGCAGCCGCGCGTGGCGGTTTCAGTGGCTCGCCGATTCGTATTTGTTCCGCGATGCGTTCTTGCAGCAGGCGGCCTACGACTACTTGACGCATGATTACGAAGCAGTCGTGCGAGAACTGTCTGACGAAATCGATGATTCACGCGCCTCGCATCTACTGGCGAGCGCCAAATTTCAACTCGCGCGGCTACGGTACCGCGCTATCGCCGAAGACAGCTCAGACGCTGAGGCGCAGAAGGTCGCGATCATCCAAGAGGTAATTGAGGACGTTAATGCTGACTACGAGCGGGCCCTCAGGAGCGACCTGACCGACCGCTTCGACCATAAGTGGAACTACGATCTCACGAGCGACGCCGAAGCGGTCCGTCGGGCCTTGGAGACGCCCCGTGTGGCCGAATCCCCTGAACTGGAGCAAATGCGCGGCGAGGGCACCCCGGTCCGTCGCCGGCGCGGCTAGTGTGATGTAGGGCAGGGCGTTAGCCTTGTCATCCGCAGGCTGATGGGAAACATCTGGGCCGCCCTGATTAACAGCGTCGAATTTCAGAACCCTGAGTTTCTGGCAGTGGTGCCGATTGCGGCACTGCTGCTGATTTTCGGTCTCGCTGCCTCCCTGGTTAGTCTCAAGCTCAGGGCTGCGAAGACGCACGGTTCGTCCTACCCCGTATTAGGCCACGTCAAGTTTTGGTTCTTTGTGATCGGTGCGCTTGCCGTCTTGGCGGTGGCTGCGGCGCGGCCGTTTTTAGCCTACGGGGGGGCGAATTTTAAACGGGGCGACGTTGACGTGGTAGTTGTCGTCGACGGTTCCGCATCGATGTGGGTCAAGGATCTAGGTTCCTCCCGCCTAGAGATTGCCGTTCGCGAAGCACTCAACCTCTATACGCAAGAGATTCTGACGCCTGGCGATCGCGTCGCGCTGTTTGTCTTCGGGGCGACCACTGTACGAAGGGTGCATCTTTCGCCGATCGCCGAACACTTTGTTAAGCAGGTCGGAGAGGTTGGCCCACCGGAGGCGCTGTCTGGGGACGCATTCCCGTGGGACAGTGCCATCTCAACCGCCTTCGAGCATGTCTACCAATCTCTGGACAGTCAGGATCGGTTCGAAGCTGGCGATGATGATTGGCGGCCAGAGGCACGATCGGACCGGCTGGTTCTACTGTTCACGGATGGTGACTTTATCGAAGATGCCGAACAGACCGCGAGACTGGACCGGGCATTGATCGAGTTTCAGCGCCGTGGCGTGAAGGTCTACCCGATTGGTATCGCGTCGAGGAGAAAGGTAGACCTCAACGTCATCCTTCAGGACTACGTTAGAGGCGACGACTATGACGCCTCACTCGAGGCCGATCTCGAAGGCTTAAGCACCCGTCTCAACACTGAAGACTTCGGCATGCTCGAGCAACGCACCGGCGGCCGCTCGTTCATCATCGACAGCGCTGGTGTATCGTCGAGCGCCTTCCTCCGCAATGTCATCGACTCCCACCGAAGCATTGCCTTCCAGTTGATTCCTGCTGAAGACAAGCAAGAAGTGTGGCAGTGGGTCCTCACCATCGCTGTCGTCATCTTTGTCGTGGCGACGTTGTTCTACTAGTTGAGGGCTGCTTTTAAACTGGGATAGTCCTTGTAACGCATGGTCTGGGGGGCTTACGCTTGCATCGGCCCATCTGGGACGCCGGCGCCTTTTCTGACAAAGCGCGCCAGATTCGACATGTCCTCGTCACCGAAACCTTGGGCAATGAGGGAATCCTCGATGGTGGCCACGAGGCTTGCCACCGGAACCGGGACCCTAAACTCGCGAGCCGTCTCGAGCGCGATACCCAAATCCTTACGGTGTAGCCGCAGCCGGAACCCGAGCGGATAGTCGTCCTTCAACATCCTCTGCGACCGGTTCTTCAAGATCCATGATCCGGCCAGGCCTTCGCCAATCGCCTCGACGACCCGTTCGGGGTCGGCTCCGGCTCTGTAGGCTAACGTGAGCGCCTCGGCCAGTGCCATGTATGTGCCGGTGATGGCGACCTGGTTCGCCACCTTGGCGATCTGTCCACAGCCAACCGGTCCGATCCACGTAACCTTCGAGCCGACGATCTTAAGTACCGGTTCCGCCCGCGCGAAATCTTCTTTGGCCCCGCCGCACATAATGGTCAGCGTTCCTTTGATGGCCCCTTCCGAGCCACCAGAGACTGGTGCGTCGACGAAGCCGATGTTCTTTTTATGGAACTGTTTCGCAATCTGCCGTGTTGCCTCCGGAGCGATAGACGAGCAGTCAATGACGAGCCCGCTTTCCTTGAGTCCGTTGATCGCCCCGGTCTTCGGATCGAGCAGGATGCTTTTCACATCTTGGGTGTCGGACACGCAAGTTAACAGGATGTCTACCTCTCGTGCCGCGGCTACTGGACTCTCCGCACGTTTTGCGCCGAGCTCGGCAAGCGCTTCTTCTTTGCTCCGCGTCCGGTTGTGGACGATTACCTCGCAGCTAGCCTTGATCAGGTTGGCCGCCATTGGTTCGCCCATTGTTCCCAACCCAAGTACCGCAATTTTCATAAGGCTCCGCCTCCTTCCGATCGTGACCTATCCGGGTTAAACGCACGTGTGCACGATCCCGCGCCCAGACTGTGGGTGGTTCGTGACGCGCGCGAGGAGCTTCTTCCGGTAACGCGGCACGTTGTACGGACTGCCTCGACCTCGCCGAGCACGGCGGATTGCAGCAGCTGCCTCCAAGCCTCCAGCGTGGGTATCGCAAACATCTCGTAAAATTTCTGCTCGATGCCTTCGTGCCTATGTGGTGTGAAGAACCGGAGGATATCATGAGCTGCGATACATGCATCGCCTTCGGTTGCTACGGCGTTAACTCGAACTCGCCCGTACCCAACGGAGTTCGGCTCAGCCAGACCGATTCGCTCCCGAGACAGCTCGTCTGGATCGAGCGCGGCGATAGCCCGCCAGCGACTTACATCGCGGGGGTGCATGAGTTGCCGTTCATTGAGAGTCCGAACGTCAACCTGGCTAACGTGGTAGTTTGTTCGGCTTTTTCTTGGAGCGTGAGCTCGTCCGGCCTCTTTGTATCCATGGTCTCTCGACAAGGTGAACGCCTTGCCATCCGACACCCACAGACTCTCCCCATGGACGTGTTATCCTTCGGCTCCACACGGGATGCATAGCGGTTGCAGCGATGGTCGCACTGCGTTAGTGTCATCTCCAGAGATGGTCGAAGTCCCTTCCGGCGAAGTCACATTCGTCGATGTCCCAGAGAGAACGAAATTCTCGCGTCTGAAGTCCGGGGGGAGGGTGAGTATGAAATGCGCGGGGTCAGTCAAATTTGATTCGACGCGCCGGTGAAACCCTGTCTGGCACTCAGCCCCCTCTCGTTGTTCGGTAGCCACAAGTGGTCTGGCCTCTGGCGAGAGAACGGTCAGGGGGTTCTGTAAGACTATTTCTAGATGAGGAGCGTCTGGAGCGCGACTATGCGGGAAGTCTCGAATCCTTTCGTGATGCGATAGCCAGTGGAGGTCTACCTGGTTCCTATCGGGGCCACCCGGTACGAGCTGTACTGCGAACCGGCCGACGCGGATGATCTCGCCAGCGACGATCATGCGGGCTTGGGCGTCGTGTACGCGCGATTTCGTGAGATGGTCGCCGAGACGCAAGAGGATCGCCGCGCACGCCGGTTGGCAGCCGTTCCGGCCGACCCGAGCGCCCGACAGCCGTTGATTGCTCGTCTTCGAAACCTCATCGTTTCCTGGGTGGCCGAAGCAATCGCCGAGCAGCGTCTCTTGTGGCATCTCAGAACGCAGCGTGACGCGGAACTGGTCTACCCGGACGACGTTGACAGTTCATGCGCGCTCGCGATCGCTCGCGGCGGGCTGCAGCGGGATGCCGACCGACATGGCCGGTGGTTAATCATCGACGGTGTGCTGGCGGCCATGCTCGGACCACTTCTGTTCTTTGTGCCAGGCCCAAATCTCGTTGCCTACTACTTCACCTTCCGCGCGGTTGGGCACCTACTCTCGTGGCGGGGTGCCCGCCGCGGTCTGGGGGGAGTCAGCTGGAACACTCGGAGTAGTAGGTCCCTGTCGGAATTACGCGGGCTTCTGTCTCTCAAGCCAAGGGCTCGCGCGCGCCACGTGCGAGACATCGAAGCACAACTTCAGCTCGAGCACTTCGCGGCGTTCGTCGAGCGTATGGTTGTCGGCGTCAGGGTGCGGCCGAAACGGAAGGTCTAACGAGCACAGGGTGCTAGCATGAACCAGCTATTGAGACCTTCTCGCTACTTTGTCTGGCTGTTCCTCGTTGTCTGGTGGTCGCATCCGGCCCTTGCCCAGACCAATATGGGGGCCTTCGTCCGGCCAGCACCTCCTCTCGCAAGCTGGGGTTCCTCACAAGCTATCGATTCCACATGAACGCAGTCCATATCGTCGCCAATGGCGATGACCGCTTCGTCTGGGACACTGATATTGGTGACGACATCGATGTCTTTGACATCGATGTCCTGCGCGGAAACATCTTCGTCAACCTTGAAGCGGTCGTGGGTGGCGAGTTTCGTTCGGTCGATCCCAACCAGAACAACTACATCATCGACCTTTCGGTCTTCGTCCGTCTCCCCAGGGGTGAGCTTGGCACGACATTTCACCATGTCTCACGTCATCTCAGTGACCGAGTCAATCTGAAGGCCGTTTCATGGAACATGCTCGGCGTGGCCTACGGGGATGTAATCTCTGTTAGCGGATTCGACATTGATGTCGGCGGGCGTGCATTGGCAAAGCTCTAGCGGTCCCAGGTTGACTACCTCGGTGAGTTTGCCGCTCACGTGAGGCTGCACCGTCCAGTCAACGATCTGGTGTCGATCATTGGCCTCATCGATGGCACGGCGGTTCGCGTTGACCCAGAGGTATTCGGTCGGGGTGCGCAGTACGGAGGTCGCGTCGAAGGTGGCGTTCGGATCAGGGGTGGCGTTGGCGCTGTGGAGCTCTTCATTGGACGGGAGCATCGCATCGACGCGGATCCCTTTGGTCGGCGGCTCATCCCGTTGACCCAGCTGGGGTTTCGTTTTGTCGTTGACTGACGGGAACAGGGCACCTGCGACCACGGCCTGTGACGGGACTGTGACATAATCGATCCATGTCTTCTGAGCGACCTCGGTCGCTGCCTCGCTTGGCCGTGACGGTTGCCCTTGGGCTCGCGGTGCTCAGTTCTGTGGCGGTCAACACCGCGGTCCGCCAGCCAAAGCTTGACTATCACATTACGAAACTCGACAACGGACTGACTGTGATCCTATCTGCAGATCACTCCACGCCGATCGTCCACCTGCAACTCTGGTATCGCGTTGGATCGAAAAACGAGCCGCCCGGTCGTACCGGATTTGCGCATCTGTTCGAGCACTTGATGTTTAAGGGGTCGCACAATGTGCGATCAGAGCATCTAACGATGGTGTCCCGCGTTGGCGGCGATGGCAACGCCTACACGACGGAAGACGCGACCGTCTTCTTCGAGACGGTGCCAGCCCAATATTTACCGCTCATTCTGTGGCTCGAGGCCGACCGCATGGCGACACTCCGCATCGACCAGTCGACCCTCGATTCCGAGCGAGAGGTGGTCAAGGAGGAACGGCGCTGGCGCTATGAGAACGAACCGTTCGGACTGCTCTCGGAGATCATTTACGACAATGCCTTTACCACTCACCCGTACAAGCACACGGCGATCGGTTCGATGGAGGACCTCGAGGAGGCGTCAATCGAAGACGTGCGGGAGTTTTTCGACACCTACTATGTGCCGGATAATGCGACCTTGGTAATCGTCGGCGATTTTGACATGCCGAATGCGCTGCAGATGATCGAGCACTACCTCGGCCGTGTTCCTAAGGCGAAACGTCCGGTGCCTCGCGATATTCCGCGGGAGCCGCCGCCAAGTGGCGAGCGTCGCCTGACCATCGAGGCGGCTAATTGGCCACTGCCGGCGGTTGTGGTCGCCCACCACATCACCTACGATGGCCACCCAGACGCCTACCCGTTGCACATCCTGGCGAAGATCCTCTCTGATGGCCAGAGCTCCAGGATTTATCGCCGGCTGGTTTACGAAGACCAGCTCGCGGTTTCGGCATTCGGTCAGGGCAATATCATCGAGGATCCGAACCTGTTTTACGCCGTGGCCATCGTACAGCCGGGTCACACGCCGGCGGAGGTTGGCGCCGCGTTGATCGAAGAACTTGAGCGGGTCAAAGCGGAACCACCCGGCGATGACGAGCTGCAGCGCGCCAAGAACCAGTTCACGCGTGACTACATCATCGGTCGTATGTCGAACAACCAAAAGGCTTCCCACCTGGCACACGCAGCTGTCATTCATGACGACATCACGACGGTCGACGGCGAATTCGATATCTTCATGAACGTTACAAAGAATGATGTGCAGCAGGTGGCGCGTACATACTTCCGTGACGACAACCGGCTCGTGCTCACCATCCTGCCACGTGGGTCTGATGGGGTCACGTCTGGTGGCGCCTCACGCAGAGGATCACGATGACCGCGCGCGCATCTCGTGGGCTGCTCAGCATCGTTACCCTGTGGCTGGTGGCCGCGCCGGTCACGGCGCAACGCGTCGACTGGCCAACCGAGGACCCGCCACCGCCGCTCCTGGCACGCGATGTCCGATTTCCCGAGTACGAGCTGCGCACCCTCGACAATGGCCTGCAGGTCGTCTTCGTCGGTCATCACGAACAGCCGGCAGTTAACGTCCGGCTGCTGGTCCGAGCGGGAGCATCGAGCGATCCCCCAGGCCAGCCCGGCGTCGCGGCGCTTACCGGACAGCTACTCGATCAGGGTACGGCAAGCCAAAGCGCGCAAGAGATCGCCCAGGCGATTGACAACGTCGGGGGGTTAGCGGTCGGGGCTGGCAGCGACCTCAGCTTTATCAATGTCCTTGTCATGAAGGACAGCTTCGCTCTCGCGCTCGAGATGCTGTCAGAGATCGCGCGTCGCCCGGCGTTCGCCCCTGTTGAGATCGAGCGCCAGCGCCAGCAGGTGCTCTCGGGATTACAGGTTAGCTATGACGATCCGGCGTATGTCGCCGGGGTCGTTTTTAATCGCCTCGTCTACGGGTTTCAACCGTACGGGATGCCGCACAGCGGCACGCCGGAGTCGGTGCAGACAATCACGCGCGACGACCTCATCACGTTCCACAGGGCGCAATATGCACCGAACAACGCCATCCTCGCCGTCGTGGGCGACGTGAGTGCTGACGAGGCCTTCGCTGGTGTAGAGCGAGTATTGGGCAACTGGGAACCCCGCCAGCTCGAGCCGCTCACCGCCATTGGGCTACCGCCGCCGACACGGCGACTGGTCGTGATCGACAAGCCCGGTGCAGTCCAGACCGCCATACGCGTCGGACATCTCGCTTTGAGCCGGGCAGATCCCGACTACTTGGCGTTCGACGTTGCCATCAAGATCCTCGGGGGAGAGGGTGGGAACCGGCTTGGTAGTGTTCTCCGCAGCGCGCGGTCGCTTACCTACGCGGCGTCGGCTGACGTATCCAGCCGGCAGCGTGCAGGCGACTTCATGGCGAAGACAGATACCCGGTCGATCGCGACGGCTGAGGTCCTCCGTCTGACTGTCGATGAGATCACCCGCCTGCAACGAGAGCGGGTGGATCGGCGCGAGCTCGAGCGCGCGCAGGCCTACTTAGCCGGCAATTTCCCGTTGACAATCGAGACGCCAAACGCGATCGCCTCGCAGGTGCTCGAGGCGATTCTCTACGGTCTCGACTTGGGCGACCTGGAGACCTACCGGGAACGGATCAACGCGGTCACTGTTGACGACATTCAGCGAGTAGCACGCACCTATTTGAAGCCGGACAACCTTGCGATCGTACTAGTGGGCGACGCCTCGACCTTCGTCGACGACCTCGCAGGGATCGGGTTTAATCGGTACGAACGCACGCCCATCTCAGAGCTCGATCTGTCGACGGCTGATTTCCGAACGCCTGCTGCCGCTGGCGTCGCGCCGTAGCGACCACTAGACGCCTCCTTGTCCAAGGTCCTGATCTCGTGTGGCGAGCCGTCCGGCGACCTCTACGCCGGCGCACTTACCGATAAGATCCGCGAACTTGACCCGGACGCACGTGTGTTCGGTTTGGGCGGTGACTGCCTGCGCGCAAGCGGGGCCGGCCTCGTTTCGGAATACAGCGGGCTGACCGTCACCGGTTTATCCGAAGCGCTTGCCGTGTTACCCCACGCGTACGTTACCTACCGTCGGCTCGTCAGGTGGGCCAAAGTCGAGCGTCCGGACGTGTTCGTCGCTGTCGATTTCCCGGACTTCAACTTCAGACTCGCCTGGGCAATCAGGCGGCTCGGGATTCCAGTCGTGTACTACATCGGGCCGCAGGTGTGGGCGTGGCGTCGCGGCCGGCTCCGTGCGCTCAGGCGACTTATAGACTGTGTACTGGTCATCTTTCCCTTTGAGGAGAGTCTCTATCGTGACGCAGGGATCCCAGTGGAGTTCGTGGGGCACCCGCTTGTCGAGCTCGCGTCGCCGTCGGAAAGTCGCTGTGACTTCTTGCGCGCGCGTGGACTCGATCCTGACGTTCAGACGGTCGCCCTGTTGCCAGGGAGTCGCCCGAACGAGCTTCGTGCGATCTTGCCAAAACTGGTACGAGCGGCCAGTGAGGTTGTCCGCCACGTTCCAGACACGCAATTTCTCGTCGCCCGTGCGCCCAATCTTGATGATGCGCTGCTGGCGCCGCTGGGCGAGCTATCGGACGCCACTTTGCCGCCTGTGGTCGTGGAGGGTCAGACCGACGACGTCCTAGCGGCCTCAGATGTTGTGGTGACTGCGTCTGGGACCGCAACCGTGCAGGCAGCGATTCACCAGCGGCCGATGGTGATCGTGTACCGCTTGTCGCCGCTGACCTACCGGTTCGTGAAGGCATTTGCTCAGGTGGACACTGTGGGCATGGTGAATCTGATCGCGGGTACCTCGGTCGTGCCAGAGCTAATCCAGGAGGCCTTCACGCCTAAGGCGGTCGCGGCCGAGGTAGTGAGCTTTCTCACCAACCCTGAACGCGCCGAGCGCACACGGGTGGCACTCGGCCAGGTGCGCGATCAGCTCGGGGGGGCAGGCGCGAGTCAACGAGCGGCCGAACTGGTGCTGGCCGTGGCGGGACAGCGCGGCCGCCCGATCCCTGAACGTTCTGGAGACGGTGTGCCAAGAGGCGCTCGTCACGCCGCTGGAGGATGACGCATGCGGTGGGCCTGGCGTATCGCGATTGTTTCCGGTATTCCCATCTATCTACACGGCACGTTTACGATCCTGATCGGGTTTCTCTTATTCAGCGGGTTGTTCAAGGGATGGGGGCTCACTGCCGCGCTGTCGAACGTCTTTTTCGTCCTGGCCATCTTTGCGGCCATCGTGTTGCACGAACTCGGTCACGCGCTGACCGCGCGTCGCTTCGGTATTCGAACACGCGACATTACGCTGCTTCCAATCGGCGGGGTGGCACGACTCGAGCGGATGCCGGACATCCCCCGCCAAGAATTGTGGGTCGCGCTGGCTGGTCCAGCTGTCAACATCTTGCTGGCGGCCGTGTGCTATATGACGTTCACGGTGGTAACTGGCGGTTCGCCTAGCCTGACCCTAGATCCCTCGGCCACCGGTTTCGTCGGCCGGTTCTCGGCGGTCAATGTGGCCCTTGCCGTCTTTAACCTCCTGCCAGCGTTTCCAATGGACGGCGGCCGGGCGTTGCGAGCGTTGCTCGCCGAACGGATCGACTACGTTCGAGCGACCGAGATCGCCGCGAACATCGGGCAGGGCCTAGCGCTGGCCTTCGGGTTAATCGGCCTGTTTTTGAACCCATGGCTGGTGTTCATCGCGTTGTTTGTCTGGATTGGCGCCAGCAACGAAGCCTCCCTAGTTGGCATGCGCGGCGCCCTGGCCGGGGTCCAGGTTAGCCGCGCCATGATAACCAACTTCCGGAGCGTTTCCGTCGACAGTCCGCTATCGGACCCGGTTGCACGTGTTCTGGATGGAGCGCAACGTGACTTTCCGGTGACCGATGGTGGCCGGTTGGTCGGCATCCTCACGCGCGACAAGCTCGTGTCCGCGTTGACAGAACGTGGGCCGGCTAGCCCGGTACGAAAGGCGATGACCACGGAGTTCGAGACTGCAGACGCGCTCGAGATGTTGGACGGCGCCTTCATCCGGCTGCAGAGTACGTCGTGCAATGTACTCCCGGTGCTGTACAGAGGACGCCTCGTCGGGCTCCTGACGTTGGACAATATCGGTGAGTACGTGACGATCCAGGGCGCCATTGGGAAAGGGTAGTGGACCGGCACCGGTCTCTACCCCAGCCTTTCTATCCCACGACGCCGTCAAATTTCTTCAGGTGCTGTCTCGCGTTGACCCGGGTGGCTGGCCGAGGCTGTCGATGCGCCGAGATGTCACTAGCTCACGGCGAACGAGGCCCTCGTCTAGTCGTCGTGCAACGCTCGAGCGGTGTACAGTGGGCCCAGAAAGCGTTAACCGTGTTTTCGGCAGCCGGTGAGGAGGACGCTTGGACGCGCGCAGAATCTCTACGCGGCCTTGGCGGTTTGCGTCGGTTTTCGTGGCTGTTGAGATCGCTGTACAGATCCCAATCTACTCAGGCGCGCAGGCTCAAGCGCCGAGCATGGATACCGTCGCTGCCGGTATGAGGATTTACCGCCAGAAAGGAGACTGCCAGGCGTGCCACGGCTGGGCGGGTGACGGCCGAAAAATGGACAGCCAAATGCCAGACGGGGCAAACCTTCGGGCAAGCCAGCTCGATCGCGACCAGCTAACCTTCGTCATCAAGTGCGGTCTTCCTGGCCGGAGCATGCCGGCCTTCGACCGGTTCGCCTACAGCGATGGGCGCCGTCTTGGTAGGACACGCGCTGATTTACAGCGAATGGGCCTGGAGTTGCCAGATCCTGCTGCCACCCTTCAGCCACGAGAGATCGAGCGGCTGGTCGACTTCCTGTTCGCGAAGGTTATCGGGCGAGGGCTGATGAATTATGCAAAATGCGTTGACTATTGGGGCTCTGATGTAGAGGTCTGTAGCGAGTTCCCAAAGTGAGTCACTGTAGGAGCTCCGCTGGCCACTAGCCCAATGCGAACACGAACAGGTAGCTCGAGGTTTCGAGGTTGTCGTATTTCACCGGATGCAGGTGACGGCCACCGGCCTGCACGGCAAGATACTGTGTTGGGCCAATCGCGTAGGTGACGGGTGCACCCTTGAGAGGCGTGCCCACGTTGAAGCGCCAGAGCTCCTGAAGCGTCTCGTCATTGTAGGCGACGATCCAACCGTCCTGGAGGGCTGTGAATACCAAACCGCCAGCTGTGCTGATGATACCTGACCGAATTTCGATATCGGTGACCGCCTTCGAGATGACCTTGTGGTTGATGACGTCGATCGCCGTGACCGCGCCGTAGTATAGGTCGCTGCTGTAATCACGACGCTTACTTGCCTCCCGATCTACACCGCCGTCAGGGGAAGGTGACGCTATAGCAGCGCCACTTTGCGAGAAGCAGCCCTCGGTGCCGACGCCGTAGGCAATGTTCTTGATTGGGTTAAAGGCCAGGGGCTGGTGCGAGACACCCCCGTGCCAGGTCGGACAAGCACGCTTTATCTCATTCCGATCAGCGCGCAGTGCGCGCGCATCAGGATTGTAAATCTGCACGTCAAGATTCGGATCGTACTCAACCGGAAAGCCGGTGGTTGGATTGATGCCATTGGTCCAGTTCAGATCGTTGACGTACTGCACAGCCTTAACAAAAGCACCGTTGGTCCGATCGATAGAGTAAAAGAATCCGTTTCGCGCGTAATGTGCCACTGCTTTTAGCGGCTGACCGTCGATTGTGGTGTCGTAGAGCATATGGACACCCACTTCGTCATAGTCCCACGAATCGTTTGGCGTGTACTGGAAATGCCAGGCGCGCTCGCCTGTTTCGACGTTGAGCGCGACGACTGAGTTGGTATAGAGGTTGTCTCTAGGACGAAACTCCGCATCATAACTAGGATACAGGTTACCCGTGCCGAAAATATACAGGTTTGATTCTGGATCGTAGGACCCTGTCTGCCAGACACCGCCGCCTCCCGTCTTCCAGGCGTTGTGGTTGTCCTTCCAAGTTTCGCTTCCTGGCTGTCCGGGCTCAGGCACTGTGTACCAGCGCCACAGTTCGTCGCCGGTTGTCACATCAAGTGCAGCTACCCAACCACGCGTTCCGCCATCGCCCGCGCCATTCTGAACAAGGACCTTGCCGTCGGCGACCAATGGTGCCGTGAGGAATCGCTCTCGACCACCGAATTCGTTCGTGGTCGCGATCTCCGTGTCCCACACGATCTCACCGGTGTCGCGGTTGATAGCGATGACGCGGCCGTCTGGAAGATTTGCCAGCACGAGGTCTTCCCAGAGCGCGATGCCGCGAGTGCGTGGGCGGTTGTCTTCGTGGTCCACTCCTGGGTCGGTGATCCACACGAACGTGCCCTTGTCTGGATGCCGTGCGTCGATCTTGTAGACTGTGCCCCACCCGTCGCTCGTGTACATAAAGCCGTTATCGATGAGCGGGTTGACCTCGTTTTCTGGACCGTTCTGTCCGACGTCCTGCATGCCGCCGAGCGCGAGTGCCCACACGAGTCTCAGATTCTTAACGTTACCGCGATTAATTTGTGTAAGCCTAGAATACCGAAGCGAGCCGTAGTCGCCGTTCATCAGGAGCCAGTTGTTCGGTTCGTTTTGCGCGTTGATCAACCGGTCTCTATTGACGGTGAGAGTGTACTGTCCACCGATCGTGATCGCAGAAGTCACCACGACGAATGCACACGAAAGAAAAATCCGTGCCAGTGAGTGACGGTGCATGGTGTGTTCCCCGTAGGACACGGTCTGTATAGCTTACAACGTTTGGTTAGATTGGCGGTTGAGGTGCCAAAGCTGTTGCCAGTGTATCCCTTCCACTCTAGCACTACCGGAATCGCCTACATGAGAATGCGAAGCTCGAGTGGTTCGACTTCTGACGTCTTGCTTGGAAAGTTAGCGGTTGGCTAGAATAGGCAGCTGCAGCGCTTTTTAGTTTCTCTAACTTTTTGGCGCAGGGGTCTCTGGATCGATCAGGTAACGATCGCCGACTAGGGCGAAGGAGGGATAGTGTCAAGCCGCTGGTTCCGGATCGGGCAGATTGTTCCAAGTTCGAACACCACCATGGAGACCGAGCTTCCGGCGATGTTGCGCGCCAGGGAAGCGGTGGCGCCCGAACGTTTCACTTTTCACTCGAGCCGGATGCGAATGAAGCAGGTCACGACGGAAGAACTTGCGGCGATGGATACGGAAGCCGATCGCTGTGCGGCCGAACTGGCTGATGCAGACGTAGACGTTCTCGGATACGCGTGCCTGGTGGCCATCATGAGTGCGGGCAAGGGCTATCACTGCCAGTCTGAGCGGCGCCTGCACGAGGTGACCGTGCGGGAAGGGCACCCGGCGCCGGTGGTGACCAGCGCAGGCGCGCTTGTGGAGGGACTCAAGGCTCTTCGGGCCAAGAAGGTGGCCATGGTGGCGCCCTACATGAAGCCGCTAGCACGGCTGGTTGCAGACTACATCGAAGCTGAGGGAATTGGGGTCGTCGACCTGATGGCTCTCGAGATTCCAGACAATCTTGAGGTTGGACGCCGCGACCCGATGGCTCTTGCCGGTATATACCGCGATCTGTCGCTGGCTGGTGCCGATGTGCTCGTCCTGTCTTCGTGCGTGCAAATGCCGTCGCTGGCGGCGATCTCGGTGGTCGAGCGCGAATGCGGGCTGCCGGTGGTGTCGGCGGCTGTCTGCACGGTCCACCAGATGCTTCACACCCTCGGCCTCGGCACCCACGTACCAGGGGCCGGGGCGTTGCTATCCGGCCGGTACTAACACACCGATCCTCTGTTGCGCTTCGGGATGATCAGGAGTCGGGTCGTTCGATAATCAGCAAGCCGACGAAGCATCGTTGGAGCGCTTGCCACGCAAGCCTTGACCGAACACGGCACGTCGACTTACCTCGAGCTCTGCTGGGTGGCTTCTTCGACGGCCTTTTCTTCGAGGCGGGCTCCAACGAGGATGCCTTCCATGCCGATGTTCCCTTCGTGGCACGCGTACTCGTAGATAGCGTCGTTGGTGCTCATCAGCGGGATCAAGACGGTCCAGGGTTTAGTCCAGGTCGTCGGGTCGTTGATGGCAACCGAGTAGTTGAGCGTGTTCGGGCTAACGCGGGTCAGGCGCTCTGTCAGATGCAGGCCCTCAGACGATATGCGTCTAAAGGTGCTTTTCGGAGAATAGTTTGTTGTTTCGATCACCAACGTGTCGTCTTCCCAGTGGCCGCGCGAGTCCCCGTGCCACTGCCGGAGGCTGGCGTCGAGATGCGGCGACCCGTTGAGGGGAATAACCCGCGCGTCGTGGTTCATTTCCATGAGTATGACTACGTGATCGGCACTCTGAAAGATTTGGTAATAGCTGTTGTAACCGGCGCTAAGCCTCGGCACGCCGTAGGTGACACACCGCTCGCTCAGTGGTCGGTCTGTGTATGTGTCAGCGGGGTGCTCGCGGCGACGGTCTGCCAGCACTTGCCGGCGATTCTGCGCGGCCGCCGTCAGGGCCGGAATCCGCCCATCCAGTGGGTCGATTACCAGTGACGTTCGGTCACTGAAGTTTCTAGCGGCGATCCAGAACTGGTTGTAGTTACCGGTTGTCGGATCGTAGGATTCTGCTTTCGTGTTCGCGATCGCTGCTAGTACCAACTGGTCGCCGAAGAGCGCATCTCCGTCGCCAACAACTTGCACAGCTGCCACCTGCAGTTCGGCTAGCTCTTCATCAGTCAGGCGTGCTTTCCCGGTCCATTCTTCTGGCCGCTCCAACGGCGTGGCATTGTTATTTGCCCAGACGCCCTGCAGGTTTGGTTGGCCGTCTGGTGTGCGTGGCAGCGTCCACTCACCACCGGGGGCCTGTCCAGCGGTTCGAACTGGCGCAGGCGACACGATCGCGATCGTGGCCAATGACGCAGCAAGAGCTCGGAGGCTCATCCGTGTTTTCACTGTCCTCACTCCCGTTACAACGGCTGGCGCTCAGGCCGGAAGGGCAGAGTAGCGAGGTGTTACCGCGACGGTTCCGTCGGATCGCTACCGTCACGCGGAGCACCGGTTCCGGACGAACCCATGAAAAACTTTCGGCCGTCTTCGAACGTCACATCTCGCCCATTGGCTCGAGCCGTACGGTCCTTGCTCTGGTAGCCGGAGACGACGATGACCATGCCAGATAGGACGTCATCACGCCGTAGGCCTCGCCGCAACAGCGTGTTCGGGGTGCCGCCTTCGACCATCCCACACCTGCTTGGTGCCGTCCTCATTGGTTACTTCCAAGTGAATCCAGGCATGCGGATTTACCCATTCAACCTTGACCACCGGTCCCCGCAGGAGGATGGGCCGGTTCGGGTCGAATTCCGCGCCAAACGCGTGGTGAGCGGCCACTGGCACCGCCGCTACGAGGAAAAGGCCGACAGTGGCGACGAGCGACACGGTGGCTTCGAGTGACAGACGGGAACTTCGTCTCATGCGCATGAATTGCACTCCTTGTGACATTTGACAGCGGTGACGAGAGCTACACCACCGGCTACTTAAACTCGTTCAGCACGTCGGCTTCGAGAATCCGTGCCCCCCGGAGAATCCCCCCGAGTGAATAGTTCGCTTCGTGGCAGGCGTACTCGTAGATGCGATTGTCAGTCACCGGCCATACATACTCACCGCTCCACGGCTCAGTCCAGACCGTCGGATCCTCGACCGTGAACTGGTACAGGAGTGTATTGGCATCGATCCACGAAAAGCGCTCCACGACGTGCAAATTCAGAGACGCCAGAGCAAATCCTGGGGTGTCGGTGAAATTCGTTGTGTCGACCACCAGTCTGTCACCTTCCAGTGGCCAACCGAATCACCGAGCCAATTCCTGATTTTTGGCGGGGCGTGCTCCTTGTTCATACGGACGATACGGGCGTCGTGGACCATCTCCACGAAAATCATTACATGGTCTTCGGTTTGCACGATCTTCTTCAGGTTGTTGTACAAGACCGGCAGCATCGGTGGACCGGAGGTCGAACCAAATCCTATGAGACACCGCTCTGCGAGCGGGCGGAGTTCCGGATCGTCATAGGGCCCAGGCGCGTCGAGGTTGTCAGAGAACCACCAGGCGGTGCCGGTGTTTGGGCGTCTCAACCTAGCTCTCGTATCCGCCTGCTGCTGCCCTTCTGACGTCAGGAGCGGCTGTCGCCCATTAGCAGGGGAGGTGATGATCGACGTGCGCCACTGCCCGTTGATCTGGAAGGCTCCCGCTCCCTTATCCATCCCAAACGTGCTGTAGGCGCCGACGGCTCCAGCCGCACCGGTTGACCCGTCACCGCCGACTGGCGGAGCCTCTTGTGGCACATGGCCAATGTCGTTTCTGTCAGCAGGAATACTGAATCTGGCCGCGAGCGCAATAGGTGCGTCTCTCGCGACAGCCGATGCCTCCTCTTCGGTCAGAGACAACCTGTCTCCAAATTCTTCTGGCCGCTGCAACGGCGTAAGGGTTGCCGTGTCGTAGGTGCCAGACAGATCCGGACGACCGTCAGGCGTTCTGGGGATGTTATCGTTTTGTGCGACAGCAACTATTGCTGGAACCACGCACGCGATCGCAAACACGCCAAGAAAAACTAAGAATCGACGGCGCATAATATCCTCCATTAATTATTGCTCAAGCGGGGTGCGGCGATATTCGCCGAAGATCAACTCTTCGACGAACTCGACGCATTTAAAATCCATCAACCGCACGTTCTCTTCGATTCGGCGGTAGAGCGGCATGCTGATCGTCCAGGGGCGTGTAAACACCTGTGGGTCTTCAATGGTGGCTTCGTACTGGATGTGGTTCTGGCTGATCAGCGTGTAGCGTTCCACGACGCGCATCTGATTACTGTGATGGTTTCCGGCCCGGTCAAACCAGGTTTGGTCGTTGAGCCCGGTGACTTCGACGACGAGTGTATCGTCCTCCCAGCGGCCGGCGGACTGGCCCATCCAAGAATCGGTCTGCGCCGGCTCAAGCTCCTCTAGGAAAATATCTCGGACCGCACTTGCATACTCGTGTGCGATGAAAATTGACTTCTCGTTCTGAAAGATCTGAAACGGAAATGGCATGTACGTTGCCCTCGGCACACCAGGCATGTAGCACTTGATCTCCGGGTCGCGTTCGAGCCAGTTGGCCCGGTTTTCCTCCTGCGTCGCGCGCGCCTCCGGCGTGTAGGGGATCACACCGCCCTCGACCACTCCCATGCTGCCGGGGACCGCGCCGACGGCGCCGAGCGCCAGAACCGGTACCGCGGGTAGGGGTCCCTGCGGTCCCTCGCGGAGCGCCATAGCAGAACGTGCAACGTGCGGCTCGATATCGTAGTTGGCTGAGTTCAGGGCTTGCCAGATGCCATTTAGATCGGGGCTGCCATTCGACAATCGGGGCGGTTCGAAATCAGGAGATTGTCCTTGAACAGGCACCGCTGCCAGCACGAGTGCGATCACCACGGCGGTTGCGGCCAAAGATGAATTCATTACTCAAACTCCCCTGAGTCTTCTACGCGAGACAGCACGTCGGCCTGATTTAGCCGATCCAAACAGCTACTACTGTCGGCGACATGGGCGACAAACATCAAGCTATTGGGATCGTTAGCCGCCACACTTCATCAGCGGCGATTTTCAAGCAACTGACGCACACTGTGTAAGTTAGGGCTTGTCAGACAGCGTAGCTTAAATCGACATGAAGAAAAGCCCCATACGGCGCCGCACCATGTATACTGCCATGTCTACTGCCCGCGGGCTGACGCGGCACGTTCATTCAACATACCTATCACCTCATCCACGGACGCGTCAGGCTTTGTTTCGATCACCGTGGCCAGCAAGCCAGTCATATTGGCCACGGCGAAGCTGAGGCCTTTAAGATTTTCGGCTGGCGGCACTCCTGGAATCGATCGAGGAAAACCAGACGCGAAAAACACGGTCCGGCCATCAGCGGTTGTCTCGGCGCGGAACTGGTCCCGTGGGCACGCCCAGTCCAACTGAACCGGGATGACCGAGGGCAGACAACCCGGCAGCCAGTGTACACCGTCGTGGTTACCAGCCGAAACGATCAGCGTGCCGCTGGTGCTCGCGCGGTTCACTGCCGCACTCAGCGGTTCCTCGTGCTCGGCTTTGGTTGTTCCGAGGCTTAGGTTGATCAGTCGCATCTGATGGGTTGCGGCCCAATCGATGGCGGCCACCAGCGCCTCGATAGGTGCTGAGAGTGAACGGTCGAAGACCTTGACCGCGAAAAGTTCGGCCGCTGGTGCTCGTTCGCGAATGGCCGCGGTGACGGCCGTTCCGTGGCCGAGGCGATCGACGTAGTCGTCGTGCTCACGGCCCCTCGGATCGATGCCTACGCCCCCAGAAACTCCACCGACATGCGGGTGAGCAGCGTTCACACCGCTGTCGATCACAGCAATATGGATCCCTCGGCCTGTCTGCCTGTTGAACGCTGCATGCATGGTTTGATTTGGTTCGGCGAGCTCGTGGAAACATTCTGATCGGCAAGCGGCCAGTTCTCGACCTTTCAGTAGGGCCGTTTGGTGCTCCCTCGTTGATGGCTGAACGCTGACGGCCGCAAGCTAGTGTTTCATATTTTCTCGGTTACTAGTCCTGTGCTTTTACTCCAGCAAACAGGCCGGCGAACACTCCTCGTTGCAGCTCAAGCTCTTGTGGCGATCCCTCCTCGACGAGGCGCGACCCATCCAAAACGATCACCCGGTCGGCTTTACTGACCAGCTCGAATCGATGCGAAATCAGGATCGTCGTCCGATCCTGCATGACCGCTTCGTAGCCCGCGATGACTCGCCGTTCCGAGATGGGATCCAGTGATGATGTCGGTTCGTCCAACACGAGCACGGCTGGGTTTGCGAGATACGCACGGGCGATGGCAATTCGTTGCCGCTCTCCAGCTGACAACGCTGTTCCGCGTTCCCCAACCACGGTTTCGTATTTTTCTGGCAGGCCTTCGACGAAAGCATCGATACCTGCTCTGCGAGCCGCCGCGACGATCTCGGCATTAGAAGCTTGCGGCCGGCCATAGCGGATGTTTTCGGCAATGGATGTGTGAAAGACGAATGGTTCCTGGTCGACCGAGACAACGTGCTCGCGTAGATCGCCAAGTTGTACGTTGCGTAGGTCATGGCCGTTGAGCCGAACACAGCCGGTGTCTGGATCGAGCAGTCGCAAGAGTAAGTCGGCAATCATGGACTTTCCGCTCCCACTTGGCCCGACGACTGCGAGGATTTCACCTGCCTTGACTGAGAAGCTGACCCGGTCCAGTACTGGCCCCCCGCGATCAAACGACAACGTAACGTTCTCGAATACCACGTCGCCGCGGACCTTCGGGAGAGGGGTCGCATTCGTGCGCTCGATAACATCTACCTTAGTATCGAGGAGTTGATGGACACGCCCCAGCGATACTCGTGCGGTCGCCAGATTTGCGTACAATCCCATCAGCGCCTGAATCGGGGAAAGCAACCGCATTTGGTAGGCCATGAAGGCGACGAACGTGCCCATGGTGATCGTGTCACTGATGACTCGTGAGCCACCGTAGAGGAACACGATCGCGGTGCTGCCGGACAAGATGAGTCCTGGAAGACCACCAGATAGGTACGTGACCCACTGCATGGATATCAGCGCTAGGACGAACGCGTTGTTTCTGGCTCTGAACCGCTCGACTTCCCTGGCCTGTGCGTTAGACGTTACGATCAGTTTCACGCCTTGCAGCGTTTCGATCAGGAAGCTGCCGATGTCGGCGCTTCGCTCTCGCAGTGTTGCAACCCGGCCCTCGAGTTGAAGGCGGTAACGCTTCAGTGTCCACAGGCTTAGTGGTAGCAACACCACGCTGACGAAAAACAGGCGGGTGTCCAGCCAGATCAGCATGAAGACACTTCCGATCAAGAACAACACGTTTCCCACCCAAGCGAGGGCAGCTTCCGCAGCTACACGCTGGATTTCGCCAATATCATTGTTGATACGCGAAACGATGTCACCGAGGCGTGTGCGGGCGTAGAACGTCGGGGAAAGCCGCTGGAGATGCTGGTACAACGCGAGACGCATGTCAAATAGGATCCCGGCCGAGACGCGTGTGTAGCGGAGCCCACTGATTACATTCAGTACGAAGCTGGACAGCGTGATGAGTGCAAATAGCAGCACGATCCGCTGAAGCGCGGCGGCATCGCGCCCGATCATCGCCTGATCGACCAGGTTTTTTGACAGGTACGGGAGGTAGAGGGACAGTACCGTGCTGAGCAGGCTCAGTCCGAGCACCAGCAGCAACCGCCGCCAGTACGGCACGATGTAAGTGAAGGCCCAGCGGAAGTTTGGATCAACCACAGGAATGGGAAGCTTGGGACTGGAGACGAAAGAGAGAGGCCGGAAACCGATCACCTTATGCTTCGAGCGAGAAAAACTGCGGCCAGAGTCGGGAACTATCGGTCAGGGTGGTGCCACGATTAGGTTCGTCGTCATGTCGCCATCGAGCTCGATTCTACGCAGATGGCTGTGGGTTGAAATGTCGTAGAGGTCGATGGTATTACCGGCCTGATAGATGTACAGAAACTTGCCGTTAGTGCTGGTCTTCAAGCCCATGCGCGGCCGACCTTGAATCTCTACCCGTTCGTGCAGTCGCCGATTTTCGAGGTCAAACGTCCAGAGTTCGTAACGGCCAATCAGGTCGGTCCGGGAGACCGGCGCGATGTTCTGTGAGGCGGCTTTCAGGAACCCGTAGGCCCTCCGGCGTCCGGGCGCTAGCGTGAAGCTGACTGATGCCTCTGGTGAAGGCCCGATGGTGTAGAAGTCGACGCTTTTCTCAGGCAGGTTGATGCGCGCCACTCCCATCATCTGGCGATTCTGAATCGGATCTCGCGCCTGGAACAACCCGGTAAAAAATCCTGGTTCTTCGTTGAACATATCGGGCGCAAAGCCGAAGCTGCCGAGGGAGCCGAAGCCTTCCTCGTGTGGCCGCGAGAGCTCCCACTTGTCAACTTGCGTGAAATTTTCTGTTTCGAAGATCAGCACGTCGTTGGAAAAGAAGTAGAGCAGGTCGCCGTCGGGTGAAAACAGCAGCTTCGTGGCCCCTAGTTCTTGGACCGAACCAGCCGGCCACGGGATCGTGCGGACCACCCGGTGTTCCGTAAGGTCATACTGCAGAAGCTCCAGCGGCCCGATCTCGAACCGGTCGATATGCTTAGTGGTGGCACGCGCAATCAGGATCATGAGGCGGTGCAGTGGGTCGACCTGGTACCCGCTGATTCGAACCTTCCTGTTGCCTTCACTTAATGTGAACGTGTCGATGGTTTCTCTGGTCTCGACGTCGATAATTTCTATGTCCTCGAATGCGGCCTCGCCCATGTAGAGACGCTTACGGTCTTGGGAGAGAGTGAGGCTGCGCGGTATGCCGATCGTGACCGGGATTTCCGCGGTCACCTCCATGGTGGCCTCGTCTATTACGAGTATCCGGTTCGAAATTGTGCCAACGTACAGCGTGCCATTGCCCCCGGTCACGCTCGAGCTTGACTGGGCGTCGGCCGTGGCAGTCAAGGCAACAAACACGACGGCCACCAAGAACACATATCGCATGGGAAGCTCAGCCCTGAAGAAAGTTTAAGGTCAACAAGAAAAATCGAATAACGTCCAGCACGGCGTTCGGCGTCGAACCTTTCGACTATGGACTACGGAAAGACCAGATCGATCTTCCGCCAGTCCTTTGCGGCTGCAGCACAGGTGCTCGTCCAGTCGGGCGAGTAGTTGAGATGGTCTGGCACCTGCGCTGGCCAGAAGCAGCCCGTGTAGCAGTCAAACAGATCCCGCTCGACCGGCGAGCACAAGCCAGCCGTGCCGCCATTGCGATCGGTCTCCCACCCTGGTGAGAAGATCAGTGTGCAGCCCATCGGCACGTGCGCTGAGGGCTGCTGTGGTGGCCCTTGGCCTTGCAACGCCACCACACCGTTACGCGCCTTCATCGACTTCTGTACGTGTCGATCCACGCGTCCAGCCTTTTGGTTAATCGACCTTAAGTGCTTCATTGTCTGCCTCTGTGTCGAACCGTGTGAGGAACCCCGGGTTCCGTTCGGAGAGCTCGCCGTAAACCTGCAGGCACGTGTCAGTCCAGCCGCGAATCCATTCGCAGTAATGAAGGTTCGGCCGCTCGGTTGTGCCGTATCGCGTATGTGCTTCGTGATAGCAACCACCCGAGCACAGCGGCCGGGCCCAACAGGTGTGACAGTCGGTCTTGCTCGCGATGTGATGCTTGTCGAGGAAGTCACGCTGCGTCTCGTGATCGATGCCGTCGCGGACGGTTCCGAGCTTGTGGTCATCCGATCCCGCAAACCGGTGGCAGAGTGCCACATCGCCGTCCGTCGCGACGCCCATCAACCCTAGTCCGGCACCACAGGGGTACGCCTTACTCACGCCCTTGTGGATCTCGGAGAGGGTCTCCTTGATGTTTGAAAATGCATGAGGTCGGCCGGCTACCGCATGGTCGAGGAACTCGTAAGCGAGCTCACGGAATTGCCCGAGCATGTGGCTAAAACCATCTTCTCCGATCGCGTAATCGCGGTTGGGTGCCGTTGTAACCGGCGCGAAGCCGACTTCCGTGAACCCGATTTCCTCGGTGAGGTGGCGAAAGATCTTCTTGATGTCGATAACCTGGGAGGTCAGGGTGACACGCGCCCCGATCGGACGGCTGCGATGCCGACGCAGGAGCTCGCGGACCTTCGGCTTCACGACGTCGTAGCTACCAGCCCCGTTGTGAAAGACGCGGAACTTGTCCTGCATGTCTTTGGGCCCGTCAATCGAAACCGTGACCAACACGTCGTTATCCGCCAGGAACTCGATAATCTCGGGTTCTAGTAGCGTGGCGTTGGTGGTCAGACTGAACTCTACCCGCTTTCCCAACTCCGCAGCTCGTTGCTTCGCGTAGGGAATCGTCTTTTTGAGGACCGGAAAATTGAGTAGGGTCTCACCGCCGAAGAACGTCACGTTCGCGACCTTGTTGGATCCTGACTCTCTGAGCATGAAATCCACGCTTTCGCGCGCGGTTTCTTCGGTCATGAACTTGGGCTTCTTTCCGTTCGCCGTGTCGACAATCTTGTCCTCCCCGTACTCATAGCAGTAGGTACAGGCCAGGTTGCACTGGTTGGTCACGTTTAGCACCAGTGTCGACAGTGGGAACGGAGCCAGGGGAATGATTTTCGGCATCGGCGCCGCGGGCGCCTCGTGCTCGCCAACAGCCTGGACCTGCTCGAGTTCCTCGATGCTAGCTTCGACGTCGGCGGGGGAAAACCGGTCAGACAGGGCGCCGGTCAAATCGGCACGCGTCAACCGGTGCTCACGTAACTCTTCGAGGATGGCGTGTGACGTCTCGTCGAGCGCGAACACGGCGGCGCTCGGGACGAGGTACACGAAAGGGCGTCCGGAGGCTTCGAAGGAGTGAAACTCGCGTAGGGCCAGTGTTTTCATTGTCCGGTCTCCTCAGGGTACCACCGCCGGTACAGTGGTGGCATAACGACCAGGTGCGCCCGGCCCCGCAGAACCCGGGCCTGTGAGCCGCCCTCGGGTGTGAACGTGGCGATCACCCAGACATCGCCGATGTTGTTGCGGCCGACCGCGGGACGACTGAAGTCCAGCCCCATGGCGGGGCTCCGCGCCCGCTCCGGGTTCGGCCCATCAGCTGCTGGTGTGAACAGGCCGTCCGAGTCGATCGTGCCCACGAACTGCACGTCGTCGTCGATGTACGTGGCGGAGTACTCTTCGAGGCTCCAGGTTGCTTTGATCGGGCCGAGCTGTAGGTCGTCGTCGGTATCGAGTTGCCCATCCTGGCCCTTGTGATAGGCGACCGCCTCGAATTGTTGATACCCCTTCGGGAACGCGACGCCGCCGATCCGAGCTGATCCCCACTGAGGTATCACCTTGATCGCATCAATCTGATCGTAGACAACGAACCCACGTTCGGCGAAGGCCTGTGCTATGAACACGTCACGTGCGCTGCTGCCCGCGTCGATTGCAACATCCAACTCGACGGTCACCATGTCTGATGCCACGCCGACTACTCGGGTGACCGTGACGCCTTGGCCGAAGTCAAAATCAGCGGGCGATAGCGTGGCCGGGAAGTTTGATCCGTAGATCTGTACTTCCTGTCCCCGGGTTGAGGCCTTGACGGCCCTCGGGGAGACGCCAAGCACGATCGGATCGTTGCCAGCGCGCCGCAACGTGATATCCAGGCCTTTTTCATCGTAGGCGCCCGTGAACCATCGGCCCCACATCTGCTGCCAGTCGCGCTCTACGAACATGACCTCGTTCAATCTCTCGGCGCCTTGATCTCCTTCAACGGATCGCCCTCTCCACTGGAACCCGGTGTACACAATAGCGTTGCCACTTCTGGTGGTCGACCTGCCATTTTGTGGGTACGTGTAGGCTGCCTGCGTCATGAACTCGCCAGGTACGTCCGGGCTCGCCGTGATCACAACACGGCCGTAGATGGGGCCCTTGCCGGGTTGATGGCCTGATAGTAACCAAGTGCCTGCGAGCTTCGGCTCGCGCATGTTGGCCGACCATTCTCCCCACTCGGGCGTGTGCAGCGGAAAAGCCTTCGCGAGATGGTCGATGGCCTTATCCATCGGATGCCGGTTGTCGCGCAGCTCCCCCTCTGGCCCGGTGCCTGGCTGTAGTGGTTCCAAGCGCCGAAAGCCTACGCGATCGACCAGCGGGTAATAGCCGCGGTGCATAGCAACCAGCAGCGCCCATTCCTCCCCAGTCCGGCGCTGCAACATCGCCCTTCCTATTGAGTGACACTGCACGCAGGTTTTCTCAGTGTCGCGGTCCGAGTAGGTGAAGTCGATCATGCGGCGCTCAGCTTCGAACGCCGCTGGGCGAAGTTCTTCGGGGGCGATACCCAGGTGGTTTGATAAGTATTTGACGATTTCTCGCGCCATTTGTGGCTCGATCTCCAAGCCGTTCAGCCCTATCATCCGCCGCATTTTATGCTGCCAACCTTCTGGTGTCGCTCGCATGTAGGAGATGCGCGACATGCGGTTCTGATCGTCGAGCTGATGGCAGGAGCTGCAAGCCTCCCACACGAGCTCACTCGTAATCGGGATACCTTCCGGTTCGGACACGCTCTCCGAGGCCTGTTCCGTCGCAGGCGTCCCTTCTGGGGGTGCCGAGGCCGTGCCCGGCAGCCCTAGAAAAACCAGCAAGATCGCGACGCAAAAAACCGGTAGCGGTCTGAGTTGTGACACATTCACCATCGTGGGTCACCCCCACCCGTGGTGACTTTTAGCATACCTCTTGAGTGGAAGCAATCGGATTCACGCGGTCGGCTGTGGCCGCCTAGCCCTGGTGCAATCTGTAGCCTGAGCGCTGAGCCTTTTCTACCCCGGCCAGTGCCCAGCTCTCTGGTGCCAAGCCGTTCCGCCTAGCTCGCTCCTCGTGTTTCTTTGGCACGTCATAACTTTGCTACAGGATGTCATTTCTTAGAATGCCCTTCGCGAGCAGGACCGACAGCGCGCCGAGAAAGTCTGGCAGAATGACGGGTTGGTTGGCTCGGTTGTACGCGTCGAAGAGGTCTGGAACCTGTCTGTGGTTACCAGCGATATTCACCAGAGCTGGGAGATCGACACCGCGGAGGAAACGGATACCCGCTGGTCCAGTGGTCAACGAATTTGCAACGAGCCTGTCTTCCAGAATGACTTTTCGACCGAGGACAGCCGGTCTCTTGTCGGTACAGGCCTGGTTGGTCGGCTGCAGCTCGATCGACGGGCCGCGCTTGAGTGCCTCGAACGCCGCAAGCACTGTAGGATCGCGCCGCAGCCCATCGACATTAACCTCTTCTCCTGCCACCCCCGTATCGACCGTTGTGGCGCGGCCGGTCCAGAAGGGGTGCGGGTGACCGCTTGCCGCTTCGTGGAAGAACCGCGTCGATTGCTTCAGGTAGCTTGTATACATGTGATGTTCACGCATCGAAAAAAATTCGAGCGCCGATGTTTGTATGTCCGGCGTCGTCAGGCACGTGTGGACGACGACCGCTGCTAGCCAGGCAGAAGCGAGCGCTTTCTTGACGCCGAAGGAGGAGAGCGGATCTATGAAGGATGCGGCGTCACCGACGAGCAGCACTCCCGGGCCGCCGTACTGGCGCGCGTAGTACAGCGAGGCATCGCGCCCCCAGGGCGAGCCTTGCAAGGCCGCCTTTGCTACGAGCTGTCTAAATTGCCGCGTCTTGCTCAGCTCTGCTCGGTAAAGGTGCTCCAGGCGTTCTCCGCGCTCAAGCTCGGTCACACGCGGATCGACCATGACCGTGACGTAGCGGACGGATGACGAAACTGGCACCGACCACGCCCAGCCGTCTGCGTAGGTTTCAACTAACGTGTGGCTTTCGTCGTCTAATTCCCAGCCGCCCGCGCGCTGCCACATGCCAACCAATGCAACCGTGGCGTGAGTTCGTTCGTGCCTTCGAAATCCTTGGCGCGCGATGACCCCGGCGCGACCGGAGCAATCGAGCATGAACCTCGCGCTTACAACGGCACGTCCACCTTCTGCGTCCTCGTACTCCACCTGTCCGACCATGGCTTCGGGCGAGCTGGGCGGCGTTGCCTGCCGAACCCTGCTATTCCGCTGTACGCGTGCTCCCCCGCTCTCCGCGAGACTCAGGAGAAGCCGATCAAAGTCACGCCGTACGACCTGATATCCGGTGCTGCCGTCTGCGAAATTTTCGGATCGCTTGTCTGTCTCACCCCACCAAACTGTGTTCCCGCGCGTTCGGTAGAGTCCCGCCTGGTCGACGGCATCGAGCGTGCCGAGAACATCGAAGAGTTTTCGGCAACTTGGCGGTAGCGACTCGGCAAGTGTGGGGCCGTCTGGCTCCGCCTTCGTGATCAGGAGAACGGAATGTCCCCACCGTGCGAGGAGACGCGCGACCGACGAGCCAGCAGGCCCTGCGCCGATGATCACCGCGTCGAAGCAGGTGTTGTTAACTGAGGACTGCATTCCCGAACGCCACGTCCAGCCTGAAACGATGATAGGCCCTGACACAGCGTACATCAGGCTTCGCGCCGATTGTCACTGCTTGGGAGAGGCTCTCAAGCCGAGGGAGTACGACCGCGTGCGGGAAGTGCGGACCGCGAGTGAGCTTACCTCGCGCGACGACTGAGCTGCTGGGTGGCGAGGAAGACAGAGAACACGCGCTTGCGTACTCGACAAGGCGAGCCAGTCACACCCGTACGCGGGAGCCGATTACTGGTTGGTCCGCTTATACAGATCACGCAGGTAGTTTACGGTGTTCCAGATATCCTCGTCCGTGATCCGCCCTTCCCACGGCTCCATGGAATAGTCCGGCGGGACGCCTTCTCTGATCAACCTGAAGACCTCGGCGTCGCTGCCGCCATGGTCCCACTCGTCGTCGACCAGGTTCGCCGGCATCGCATCTGCGGGAGCGCCGAGGCCATCCCCTTTTCCCTCAGGCCCGTGACATGACCGGCAGAATCGCGCGTAGATCACACGCCCCCCCGCTACCGATTCCTCGGACATCGCAATCGGGTTGTCCTGGGCTTTGAGGACCACGATCGCGGCTGAGTTGCCAGGCGACGCGACCATCAGACCGCCGCCGACCAGTGTGAGCACTGCAAAGCCTACCGACACGTAACGCATGCTGACCTCCTGCTGCTATTCCACACGAGTGGTGGTCATTCTAGGGTCAGCCGATGGACAGGTCAACGGGTCGCGTGGCAGGGCCAACAAAAGGGATCGGATAGAATGGAGAATTGTACCGCCCCAGGGTTCTTGGACAGTGGTTTGACGGTATTCGCATCTACGCGGCCGCGTCCAGCCCGACGAGGTCGCGTCGCACCTGCGCGGGGCTTCGGTAAGCGTATTTCTCAAGCATCCATTGTTCGTTGTATGTCCGCTTGAACGCGAGCAAGGCCAGGCGGAGGTCTTCGATGGTCTCGAAGCTCCGCACCCACAAGAGATTTTCCTTCAGCGTGCGGATGAAGCGCTCCGCCACGCCGTTACCTTCGGGCGCTCGCACAAAGCTCGGGGAACTCTCAATCCCGAAGAACGCGATCTCCTGTTGGAAATCGGCGGCCAGGTAGTTCGACCCGTGGTCGTGACGCAGCCGCAGCCCGCGGGCGGCGCCGTCGCTGATCCCGCCGAAGCGTTCGCGGACACCCTGGCGGATGGGCTCCAGGGCCTCGAAGCGGTTGCCGCTCTTGGCCGCATGCAGACCGATGCACTCGGTCGTGCAGTGATCGACGGCCACGAACACGCAGGCCGCCCCCTCGCCCACGGTCACCGTGGCCGTCATGTCGGTGCCCCACATCACGTCAGGCGTCTCGGTGGTGATCGTGCCGTTGTGCACCGTCGGGCCATGCGCCTGGCCCACGCGGTGCGGGGCCTGGAGGTCGTGCGCACGCATTAATCGGCGCACCCGCTCCGGCGAGGTCCGAATCCCCTCGACCCGCAGCTTCGCCCAAACTTTCCGGTAGCCCTCACCATGAAACGGCGACGCTTCGAGCACCCGGCGGATGTGGCCCACCAGGACATCGTCCGGGGCCGCGCCGACGGGCCCGCGGCGATGCCCGCGCGCGCAGTCCCGCGGTACCTGCCGCCGCGCATAGACACTCGACCGCGGCCGTGCCCACACGCGGCAGACGCGCTGCACACCATACGCCCGACGGGTGGAGATCGACTGGGCGCCACTCATTGCGTCGACCTCCGGCCGGCCAAAGGGCGGCCGGCCTCCAGCTGGTCTACCTTCGCATACAGCAACTCGGTCTCCATCAGGAGTTCGCCGATCTTGGCCTGCAGCCGACGGTGGTCGTCGTCCACCGCCTCGGTCGCTCGGCTCTTCAAGCCGGCCTGGCCAGCCGCCAAAAACCTATCGCGCCACTGCGAGGCCCGCGCCGCCGTGATGCCCAACTCCCGCGACACCGACTCGAGATCCTCACCCCGCAGGAGGCGGAGCACCGTCGCGCGTTTACACCTGGCCGAAAACCGCCCCTTCCGGTCACGCGCGGCGGCCGCTCCAGTCGCCCTCCGGGCTCCCTCCGCCGCCACCGAACTCTGATCGTGCTTCCTCATCTCGACACTCCTCCTGCGAGCACTCTCTCGCAATCAAGTGTCCAAGAAAACCCTAGGGCGATGTAGAATCTCCTAGTGAGTGGCATGACGGAGCTGTAGAGCATGCAGCACGCGAAAGCTGTCATCCTTGGCGTCGAGCTGGCGCTATTGATGACGCTGTCCAGATTTGGCCCAGATCAAAACCGGGTAGACCAGCGGTGTCGTTCGAGATGGATCTAGTGGTGTGTTGCCCAGCGCGCCGGTGGTCGTGACGTATCCCGAGAGTAGATTCATGATCGAACGGGTGACGGATGGCCCGGGAGAGCTCTCCTGTCGGCACTTCCGGTTGATGAGCACGCCATGACCACTCGACGGGCGCCTGTTCGAGCGAGCGCATGCTGACTGTATCCGACCTCAAAACGCACGCCCGCGAACTTGGGTTCGATCTCTGCGGGATCGCACCGGCCGCCGACTTCCGGGAGCTGCGGTTTCTCGATGCGTGGCTCGGGCGTGGCTATGCGGGCGAGATGCGCTACATGGCACGATCGGCGCGTCGACGTGCCGATGTGCGAAACGTCCTACCATCAGCGAAGTCAGTTGTCTCGCTAGGCACGGTCTACAACGTTGGTCGGCCGTATTCGATGGAGATCGACGACCCGGACGAGGCGCTCGTCTCTCGGTACGCCTGGGGAGAGGACTATCACACGGTGCTAGGCGAGCGGACCGAGGCGCTGCTCACCTGGATGCGGAATGCCAGCGACGAGCCGTTCGAGGCAAGGACGCACGTCGACACCGGGCCGGTGCAGGAACGCGTCTACGCCCAGCACGCTGGGCTTGGCTGGATCGGAAAGAACACCTGTCTGATCAACCCTGAGCTCGGATCGTGGCTGTTCCTGGCGGAGATTATCTGCAGTCTCGCGCTCGAGTCTGATCCACCGGCACTCGATCAGTGCGGTTCGTGCACCCTTTGCTTGGAAGCGTGCCCGACCGGCGCCATCGTCGAACCGTGGGTGCTCGACTCCACGCAGTGCATCTCGTATCTCACGATCGAAATCAAAGGTGCGATTCCCGAAGGGCGCCGCGAAGCGGTTGGCACGCACGTCTACGGGTGCGACATTTGCCAAGATGTCTGCCCGTACAACACGGCGCCCGCGCGCTCGGGCGACCCAGCATGGCAGCCTCGCCCCGAGCTCGACCGCCCGCGGCTAGCCGATCTCTGGCGGCGGCCGGACGCCGCCATCGGACACGTCCTCGAGCGGAGCGCGATGTCACGCGCCGGTCTGCTCGGCTTTCGGCGTAACCTCGCCGTGTCGCTCGGCAACAGTGGGACACCGGAGTCGGCAGCGGCGCTAAACGATGACGAATCAGCCGAACATGATTCGCGTGCCGACGCGCTGGTGACCGAGTGCGTGACGTGGGCGCGCCAACGTATAACAAGCCATTCTTAGCTTGGTGGTCCGTGAGAGAATGCACGCCCCACTGTCGACACGAGGAGAACCGGGCATATGGGAGGCGTTTGATGCGGCGAGATTCGTTAATCAACGTGACGACTGGAGCTGGTGCCGAGTGGCTTGGGGCCGGACACTCAAGTTTCGGTCGTTGCTTGATTCGACCTCGCCGGAGGACGTAGGCCCATGAGTAATGCCGGGCGCCCCCATTCCTTGTTAGCCCCGTCGCTGCTTGTGTCGATGCCGCAGATCCATGACCCAAATTTTCACCAGACCGTGATCTTGCTTTGTGAGCACGGGGAAAAAGGCGCGTTCGGGTTGGTGTTAAACCGACGCACTGACACCCCGGCGGCGGCGATGATTCATCTCACGCCACCTGTATTCAATGCGAGTGGGCTCGAGCTCTGGATTGGTGGTCCGAGCGAGCCAGAACGTGGCTGGATTCTGCTGGGTGAGGAGCCGTGCGACGTCGAGTCAATTCGCGTGTGCGACGGGATTTTTCTGTCGACGTCGCTGGGCCTACTGCGACGCCTTCTGGAACGGCGGCCGCCGCCACGGACGCGGCTGTTGACAGGGTATGCTGGATGGGGTGCGGGTCAGCTAGACACGGAAATGGCCGCCTCGGCCTGGCTCAATGCTGAAGTTGACATCGGCCTCGTGTTCAACACGCGTCCAGGCGACATGTGGGAGGCGACCATCCGCCGGTTGGGCGCCGACCCGTCACTCCTCCAGATGGGTGGCAGCGGCGTACATTGACACAGACAATCGCCGGTCGGCTGTTAACCGGCTCTGCTGTCTTGCATCCGGCTTGTGCGCCGATTCTGGTGGCGGCACCCCGCGCTCGTAGAGACCACACGAAAGGAGCTCTCGAACTGCTACTAAGTGGCCGTCTGGGGTGCCAGTGACGCGGCGAGTGTCAAGATGGTGAGTACCAACATCGGACAAGCGACTGAGAAACGTCCCTCGCACACGATGGTCCCTTCTTGCGTGCGGATCTAGACGTAATAGTCTCGGACTCTGCTATCATCTCCTTATAAGGGGGGCGCATGGTGAAGAAGAAGGAGGCACTTGGACAGAAATTGATCAACGGCCTGAATAACGATCTTAACCTCGAGTTAGAAGCGGTCCTGCGGTATCTCTATCACTCGTCGTCGGCAACCGGCCTGTTGGGACACGAGCTCCGCGAGGAGCTAACAGGCGACATTCAGGGCGAGCTAAACCACGCCGTGTTTCTGGCGGACAAGATCACGGCGCTCGGCGGCGTGCTGAGAATCAATCCGGCGATGCCGAAGAAGGTCCGCACGGCCAAGCAGATGATGCAGGTCGACATTGAGGCCGAGCGACAGGTCATCAAGAACTACACGAAGCGGATCGAGCAGGCGGAGGCGTTCGGCGACAAAGGGTTGGTTATTCGGCTTGAGGACATCCTAGCCGAGGAGACCGATCACGCCGAGGAACTGGAGCGCTTGGGCCGGTAGCGGGTGATTCTGCTCTCCACGGTTGAGAGTCGGGTGAGGCTTCTGCTTTAGCTTGGAACGAGGCGAAGGGGTTACCTCGGGGGCGGTGCGGTAACTGCCAGCGCGACACGTGTCCGTGGGCGTCTCCCCCCCCCCTCGCTGAAAGCTTCACCGAGGGCCTGCTTTAGATTTCTTCCTCAGCGCTCGGCGGGGCACCTTCGTCCGACGTTCTTCCTCGATCTGCGCCAGCTCGTCGCGGCGACGATCCAAATACGCGCGCTCGTCTTGGAGGCGATAGTAGTGCTCGAGACGGCCCGCCGTCAGTCGTCCTGCGTCGACCGCCTGCTGCACTGCGCACCGCGGCTCGCTACGATGCCGGCAGTTGCGGAAGCGGCAGTCAGCTGCCAGCGTCTTGATATCCTTGAACGCTTCCTCGAGCGCGCGATTGCTATCCCAGATCTGGAGCTCGCGCATTCCAGGCGTGTCAATGATCACGCCGCCACCGGGTACCAAGATGAGCTCTCGGTGGATGGTCGTGTGTCGGCCCCGGCTGTCGCGCGAGCGGACCTCATGCGTGCGCTGGCGCTCGTGGCCCAGTAGCCGGTTGATGATGGTCGATTTCCCGACGCCCGATGAACCAAGAAGCGCGACCGTCCGTCCCATCTCGAGATACTGAGCGATGGCATCGAGGCCCTCGCCGGTTGCGCAGCTCATGACGTGGAGGGGCGTCTCAGGTGCCAGAGACCGCACGCGGTCGACGCAAGCGGCGACATCGTCACGGAGGTCAGCTTTGTTCAGCACGAGGACCGGTTGGGCGCCGCTCTCGGCGGCCGCAACCAGATATCGCTCGATGCGGCGAGGGTTAAAGTCGTCGTCAAGCCCGCTGACGAGCAACACGGCATCGATGTTGGCGGCCACTACCTGCTTTCTGGTGTGATTACCCGCCACCTTACGCGAAAAACAGCTTCGGCGCGGGAGTACAGCCCGGATGGTCGCCTCGCGCTCGTCCGCGCTGACCCGGACGCCCACCCAGTCGCCAACCGCCGGGAGCTGTTCGGGACCGATGGCCTTGTGACGAAGCTTGCCAGCCGTCTTCGCCAAAAGCTCTCCGTGGGCCGAACGGACCCGGTAGAGGTGGTTGTACTCGACCCCGACCCGGGCCGGCACCAGATCGCGCTCGGGAAGCATGTCGAATGCCGTTGCAAAGAACGCGTCCCAGCCGAGCTGGTGAAGCTCGGTGTCCAGGGGGGTCATGTCAACACTGGTTGGTCATGCTTGTGTCGCGACGGATCACGTAGTCCCAGAGCAGCGGTTCGTCGCGTTTGTTCCCGACGTGACCGGGGGTCGGCGTCAGTGTATGTACGCCGACTCCCAGCAAGCGGACAGGCCGGGTTCCAACTTCGGTTCGTTTGAGGAGCGCGCCGGCACGTGCGGCAAGAGTGCTCGGGTCTCGGGTTGCGGGGACACGGGTCTGGCTGCGCGTGATCGTCGTGAAGTCGGAGTAGCGTACCTTGACGGTTACCGTGCGGGCGAAGAGCGACATGCGCTCGAGCCACGCTGCCACTCGCCCAGCCATCCGGTCGATCTCGGCTTGGATGGTGTTCAGGCCGTCGAGATCCGTGGCATAGGTATTCTCCGAGCTGCGCGACTTCGCCGCCCGATTCGTCACGACTGGCCGGTCATCAACGCCGGTGGCGAGGCGCTTGAGCCAGTTTGCGTTACTGCCGACGATCTGTGTCAGCACGTTCGCATCGACCGTTCGCACGTCGACTAGCTTCGCGATGCCCTGCGCGCGAAGCCTGCGTGCCGTGACCGGTCCAACGCCCCACAGGGCGTCAACCGGAAGCTGCTGGAGAAAGGCCTCCACTCGTCTGTGTGGAATCACGGTCAGCCCGTCAGGCTTCTCCCAGCCAGAAGCGATTTTAGCCAGGAACTTGTTTGGTGCCACGCCGGCAGATGCGGTCAGGCCAGTTTCCTGGTGGATTTGCTCCTTGAGTCGCCGGGCGACCGTCGTCGCGTACGGCTCGCCCCAGGCGTTCTCGGTTACGTCCAGGTAGGCCTCGTCGAGAGACAGCGGTTCGACGGCGGTCGCGACCGACCGGAAGAGTTCGAAGATCTGGCGCGAGGCGTTGCGGTACTTCGGCAAGTCTGGTCGCACGATGACGAGCGCTGGGCAAAGGGCGGTCGCTCTAGCCATTGACATCGCCGAGTGGACACCGAACCTGCGCGCTTCGTAACTGGCGGCCGCGACGACGCCGCGACTCTCTGGACGGCCGCCGACAGTGACCGGCTGGCCGCGCAGGGCTGGATTATCGCGCTGTTCGACTGATGCGTAGAAGGCATCCATGTCGATGTGAATGATTCGGCGCGAAGGTGAAACCATGGCGAAAGTCTACTACACTGGTGATCATTTGGAGTGAGTGCTCGCGACGCTAATGGGCAGTTTCATCGCTGGAGGGTGGGGATTCAGTTCTGCTTGGTAAGAGCTGGTTGCCTCCGTTCACGTTCTTTAACACGTGATCGGCAAATTCTGGCGGACCCCGCCGTAGCTTTGACGAAGGCAGGAAGTCGTATCCTACGACAGGAGCTCAGTGACGAGCGAGAAGAAGCGTGTGACAGCCGGCGCGTGGCAGGAAGCCCGCGATCTCGTCTGGCGGTATCGCCATCGTCTCGTGCTTGGCCTGGTGATGATGCTGACGGGCCGGCTGGCGGGTCTCGTTTTGCCCGCTATGTCGCGCCACGTAATCGATGAGGTTATCCCCGACGGGCGTGGCGATCAGCTATGGCTGCTCGCCGGACTCGGACTTGGTGCCACCGTTGTCCAAGCGGTGATGTCATTCGGGGTCTCGCAGGTGCTCGGAGTGGCTGCCCAGCGTGCCATCACCGAGATGCGCAAGCAGGTCATGGCGCACGTCACCCGGCTCCCGATCAGCTACTTCGATTCCACGCAGACCGGCATTCTCATCTCACGCGTCATGACCGACGCCGAAGGGATTCGTAACCTTGTTGGCACCGGGTTGGTGCAGCTCACGGGTGGTCTCGTGACGGGAACCCTCGCGCTGGGCGTACTCTTTTACCTGAAATGGCAGTTGACGAGCCTGACGCTCGTTATCCTCGTTCTCTTCGGCGTCTCGATGTCGGTGGCCTTTTCCCGTCTGCGGCCGTTGTTTCGCGAGCGAGGCAAGATCAACGCCGAGGTGACCGGACGTCTGGCAGAGACGCTCGGTGGGATTCGTGTCGTCAAGGCGTACGCAGTCGAGAAGCGTGAACAGCTGGTCTTCGCGAAGGGAGCGCACCGGTTATTCCGAAACGTCGCGAAGTCGGTCACCGGCGTGTCTGCAGTGTCCTCGGGGGCCACTCTGATTATGGGCGCCATCGGCGCGCTGATGATTGTGCTCGGCGGACGCGAGCTTATGGCCGGTACCTGGACGACCGGTGCGCTGGTGCAATACATCATCTTTACCGGCCTAGTCATCATGCCGGTGGTACAGATTTCATCTGTCGGCACACAGATTGCGGAGGCGTTCGCCGGCCTTGACCGGATCCGTTCGATTCGACAGATGGCGACCGAAGACGAAGAGGACGAGGCGCGGAAACCGCTCGGCGCCATCGCTGGCGAGATCCGCCTCGAGGGGGTCTGGTTCGAATATGAAGTGGCGGTGCCAGTGTTGCGAGGTGTCTCGCTTGTGGCCCCGCCCGGAACAACCACGGCGTTGGTAGGGTCGAGCGGATCCGGCAAGAGCACGCTGATCAGCCTGGTGATGGCCTTCAATCGCCCGAAGTTAGGTCGAGTGCTCGTCGACGGTTGCGACCTCACGACGATTCGGCTCAAGGACTACCGCGTGCATCTCGGCGTGGTGTTGCAAGAAAATTTCCTCTTCGATGGCACCATTGCTGACAATCTCAGTTTCGCCAAGCCGCATGCCCTAGCGAAGGAGATTCGCGAGGTGAGCCGGATCGCCCATTGCGACGAATTCATCGAAGAATTTCCGAATGGCTACGACACCATCGTCGGCGAACGTGGGGTGAGGCTGTCGGGGGGACAGCGTCAGCGGGTTGCCATCGCGCGCGCCATCCTCGCCGATCCGAAGCTGCTAATCCTCGACGAGGCAACCTCGAGTCTTGACAGCGAGAGTGAGGGGTTAATCCAAGACGGCTTGCGCGCCCTGCGCCGCGGGCGAACGACGTTCGTCATCGCCCACCGCCTCTCCACCATCCGGAGCGCGGATCAGATCCTGGTCCTTGAGGGTGGGGAGATCATTGAACGAGGGACCCACGACGCGCTGCTGGCCGCCGGCGGGCGTTACAAGCAACTCTACGACAAGCAATATCGCTTCGAGCGCGATCGCTTCATCAATCCGGGTGAGGACTTTACCCCAGAGCCACTGAGGGTGGAGTTACCCACCGCCAGACCGCGGGGCACGGAGGCGCTCTAAAGCGGGTGTGAGCCTGTGGGCGGTTCAAACGTTGCTCGTTAAGGACGGAGTCGCAGGCTGCATACGATAGAATCCTTAGCAGCCTGGAGGTGCCCGCCCCGTAAGGCGGGAAGGGGGAGAACGCCGGGCGACTTTGGCCGATGAGTACCACCGCGGGGCGTGGTGCATCGGCGGCCGAATACGGTCGTGGTTGTGAGCTGGACCACTTAGGCGAGAGGGCACATGCGCATACTTGTCAAGGAAACAAGGTTAAAGCGGAGTGCGGCGGGTGTCGTCGTTGCAACGATGGTGTTCATGGGGTTCGACGCGCTGGCGGCAGGCGTGCAGGCAACGGGGACGATTCGGGGGATTGTCACGGTTGACGCGGTCCCCAAGAAGAGAATGCTCAAGGTGACGACTGATCAGGCCGTCTGTGGGACCGAAGTCGAAGATCAGGCGACTCTCGTTGCCTCGATGGGCGGAGTGGCCAATGCCGTCGTTCTCGTACGCGGTGTGCCGTGGGGTGACAACGTGCCGGAGCCGGTCATTCAAAATGCCGGATGTTACTTTGTGCCCCGGGTTCAGGCCGCGAAGACACGTAGCCAGGTTGAGGTTCGGAGTGAGGATCAAACGCTGCACACGACCCATGCCTACGACGACCGGCAGCGCAGCCTCTTCAATATTGCCATTCCCGTGCCGGGTCTCAGCATCAAGCGGCCGCTCCGGCGTCCGGGTGTGGTCCGGGTCGAGTGCGACTCGCACAGCTGGATGCGCGGCTGGATCTATGTGACCGACGATACGGCGACGGTGACCAGGACCGATGGGCGGTTCGAGCTGACTGGTATCCCGGTTGGCACCCACGAGCTCGCCATCTGGCACGAGCGCTACGAGGGCTCGCCGCAACAGGTCACCGTTATGGCTGGGGGGACGGTCGACGCTAGCTTCACGGTGAAGTGATCATCCGGCTCGTTCCGGCTGCCAGCGGAGACCGATATTAAGAATCCGCTGGAGCAACTCCTCATAGTCCATGCCGGTGTACTTGGCCGATTCCGCGAAGTCCTCGCCAAAGGCCAGTTGTGGGTTGGCGTTTGCCTCCAGGACGTAGAAGTTGTCGTTTACGTCGAGACGAAAGTCCATCCGAGCGTAGCCACTCATCTCCAAGGCGCGGTACACTCGCTTCGACGCTTTCTGAATTTCCTCGGCGAGCCCATTTGATAGAGTTTTTGCCTGGCTCGTCCTGATGCCGTGTTTCTTCTGATACTTGGCGCTCCACTTCACCCGGTCGGTGGCGATTCGGTGGATGCCTTCAGGCATCTTACCGAAATGAATTTCCCAAATAGGAAACACTTGAAGACGTTCGTGTCCCAGGATGCCGACATACAGCTCACGCCCCTCGATGAAATGCTCAGCGATGGCATCGGTCCCGACCGACTCGTGTACAAACTGTACCCGCTCACGAAGTTTGGTATCGTTGTCGACAACTGAGGCCTGCGCGATACCAATCGACGCTTCCTGGGTTGCCGACTTCACGATGATCGGGAACTCGAGACGGCGAGGGCGCTTGATGGCGAGTCCCCGTCGAAAGACAGCAAACTCCGGTACCGGAATCCGGTGATAAGCCATTAGCTTCTTCGACAACGCTTTATCGTGGGAAAGCAACATCCCGCGCGGATTACAGCCGGTATAGGGAAGCCGGAGTAGCTCAAGGTAGCTCACGACGTTCATATCGAAAACGCCAACCTCGTGAAACGCTTCCATCAGATTGAACGCGATGTGTGGTTTGAACTCGTCGACTGTCTGTCGGATGACGTGAAGGTCGTCCTTGACGCCGAGCATCTGCACGTTGTGCCCCATTTCCACGAGTGTGCTGGCAACGTCGTATTCGGTCTTCCACTCCACCGTGGCGAGGTTGTGCCCCGATGTGTCCTCGGGCGGGACCATGTAGTCATGCATTAACGCCAGCACGCGCAATTTCTTCATAGCGCCAGCCGGTGTCCGCCACCATGTAGGTAGTTCATCGTCTGCACGGTCAACAGGACCGTGAATTCGAGTTTAGTCCGCTCTTCCGTCGTCGTCAGGCGCAGGTCAAGTGTGTGACACCGCTCGATGATGTCCTCGAGTACCTGGTCAATCGTGTATTGATATGCTGACGTCCAGCTGGCTACGTGGCGGCGCACGTCGCGTCGGACGTGACTGAGGAATCTCGCGGCCGGTGGGTTCGCCGCGTACTCCGCCGCGTCTGAAAAGAGACGCCGGAAATCTCGGTCATAGAAGTTGGGATAGTCTAGGCCGTAGCGTTTACGTTTCAGCCGGTAGTGTTGCCGGAGCGTGCGTCGCATGCGCGAGATGGGCCCGACGACGCGCTCGGTCGTCTCCACCGGGTCCTTGCCAGCTATCTCACGCATGAGATTGTCAAGGTAGTCGAGCTTCTTAAGGGCCGGCCAATCCGCGTAGCGTTTCCGCCACATCGAGGGGGGGGAGGGGGTAACCAGACGGTAAATGTTTCGGCGAAGTCTTCGTCTGGATGGCTCTGTGCGTACCAGAGGTCGAGGTGTAGCACGAAGCTCTTGCTGTAGGGACGCGGTGAGTAGGTGTCTGGGTACGGCGTCGAGGATTTGCCAAATAGCTTCTGCCGCCGACGCCGGCGCTGCAGCTTGTAGGCATGGTCGATGGCATGGCCGACCTCGTGGCGTAGGATACGCATGCACCACGCCTTGGTGCCGCCTTCGACTTCGAGCATCTGGTTCAGTTCGAGCCGAGCCAGGGGGGGATGGGCGAGATAGAACGGAACAGCCACGCCGGACGCTCCGTCCGGCGTGAACCAGTCGTCAGACAGCCAAGAATGAGGGCGAAAGAGAATACCGCGCGCCTCGAGCTCCCGATGTATTTCGACGATGCGTCGTTCGATCGGCGTACCGTTGATGGTAACGCCGAGGGCGCAGATCCGCACGTCGAGCAGGTTCTGGTCAGTCCAACGGGCCCAGACCGGTTGCTTGCGGTGGCAGCTGGTCTCTTTGTGGGTCGGCGTCACAGCGGTTTCGGGCATGGTGCGCGCCAATTATAGAGGTAGGAGATAATCAGGAGTCATGGGACCGCAGTTCGTGTACACGATGAAGGGGCTCGGTAAGGTTTATCCGCCGGATCACACCGTCCTTGAGGATATCTGGCTGTCGTTTCTCCCCGGCGCCAAGATTGGTGTGCTGGGGCTGAACGGTGCTGGCAAGAGCACTCTGCTCCGCATCATGGCGGGCGAGATTACGGACGTTCGGGGCGAAGCATCTCCGGCGGATGGGATCCGCGTGGGCTACCTGCCGCAGGAGCCACAGCTCGATTCTACCAAGGACGTCTTGGGGAACGTTGAAGGGGGAGTGTCTGAGCTACGGGGGTTACTGAAGCGTTTCGACGAGATTACGGCGTCGCTTTCCGGCGGGATGTCCGCGCTCGACATGTACGACGTACTCGACGAGCAAGCCCAGCTACAGGATCGCATCGACGCGACCGGCTCGTGGGATCTGGACGCGCGGCTCGAGATGGCGATGGATGCGCTCAGATTGCCGTCCGCCAAAGCCGACGTGACGTCGCTGTCTGGTGGTGAGCGTCGCCGGGTCGCGCTGTGCCGGCTGCTCTTGCAGTCACCCGAATTGCTGTTGCTCGACGAGCCCACCAACCATCTGGATGCCGAGTCGATTGCTTGGCTCGAACGGTTTCTGGCCGACTATCCCGGTACGGTGGTCGCCGTTACCCACGACCGGTACTTTCTTGACAACGTGGCTGGCTGGATACTCGAGCTCGATCGAGGAGCGGGTATCCCCTGGGAGGGGAACTACTCATCTTGGTTGGAACAGAAGCAGCGGCGGCTCAACATCGAGGCGAAGCACGAGGCGAAGCGCCAGCGCACGTTACAGCGCGAGCTGGAATGGATCCGGATGTCGCCCCGCGCGCGGCAAGCCAAAGGGAAGGCGCGGCTTAACGCGTACGAGCGGCTGCTTAACGAAGACCTGGCACAAAAGATTGCATCGGTTGAGATCTACATTCCGCCGGGCCCGAGACTTGGTGACGTAGTCGTCGAAGCGCGTAACCTGTCCAAGAGCTACGGGGATCGGCTGTTGATCAACAACCTCTCGTTCACGTTACCGCCGGCCGGGATCGTGGGTGTCATCGGTCCCAATGGGACCGGCAAGACGACCCTGCTCAAGCTGATCGCCGGCGAGGAGCAATTTGATGCGGGCACGCTGCGGCTTGGCGAGACCGTGCGGCTCGGCTATGTCGAGCAGAGCCGTGACGCACTGGATCCAGCAAAGACCGTCTGGGAGGAGATCTCCGCCGGACAGGACGAGCTAACGCTCGGTAAGCGGACCATGGCTTCTCGCGCGTACGTGTCCTGGTTCAACTTTAGGGGACGAAACCAGCAGCGGAAGATTAGCAGCCTCTCCGGCGGCGAGCGTAATAGGGTGCACCTGGCGAAGCTGCTCCGAGGCGGGGCCAATCTCCTACTGCTCGACGAGCCAGCAAACGATCTCGATGTCGATACGCTACGCGCCCTTGAAGATGCCTTGTTTGATTTCGCTGGCTGTGCGGTCGTTGTCAGCCACGACCGCTGGTTTCTCGATCGCATCGCAACACACCTCATTGCCTTCGAGGGTGACAGCCGGGTCGTCTGGTTCACCGGTAACTACGCGGACTACGAGACGGACCGTCGCCGTCGGCTAGGTTCGGCCGCCGATCGCCCCCATCGCGTCAAGTTCAGGAAGCTAACCAGGCGCTAGTATCTCAGGTCTGGGATGTGGTGAAAAATTTTCCAGTGTGCGGCGTCAGGCCGGCAAGATGCGGAGAGCGCGCATGCCGGAAATATGCAGCTTATTGATAGAAACCCACCGCGATCTCTTGCGGGACACCCTGCTCAGATCATCCGGCCGCCGCCGACCGGCTATCACCGAGCGTCTAGCGCTGCCCGTCCCTGGCACGATGGTTCGTGGGGCGCGTTCAGCTCGTCCGCGTCACATGTAGAGCGATCGCTACGCCGAACAGTGCGAAGCCGACGATGTCGGTGAGGGTCGTCGCGTAAAACAGCAACAACCCGCCGGTGACAGCAAGTACACGCTCGACGATGGTAGTCGCTCGCCTTAGCCACCCGCCGAGCCCCATGGCTAGTGCGCTTACCCCGACGGCCGCTGTGCCGGTCGTCCGTACCACGTCGGCGAATGGGGCTTGAAGTAGCACGCCGAGGCCTTCTGGGCTCAGCGTGAAAGTGAATGGCACGAGGAAGGCGGGGAGTGTGTACTTCCAGGTAAGCATCATCGTCTTGAACGGGTTCGCCCCGGTAATGGCGGCCGCCGCAAAGGGTGAGAGCGCCGTGGGTGGACTGACCTCGGAGAGCACGGCGTAATAAAAAATGAACATGTGGGCCGCCGCGCCAGGTACACCGACGAGTGTGAGCGCCGGTGCAATCATGACCGCGGCGATGATGTATGACGCCGTCACCGGTACGGCCAGCCCCAACATCCAAACCGCGATGGCGGCGTACACGACGGTCAGGAAGACGCTGCCACCCGCGAGCGCAACAATGATACCCGCGATCTTGAGACCGAGTCCTGTTAGCGTCACAACCCCAACGATAATGCCGGCGGTGGCCGTCGTCGCGGCGACCGCAAGCACACTCTTGCCGCCTGATTCGATCGCTGCGATGAGCCGCTTCGGCTTGAGCGCTGTCTCCGATCGAATAAAACTTAACGCGACGGCGAGCAACGTCGCGATGAAGACCGCTCGGAACGGGGTGACCCCGCTCACTAGTAGGACGACGATGGCGAGGAGGGGGAGAAACTGGTATCCGGAGTGTCTGGTGAGCGCGCCAACAGACGGCACATCAACAGCAACTGCCTTTGTGCCTAACCGTCGCGCGTCCGCTTCGATCATCAGGATGACCGACAGATAGTAGAGCACGGCGGGGATGATGGCCATCGCGATCACTTGCAAATAAGTGATCTGTAGGAACTCGGCGATCAAAAACGCGGCCGCGCCCATCGTCGGCGGAGCTAATAGCGCACCGATGCCGCTGGCTGACAGGATGCCGCCCCCGGTCTCTGGAGAGAACCCAGCCCGCCGGAGGAGGGGCCACGCAATCGCTCCAAGCGTCACGGTCGTCGCGACGCCGCTGCCTGACACCGTACCAAGCAGAAAGCCTGACACCGCGACAGTTCGCCCAGGACCCGCGCCGCTCCCCGATCGGCCGAAGGCGGCCAGTGCCCAGTTAATGAAAAACACGCCGGCACCCGAATGTGTCAACACGGCTCCGAAAATAGTGAATAGCACGATGAACGTCGCAGCCACATTGAGGGGAACACCGAAGATTCCCTCAAGCGTCATGTACAGCGTTCCGACCAGGCGAGTGACGTCATAGCCGCGGTGGGCAAACAGGTCAAGACCGACGAGTTCCAGCAACGGCCCGTAGTAGCCGTACAGGAGGAACACGACCGCCGTGATCGGGAGAATTGGTCCAACCGTACGACGCGTTGCCTCAAGCACCAGTAGGATTGTGACCGTGCCCAACGTCAGGTCCAGCGGGCTCGGTGTCGCGGCGCGATACACAAACTGGTCGAAGTCGACAATCGGCCAGGCCAGCGCGAGCAGGGCAATGATGGCAAACGCCCAATCCAGCATTGTCACTTTGAGACGCCAGCGCGGGTACGCCGGGTAGATGAGAAACGTCAGCACTAGCACGACAAGCAAAAAGCTGACCCGATAAATTTGTGGTTGGACGATGCCGACGACCCAATACAGCGCGTATAGGGACAGACCGGCCGCCAGCATGGTAGCCAGACGCGCTGTTGTCCCGGTGAGCGTGCGTGTGGGGACTTCCGACTTCAAGTCCTGGAACGTGTCGAGCGGTGTCTGAGGTGTAGTCTGCAGGGGTCGATTCTCGTTCGGAGGCGGCGGCCGACTGTGGCGAGGGCTCATTCTACATGTGCTTTATGGCGAGTTTTGCCACGTGCCCTCTTCACGGTAGTACCGAACGGCGCCATCGTGAAATGAAATTGGGGAACCTTGGACCGCAGCCTCGAGCGTCAGCGCGGTGGCCATCGGATGAATGGCAGCCAACTCGTCGTGGGCCTCGAACAGGACCCTGGTGATCCAGTACGCCAACTCTGCGTCCATTGATTCGTGCACCACGAGTACGTTCGACACGGCGACGGTCGCGACATTTTCTTCCATTCCCGGGTAGATGGACTTCGGGATTGTCGAGGCGTGATAAACGAACGCACCGTAGCGTTCTTGTAGTGTGGCCAGCACCTCGGTGTTCGGTACGAGCACGATCGTGCGACCAGGTGTCGCGGCAAGGTCGAGCACCGAGCCGGTCGGAATACCGCCGCTCCAGAAGAACGCGTCGATCTTGCCGTCCTTGAGCGCGGCGACCGACTGTGCCGCGCCCAAGCGCTGCTTGCGGATGTCGCGCTCGGGGTCAATGCCGGCTGCTTCGAGAATCCGGAACGCGCTGATTTCGGTCCCGCTGCCTGGTGCACCCGTGGAGATGACCTTATCTTTCAGATCGGCGATGGTGGCGATTTCCTTGCGTGCCAGAGTCACCACGTGGTTGTGGTTATCGTAGAGCACAGCCAGAGCACGCAGCGGGATCCGCGCGAACTCCGCGAAGGCGCCTCGACCGTTGACCGCGTCGTCTATCGAGTCTGCTAGCCCAAACGCTAGGTCGGCCGACCTGTTAGCGATGAACTTCAAGTTATCGACGGTGCCGGCAGTAACCTCGGCGGTCGCCTCAACACCTTCGACGTGGTCACTGATGACTTTGGCGATGCCCCCGCCATATGGGTAGTAAACGCCGCCGGTGCCGCCTGTGGCAATCGACAAGCGCTTAGTGAGGCTGCCCATATGGTTCGGATTGCACGCGAGCATTAGGCCAGCCATAACCAACACTGCACCGGTCATTGCTGATTGACCCGGCCATCCGCCGTGCCTGATGTCGCGTGAACTAGGCATCGATCTTCTCTGAAGCGGCGCGTCGCCGGCCCCGACCCCCTATCTGGCTCCTAATCTTACCTTGCGCGCCTCGGTGTCTCTGGACGCTTTGCAAGGCTCAAGAACGACGAGTAAAAATAGCACTAGTTTCGCGACGCAGACGCGTTTACCGGCTGGTCGATCAGCCAGTGAGTGAACCAGCTCTTGAGTCGCTCCAACCGATCTACCAACAGCCACGGTTCGCCGGTGCGTGACAGCCTGTGCGACACTCGCGGATAGCGTACCAGTTCGACGGGCACACGCCGTTTCTTCAAGGCCATGAACCACTGCTCGGCGTCCCCGATCGGCGTCCGGTAGTCGTTTTCACTGTGGATAACGAGCGTCGGGGCGGTCACGTTTTCGACGAAGGCGATTGGCGACAGGTGGCGATAAAGATCGCGTTGTTCCCACGGAGTGCCCTGGAATTCGTACTCCGTCAGGTCCTGCGCGTCTGAAGTTCCGTACCAGCTTTCCCAATTGGCGATCGACCGGCTAGTAACGGCCGCCGCAAAACGGTCGGTCGTGGCAGTTAGCCAGTTGGTCATGAATCCTCCGTAGCTTCCGCCGGAGACGCCGATCCGGTTCGGGTCGATGCCCTGGTACTGCTCGATGGCTGCATCGACGCCGGCGAGGAGATCTTCGGTGTCCATTTCACCCCACGCGGCTCGCGTCGCATAAGTGTACGTGTGGCCGTAGCCGATTGAGCCACGAGGATTCGTGTAAAGAACAAAAAATCCCGATCCGGAGAGTACGTGGAAGGTTCGGAAGAAGGTGTTGCCGTAGGCGCTGTGCGGACCGCCATGGATCTTCAAGATCATCGGGTAGGAGTGGTCCGGTTTGTAGCTGACGGGCTTAATGAGCCATCCCTCGATCTCGCTGCCGTCCTCGACGGTCCAGGTGAGCCGCTCGGCCGACTGTAGCGTGATTTCGGCCAGCCAGTTGCTATTGAACGACGTGACGCGCTGCTGTAGGCTGCCGTCACCGCGATTTGTATAAACCTCGGCTGGCGTGACCGCGTCCGTCACGGTGTACGCTACCACTTGTCCGTCGCTCGATGTGGACACTGAGCCGATCTGCCGGTTGCCCGTCGTCACCTGTCGAATCAGCTCGCCACGCAACGTCACTTCGAAGAGATGTCGGTTGCCGCCCACGACGGCCTCGAAGCGGATGGCCGAGCCGTCAGCCGTCCACGACGGCGGGCCCGGTGTGAGGTCCCATTCGTTTGTTAATGTCCGTGGCGGGCCCAAGAAGGTACCGGTCGGACGGAGGTCGACCACTTTAAGATCTGTCTCGGCGCCACGCGCCCGTCGATACAGAAACGTCAGCTGTTCGCCGCTGGGGGAAACGGCCGGAGCGAACTCCGAGCCGGGGTTTGACGTCAACCTGCGTGGGTCACCGCCATCACGGGCAATCACGTAAATGTCCTGGGTCTGCTCGCGGTTGTATTCATCGTCCTCGTTCTCGTTGCCCACGAAGAAGAGCAGTCTACTGTCGGCCGACCAAACCGGGCCTTCGGTACTGAAGGGCAGTGTGGTGAGCTGGGTCGGCTCGCCGCCGTCAGCTGGGACGACAAAGAGCTGTTGTTTCTCATCGGTTGACGGGTGGGGCAACAGGATCAGCGTTCCGTCACGCTTGTAGCGCATCGTGGTGATTACGCGTCCGTCGAAGCGATCCGCGTCCAGCGTACTCGTGATAGCGTCTGGTGCAATCCAGCCCTTCCGGTTGCTACCCTCGTTGCCTGTGTCATCGGTGCCGCCAGGTGCCCGTGTGAGCGCTATCCACTCGCCGTTTGGAGACCAGACAGGCACTCGATCCACGCCTTCGATGTGATAGGCTTCTCCGCCAGGCGCCGTCACCGGCGCAAACCAGATCTCATTCTCGTCGTCCCCACGGCGCGATTTGAAGTTCAGCACCCGCCCGTCGCGTGCCCATTGCGGTGTAGCAGAATCGGTGGTCGGGTTCGTGAACCGATACGGCTTACCCTCAGGACGCCCGCCACGTAGTCGTTGCAGCCAGATTTCGCAGTGGCGGCGGTTATGCTCTTCGTCGATCGTCGTGACTGTGAAGGCAACAAGGTTACCCAGTGGCGAGATCGCCACGTCGCCGACCCCCACTTCCTTGTAGTAGTCGGTTGGCTGCAGGCCGCGCAACTGTGCGGATGTAATGGCCGGCTGCGCGAATACGGCGGCGCTAGCCAATATGAGAATGACACTCTTCTCGCAACGCATGGCGCTCCTCCAACGTGGGTGGTTTGGACATTGTTGATGCGGCAGTTTACTGCGAATGCGGCGGCACGAAATCCCAAGGCTGATGCCGAGCCCGTCGTCAACCCGGTTGATGTGGTTGAAGCACGCGATAATTTTGACGGCGTCGCTGAGTTGCTCGTCGTTGGATCCGTGGAGGTGCAGTGCTCCGTCGTATTCTTGGTGTAGGGGGCCGGTTGCGTTCTCGAGCTCGAGGGGCCTTGATCCTGGCCACGAGGAGGCACTCTCGTTTCAGTGAGTTAGTCACGCTATTCTAGGGCAATGATGCCGACTCGCCTTCGACAGGTAGTGTCCGGCGCGGCCGACCGCCGCTCGGCGGGAAGCACGGCGACCGGCTACTAGCGAGACTTCGCCTCAAACTGCCCAGACGACAGCCGATACCGTATTGCTACGGATCCTCGTAAGTGCGTTGGTAGGCCATGTAGTTTGCTAGCACTTCGCGAACGAACCGTCGGGTTTCGGAGTAGGGGATGGTGTCGATGAAGAAATCCTCTGGCAGGTGGCGTGCTGCGGCCCACCAGATCGCCGCGCGTTTCTCGCCGGCGTTGTAGGATGCGATGACAGGAGCGATTGCGGAGTCGAACATCTCGAGCAGGTTGGCGTTCAGTCTGGCTGCGATCGCCGAGTTGACGGCCGGGTTGGTCAGTGCGGTCTCATCGACACCGTCGGCGCCGATAATTTCACCAACGCCCGCGCTGTCGGCAAGCGCCTCAGCCGTGTAGGGCATGATCTGGTACAGCCCAATTGCTCCAACAGGTGACCGGGCAGCGGGATCGAACCGTGACTCCTGGCGCATCAGAGCCAACAGTAGGACAGGGTCCACGCCGTGTGACCTAGCGGATCTGTAGGTGGTCTCCCAGAATGGGCGCGGGTAGACGAGCGTCCAGAAGTCGGCAGGAAGTCCGCGCGCGGGGCGCTGCAGAAATGCCCCGAAGTGATTAGCGAGGATACGGGACACACTGGTGTAGTTGCCTGCTTTGGCCGACGCGCGCGCGGCTAGGAGTGCCAGGCCACGGTCGTGCCGGCGGCGGTTGAGGAGTCGCCGGACATACCAAGCGCCATCTTCTGTTAGGCCGGCCCGCGCCAACACCATCGCGGCTTTGAACTCTGGGCGCGCGCGCGTGGCGGTGCTGACTGATAGCATCGGGAAACGCAAAACAAAGTCGCTGTTCGGTTGAGCGTCTTCGACGCCGTTAGTTAGCTTGACGAGGCGCTCGCGGGCGCGCAGACCGTAGTAGTGGTACGGGAAGCCCTCGGCCACCGCACGAAACGATCGGGTCGCGGCACCCGTTTCACCAGCCCGTGCTTCGGCCACGGCGAGCCAGTAGAGTCCCGCCGGTCTGAGGTCACCACTGGGGCGCCGGTTGTTCAACCCGCGTAGGTTCGTCAGCGCCCGTGTGTTCTGCCCGGCGCGGAGCGCCGCGACGCCGGCACGCCAGAGAATCGCGCGCTGGTTATCTGCTGACCGTGCCGTGCGAAACAACTCGTGGTACAGATCCAACCCGCCATCGACGTCACCGACAGCTACGAGATAGGACGCGAGCAGCTCGGCTGCATTTCGCCGGTTCCGGTTGGGCGTATCACCAACCCGATCTGCCCAGAGATCGAGGCCCAGCCGGCGCGCACGGTCGGTATCGGCCATGCGTACCGCGAGCCGGAAGTCGATCTGACGGATGTTCGCCAGTAGACCGCTCGAACCAAACTGTTCGTAGAAGTGCGCACATGCGGCGACCGCCTCTTTGTTCGCCCTCTGAGCGTAGAGCGTTGAGATCCGCTCGGCCTCGATACGGTCTGCTCGGACGGGCGAGGAGTAGGCGTCGCGCCACTCGTCGATGAGGCCGAGGGCCGCTTGGTAACGCGACGCGTTGCGGAGGCGGCGGACGAGCGTTCGATATTGGCCTTCGCCAAAGGGCCGGGGGACTCGACTGGCCGCCTGTCCGAGGCGGTGCTCCTCGGCGCGTGCGGTCGTGAAAGTGTCCGCCGTCCAATGCTCAAGCTGGGCATCGCGCAACATGGCGAGGGCAGCGGTCCGATTGCCGGCGGTCTCGAGCGCCTGAGCGAGCCCTAGACGTGCGCGGTCAGCCGAAGTCCCGCGACGCTGGCGACTGAGGACCCGCCGATAGTGATTAGCCGCCTGTTTGTGGTCGCCCTTCCGGCGGTAGGCGTCGGCGGTCCGTAGCATCATGTCGATATGGCGGGTTGCGTCTGAACGGGTCAGTTCCGCGAGGATTGCTCCGGCCGCTTCCGGCGCGCCGCGGCGGGTGAGGCTGTCGACGAGCGCTCGTCGCGAGAAGGTCCGCATCCAGATCTCACGATCGATCACTGCGTGCCAGAGGGCTTCCGCCTCCTCGGCCCGCCCGGCCTCGCCCAGCAGCACGGCGCGTAAGACGAGCGCCTCGAGCGGCTGGTTCGTGATTTGATCCGTCACCTCGCGGTTGAGTGCGATGAGCGCGTCAGGAACGCGGCCGTCCTTCCAGAGGGCGACCGCGGCAGGATACGTCGGATCAGGGAGTCGGAGATCCTCGTTGGCGGATTGTATGGTCGCCGTGGCGGCAAGGATGGCGAGGGTGAGCAGGAGGAGACGCTCGGGGACCACGGTCCTGATGAGACAGATGAGGAGGTCGCCTTCACTCAGGCTATCACGATGCATCACTAAGGACTCAACCTTAATGTTTATACTCCCTGCCACCCAAGATTCCATAGTCAACCGCGACAGGCCCACTTGTCGCGCCCTTCCCGAGCGGCGTATGCCGCGTGGCTCGAGCGAGTCGGTTGTACGCGAGGGTCTTTCGGCTTGGCTGCACTACGCGTTAAAATATGGGCTGCAGTGTTTGTCGACAGCTCATACTGGGGGGTAAACCACAGTGAAAATTACACCAGGAAAGCTTGCTGGGATGCGGGCGGTCTCGACCGACCGGGGGACGATCGCCGCCGCAGCCATGGATCAGCGTGGTTCATTAAAGAAAGCGCTCGCGAAAGGGAAGAACGGCAACGTAACTGACGCGATGATAGAGGAATTCAAGACTGCGGTCACCGAGGTGCTTACCCCACACGCCTCCGCCATCCTGCTTGATCCTGAGTGGGGCCTGGAGGCCTCGAAGAAGCGAAGTCCAAACGCGGGTCTCTTACTGGCTTACGAACGGAGCGGATACGACAACACACGTCCAGGTCGCGTACCAGATCTCCTGGCCAACTGGTCGGTTCGCCGGCTTAAAGAGGCCGGCGCGGACTGTGTCAAAGTGCTCATTTATTACACGCCGTACGAAGCGAAGACCATTAACGAGGAAAAGCACGTATTCGTCGAGCGGATCGGGGATGAGTGCCGCACCAACGACATTCCGTTCTTCCTTGAGTTCGTCGGCTACGACCACGCCGGGGGTGACGAGAAGGGGCTCGAGTTCGCGAAGAAGAAGCCGCAGGTCGTAGCCAAGAGCATGGCGGAGTTTTCGAAACCTCGCTACGGCGTCGACGTTATGAAGGTCGAGATCCCCGTAAACATGAAGTTCGTCGAAGGTGCCACGAGCTTCACGGGCCAAAAGGTGTACACCAAAGCGGAGGCGATCGCGAACTTTCAGAGGGCGGCCGCTGCGGCGAAAAAGCCGTTCATCTATCTTTCGGCCGGTGTCGGCAACGCTGAATTTGCCGAGTCACTCGAGTTGGCGGGCGAGTCTGGGGTTCAGTTTTCTGGGGTGCTGTGTGGCCGAGCAACCTGGAAGGACGGCATTTCGCTCTATGCCACCCAGGGGGTCGACGCGTTTCGAGCGTGGCTAAAGACCGAGGGCATCAAGAACATCGATAACGTTAACGAGAGGCTCGCGGCTGCACGCTCCTGGTTCGAAATCTACGGCGTCAGTTCCGCCGACGAGCTCGTGACGGCATAAATCCGTCAACGGTCTCCCTTGATTTACCGCTACCACCAGCTGGTGCTCGAAGAGCTCGAGCGTCACGGCGTCCGCCCGACACCGACAACCCGACCTGAGTTCGTGCACGAGTACGTCAGTGACCTCTATCGCTTCGAGCTGCGACGCCTCCGAGGCCGGCACGTCCGGGGTGATATTCCGAAGGCTGGCTATTCGAAGCAGGTCATCGAGCTTCGCAAGAAGTACGTCCTCGTTTCGATTCCGGTGGGGCTGTGGACGGCGGACGAGTCGACTTGTTGAGCGGTGCTGCCTGGGCGCGTTCCCATCGTATGGCCCGCATTCAGGAGCTGCCAACTTGGCTAACACGGCATTCGACACACAATGGTGAAGTTTGCCGCTGTTGGACTGCTAGGATTGAAGCATGGTGCTGCTGGTTCTGCTGGTGCTTGGCCTTGCGGTCGCGTTTTTAATCGTGACCTGGCGGCTGCGGAATGCCAGTGATCACGAGGGAACTGCACAAACGCGGCTTTCGGCCGTTCTTGAGAGTCTGTCCGTAGGGTTTTCCGTCTGGAACGAGGACGGCCGGCTCGTCACCTGCAACGGTCGGTTCCGAGGGTTCTACGCGGGAGTCGACCTTAAACCGGGACTTGCCTTCGAGGACTTGACGCGCTTCACTGCGACGCGTGGCCTGGTTTACGTTCCTGAGGATCAGATCGAACGCTGGGTCACCGACCGCGTGGGCCGGTTCGGTCATGCTTCCCACGAAGAGGTGCGCGTGGCGGATGACCGCTGGCTTGAAATAAGAACCATTCCCACCGGTCTCGGTGAGACGGTGGTGCTGTATGCCGACGTCACCGGTCAACACGAGACGGCATCAGCGCTCGACGCGTGTCGTCAGCGGCTGGAGTATTGGTCGACCCGACTTGCTCTCCTACATCGCGCGGTGGAGGTTGGTGCCAGCGGGTCGTCGTTTGATGAGGCTGTGCAGGTGGTGCTGGCGCTGGTGGGTGAGTGGGCCGGATGGCCGGCCGGCTCTGCTTATCTCGTGGCGGCGGATAAGAACTGCGCGCCCGATCCGACCGGTATTTGGTACCTCGCCGAAGCCGGTACGTTCGCCTCGCTGCGGTCACTGACAAATCGGAAAGGCCTTCCCTCTTGTAGCGATGCCGTGCTTGGGCAAGCGGTGCAGTCTGGCAAGGTGACCTGGGTGACCAACCTTGAAGTCGATCCCCGCATTTCTGATGTGAGTCGGGCCGCGTTGTCAGGGATCCGGGGCATTTGCGCCGTGCCGATCAAGTCGGGGGGACAGGTGGTGGCTCTGTTGGAATTTTTCTCGCGCGAACAGCTGACGTCTGATGATTCGATGGCGCGATTGGTCAGCAGTGTCGCCAACCAGCTCGGACGCGTCTACGAACGCACGCGGGCCATTGAAGCCGTCAGACGTCCCCAACCCTAAATGCGCGCTATCCGTTGGACGTGCTCCAGAATTCGCGTCACGTTTTTCTCCGGTGCATCCGCCCCGTTGACGACGACGTCGGCAAGTTGTCGTGTTGGTGCCGCGTAACGCGCGTACATCGGCTGCACAGTTGTAGCCCACTGCGCTCGTACCGACGCCTCTGTACGCCAGCGCTCGCTCATGTCACGCGCGAGCCGCCTCGCCAGGCAGGTCGACTCGTTGGCCACGATGAACGCCAGAGTGTGGAGCAGCTCCCGGAGTTCCGGCCAGTGCAGCGCCAAGACGCCTTCGACGATGACGAATCGCCCCGGCTCGACCCGCTCGGTGCCGTCGGCCCGCGTGTGGCCCTGGAAGTCGTAGACTGGCCGTTTGATGGCTTGGCCGACGGCGAGGCAGCGGAGGTGCTTCAAAAGCAGCTCGACATCGATCGCCTTGGGCTCGTCGTAGTTCAGCGCCACCCTCATTTCGTCTGACAGGGCTGCCCGGTCGCGATAGTACGCATCGATGGGGATGACCGGCGTCGGGCGGTCGGCGAGGCGGCCGGCCAGGCGATGGGCGAGTGCCGTCTTGCCGGCGCCAGACGCCCCGGCGATGCCGATGAGGTATGGGTGCGTCACCGCTCGTTATAGAATCCTGCTATGGATGCACTGCCGGCCGCCACTCGATCGGCCCCAGCAACGACCCATGATACTAACCAGGCGCCGGAGACGCCCGATCTGCGGGAGCACGGCGCCCCAGCTCGCGGGCAGCCGCAAAGCCTGAACCGACGGTTGTTTGTCCAGCTCCACGTTTTCACAGGGTGCCTGGATTCCACCGCCGTCGTCGATGCGGCACGCCTGAATGGGCTCGATACTGCTGTTTACGCCAACCTCAACGATCCTAGCGGCGTGGGCGTGCTTGTCATGAGCGAGGACCCGTCGGTCTTTGCCGAGGCGGCACGCCGTCTGCTCGTGCAGCCCCCGTTCAGCGAGTTGACACTGCTCCCGGACTTCACAATGCTCGGCCGCACCTATTCGTCCGGTCGCGAGCAGGACTTAGTGGATTTCCTTCTCCATAAGGTTCCGCGCAACGTGCTGAACCCCGCATACCCCTGGGCGGTGTGGTATCCGCTCCGGCGGATCGGTGCCTTCAACCGGCTCCCCAAGGCCGAGCAAGGCAAAATCCTGATGGAGCATGGCATGCTGGGGCGCCGCTATGGCGCGGCGGGGTACGCGGTTGATGTGCGCTTGGAGTGCCACGGAGTGGATCGCGACGACAACGAGTTTGTGATCGGTCTGATCGGGCCTGAGCTTTATCCGCTCTCCAGATTGGTCAAGGACATGCGGTCGACGCGCCAGACTTCAGAGTTTATTCAGACAATGGGCCCCTTCTTCGTCGGCAAGGCGCTGTTTCAGTCACCGGTGCCCGCAGCCGCGGGGCGGGAAAGGGGCTGAGTACTAGGCAGCGGCTCGTGGGGTAACAAGGCACGCTCGGGTTTTAACGCGCTGTTATTTGTTGTCTCGATGAAGCAGGCCAACCCGATCTGGTGTACAGCGATGCCGACGATGCACCTGGTGATCCTCACACGGCCCAGACACCGCCGGCAGGAGGCCGATGAAGAACGGTCTCGCGCGCTGGAGACTTGCCAAACTAAGAACGAAACCGACCGCGGTCGATCGAGCAAGCTACAATGAGCCGCCGGAGCATTGCTCTCGCGCTCGTCGGTCTCTGGGTTCCAGCCGCGGCGAGCCAATCGCAAGAGGGCGACGTCACGCTCTTGGTTACCCACCGCGCGCGTGCCGTGGAGCCGGGTGAGGTGGTCGTGCTTGAGGTGCAGGTGTCGGAGCCGCCGGCTTCACTGCGGGCAACTGCCTTTGGCAGCCTGATACGCTTCTACCCGTCTGGAATGGATGACCTTTGGCGCGGGCTGATTGGCATCGATCTGACGACCGACGCTGGGGACTACCCGGTGGCAGTGCGTGCCACGACGGCCGGGGGCGCGACGATGCGGCGCACATACACCCTCACGGTGCACCCGAAGGACTTTCCCACACGCCATCTCGACGTTGATCCCAGGTTTGTGAGCCCACCTCCAGAGGAGCTCGAACGCATTCGGCGCGAGGCGCGTGAGGTGGCTGAGGTCTTCCGGGTCTCGAGTGGTGAGCGGCTCTGGAGCGGTCGGTTTCTCGCGCCGGTACCGGGGCAGGCCACCAGCAGTTTTGGTCGGCGCAGCATCTTTAACGGGCAACCCAGACGCCCTCACAGCGGGGCTGATTTTCGAGCCGGGGAGGGAATGGCTGTGAGGGCCCCGAACGGCGGGCGCGTGGTGCTGGCTGCCAATCACTATTTCTCAGGCAATGTCGTGGTTCTTGACCACGGGTGGGGGCTGTATTCCTACTTCGCCCACCTGTCGGTTATTGACGTCTCGGAAGGTGAGCTGGTCGCGCGTGGAACGGTGGTGGGAAGGGTTGGCGCCACGGGGCGGGTAACCGGGCCACACCTGCACTGGACCGTTCGCCTCAACGACGCCAGGGTCGACCCCGTTTCGCTGATGGCGCTGTTGCCTGACTCGCCTCCCTAAACCCGAGCTTCAGAAGTCCGCAGAAGAATTGAGTGGTGAATCTCGACGTTGATTTCGGCCGTGGTGAGTTCGTAGAGGTGCGGCGCCTGGATGCCGCTACTGCTGCTGAGTACGACCCGTCGCTCGGTCAGCGATTGGACCTGAGTAGTCGCGCGCGGTGCCGGCCAGGTTCAGAAGGACGATCCCGACAACGATGGCTATATGTTCTGATCCCGGCGTTACTCATTCGGTCCCGACGGCCGTCCACGCAGCCGCCACGGCCTGCTCGGTGGCGCTTCCGGCACCGAACAGATCACGAGCGGACTGAATGGTGGCTGAGCGAGCAATCGCGAACGTGGCGTCGGCTGGCAGCATCATCGTGAAGGCGCGAAAAAACACCCGTTCGATCTTGGCCCGGTTATTCGCGCCTACGCCTGTCACCGTGATGCCGGATGTGTGGTACTCCCCCCCTTCGATCGTTAGATAAAAGGCGTGGGCGGCGATTAGCGAATTGGTGTGCACACCGCCATTGTCGGCATTACCGAGGAAGCGGACGGAGTAGTGGTCAGGATCCCCAAGGGATCTCGGATCGACCAGTGACCTCATCCCGCCTGGCTTGAGGACGTCCTCACCAATAAGATAGTCGGGCTGCTCTGGTTGGTGCCGTCCACTTTCCGCGATGAAGAACTCTACGCCGGTGCCGACGATGTCCGAAAATGCCTCATTTAAAGCCCCAGACTCGTTTTGGTAGATCAACTTCGATGTGAAGCTGGTCACTGCATGTGCGAGCTCATGCGCCACGACATCGAGAGCGGCTGCGAAGAAGTCGACTGACTGGCGTGTGCTGCTCAGCACGAAGCCTGGTGGCAATCCTTCACCGTAGACCACCATTCCGTGTGGACCGCACGCGCCCCCGACGGAAGGTGGGCAGAAAAACGCATTCAGGTGAAAGAGGGAGACGATTTCCGAGGGGACGTCGAGGAGGTCCGAGCGCTTGATGGGATGCACCAAGTAACTATTGGACTGTCGTTTCCGTCCAAGCCGCGTCGGCCGAAACGGTCAAACAGGTAATCGTACGTCCAGCCGGCTCCGACGTGGCCATCGACGTTCGCGCCATCCAACCAGTCGTTATCTTCGTCACTTGCGAGATCGGCGTCGACAAGCGGCACCAGTCCCTCCAGGATATCGAGCGTCCGTTGCCAGTCCCCTCGCATGTCGTACGTCGTGATCAGCGGAGGCCTAAGCGCATCATCTGCTCGAAACACGCCGGCTGTCGCGCGGACGCTGATCTTCTTGTGTCGCCCTTGACGCCTCGTCCAAGGCCAACGGCGCAGTCGTTACACGGCAGGCGGGCAATCTGTGTCTTCAGGTCGTTGTACTCCCGGATGATCGAGCCCGTGTGGGCGTCGACGAAGTGCACTGTGGGGCCACTCGACGAAAAAGCGCGTGCGCGGTAGGAGAGTCGATAGCGGCCCGTGTCGGCGTGAACGATGACGAGCTCGGGTTGAGCAGACGGCGCGACATTGACACCGGGGCGCATTCCGACGACGGCGCGTGCGTCATCTGCCGACAAGGTGGGGGTTGTATCGAGCTCGACGTTGGTGTGGAGCCGGCCGAAGATCGATGTCGTCAAACCGTGTTCGGTCTGCCTGGTCACGTCAGCTCCAAACACTCGAACGCCGTGGTGATACTGTGCCAACCGCTCGTGCGAGCGGCCTGGGATCAGGGTGTCCTCGACGCGCTGGACGTTCTGTAGATCGCCGATCCTAAGCATCCGGTCGATGATTTCATCGACTTCGCGTAGCTCGGGCAGCTCGGTCGTGGCGATCGTCAGCCCCCCCCTCGGTCCTTGAAGCACGGGTCTGGCCGGGGTCGCGATCGTCAGGCATGTTGCGGTCCCGATCGCCACGATAAAACGTCTCACTGGTTGCATGTCTCTCCCGGTGGTGGCATCACTCGGCGGCTCTGATTCATTACGATAGCGGTGCCATGCAGGCACAGTGCAGCCCCGGTGGGAGCGAGAAGCGGCGTTTTTGTGAGGCAAGCAACGTGAGTTGTTCACTCGCAGACAGGTCAATTACGACAGCCACGGCTGGATGATACCGGCCAGTCGCAGCAGCTCAGTCTCATTTGCAGGGAGCACCTCGAGATTATTGCGGACCTTTGCAAGCATGAGGAGGCCATGGAGGCACGCGACCAGCGCCTCGGCTGCCCGCTCGGGCTCGCCAACTGAGACCTCGCCGGCGTCCGATGCGGCGGCCAACAGTTTCGCCAGCACCGCTGTTTCGCGCGTGAAGAGCTCGTTTACACGCTTGGCCACTTCGGGGTCTCGCGCGCCCAGCTCGACTGCTAGATTACCGATCAGCGAGCCGTGTACCCGGCCGTTCTTTTCCCGATCGGCGTAGTGATATGCGAACAGGTCTTGAAGGTATCGACGCAGCTGAATGAGCGGCCGCGACGGGATCTGACTCTCCCAGTCGGTCAGCAGACCGGTCTCGTCCCAGGCGCTGGCGAGCACTTCCAGGAGCAGCTCCCGCTTCGAGGAAAAGAAGTGGTAGAAACTTCCCTTGTTTATCTCGGCGGCTGAGCACAGCTCGGCGACCCCTACGGCTTCGAAGCCGCGGCCTCGGAACAGCGCGTGGGCGCTGGCAAGCAGCCGTTCCCGCGAGTCACTGCTTCGACTCATATGGGGCACACAGCCTAGTCCAGGGGAAGTAGACTGGTCAACTGCCTGGCAACTTGCGTTCAGCGCATGGTACCTGTCACGCTGGGCGGCCACTGGGGTTGTTGAGGGTTGTTTCGAGGAGGTTGAAATGCGTCTGACCGTGACGGCCACGCTACTGCTCACCGTGACTGGTTTCGCCTGCGGGGGGGCCAATTCCGCAACGCCGGAAGAACGGCGCGAGGCGGAGTCCGTCGAACGGGCCCGTGCCATTCATGAGCGCGTGTTGACGATTGATACGCACGACGACATCCCCTTCAATTTTGCAACGCCAGAGGTCGACCCCGGGATACGGGGCGATCGCCAAGTTGATTTACCTAAGATGCGCGAGGGTGGGCTCGACGCGGCGTTCTTCGTCGTCTACGTCGGTCAAACCGAGCGGACGCCGGAGAACTACGAGAAGGCCAAAACCGACGCCATGAGGAAGTTCGAGGCAATCCATCGTATGGCCGAGCAGATGTATCCGGACCAGATAGAGATTGCTTATACGGTAGACGACTTCGAGCGGATTGCGACAAGCGGCAAGCTCGTGGCGGCGATCGGCATCGAGAACGGTTACATCATCGGCAAAGATCTGTCACTGCTGCAGAAATACCACGAGTTGGGGGCGCGCTACATCACCCTGGCGCACGGTGGTCACAATGACATAGCCGATTCTTCGACCCCACGCGAAAATCTTGGCGATGCCGAGACCGAGCACGGTGGTCTAAGTGCATTCGGCAAAGCGGTCATCGATGAAATGAACCGCCTCGGCATGATGGTTGACGTTTCGCACATCTCGAAGCAGGCCATGCTGGACGCCGCCCGCGTCTCGCAAGCTCCAGTTATTGCATCGCACTCCAGCACGAGAGCATTGTGTGACCATCCGAGGAACATGGACGACGAGCAACTCATGGCGCTCGAGGAAAACGGTGGTGTCATACAGACGGTGGCGCTCGGCGCCTTCGTTTCTGAGCGAGCTGGCCGTCGACGTCAGGCGTTCACCCGACTCCTCGATGAGTTTGGACTGGTTGCTGGCGAAGCCCCAGAGGTACTGGGGGAGGAAATGCACTTGGACTACCAGGGTCGATTCGCGGCGCTGGACAAACAGTACCCGGCGGCGACGGTCGCCGATTTCGCTGATCACATCGAACACGCGGTCCATCTGATCGGTATCGACCATGTTGGTATTAGCTCCGACTTCGACGGTGGCGGCGGTGTTGAGGGGTGGAACGACGCGAGCGAAACGTTCAACGTCACACTTGAGCTCGTCCGCCGGAGCTACACCGAAGAGGCAATTGCCAAGCTATGGGGTGGTAACTTACTACGGGTCCTGCGCGAAGCCGAGCGAGTGGCTCGGGAGCTGCAGGGGAACTAGCTTTCTAGGGGGGGGATAACACCAAGATCCGGCGCATCAGTAACGTGACGATCTGTGGCCACGCAGCCTGCCCAGTAGTATTGATGCGCTTCTTTGGATTCGATGCCTGCGACGATGGTCTCTCGCACGACGCTGACGTTGCCATCGGCACTCGAACCCGAGCAGGTCGAAACCTGGCTGGGACCGGCTCGCCGAGGGCAGGCGGCGGCGTTTTTAGACTATGACGGCACGTTGACGCCGATTGTAAATCGGCCAGAGTTGGCGACGCTGTCCGACGCCGCGCGGGACGTGCTTCGGCGGCTCGCTGCCCGCTGTCCGGTGACGATTGTCAGCGGTCGAGACAATGCCGTGGTGTCTCGCTTTGTTTGTCTTGATACGCTGGGCTACGTTGGCAGTCATGGATTTGATATCGTCGGTCCCCCTGGGACGGGCCTCCGCCGGGAGGTCGCTCACGAGCTCGTGCCTGAGTTGGATGCGGTGGAAGATGAACTCCGTCATCGGCTGGACGGAATTCAGGGTGCGCTCGTGGAGCGCAAGCGCTTCAGCGTCGCGACGCATGTCCGCCTCGTTGCAGACAAGGACCTTGCCAGAGTTCAGGCGGTTATCGAGGAGTTACGCGCGGACCACCCGTTACTGCGGCGCGCTCTGGGAAAAAAAGTGATCGAGTTTCAGCCGGACATCGACTGGGATAAGGGTATCGCAGTTCGGTGGATGCTCGCCGAGATGGGGCTCGACGAGTCTGTGGCTCTCTACATCGGTGACGATCTTACCGACGAAACGGTCTTTGGGGCACTCGCTGGGCGTGCTACGACCATCGTCGTGACCGAAGAGGGTCGCCCGACGGCTGCCCGCTTCCGTTTACGAGATCACGAGGAGGTACATCTTCTACTCGGCCGGCTGGTCGACGCGTTTCCTGTCGTCGAACCGTAACCGAGTGCTCCAACGGTTCCGCGTGGACGCTCGATTTCGTCCCGCCAGGTTGTCCACCCTCTTGGCTATGTCGACGAGCCAGAAACCTTCGCAGGTGCTGAAGCGGACGGCTTCTCGGCGTCGCGTCGAGACGTTGCGCCGCGAGATTCAGCGTCACGACTATCTGTATTACGTGGTGGATCAACCTGAAATTTTAGACACTGATTACGACCGGCTCTTCGCCGAGCTCAAGGCACTGGAGGAGAGGCATCCTGTCCTGGTAACTCCTGACTCGCCCACGCAACGCGTGGCCGGCGCGTCGCTCACGTCATTTCCGGAGGTGCACCATGTGGCGCCAATGCTCAGTCTCGAGTCGGTGACGGACGCGGCTATGGTCGATCGGTTTATCGAGCGGACCGGTAGCACTGGTTATCTCGTCGAACCGAAATTCGACGGGCTGTCGCTTGAGCTCGTTTACGAGCGCGGCCGTTTTGCGAGGGCGTCGACGCGCGGCGACGGACAGCGTGGCGAGGGCGTAACTGAGAACGTCAGGACGATCCGCGCGGTACCGCTCCGTCTTAGTGACGTGACGCGGCGGCCGCCGACTCGGCTCGCCGTTCGCGGAGAGGCGATCATGCACCTCGACGACTTCGCGGCGCTCAACGCCCGGCTCGTGCAGGAAGGCAAGCAGACCTTCGCCAACCCTAGGAACGCAGCGGCTGGCGCGATCCGTCAGCTGGATCCGCGGGCCACGGCTCAGCGAGCGCTTGCGATCTACTTCTATGACATCCTCGCGATGGAGGGTGGCCCGGCCCTGACGCGGGGGACCGAGCTGCGCGAGGCGCTGCAAGCCTGGGGCCTACGTGTCAGTCCACAGGCGCGGCGATGCCTAGCCGCGCAAGAGATTCTCGACTTCCACCGCACGCTGGAGACCGAGCGCGGGGCTCTCGGGTACGAAATCGACGGCATCGTCGTCAAGGTCGACGATCTGCTGGCACGCGACCGCCTGGGCGAAACCGGACGCCACCCGCGCTGGGCCATCGCCATCAAGTTCCGGCCGTGCGAGGAGCGGACGACGATCGAAGACATCATCGTTCAGGTCGGGCGAACCGGCGTTCTGACGCCGGTTGCGATTCTCGCGCCCGTTCGGATCGGCGGTGTGACAATCAGTCGGGCGACATTGCACAACCGCGAGGAAGTGGTCCGCAAGGATCTGCGCGTTGGCGACACGGTTCAGGTAATTCGTGCTGGGGACGTCATCCCGGGGGTGGTGGGCTTGGTGGACGATACGCGGATACCGCGACACGCCAAATTCGAGATGCCCGCACACTGTCCCGAGTGCCGAACGCCGGTCGTGCGGGAGGGGTCATTCGATCGGTGTCCGAACGGGCTGGCGTGCCCGCCGCAGCTCAGGGGTGCGGTCGAGTATTTCGGATCGCGCAATGCGCTCAACATCGACGGGCTCGGAAAGGAGACCGTCGACCAGCTGATCGGTGCTGGGCTTGTGGCGAACGTCGCTGATTTATTCAGTCTTTCGGAAGCCGATTTGGTCGTTCTGGATCGGTTCGCCGAGGTTTCGGCCCGTAATCTCGTTCGGGCGATCAAGCGATCGAAGAAAGTTGAGTTTCCACGATTTCTCTACGCGCTGGGGATTCCAGGGGTTGGTGTCCAGACGGCACGTGACCTGGCCCAGCACTTCGGCAAGCTGTCGGACGTCCGCGCGGCCGACGAAACGGTGCTCCAAACGGTGAACGGCGTTGGTCCGACCATAGCGCATGCGGTCGCCGAGTTTTTCCGGCAGAAAGCAGTCCACCGGGTGATCGACCTGTGTCTAAAGCGAGGTGTGCGAATCGTTGCACCACGGTTAGTCAAACGGGGGGCGTTGGCTGGCAAGACGGTGGTCTTTACCGGTAGCCTGAGTAAGTTTTCACGGCGAGACGCGAGTGAGCTGGTGACAGACTTGGGCGGGCACGTTGCCAACAGCGTCAGCCGCCAGACCGACTATGTCATTGTTGGGGAGGGCGCGGGCTCGAAGCTCGACGCGGCGCGCAGACTTGGGATCCGGACCCTAAGCGAGGAGAAGTTTCTGGAGCTAGTTAACGGGTTGCCTGCTTCAGCACCGGCATTAGAGAGATCGCAACCGCCCGCGCCGCGCCCCCCCCGTTCGAGATAGGCGCCGAGGATTGAGTCGGCGATGTCCCTGCTGGATCTGGCGATCGCGCCAGATACGACCGAAGCAGGTCATCAGCTGGAGGTTGCGGCGTTACAGTAAAGTAGTCAGCATGCCGAAGAGCACGTTTCAGCGTTGCCGTGTCCTCGGAACGAAGTATCACCGAAGCGCGACTGTGCTTGTCACGACACTTCTATTCAGCGCCACACTTTCGACCAACATGGCGACACATGAGCGCCAAGACACATATGCCCCCATTATTACGACACTTGGGACGCGTGCATTCGACATCGAGTATGAACTCTGGTACTACATCGGCGTCGTCTTCGAATCGGAAGTCAAGAAGAAAGCGGACGGCTATGAGTATAGATACCGGCTGACAAACAAAGGTGACACGCAGGTACGCGTTGAGTGGCGTGCTCTCGAAGACAGTGCCTTCGGCGACTCGGCAGACAACATCGAAGAACTGCGAATGGGCTTGTTAGACCCAGACGCCGTCTCCGAATGGCTCGTACTTACGAGCCAGGCCGCTCCTCGGATAAGTAAGCTATCAGCGAATATATTCGGAAATAAACCCGCCGGCAGTGAATCGGCCCAACATAGTGGGCCAGCTCAAGCCTACGTGCCAGAATAGAGGCTCAACAGCCTTAAACCTTATCGAATCGAAGCAGTTCCTCGGGGGCGGTCCGATTGTAAGGTTTGGTCAGGTGGCCTCTGGGGTCTTCCTGAGGTGTTCGTTCAGAAAGGTCCGCAACGCGCGAAACGCCTTACCCCGGTGACTGACGGCGGCCTTAGCCTCGGCGGAGACCTCGGCCAGCGTGCGGTCGTACGGTGGATAGAAAAAGATCGGATCGTAGCCGAAACCGCCGGTCCCTCGTGGTGCTCGGGAAATGTATCCTTCGATCATGCCAGAGGTCTCGAAAATTACCCGCGCACCGTCGGCGACGGCGAGCGCGCACACGAACCGAGCCGCGCTCGTAGGAGAACCGCGCGCTCGGAGCTTGGCATAGATCGTAGCGAACTTCTCTGCGTACGATTCGCCGTTGAACCGCGACGACAGCAGGCCCGGCGCGCCGTTGAGCGCGCCGATTTCGAGGCCAGAATCCTCGGCCACCGTCAAATCAGAAAAGTGCCTAGCGTAATGCAGTACCTTGAGGCGGGCGTTGTCTGCGAACGTCTGGCCAGTCTCCTCTGGCGTACTAATGCCCAATCGGCGATCCAGTATGTCGATCTGGATCGGCAAACCGGTCAGGATGGCCTGGATTTCAGTGATCTTGTGCGGATTGGTAGTTGCGAGGACAAGCTTCATACTTCGACAGGTTCAGGACTAACGGAGTCGAAGCGCTCAGACCGGACCTAGGTACTGTCCCACGATTGCACGCTGTAGTTCGACGAGCTGCTTAATTGCGGTATCTGCAAGTGCCAGGAGTTCTTGCAGGGCATCGAGGCCGAACGGCGCGCCCTCGGCCGTGCCTTGCACCTCGATGAAACGCCCATCCCCTGTTTTTACGACATTCATGTCGACTGCTGCTTTGGAGTCCTCTTCGTAAGCAAGATCGGTCACGGCGCGGCCGTCGACGATGCCAACGCTGATCGCCGCGACGTAATCATCGATCGGCAACCGCTTGATGACCCCATTCTCGCGTAGCTTGTTGAGCGCCAGCACCAGTGCCACGAAGCCGCCGGTGATCGACGCCGTTCGGGTGCCACCGTCCGCCTGGATGACATCGCAGTCGATCCAGATACTGCGCTCTCCTAGCTCGTCGAGACGCGTGACCGCCCGCAGCGAGCGACCGATCAATCGCTGGATTTCCTGGGTGCGCCCACCCACCCGGCCAGACGAGGCCTCCCTGGCCGAGCGCGTCGACGTCGAGCGTGGCAACATCCCGTACTCGGATGTCACCCACCCTTTTCCCGTCCCGCGACGGAAGGGCGGTACCCGATCCTCAACGCTCGCCGCACAGATAACCCGCGTCTGGCCTGCTTCGACTAAGACCGATCCTTCCGCGTGCATCAGATAGTTAGGGGTGAGCGTTGTGGGGCGTAGGTCAGCCTGGCGGCGCTGGTCGAATCGAACCGTGTCGGTCATGGGTTGTGAGGGGCGCTACCCGTTGGCCGAGGCCTGGTCCTCGATCGCGGGTTCCACGACCCACTTCAGGTTTGGTCCCAGTGGCTGACGTAGATCGATGTGGCCCGCCAGGGTATCGACCTCCTGTCCCTCGACGAGGATTTGTACGGCTTTGATTTCTGGCACGTTGATCGTTAACGCGTTTACAAGGGCGTAGATAGTGAATAGCTCTTCAAGTGATCCGCCCGAGTGGGCCGTTGTAACCTCACGACTCAGGTCGACGAACGCATTGCCGTCCTCGGCGAGGTAAATTGCACGCAACTTGGAGCCTTCGGGGAACGGAGACGTCAAAGGGGTTGGTGGCTCGGCCAGCTGGTGCTCGGCGATCGTGCGCGCTCGCGCGAGCGTATCCTGGCCGGACGGAACATCGCGTTCCAGACCGACGAGCCCTAGACCGTCCTCCGCCAGGTAGAACAACGTGATCTTCGAGGGTGAGGGTCTCTTGGGCTGGTTGGTCGTTGCGAGCGCAGCCGCTGGAGCGCTGGTGATCCCAGACCAGCGCTGCACCAGGGCGTACGCGAGCGATCCCACAACAAGGGCGACGAGGACAACACCGCCGCCGAATAGGAGATAGGGCCGGGCGATTCGGAACATGAGTTTCGTTAATTTCGCTGGTCTAGCCGCGATCCACTGGCGCCGGTCTTGACACCGCCGGACAGCGTGCGTTCAGCGCGCTCGAGATGATCCCGGAAGCGCACGATGCTGGTCACGAGCGCCTCAACCACGGCGTTTTGGAACGAAGCGTCGGCGAGCTGTTGCCTCTGATACGGATTGGAGATGTACCCCATCTCTACCAGCACGGCAGGCATATTTGCGCCAACCAGGACGCGGAGAGGCGCTTGTTGGATAGCCCTCGGGCTCATGGGGACCTGCCGGCGGAGTTCGCCCTCGACAAATTCTGCCAGGCGGGCCGACTGTTCCAGATAACGCACTTGGGCCATCTCCCACAAGATGAGGTCGATCTCGCGCATGCCGCCTCTGAGCACCGGCAAGACCTGACTTTCACGTTCCGCCAGCGCACGTGCTTCTTCGCCGTACTCGTCGATGCTCAGGTAGAACACCTCGGCGCCAGACGCCGATTCATGCCTGGACGCGTTGGCGTGCAAGCTAATGAAGATGTCTGCTTTGTTATTGTTGGCGATGGCGGCTCGCTCATCGAGGTCGACGGTGTTGTCTCGGTTCCGCGTGAGGATGACGCGGATCCCGAGACGACGCTCGATGGCGTCGCGTAGCCGTTGAGCAACACTCAGCGTGATGTGTTTTTCGAGTATGCCCGTCGGGCCACGCGCGCCCGCTTCTGAACCGCCATGACCGGCGTCGACTACGATGGTCCGAATGGTTGGTAAGGCGGTGAAATCAGGGAGCGGATCGGTTGACGCCGATGTCGGCGGGTTGGCCGGAAGCGGATCCGAAGCGGCCGCCGTCGCGTCGGTCGTTTCGGCGCTTGAGGCCCTCACGTCAATGATCACTTGCAGGGAGTCATCCGGCCCAGGCAGGTTCGAAACGTTATACCCGCCAAACGACGGACCTAGCTCGACCGAGAGTCCTGGCAGGGAGTCGACCACGTGGATGTCTCCCAACAGGTTACCGCGTGTGCGGGCGAGGCGGGAGACGTCTACGGCGTCGGCCTCGAATCTAATCAGCAGGCGGCCGGGTTCGCGCGAGACGACATATGCCGTGGGGGGCATAATTTCTAGACTTAACTGCGCCGTTCGGCCGCGTGAGCGATAGCGCCCGATGATTCGCGGGACATGCACGTTACCCACTAACAACAACCGCGCGCGCTGGCGCAATTCGAGTTTCTCACCGTAGATTGGGGCCAGCGCACGATTGATGAAATCGAGCGGAACTAGCCAGCGTCCGCCTCGCCGGCTTGGCGCGGCCCCCAGCGACACCAACCGGCCGTTTACCGACACAAGTTGCTGGTTCGGTGTCAGGATGATGACCCGATCGTGATAGCTAACGGACAGCGTGCCGGCCCTGGAGTCCTCGTGCACGCCGAGTTGAAACCGCGCCGCTAGTTCATCCAGTGCGATCATCTCGCGCCCGCGACCGTCAACGGTGTCGAGCAACAGGCGGCCATCTGGGGAGATCAGCGTCAGGCTTCGCGACGCAGGCTGGGCAGACAGTAGTCGTACCGGGAGCGCCGCCACGAAGACCAAGGTAAGCACCAGGGGCGTGGCGATAGCACGCGCCGTGTGGTGTTCCATCAGACGACTCACCTAAGTTAAAGATGATAGCACCCCGCCATCTGTCATGGGCGGGCTCCCTGTGCTCCAGTTTTAACTGCCCCGCCGCATGATACGCAGCGTCGCTACGGCACAGCAACCGACGAGCGCGGCCGCGAGCCCGATCATGGCCGGCGTCAGTCCTGCGATCCCTTCGCCCGCCGTCGAAATCTGGACGACGCCCATGAGCGCTACCCCGGCAGTGATTGCCCCGAGCGCTTCGGGGGTCGCCACGCGCCGCACATAGAGCCCCGCCAGCACGGGGATGAACAGGCTTACGGTGAGCAGGGTGTAGAACACTTCCAGCGCTTCGACGATCGACTCGGAAACGATCGCCAACCCGGTACCAAGTGCCCCCCCAACGATCGCCGCGCCTCTGGCGACGCGGAGGACTTGTACATCGGTGGCTTCAGGATGGACAAACCGCCGATACAGGTCCTGCGAGAGGGAAGTGGCCAACATGAACAGGATCGCGTCGGACGAGCTTACCTCGGCAGAAAACAGCGCAGCGAGTCCGAGCGCTCCGACGAGCGGTGGCAGAGTGTCCATCAGGAGTGTCGGCAGCGCCAGGTCCTGATCGGGGAGCGACGGATAGACCGAGCGCGCGATCATGCCGAACAGCGGAGGCACAGCTGCGAAAATTAAGAGCATAACCGCGTTAAGGCCGACCCCGAAGCGAACCGTACGGTCGTCCTTCGCCCCGTAGACCTTCTGCAGAAGACCTGGTGAAATAATGAACGCAGGCCCTAGCATTGCCAGATAGAACCAGCCGGAGTTCCCGCCCGCCCACACGTTCCAGTAGCGATCGAGTCCGTGCGTGGCCGCGACAACGTGGCTCCATCCGCCCACTGCACCGAGGGCGATCGGCAACGCCACGAGGAAGCCGGTAATTAGCACGGCAAGCTGGAGGACGTTGATCCACGCGGCTGTCAGTAGACCACCCGCCGTGAAGTAGACGGTCACGACGAGACCGCCGATCACACAGCCGACCCACGGGTCGACCCCAGCCACAACGTTCAGGATCCAACCGATGGCAATCAACTGGGCGGCAAGGATGGCGATCGTACCAAGCCATAACAACGCGGCGATTATCGCCCGCACGCTCTGGCCGTAGCGATACTCTAGGAAATCACCCACGGTGTGGAACCCGCGTTCGGCGGCGACACGGCGAATCCTGGGTCCGACCCAGACTGCGAGGAAGATCGACCCCACGCCGGCCGAACCGACCCACCACCAGGCGCTCAGCCCGTCTCGGTAGCCCAGCCCGGCGGCCCCGACCGTCGACCCGGCACCGATGTTGGCCGCGAGCATCGTAGAAAACAGCAGGAACGGTCCGAGGCGGCGCCCGGCGACAAAGAAATCTGGCGATCGACGCGCGCGCCTCCCGATCCACAAGCCGAGACCCATAAGCACGGCTGCGTAGAACAGGAGGACTGTCAGGTACAAGTTCACCTGCTTGCTCTCACGGTATGATGACTGCCTAGCTCTGATATTACCTGAGAGCTCTCCCGAGCGTTGCAGCGCAACTGCCGCAGGCTACTTTCGAGACACGGTAGCGAGTAGGCACAATCGACGCCAAGTGGCTAACGACCGTACCATCCCTATCCCGCCAACTGGCGATGCTGACCGCTCCGATGCTACGAAGTCGAGCGGCGACGCGATCCCGACGCCGCATGTCTCGCCCACTGAGTCGCAGGCGGAAGCCACGCTGAAGGCGGTAACAGCTGGAATCCTCTTCGGGATTCTGTTCGGGGCGGCCAATGCGTACTTGGGACTCCGGGTAGGACTAACCATTTCAACGTCGATCCCGGTAGCAGTAATGACCGCGGCGCTGTTTCGAGCGCTAAGGGCCGGGGGCGTGCAGAGCAGCATCCTGGAAGCAAACATGTCGCAGACGGTGGGCTCGGCCTCGAGCTCTGTCGCCAGTGGGGTGATCTTCACGCTGCCTGCACTCTTCCTTTGGGGTGTCGACACTAACTTCTTGCAAATAACCACCCTGGCCATGAGCGGTGGGCTCCTCGGTGTCTTATTTATGGTCCCGCTCCGGCCGTATCTGATTGTGCGGGAGCACTCGAACCTGCCCTATCCCGAGGGAACCGCTTGTGCGGAAGTGCTGAAGGCCAGCCAGGTCGGCGGTGCCCGAGCCCGGAACGTGTTCTTGGGCCTGGGCTTCGGCGCGCTTTTCAAGGGGATCACGGGCTGGATTCGGGCCGTGCCTGATGAGCTCCAAGTCTCCATTCCATTCCTGAAGAAGGGCCAGTTGGGAAGTGCAGTGAGTGCCGCGCTGTTCGGTGTTGGCTACATCCTCGGCCCTCGAATTTCCACGATCATGGTGGGTGGCGGGCTGCTCTCCTGGCTGGTCCTTATCCCGGTGATTGCGTGGTGGGGTGAGGGCCACGTTGAACCGTTGTACCCGGAGACAATGCTGACCATCGCCGAGATGTCGCCGAGCCTTCTCTGGACCCGCTACGTCCGCTATATCGGGGCTGGCGCGGTCGCGACCGGTGGGCTGATTACGCTAATTCGGAGCATCCCCACCATGATCGAGAGTTTCCGCATCGGCTCACGGCAGATTCGGAAACGGCTCACGGCTGGCGGCGCGCGGACCACCGTCCTTCGCACCGAGCGCGATCTTTCGCTTCGTACCATCGGGATCGGTGTGAGCGCGATCTTCGCCGCGCTCACGCTCGCGCCCCAGGCGTTCAGTAGCATCGAAGTCGCAGCCGGGCGTGCCGTTGCGGCGCTACTCGTGGTCGTCTTCGCATTTTTCTTTGTGACTGTTAGCGCCAGGATCGTGGGGCTCGTCGGCGTGACGTCGAATCCCACCAGCGGGATAACTATTGCCACGCTACTCGGCACTGCCTCTCTGTTTCTACTCCTTGGCTGGACCGATGATGCCGGCAAGGCGGCTGCGCTGACGGTCGGCGCCGTTGTTGCTGTCGCCGCGTCCATTGCGGGTGACACATCGCAGGATCTGAAAACCGGGTTCTTGTTGGGGGCGACACCCAGGCGGCAGCAGCTAGGCGAACTCGTGGGTGTGTTGACGTCCGCGGCCTTTGTGGCGCTCACGGTGCTGCTCCTGGCCCGAGCGTATGGCTTTGGGGGTACAGAGCTGCCCGCGCCCCAAGCCATGCTCATGAGGCTTGTCATCGACGGTGTAATCGGCCAGTCGCTGCCGTGGAGGCTCGTCGCGATCGGGGCCGGGCTCGCCTTGATTGCCGAACGGCTACGAATTCCGTCTTTACCGTTTGCCGTCGGCGTCTATCTCCCTATCTCGACCATGTTTCCCGTCTTCCTCGGCGGACTGCTCCGCATGCTTCTCGAGCGAACGTCCGTAACGAATGCGGAGCGGGACACCAGGCGCGACAGGGGCATCCTTTTCGGTTCGGGCCTCGTCGGCGGCGAGGGTCTTGTCGGGGTCGTGATTGCTGGAGCTGCTGGCTATGCGGTCTCTCGAGGGAAGGAGCCCTGGAGCTTAGGTGACGAATGGGCCGGCGCGGCGGCGGAATGGCTCGCCCTCGCGCTGTTCGTGGCGTTGATCTTCTTTTTCTGGCGAATCGCCGTCTCGCGTCCCGACGCGTCCCATCACGACATTTCGTAACGTTTAGCGACCACTTAGAGGGAGTCTTCTGATGATAATCCGGACACTGAACATCGTCGTGGCATGGGGACTTATTACTGGCGTGTTGCTAGTCGGCCGCGCGAGTGGGCGCGCTCCCGTACAGACGCCCGACTACGAACAGACCGCGGCCAGTCAAGATGAACTAGCCCGGTCGCCTCGATATATGGAATACGTTGCTTATGCCGACGACACAGGTGGCTCGGTCACGTCGTTTCTGGTCTATCCGGAATCGAACCGAGCCGCCGACTCGGTGGTGATCGCGTTCACCGGATGGGCTATGACCACATGGATTCAGGTCATTGCCGACCGGTTGGCACGCGATGGCTTCGCCACGATCGTGCCGGACATGCTCTCCGGCCATGGGCCTGGTGGTGGTAACAGCGACAGCTTCGGGAGCAAAGTCAGGCACCGCGAAGGTTACCCAGGTCGCTTCGATGAAGCCGACGACGTTCGCCGCGCGATGGGCAGTCTCGACGAAGAAGAGGTCCAGGGCCGGCTTACGGCGTCGGTCCGTTACATGCGTGCCCTTCCCGCGACTACCGACACGGTGAGCGTCGTCGGGTTTTGCTGGGGCGGGACTCGGGCACTTGAGTTCGCCACCAGTGAACCGTCGCTGAAAGCCGCCTTCGTCTTCTACGGCAGTCCACCCGCCAAGGCAGCCGTGGCCAACATCGCTTGTCCGGTGTACGGCTTCTACGGCGAAAACGATTTCCGCGTAAACGTGACCATCGAGAAGACGAAGATTGCGATGGCGGCCGCCGGAAAGTTCTACGAGCCGATCGTCTATGAAGGCGTTGGGCACGGCTTCGTGCAGGCCGGAACCGGCGATCGCGTGATCCTTGACTCGCAAGGTGCTGACGCAGCTGTGCAGCAGGCCCGGGAGGCCTGGGATCGGCTCATCACCCTTCTCCGGCGGTGACGCGCGAGGCGTGGAGCGGTTCCGCATAGTACTGATTTTCAGCTCTTCTTCTTTCGGCTCGACTGTGGGGCCAATGGTGTCCTTCTCGAGGGCCCAGGCTGTCAGATGTGAAGACGGCTTGTTCGGCACAGGTTAGCAGGCATAGCGGCACTCGTTGCATCCCTGCCGAACATCTCATGCTGCTTTACGCGGTAGGCGAAGGATCCGTGCGGTCACGCCGATGCCAACGGCGAACTTCAGCAGCTCGAGGCCGGTATAGGTGGCGTGGAGCATTCCAAATGTGCTTAGGCTTGGTGGCGGCGGCTCACGTGGTACGAAGTCGAGGTTTCGACCGGCCGTGACGATCTGTGGGGCCACCGAAGTCGTCAGGAATACGACCACAACCAACATCCCGACGATCAGCCACTTCAATCTTGATGCTTCAGGAATACCGACCACTAGCCACAGCACGGTCGCCCCAATTACAAACTGAGACAGGTTCCAGAGTCGAAAGAAGAGTCTGTTCAGTTCAGACGCCAGATATCGGAGGAAGTCTCTGGCTTCGTCTGGGCCAATTTGGTCGACCAGGTGGGAGAAGGTCGCGTTGGTCCGACTCGCCAGCAGCCGATCGACCGTATAGAAATCCTGTACCGCAACGATGCTCACGCAGACCGTTCCCATCAACCAGATGTCCATACACAGCGCCGCGGCTTCCCGTCTCATCGTGTCTTTGACCTCCTCGCTGCAGTGGGTTGACCCTAACGCAAGCCATGAAACCGAGGAAAATTAGCGTTGGCCATGTGAAGTTACGCGCGCTCTCGAAGGCCATGGCCGCAAGGCAGGCGTCCGTTGTGAGGGCCGAGCATTCTGCGAGAGATCCGCGCTATCGATCGCCGCGCTTTTTCACCGCGACGCTCGGATGATGTCCGTGTCGCTCTAGACGCCCAGTGCCGATTCTGGCACTCCCCGTTTCTGTGTAAGAACCTTCGCCAACGATCTCAAGCTCGCCGTCGCTGAGAAGCTTCTTTAGCGACGCCAGTTCCTCATCGCCCGTGGCGATCTGACCTTCCTTGCCTGGCCCCAAATGGAGCACCTTGCCTTGCGATAGCTGCACCTTGAGAGGTCGACGGGTCTTGTTGAGCACGTTCTTCACGGAATCACTAACTCCTTGAATTGTGAGATGGGCCGCTAAGGTTGACCTTGGCTGTCGTCTTCCCCCATCAGGTGGTTCCAGTGCCGGCCCGCCTGTGTGAGAATCGGTGAAAGATCCCTGGCGAGCAGATATCCGTCTGCCACCAAGGCCAGCGCCGCGTCCGTCACCAGGCCCAGATATTCCGCACTGGTGCGATACCGCTCTCTGATCGAGCGCCTTAGGTCCCCGGTCCGTTGCCGATCGTCTCGAGTCCGCGGGAACGGAATGTAGGCGCCTTGCATGCTCGACAGGGCGTTTGTCGGTCCAGCTTCTGGCCGAAACAGGTTCCAGCCGGTGTAGGTCGCGAGCGGCACCGCCACTTCCGGCATCATTAGTCCACCTGTCTCGTTCCCATCGGCGTCGACCGCGGGAACCATAACCGGGAACTCGGAGATCACTTCGGGCGGCTCGACGGTGACGATCCCGTGGGTGCGGAACTTCGGACCGTAGACGACGCGATATGCTTTGTGCGGTTCGGCCGGCCGGCCGACGTCGGGCAGATTTGGGAAATCGAAATCCTGAGGATGCACCAGATCGCCGTCGCTGATTCGTGGATAGTGGCTCGCGGGCGGCGCCGCCCCGTTGTCAATCCAGCAGTTCATCGCCAACAGTAGGCTGCGAAGGAACCAGGAATAGTCATTGGGATTGCTGAGCTGTTGTCCGCTTGTCTGGATTGGTGGGAACCGGCCAGGCCCGTGCTGCCCCCCGGCAAAGGAATAGATGCGGACGTTGTCCATTAGCGGGGCGTCTACCGACCCATCGATGGTGGTGTGAATCAATGAGGCCGCACGTCCCCAGTATTCGTAGGAGGAGTTCGTGTAGAACACTTTGGGCATGTGCTCAGGCGCGATGCCGGCGAGCAAGCCCTCGCGCAGGTCAGTTTCCGGATCGTGCTGAACCACGTCGGTGAAGGGGAAAATATCGCTTGGGTAGAGTTTGTTCAGGAAGGGGTGGCCGTCACGTGACGGTTGAGCGAAGCGGTGATTGAAGCTACCGCGACCGCCGCCGGCGACATGCGACATGATCCCGTCGAACGCCTTCCGATGCGACTCGTTTTCGTTAAAGCCGTAATAGAGGAACGTGCGCAGAAAGCGCCCGCTCTGCGAGACGCCCCAGGCCACGGCCCGATCGATAGCCCCCACCGGAATCGAGAGCGCCTCAGCCGCGCCGTACTTAAGCCGGGAGATCATGTCACGCACGGCTGCTGGACCGAGGCCGACGAGCGGTGGATCCTGCGCTGTGTAGACGATGTCGTAGAGCTTGTGAGGTTCGAAGCCGCCCTCCAGATAAACGCGTGTACGGTCGGGCACGACGGACCCGTTGTTCTCCAGACGTGCGAATGCCCATTGGTCCTCCGGGATAATTTGACGCGGCCCATCAACCGTGTCACGAACCGTCATCACATGAGCTGGATCTTCGAGGTTTGCCACGGGGTACGCGACATGATTGCGGTCGGCCAACGAGTGATCGAAAGTCCACTTGCTAACGATGACCTCGCTCCGGACTAATCCGGTGATTGGGGTCCCGTTGTTGGTCGCAATAGGTGGGTAGATTCGGATGCGTCCGTCCTGCAGCGGTGGATCAAACTGCCAGCCCAACCAGAGCAGCGTGAAGCCGTGCTGCATCAAGAAGCCGTCGCCCATTTCGGCCTCCGTCTCCGGATCGAGGCTGCCAGCGGCATTGTTAAAATACCCCAGCATGCCCTTGCGGCCGCGATTGGACACTTCATAGAGAACCGTCCCGTTGCCTCGCGTGATGTCCTTCGGTTTGATCAGGAAGAAGTCGGAGTGGAACTCGACCTTGCCCGCCGCATTCCGAGGTGCGTAGCCGATGTCAGTGATGATTCGATTGGCCGAATTATCGGGATCGACCTCGAAGTAGACTACACCGACGAGTTTTTCGTACGGTCCGGCAAGGCCGAACGACTTCCCGCCGGCGAGGTTGGCTCGGGACTGGATATGGAACCGGGCAACTTCGGCCGATGCCGTTGGTGAGATCAGGAAAACCAGAACTAGGCATACCAACGACATGCGGGCCATCTGTCTCTCCTCGAGGGGGACGCTAACTGCGGCCCAGACGTCAGAGCCTGAGACGAACGCCGATTATAGCGCTGTTGCTGTCCAGAGAGTTGTTTAGCCGCACGGAGAGCGGCGCTGGACCGTGTTTGTCCAGCTCACTAGATCGACATATCCGGCGGCGTCACCGTGACGCGAGCTCAGGCGATTCCGGGCGAGTGGGAATGATGGGCAGCACGACCCGCGAGGGGTGTTCCCGATCGTGGTAGATAGTGTTGGTGGCGACGACTCCCGGAATGTCATCGTCGATCTCTCTCCCAGTGTTGCCGTTCGGGTACCATTTCGGGAAACTGCTACTGCTAAGCACGATCCGAATACGGTGTCCCTCCCTAAATAAGTTCGAGATGGGATACAGCTCGATTTTGAACTTGTAGATCTCCCCCGGCTTCATTAGGGTTGGTTGCTCGTCGCCGTCCCGGTAGCGCGCGCGTAGGATGTTCTGCCGCAGGATTTGCGAGTACCCGTCCGGGTACACATCTGTGATCGCCACCACCCAGTCAGTGTCGACCGCAGATGACGAGGCGTAGAACTCAATTACCGGAAAGCCCGTAACCTCGAGGTCTTTCTCGAGAGGCGGCGTGGTGTAAGTGAGACTCCGGCGCTCCGCAGGGCGATGATCACGGGCGCCACGGGGTTCCACGAATAGGTCCCCCCCGATACTGGGAACCGGCCGCGTTGGATCGTATTCGTAGCGGTCTGGCTCCTCGTCACCGGGATGTGCCAGCGTGAGAACACCATCGTTAACCGAGTTGATGGATCCCGAAAGGCTGGCACTCAGGAAATAGTCCGTGTAGGTCGTTCGCGCCAGCGGAAATTCCTGTTCGTCGCGCCAGATGTTGGCGCCCATCACGAACACCCGAACCGGCGCTTCGCCCATGAGGCCGGTGTCGAGGTCCTTCAGGTGGTGGTCGAACCAGCGCTCCGCAAACGCGAAGTAATTGAGTGCTGCTTCTGGACCAAAGTCGAGGTCGCCGATCACGCGTGGCATGACTTCGCCTCGGCCGTGAAGCCACGGGCCGAGAAGTAGTTTTTGAGCCTGCCGGGCACGCGGGCCGCCGTATTGGCGGATCCCGTTGTACTGCTTGACTTGCGCCTCAGGATAGCGATCGTACCAGCTGCCGATGTGGTAGATCGGCACGTCGATTTCGCCCCAGTGCTCGTCGACTGCTAGCTGCCGCCAGTAGTCGTTGTAGTAGGGGTTGCCGATGAGATCACGAATCATCTCGGATAGCATGCTTTCCCCGAAGGGCACCTGGTTCTGCTGCTTCGATGCATACCATTCTGTCCACGCATCGGGGCCGCCGACGTAGCCACGCCAGCCCGGTGGGTTTAGGCGGAAGGGACGCGCCATTTCCTGCTGACTGAGCAGCCAGCTCGGCATGATGAGATGAATGGCGCCACCGGTGTAGAATAGCTCGCGATAGGGGTTCGACGCGGTCTGGGAACAAACCATGGCAGCCAGGTGCGGCGGCCTAGTGGGGGCAGTCAGGTACTGGTTCATACAGGTGAACGAGCCGCCGATGGTACCAACCTTCCCGTTCGACCATGGCTGCGTGCCGGCCCATTCGATGGTGTCGTACCCGTCGCGCCGTTCGCCCCAACCATTGTCGACCAGATAGTAGTAACGCCCCTCGGATTGGTGCCGGCCTCTCTCGTCCTGCACCAGCGACACGTAGCCACGCCTGGCGAAGTACAGAGCCATGTCGTTCTCGCAAACGCCTTTGTTGTACGGCGTACGCTCGAGGACGACGGGGAATGGACCGAGTCCCTGATTGACCGGAAGGTAGACATCAGTTGCCAGCCTGACGCCATCGCGCATCGATACCAGGGCCTCCTGGCAGTCGACGCCCTGCGCCGACCCTACCCGCGGGACACTAAAAATTAGCACCGTTACTGCCACTACCAGCATTACGCTCGTCCGTATGGCGTGTGTTGACATGGGACACTCCTCCTGGGCCTACCGACAGTTCAGCCGGGATTTTTGTTTTAGCCGATCGGATCGGCATGGTTACACATTAACGCGTTCCCCGTGCGGATTGTAAGGTCCTTTTCTGGCAGAACGCCACCAACAGCGTAATCCCTAACCCCACTCCGTCCGTCACTACATCGGGCACAATTAAACACACCCCCGCACTCACCAGGAGCAACCGTTCCCATGGGGCCGTTCTTGTCAGGAGCCAGCCTTCCAGGCCCGCTGCTAGTGAGATCACCCCGGTGGCAGCTGTGATAACCGCCAGTGCGACCTGCGGGACCGTTCCCACCAGTAGCAGTTCAGGGCGGTAAATAAAGATCAACGGTACCAAAAAAGCGATCACAGCCAATCGCATAGCCTTAAAGCCGATTTGGTTAGGCCCACCTCCAGAAAGACCGGCCACGGCATAGGCTGCCACGGCCACTGGCGGTGTAATCGCCGACATGACGGCATAGTAGACGATGAACAGGTGTGCTGGCAGAGTCGGCAACCCCAGTGACAGCAGGGCCGGCCCGATCAGTACTGCCGTCAGTATGTAGGCCGACGGTACTGGCATTCCCATTCCTAAAATGATGCAGATCACCATGGTCAGCAGCAGTACCGGCAAGAGGTGCTGGCCGGTTAAACCAAGCAATAAACTGGTGAACTTCCCGCCCAGCCCAGAGAAGGCCAGTCCTCCTACCACCACGCCTGCCGCGGCGCACGCTGCTACCACAACGATCGACCCCTTGGTGGCATCTTCTAGGGCAGCCGCGAGACGACCGAGATTCATTCGAGTGCCGGGCCTAATCCAGCTGACGGCAATGGTGGAAAAGATCGCGGCGGCAGCTGCAAACACTGGGCTGTGGCCGCTTATCAGCAGCCATGTCAGGATTAGCAACGGGAGCAGGAAATGGAGGTTGTGTTTAAGGGCTCTAAACTTCACCATGTCACTTTCTGGCTTCAGCCCCATTCGCAAGGCCTGCAGGTGAACCTGGGTTAGTAAGCTTAGGTAGTAGAGCAGGGCCGGGATGGCGGCGGCTCTGACGATCTCGATGTAAGCGATTCCGGTCAGCTCAGACATGATAAAGACAGCCGAGCCCATCACGGGAGGCATGATGCTGCCCCCGGCCGCCGCCGCGGCCACGGTTCCTCCAGCCTCGACAGGCCCGTAACCCGCACGCCTCATCAGTGGAATGGTGAAGGCGCCGGTGGTCACGGCATCTGAGGTTGGACTGCCGGATATCATTCCAAACAATCCACAAGACACAACGGCTACTTTGGCCGAGCCACCCCGTGTCCGGGCCGCCACTAGTTTGGCCAGGTCGATAAAAAAGTCTCCGCCGCCGGAGTGGTGTAGCAGGACACCGAAAAGAATGAATAGATAGACGTAGGTGGAGGCAACCGCTAGGGGCTCTCCAAAGACACCGTTGATGGTGAAGATCATCTGATCTAAGAACTCGCCAACTGAAAAATATCGATGCGAAAAAGTTCCCTGTATTTGATGACCTAGCAGCAAAAATAGGGCAAACAGGCTGGCAATGATGAGAATCGGCCAACCGATGAAGCGCCGCGTCAGCTCGGTAACGAGGAGCAGCAGCACAGCCCCCACTGCAAGATCGGGAATGGTTAGTGGGTCGACCATCGGCCACCGCCACTGCAAGCGCTCGAAGTGCAAGGCGTAGTAGCAACCGCAGAGCACGGCTCCGATGGCCAGCGCCGAGTCCAAGCGTGGTTTTTTGCTCCCGCTTCCCAACAGGAAAGCGTAGGCAAGCACCCAAACCAGGAAAATTACCCGGTGGAGAAGAGGGTCGAGAGTGCTAAATACCACGGCCCAGACCTGAAAGATGGCGAGACTCACGCCCAAGTACTTGGCGATCCGTCGCAGGGGGGCGTGGGGTGAGCTACTTCGATCCTGAGGTGTGGGCATGTTGATCGCGTAGGGCCGTGGGCTACAGGATAAATTCTCGAGGTTCGACTTGCCAGGCCTTGAAGGAGCACAGGATGATCATGACACTTCGATTTTGCATCTCGTTGTCTACGTTGTCGTGACGTAGCAGCAATGCACGCGTTTTTCAGTGCCGCTCGGCCACCGATGTCCGCCTTATTATGACAGGCGTGCGGGACACATTAGGGACTTGTCTGAGTTTGGAGCAAACCGGCTTCTTTGAAGAACTGTTGCGATCCTGGATGTAGGGGTAGGAAGGCGGACGGTGACAGTTCCTGCGGTGTCAAAGTCGAGAGCGCCTTGTGGACGCCGTGAAGGTAATCGAGGTTTGCGTGGATCGAGTGACTGATCTGGTAGGCTAACTCATTGCTCAAATTTGAGTTAGCAATCAAGACCACCACGTCGCTGAACGTGACTACGTCGTCATCTAGAAATCGGTAGGCTTCGGCGGGAATGGTCGATCGGTAGGTGCCCAGCTTCTTATTAGCGACATCGACAGCCAGAGGCGAAGGGGTTAGTAGAGTTAGAGGTTGGTACCGACTGGCTTCGTTGATCAGCGTCTGGGGAAATTGCACGGTCAGACTGACCGCGTCCAGGCGACCATCCTTCATCAGATCCAATGAGGGGCGAAGGGCTCGAAAGTACACTTTGCCTCCCCACGATTCGATGTCCTCGTAGCTGATTCCATACGCCTCAAGTACTGTCCGGCTGGCGATTTCCATCAACGAGCCGCGATAGATTACGCTGAGACGCAACGGGTAGCGTTTGTTCTTGATGTCTTCGATCGACTTGAGACCAGTGTTCTTGTTAAGGAGAAAATGAAAAGCCGAGTCGCGGTACATGAGTGAGAGACCGCGAAGCGTTTCCAGCTTGTGGCTGTAGGGATACTCCCCGCGCAGAGCCAGGCGGGCCATGGCCGAATGCACTAAGCCCAGCTCGACTTTACCTTCCGCGACCAGTGCTGCATTAGCCCCGTCTAGCCCAGGTTCTGAGGTAACCGCTACACAGGGAAGGCCTTTTCGAATGGAGGATACTAGGCCTTCACTGATTGCCGACCAGGCCCCGCTCAACGAACCGGCAGCAATGGTGATCCGTGGTGTGGAGTTGCCACCGCAGCTGACTATGCCGGCAAAGACCAGGCCCACCGCAAGCCACCAAAACGGCGGAGGAGAAGTCTCTGCTCTTCTACGCCCGTGAAGACTGGTACGCGGCGCGAGTTCAATGAAGCCCTCACGTTGATCCAAGCGCTTCGAAAACGGCATATTGCTCAGAATGGCTGGCGAGATCCTAGATTGGGTAGACCAACGAGGCTGGGATCAGCGCAGAATCGTACACACAGATTTTTCGGTGAAACTTAAGTTGTCCCTCTACGAAGGTCAGCTTGTCGAAGTATCTTCCCACCACGAAGACACGTGTGTGTTCGTTTGGGAAGGTCTCAAAAACTGCGAAGTTGGCCCGCACGTCGATTTCATTATTAGTCGTTCCAACGATTCTCACTGGGCCTACTACATGACGTAGAATGCGGTCCCGGTAGACGGCCGTTTCCTTGATGCTGTTGACCCGATCGGTCAATCCGGCTCGACCCTCACAAAAAATTGTTCCTAGCGGCAGATTCTGCTCGAAGTTCTCGTGTGAGATCACCTTGTACAGGCAGTCGTCAGTAAAAAACTGAGGCCACCGTTCCATTTCTTGCTCGTTGACACAATCGACATAGTCAGCAAAGAGTTCTTCGATCTGAAGGCGGAGCTCATGCTGATCGATCGGGCTAGTGTTTGGGTTCACTGGTCTACCTCCGGTCAGAATCCCATCACGTGCCGGTAATGCGCGTAGAAGGCACGAATGGCTGACTCGGTTACAACGTGATTGGTGTCGGCGGTGTCGCGTCCCCCCATCTCGACTACGGCCCGGGCCTGAGGAGAGTGGCTCACGCCACAGTGAGCAGCTTCCATGACCTCGCTGTCATCCACCGACACGAACCCAGCTGGGCCCATCAGGTTAGCTTGGCGCAAGCGTCTCAGATCCATTTCGGCCTCGTCATTCTCGTAGCCAAAGAAGGTCCAATGTAGCTCGAATGCGTTGGGTCCTCGAGTTTGGATCTGGCGCATAGCCAGGGTGTTGGACTGCTGCTGAATGATCAGGTTGGGCCACAGGGTCTGCATGACCACGGTGGCGTCGCCGGAAAACTCTTCCACGGGTTGTAGCAGGGCCTTGTTGTGCAGCGTCATACCTTCTCGTAAAGACTTAATTTCGGCGGTGTCTTCACTGGTCTTGTGCTCGCCTCTTTGAGAGACGAGCACCGCATGAGCACCTGTGCTATCCATCTCAACTTTTGAAGGGTTGTCGGCTCGAAACAAACCAAACGAGACCAAAAATACATGTAGCAGGCTGGCATGATATGGATCCTTAATGTTCTCGACCATCAGTTTCCAGTTACAGGCCATCCGCTGGCGTGAGTAACCCAAAATTTTAAGCTGACGCCCATCGAACACACGGTCAAAGTACTTGAGCATCTTGGGGCCAAGATAATTTTCAAGGCTTGGCATATCGTGTTGGAAAGACGCAAAAATTACGCCGTTGCGGATGGCGACGTTCAAAACTTGAAGATTATTTTCTTCTAGCTTGAAGTCACTTGGCATTCCCCCCATTTTTTTGACGCCGCGCCGGAAGGGGACGCCAATGAGCGCTCCCTTTAAATCATAGGTCCACTGATGATAGGGACAAATAAACTCACCGCTGTTTCCGTGGTCCTTGTAGCAAAACTCCACGCCCCGATGGGCACAACGGTTGACTACGACGTTAATTCCACCTTCCATGTCTCGTGTAACCACAACTGGCTTATCACCGATCGTGGTTCGACGGAAGTCTCCGGGTTTAGGAATTTCAGCTTCTAGACCTACGTAGCTGTAGCTCGGGCCGGAGAAGATCACTTCCTGTTCCTTTTCGTAGATTTTCGGGTCTGAATAGATCCAGTAAGGAACTCTACTGATGCCCTCCTTGGGCCAAACGTACTGCTGACTTTCGTTTTCTTGGGTTTTGCCTTGAGCCATAGACTTGGTCTCTCTGTCAGTCAATCTTGATATAGATACTCCCGCCGTTCACTTGGATGGGGTAGATCTTCACACTCTCGGTGACTGGCGGGCTAACGGCGCGACCGGTGGCCAGTTCAAATCGTCCACCGTGGAGAGGGCACTCTACACAGCCATCCTCGATGTAGCCGTCGGCCAGACTAGCCTGAGCATGGGTGCACGTGTCGTCGATGGCATAAAAGCATCCGCCCGCATTGAACACAGCTATCAGGTGCCCGTCGATTGGTACCTGTAGGCCCTCATTCTCCGAGACGTCTGGGACGTTGGCTACCCGTTGGTACTTAGAACGCTCCATGAGTCAATTCAAATTACAGTTCTCTGAACCAGCACCTCACGTGGCATGTAGGGCGCCTGACGTGAGCCTTAAGCCAGTTACTACGCAAGTGAGCCTCGGTGGTCATTGGAGGCGTCCAAAGATGAGGGACCGTAACTCGGCGACGGCCAGCGTCATATCCGTGTGTTCTGGTTGACCCCATTCAGCAGGCCAGCCCGTTGGAGAACAGAATCGAGCTGTGCTGTCTCAGTCTCACCGAGTGGATAGAGCGGAAGCCGAAGCTCATCTGTTTGCAGCAAACCCAGGCGAGCCATCATATATTTAAGTGGAATGGGGTTTGCGCTCAAAAAAATGGCTTGGCTAAGTTCAAAAAGTTCAAAGTGAAGCCTGCGAGCTTCCTCCAGGTTTCCCTCGTCGACCTGGTTACAGAGCCTGGCCACTGTCGCTGGCACGAGGTTGCCGACAGCATTCATGAGACCTGCTGCCCCTATTGTCAACATGGGTAGGCTGAGCGATTCAAGCCCGCAGAAAATTCTGAACTCCTTGCCGAACCTAGCCAACGCTTCACTTATAAACTCCAGGTCGTTCGCGGCATGTTTGATCCCTACCAGAGTGGGACATGCGTTGAGGATCTGTTCAACTGTTGCCATATCGAGGCTGACGGCTGTTCTACCGGGGATGTGATAGATCATCCAAGGGAGCGAAAACTCACCGGCGAGTTTGGTGAAGTATTGATAGAGTCCCTGTTGGGGCGGCTTGACGTAGTAGGGCGTGACAATGAGCAAGGCGTCGGCACCGATGCTCTCGGCCTGCACGCACAGGTGTAGGGTGTCCTCGAAAGACTGCGCCCCGGTCGCGGCCACGACGGGCATTTTGCCACCCACGCTTTGCACCGCCACCGCCAACAGCTCATTGCGCTCTTGCGGTGTTAGGGAGTTTGGTTCGCCGGTGGTCCCGCAGACGACGAGGCCGTGTGAACCTTCCTGAAGTTGGCGCTCGAGGAGGCGCGCAAAGGCATCGTAGTCCACCCGTCCGCTGCTAAACGGTGTCACCATGGGCGTGTACGAGCCACGTAAGAATTCGCTCTCGAGTTTCATTCCGCCTCAATTTTTCGATTAGTTAAAAACCCGCCGGTGGTGCCGAGCGTTTCAATCGGATGGTTAAGATCTTCCTGCCACAACAGAGAGGCCATGGAAATGTGAAGCGGGCTATCCTGGATGGTTAGTTCGTAGACATCCTCATCGCCAGAATTATGGGCATGCACAGCCCAGCCAGGCGCTGTCAACATCAAGTCTCCAGCCTTCCACTCATAGCGTTTTCCCTTAACGAAACTGTAGCCGTAGCCGCCAAAGAAGTAGTTGATGGCTGCCGAAGCGTGGCGATGTAGTTTGTCTTCGATATTTTTAGGACGGATGGTGATCGTCGCGAAGAAATTGTGTGTCGTTCCATTAGTACGGCCGGTGGCCGGATTAAAGAGCAGGTAGAGCCGTCTGCCCATGTAGGACTGCCCCAAGGATTTCAACTTCACTAACTCGGTCCGCACCTTTTCCCAGGGCCAGAGCAGGGCCTCATCACGAACGACTTCTGGGTTAATTAATTGCTCGTAGGTCATTAAGTAGGCACCTTCCTCGGTCAGCCTGAACGTGCCAAAAGGATTCTTTGAGCCTGTCGCTGGTTCTTCTTTGGGCGGGGCGGCCTCCTCTTCCACCCGGGGATTTTCTTCCACGATATGTACTCTGAGCTTCTCCAGTAGCGGGGCATTGCCGTAGACTAGCCGAACTTGTGTCTCATTCGTGTCGTTACCGTACTGATAGACCGACCAGGCAGGAACATTAAAAAGATCATACTGAGAGAAGTCGATCCGTTTTCCGTTAACCAGAGCGTGCCCGCGGCCCCGGATGCAGAAGTTGATAACCGCTGAATTGTGTCGCAGGGGCCTGGTTATTTCCCCCGGTTTGAGAACACAGAGTGAGACCTCGGTGCCTGGAGCGAGCCCGCGCCCCTCGCCGGACTCCGGATAGATAATCCTGGAAATTCGGCGCCCGTTGGGGGGGGGCGCTAAACTGGCTAGCCGCTCGATTTCGTGCGCCAGGACCTCTTTTTTGATCAGGACGGGATCTGGTATCTCTGAACTGATTTCATCTTGACCCGTACAGTCAACGAACTGATATCGCTCGTTCATTATTTGCCTCCGTTCAAACTCTGTTGCGAAGCCTAGCAGTCAGTGATGACAGTCCTGCTGCATTCGGCCGGCGTTACATTCCGACTCCGCCCAACCGCGCAGAGTTTGTGCGGCGGAGACTTCGGAGCCTCGCGGTGTTGCTCGTCGTTCAAATACTCCCACATTCCCCAGCCTCGGGCCTTTCGAGGCAGGAACCTCACCGTCACCGGTGCGACGCGGAGCCTTTACCACGGGCTGCTAGTCTCTCAGGGTGGCGGGAGAAGGTATGACCTTCTCGGGGTTCTTCAGGGCTTGGCCAACGCCCCGGCTAAGAGCCTCCTGATAGACGGTGACCCCAACCGACAAATCGGATATTCCCATTCCCATAGATTTGAATATCGTGAGATCCGTGCCGGCGGGGCGCTGCCAGCGGGAGGCTACCACCGCCGAGAGCGATTGCACAGCCTCCCAGTTGCCGTTGCCGGAGCCGCAATAGTCGATCAACTCCCGCGACAGTTCCTGGGCCTGCGGTTTACTGTCGGCCACGATTCGATCCGCGCGCCGAAGCAGATCCTGGCTCAACTCGGCTCGGCTGGGGACAATGGCTCCGACGGAATTAACGTGACTGCTTGGACTGACCATCGCCGAGGTGAGAATGGGTTGAGTAGCACGCGTGCAAGTGGTCACCACCGCGGCCCCCTGTGCAGCTTCGGCAAGACTTTGCGCTTCCACGACCTCTAGGTCGAAGATCTCTCGAACACGTTGAGCGAAGGCGGCGCGGCGTTCTTGGTTCGGCCCAAAAACACGGACTCGGCGAATCGAGCGAACCGCTACCACCGCTGCCACCTGGGCAATGGCCTGCTTGCCGGTTCCTATCATTCCCAGTTCGCTGGCTTGTGGGCTGCTGAGCCATTTCGTTGCCACACCTGAAATCCCGCCGGTGCGCAACTGCCCCATGGCGAACGCTTCGATAACTGCCTTCAGGCTACCGTTGTCACTGTCAAAGAGGATCAGCAGTGGTGTGGCGCCACCGCTTGTGTGGGCCCAGGTCTTTGTTCCGACAAGACCCGCTTCGGGGAATGAAGCTCCGATGGCGTGAAGTGTGGAGCCTCGGCCCCAGGCCACGTGGGTCTTCACCATGTTTTCCATCGTTCCCTTGGCCTCGGCCAACAGCCCACGCTCCAATGCCTCGATCACCTGGGGAAGACGGAGCAGTGAAACCACGTCGCTTTCGGAAATCCAGAGGGGCATGGAAGGCATATCACTCTCCGCTGCGTCCAAACAATGGTGAGTCCATGGGAAGAGCTAGGTTCACACAGTTCGCAATCACGGTATGCGTCATGTGGCGCCCAATTAGTATCAATGTGGCAACAACCTCATGCGGACCGAGGCGTGTACCGGGGCTGATCGGTACGGTCTTACCGAAACTCGTCAGCCCAACGGGAGATAGATGGCGGAGGCGGCTGGAGTCGAACCCGTGTGGCACGTTTCTGTAGCACAGTGATAGCGTGTGACTTCTGGGTTTAACTGGTTTTATTTCCGTCGCTTACATCGAATTTCGTGTCCACATACGTACTCTTGATTCTACATGAATCAACCACCGTCACGGAGAGCTGGCGGAGAGATAAATGAGAGCGCGCTGATCGCGAGACACACCGACTGTCGCTGTAGAAAATCAGGACTGGAGTAATGCCCTTCGAACCCGGCCAATCAGGTAACCCACACGGACGCCCGAGAGGATCGCGGAACAAGACCAGGCGTGCCGTGTGTTTTTGTATTCAATGCCGGAGGCAAGGCGATACCTTAACCAAGACATGTCTTACTTCGTAGGGGGTTATTTACTTCCAGCAGTTGTGGCGATTGTCACAATTATCGTCATTACGGTCTGTATACGGCAAATGCGTTCAGCAATGGTGTTTACGGCATGTTTAATAGCCGTTCACACTGGAGAAATGGTTATTCATCACTTTCTAGATGCTAATAGAAACCTGCAGTACGCCGAAATTCTTGAGAGCGAGACACGGCTTCCAGATCAGATGGAGGTGGTCCGTGAAACACTACGGATCAACCAGGGGCGGATTGTAGCCGTGGATGGACCGAATAACCCATTTGTTCAGATGAATATGTCCAGGGCCTGGGAACTACCGACGATTGGCGGAAAAAACCCATTGGTTTTGTCCCGCTATGCACAGATGCTCGACCTGTCGGGGTCAGGGGATCTCGGACGAGACATTTTGTCGCGAGAACATCTTGCACTGGATCTCTTGGATGTTCGTTACGCTCTGGTTCCCCAAGCATGGCTGTTGGATGGGGACAATAGGCTGGATAGTGATCGATGGTTGGTCGAAAACACGATGCGTCCACGCTCGTCGGACCCCGACGACGATATTCCATATGCGTTGGTGCGCAACACGCGTGCCAGGTCGCCGGCGTGGCTTGTTCCCACTGTTACGGTGCTTACCTCCGATGAAATCCGAGTGGCTGTCATATCGAGTCAGCTTCCTGACGGCAATGTGTTCGATCTAGCTAAGCAGGCCTTGATTGAGTCGGGAACAGATGTCCGGTTAGGCAAGGGAGAACGAAACCAAGAACGGTCCTGTGGAAGTGTGGCGGTGGCGTTGAAGACATTACGCCTCAGAGATTACGTGGTTAACAGTCGATCGGAATGTTTTCTTGTAATCAGTGAAGTGTTTTATCCGTGGTGGCAAGCCTCGGTCAATGGCGAGAGGTCGACGCTTATCCAGTCTAATCATGCACTCATGGGAGTGGTTGTGCCAGACGGCGAGAGTCTGGTCAGACTCACACTGTTTCCTCAATCACTGTATGTCGGTGCTGGTCTCACATCAGTGTCGTTGCTGATATGGCTATGGTTGCTGGCTAGTGTGGCGGTTGGTCACAAGTCGTATCTTCGACCGTCCCCGTTGCCCCGCTACTTTTGGCGCGGGATCCAAAAGTCGGTAGCCTGACGCCCACAGTCGGATCGGTAGCGTGCCCTCTCCCTGTGTGAGCCGGTGTTCGCATGGTTCGCCGAAGCCCATCGTCTTGCCCGCGCGTGGGACACCGCGCACCCCGCAAGCCGTCCAACCCGTCCCCCGTTGCTCCACCCCACCGCCCCGCGCTAGGCTAGACTTCTCACACAAGAAATGTCCGCCGGATAGGGATGAGAACAGGTATTCGCATCCACCCGAAGGGTTGGGACGTAATGGAAGACAACCTTGAGTTCTTCGAGTTGAAGTATGCCGCCGCTCGGGCAAGAGCCGCTCGCCGCGTCGAGGAAGCCGCGTTGGGCGAGACCGTCGGCCTGAACGGCTACACGACCACAGCCGAAGCTCAGACACTATGCGAGCACCTGGGTCTCAAAGCCAGGACCACGCTGCTGGACGTCGGGGCGGGCCAAGGCTGGCCCGGCTCACACGTCGCCGAGATGACTGGTTGTCGCCTCGTCTCTACCGACATTCCCTGGGAAGCGTTGCTTGTGGCCCAGCTTCGGCGCGAGACCGCTGTAGTCCAGGCTCGTGGCGGCTCGCTTCCTTTTCGTAGTGACAGCTTCGACGCCATCGTCCACGCCGACGTGCTTTGTTGAATTACGGACAAGCTCTCCGTGCTGCGAGAGTGTAACCGGGTCCTCAAGCCAGGGGGGTGCATCGCCGGATACGTCATCCACATCCCGACCGGCCTCACCGAGGCCCAAGAGCGTCGAGCGGCAGACTTGGGACCATCCGACGTTACGGCCTCGACCTTACCCGAAGTGCTCACTCAGGCCGCCGGACTAACCGTCGTGGTCAAGGAGGACGCCACGGATGTATTCCGCACGACATGCGCGGCGCTCGTCGCTGCCCGTAGAGATCTGGAAGACGAGCTGCGCGCCGACGAAGGCGACGACTTCTACGAAGAAGAACGGCGCGAGAAGAACGCGATGCTGCAGGGGATCGACGAAGGCATTCTCTGCCGGTCTCTGGTCGTGGCGAACAAATAGAACGAGCGGGTCACTGGGACGCCGCGCACCCGCGGTAACCCCCGTCCCCGTTGAACCGCCCGTTGCTTCGCGGTAGGCTTGTTGCACGTTGGTGTGAGCCATGAAATTCCAAGGGGTGCGAATAATTATCTGCCGGTTAGTCGTATGATCTATCGAGTGATCGCGCGATTCAGAATTGAGACGGCCGTCGAGCTGCGTCGCCGACTGGACGACGGCTCAATCGCTGCTCAGCAGCCTGACGGCCAGGAGATTGTTGCCTCGCTGTACCGCGCCGTAGTTGCCGGCACGGACGAGGTGCGGTGGAGTGAGATGCGCTTCTGTGACCCGCCGCTTGCTCATGAGCGTGCGACCGTCCTCGATCACTACTTCGACGGTATTGACACCGAACCCATCGAGTACTATGAGCGATACGTCGGCGAGCCGTTCGTGGAGCATCTTCAGAAATTGCAAGAGGACAATTCTAGGCGCACTGTAGGACGCTCCCCACCCGCGTAATCCCTAACCCGTCCCCGTTGAACTGCCCGCCGCGCCGCAGTAGGAGGCAGCTGAGGATACGGCTTTGCTGACCTGACTGCGCATCCGAGACAGTTGTGTCTGCTCGAAGTGACGTATGATCCAGGGTATGGCTAAGGTCCAAATTTTTCACAACAAGCATTGAAACTCGTCGGTCAATGCCGTGCGCATTGCTGACGAATTGGGAGTGGAGTTCGACGAGGTGAACTACATGCAGTCTCCCCCGGATGCTGAGACATTACGGGCGATCATCGCCAAGCTCGAAGATCCTCCTACGGCGCTGGTCCGTCGTGACTCAAAGTTTAGGAAGCTGGAACTCGGGGACGCCGATGTGGCGACCGAAGATCAGGTCGTCGATATTCTGGTGAAGCACAAGCAGTTGTTACAGCGGCCGCTGGTCGTGACCGAGGACACCGCCATTATTGGTCGGCCCAAGGACCGCGTGCGAGCACTCCTAAGCTAAACCTCGCGGGTCACGCCGATTAGCTCTTTCTCACTGTCAACAGCCGTTGTCGTGTGTCTACTGGAATCGACTCCAGTCGACTCACTTCAGGGCACCAGCCTCTCCCTTAGCAACGTCCATGATCAATCGCGTCAGCAAATACAGTCGTGGTCCGATGGAAGCAAGTTCGACATATTCCGCATTGTTTGAGTGCGCACCGAACCCTTCAAGGCCCATCCCTTCAATGACCGGGGCTTCTGTCTCCAGTGCGGCAAACGCCGCGTCGGTCCCGCCACCTGAAGCTTCCTCATTCGCAGTCAACTCGCGACCCATTTCTCGATAGATACGCTGCGCGTGCCGAGCAAGCGCCCGAGATGTGTCGGTCGCTTTCAGCGGCGGCCGACGGCGTTCGAAAATTAAGTCAAGCTCCGTGCCTTCAATGAGTTTTCGAGTAACCCGCTGGTTTACCTCGGCCTCAATCCGGTCAAAATCTTCTATCGAAAGCGCCCGCACATCCACGGTGGCCTGAGCCTCAGCCGGGATCACGTTCCGTGTGTTACCGGCTTGAGCTAGGGTCCAGTTCATCTTCAAACCCGTCGACGGACCTGAAAGGTCACGGGTTTGCATCATCTGGTGAGCTAGTTCGTAAAGTGCGTTGCGACCCTGTTCCGGAGCCGAACCAGCGTGGGAGGCGCGTCCACGCACCGTTAGCTTGAACGCACCGATGCCTGAGGTCGTCAATCGGACGCGATCACGACCGCCGCCCTCGCAAGAAAACACTGCGTCATGTTCGCTACCGAGTCTCGTTATTAGTGACCGTGAACCCGGAGAGCTCACTTCTTCATCCGCGTTAATCAAAACCGTGATGAGTCCATAGTCCAGAAAGTTTAGTGCGTTGAGTGTGGCTAACGTATGAATGATCAAGGCAACACCGTGTTTGTCATCAGCAATGCCCAAACCGAAAGCTCGGCCACCCTCAATTCTGAACGGCTGCTCAGCAAGCATGCCCTTGAGATACACTGTGTCCATGTGTGCCAAGAGCAGGATTCGCCGACCGCCCGCGCCTCTAAACCGGGCGACGACGCTTCGCCCAATCTGGTCAGGCGTGTCCTGCATCGAATAAATCATTGGCCGGACCCACAAATTCAACATCGCCTCCCAGTTCCTCCAAACGGTCAGCGATGACACCGGCAATCGTCGAAAGTCCTTCGAAATCTCGACTTCCTGACTCGATCGAAACAAGTTCCTTCATGGTCTCGATCAACGGCTCCCGCTGGCGTTGCACCTCTTTTAAAACTGGTCGATCAACCTGAGCGTGAACCGGCCCGGCCACTAGAACGAAAACACCTAGCATCATCGAGGCGATAGATCTCATATCGGCTGTCTCTCAAGAAAATGGGAAGAATAGAGTGAGTCCATACGGCAATCACATAATGCTGCGGCGACTTGCCATGTATGATACGGAGCGTGGGTGCCACTTGGTTCGCCGCCGGTGCGGTGATGTGTGGATTAGGAGTGCTTCTGGGAGCCTTTGGCGCCCACGGACTCCGAGACCGCGTGACACCTGAGATGCTGGCCGTTTTCGAAACCGGCGTACGGTACCACTTGGTCCACGGGCTGGCACTACTTGCAGTGGCCTGGGCCACGACACGGTGGCCTAACACTTGGATTACTGCCTCGGGGTGGCTGTTTGTGGCGGGAATCGTGATTTTTTCTGGAAGCCTGTATCTGCTGTCCATCACCGGTGTTCGTTGGCTCGGCGCCATCACTCCGATTGGAGGTCTTTGTTTCGTAGCTGGATGGCTCATCCTTGCTCTCAGTGCTATGCGTACACCTTAAAAGACTAACGCTAATCCTTGACACCCCGTGTAGGCAGCTCGTCGAGCTGGGGTGCCACACGGGGTCCACATTCTGCGACATACGTTCTGTTCGCATTTGGCGATGCGGGGCGGGTCAGCGCGGTCGATACAGGAACTGGCGGGTCACCAGAATTTGGCGACCACACAGCGGTACATGCACCTGACTCCAGCTACGTTAGAGGCGACGATCAGGTTGCTGAATCAACCAATCGACGTCCCCACTGTTGGAGACATATTGGAGACGGAGCGATCCCAGATGACTAACTGACTGACAGTACAAGAGTTAAATGGTGGGAGGCGGCGGGAGTCGAACCCGTGTGGCACGTTTCTTTAACACAGTGATCGCGTGTGACTTCTGGGTTTAACTGGTTTTATTTCAGTCGCTTACATCGAGTTTCGTGTCCACATACGTACTCCTGAATATACGTGAATCGACCCCGGTCGTGGAGAGCTGACGGAGAGATGAATCAAAGCGCGCTAATCACGAGACACACTAACTGTCGCTGTAGAAAACAGGACTGAAGCAATGCCGTTTCGACCCGGCCAGTCAGGGAACCCGCTCGGACGACCCAAGGGGTCATGCAACAAGACCAGGCGTGCCGTACGGGAGTGGGCCACGGGCATCGTGGAAGACCCCAAGGTGCAAGCCCGCTTTACTGGCCGATGCGCAGGCGGGGAAACTCCATCCGTCGGTGCTAACGGTGTTGATGACCTACGCCTATGGGCGTCCGAACCTTCGGGACATGGCGGAACCGGAGACGCCCATCACCATTGAGTTGAACGTTCCGAAGCCCCCGGGCGTGATGCGTACGGACTCGACGGGCTGATCCCGACACTGTCCCCTACGCGGTGCATCCGAGCCGTCCCCGTCGAACTGCCCGGCCCGCCGCGCTAGGCTAGAGACCTCACCGTTCGTTGTTGTGGTAGGAGGAGGCTATGACCGGTCGCTACACACATCTCATCGCAGTCGCCATTGTCATCATGGCGTTCAGTGCGCCGATCTACATGCAGCAAGTGCCACTCGCCGTTCGTGTATGAAACTCGGGCTCGCGCTGACGCTGACCACCGCTGCGTGCTGGGGCGTGCTGCCAATCGCGCTCAAGCTCGCGTTGCAGGGTATGGACCCGGTGACCATCACGTGGTACCGCTTCACTGTGGCGGCACTCGTCCTCGGCACCATCCTGGCGGTGACCGGAGGTTTACCGACGCTGCACTCGCTGAGCCGCCGCATCTGGCTGCTGCTCGCTCTCGCGACCGCCGGCCTGACCGGCAACTACGTGCTCTACCTCGTCGCGTTGTCGCACACGACGCCCAGCGTCGCCCAGATCGTGATCCAGCTCGCGCCAGTGTTTCTACTGCTCGGCGGATTAATCGTCTTCAGAGAAAGATTCTCCGCCCGGCAGTGGGCTGGTTTTGCGCTCCTAATGCTGGGTCTGGCCCTCTTTTTTAACCGGCGCCTTCCAGAGGTCTTGAATCTGTCGACCGACACCGGGCTGAGTGTCGCCCTGCTCTTCTTGGCCGCGATCGTGTGGGCAGCATATGGCCTAGCACAGAAGCAGTTGACAAAACACCTCAGGCCGCAGCAAATCCTGTGGTTAGTGTACCTGGGTGCCGTCCTAGTGCTGTTTCCGGCAGCCTCGCTCGCAAAGGTGAGTGACCTCGATGCGCTGCAGCTCTGGATGCTGGTCTTTTGCTGTGTAAACACCCTGATCGCCTACGGCGCGTTCGCCGAGGCGCCGAAGCACTGGGAAGTGTCGCGGATCGGCGCGGTACTGGCGTTGGCGCCGCTGTTCACGCTTACATGCGTGTGGTGCGTGGAACGGTTCGTCCCAGGGCTGTTGGATCCTGAAGGACTCAATGCCTTGAACATGTTCGGCGCACTGCTGGTGGTCGGTGGTTCGGGCGTCTGCGCGCTCAGCGCGGCAAGCGCACACGCCTAACGCCTCGCCCCCCGCTACCCACCGCCGGCAGTAGGGACTGACCGCTATTAAACGGCTGTAATCTGTTACAAAAAAAGACATTCGGCATGCCTGCCTGCGCTCAATACCACGTTTATTCCCACATTGAAACCACACCTGAGACGCGACAGCATCCGACACAGCTCGACTAACCCCCGTCCCCGTTGAACCGCTACTTGTGTAGCGGGCTACAAAAGTCAGTAGCCTCTCATTTTCAAGGAGCTGGACGAGCGATATCGCAACAGTAAGTTCATCCTGACGATCCGTGAAGATGAATCCTGGTCGAGAAGCAATCTAAATCATTTTGGAAGCGGTGACCTTGTCTCCTGTTCCACCGCCCGAATTCTAACGTTCGGGCTGGCTCGGTTTAAGGGGGCAAGGTCAGTTGGGTTCCGTCTCCACGTCACGATAACGGATAGTCGCACTGGCCAGACAAGCCCTGGGGATGGCGATGGCCATCGCCTAGTCTCCTGGACCAGCGGGTACGCGACGGCGCGTAGCGAAGCCATCTGTCGAGGAGCCGGATGCGGCAGAACCCGCACGTCCAGATCTGTGGGGGGCCAGGGTCAGCAACGACCCTGGCCTACCCGACCGTTGATCGTCACGAAGACTTCATCCAGGAACCACGCGTCTCCAAGTCGACCTTGTCGTCGCTTCAACTTCCAAGCGTAATCGGGGCCGAACTTCCCGCACCACTGGCGAACGGTTTCGTATGACACGATGATGCCTCGTTCGGCCAGCAAATCCTCAACATCCCGGAAGCTCTGGCAGTATCTGTGGTAGAGCCAGACGGCATGGCTGATGATTTCGGGCGGAAAGCGATGCCTCAGGTAGCGGGATCGGCGAGTGTTCATCCCGGCATTGTGCCGGGCGGAGAATTAACCTGACGATGCCCGACCGCCCCGGTCAGGGACGAGCTTCTGGCCGCCTGAGCAACAGTTGATGGCGGAAGCACCGAAACTTCTGGTACATTTACATTACTAGCGGATTCCCTGGTGCCGTCGGTCTCCGATTGGGCTGTCCGATACTAGAGAGTCGTACGCCCTTGGAGGTCGTAGGGGATGAAGAGACGTGAGAGGGGGGACAGAGTCCATGGGTCTCAGAAATCTCTTCGGTAAGAAGAAGAACGATAAGGATGGGAACGTAGAGCCGGACCCGACCGCCGACCTCGTTCTCGGCAAGCTCAAGGTCGGCTATCTGGTGGATTACGATCTGAAGACCTGGGAAGTGACGGGCCACTGCCGGTACGAATTCGACGGAAACATCGTGAAGGAGTGGGAGATTACGGCCGGAGGACGCGAGAAACGCTACCTGGAGCTGGCCGACGGGCGCTGGTCCCTTTCAGAGAAGATCGTCATCGGCGCCATCGCAGGCGACATCCGGCGTCACATCCTTCGCGAGGAGGACCCGCCGAGCCGGGTCGTTCACAAGGGGAAGCAGTATCACTTCGACAGTTCCTGTGCAGGATATATGTTCCTCAACGACGAAGGTGCCGGCGAAGAGGTGATCCGCTGGGAGTTCCTAGACGAAGACGAAGAGAGTTTCCTGGGCATCGAGCAGTGGAGCGAGTCCGAGTTCGGGGCCGCGACCGGCTCCTTCGTCGAAGATTACGAGTTCACGAGCATTCTCCCCGGGGGGGGCACGGACTGATGTTTCCTCCAGCAGGGTCGAAGTCTTACGCTACACTATAGCTGTATGCCTCTCCATAGTCTGGGGTGGGAAACGACCATGAAAACTAGCCTTCGCTGGATCGTGTGGATCGGCCTCTCTCTCGTCGTCGCGGGCTGTGTCGCCGGCGACCCCCTCGAGCGATTGCAGGGCGAGCTCGACCGTTACCCTGAGTACTCGGTCATCCTCGCGGACATGCGGGAGGAGGGAACGTTCTCGACCGACTATTGGCACCAATACCGGGTGACCACAGGCGAGAGGGAGGAAGGCTCTGACGATCTCATCTACGCCGAGAACATCCGAGATTGGGAACGGGTCGATCGCCGCACGTTCGCCAGATACCAGCCCCACCTCGGCATGGTGATTCTCTCGAAAGGCACGGACGGAAACGTCGATCATGACCAGCATCCACCCGGCTACCAGTACGTCGGCAACGACCGTTACGGCCAGTGGCGAGGCGATGGGCGAGGTGGATCTTTTTGGGAGTTCTACGGCCGGTATGCCCTGATCAGCCACATGATCGGCGGCTTTGGGCGGCCCATCTATCGTAACGACTGGAATAGTTATCGCGACTTTCGAGGCCGTGGCCAACCCTACTTCGGCTCTGGCGCGCATGGCACGAATGGTGCGGTCACGAGACAGAGTAACCCCAATTTTTTCCGGCGCCAGGCAACACGGCAGCGCGTCCGGACCCAGGGATTTGGCAATCGCGTGCGCGGTCGTATGACAGGCGGCAGTGCCCGGGGGTTCGGCAAGTAGCGTTACGGAAGGAGCATCATGTCCTGGGATCAAATCTTGACAGGCTTCATTCGCCTGGCCGTCGTCCTCGTCCTTGTTGGCATCGGCAGGTGGGCGTACGACGCGTTGCACCGCGGCTTCGTTCTGCGGATAGAGCTCCTCGAGAAAAGCAACCTCGCCATGGCCCTCACCATCGCCGGCTATTATCTCGGCCTGGCGATCGTGCTCGGTGGAGTGGTGTCCGGACCCGGGTCTGGCATGCTCACCGAGGATCTCATCGATCTCGTGGTCTTCGGACTGGTGGCCATCGTTTTGCTCAATCTGTCGGGCTGGATCAATGACAAGATCATCCTCTCGAAGTTCGACAACCAGAAGGAGATCGTTCAGGACCGCAACATCGGAATGGGCGCTATTGAAGGCGGCAATCATGTCGCCGTCGGTCTGATCACGGCCGGTGCGCTCTCTGGTGAAGGCGGCCTGCTCAGCGGCGCGGTCTTCTGGGTCCTGGGCCAGGCGGGCCTCATCGTGGCCGGCTTGCTGTACAACAAGATGACCTCGTTCGATCTACACGAGCAGATCGAGAATAACAACGTCGCGGTCGGCGTGGCCTTTGCCGGTGTTCTCATCGGCTTCGGGAACATCATCCGCCTGGCGGGTGAAGGCGACTTCGTCTCCTGGATGCAGAGCCTGAGCGAGTTCGGTTACTACGCGATCGTGGGTCTGCTCCTCTTGCCGTTAGTCCGGATCTTCGCCGACAAGGTGCTACTGCCTGGCGCGCGACTGACCGATGAGTTGGTACGGGACGTACCCAACGTCGGCGCTGGGGCCATTGAGGCGACCTCGTACCTCGCCGCGTCGATACTGATCGGGTTGACCCTCTGAACGGACCCGTGGAGGGGGCAGGCCGCCTATCGAACTCGCCCGCGACCCGCCTTCCCCGGCGGCGGCCCATTCCATGAGGATGCTTGCAACAGCTGGCTAGGCTCTTGCTCACCTCCAGGTCGGACACCAGACCATCGACACGGACATGCTCAAGTTCAAGCCTAGAATGACCGATCGCCTGCTGGTGTTCTGGGAGTTTCTGCACCGCGAGAATCTGCTCCGCCTGCTGGTCATTATTGGAGCGTTGATCGTCGGCGGTGCGATCGGTCTCGTCTACTTCGAGCACGATCGAAGCATACCCGATGCTTTGTGGTGGGCCACCGTCACGCTGACCACGGTGGGGTTTGGGGACATTTTTCCCACGACGCTCGGCGGACGGGCGATCGGCGTCGTTCTCATGTTCTTCGGCATCGGTGTGCTCGGCATGTTCACCGCGACTATCGCCGGCGTGTTCGTCGAGAAGCGACTCAGGAAGGAGCGGGGCATGGGTTCTTACGATCTCGAGGGTCACATCGTCCTCTGCGAGTGGAACGACCGGACCCATAAGATTCTCCGCGACCTGCGCGCGGACTCTCGCTCATCTCGGTCACCGATTCTACTGCTGGCCGATGTGGAGGCGAAACCAGTCGACGATGAACACCTCTACTTCGTGCGAGGCGAAGTGAGCGAGGAGAACTTGAAGCGCGCCTGCATCGAGAAGGCGGCCACCGTAGTCATCGTGGGAGACCGCCGGCTGGACTATACGGCGCGGGACGCCAAGGCGGTTCTTTCCATCTTGACGGTGGAAACGCTGAACCCCGACGTGTACTCGATTGTCGAGCTGGCCAACGAGGACAACGTCCGGCACTGTGAGCGTGCCCATGCTGACGAGGTTGTCGTCGGTGCCGAATTCAGTAGCCGTCTCATCTCGAGCGCAACGCTGGATCATGGGATCACCAAGATCCTCTCCGAGATCCTGAGCGCCCAGTACGGCAACGACCTCATCACCGTCCCGGTGCCCACATCGCTCGCTGGACATCCGTTTCTGGAGTTGTTCTCCGAGATGAAGCGCGCTCAGGGGATGATCGTCCTCGCCATCAAGCGGCACGGAAGCAACGAGGTCGTGACCAACCCTGGCACCGATGTTCTCGTCGGCGCCGACGACCGACTGGTCGTTATCTCGTCGCGGCCAGAGCGCCAGCATGGAGTCCACGCCGAGGCGTAGGACCTAGTGTCCCGTCACAGTCATTCGCAACACAATGCCCGGGCGGGGCATCCCGTCTGGCGGCGTTGCTCCCCGGTCGAATATGCCCCATATTCTCCCTCGTCGCGCGTTGCCAGTTCGGGCGCTGCGCCACGGGCTTTGTCCACGAACTACTGGTACAGGACAATAGCTCCATCACCGGGATCCGGTCCTTGTCCGCTACTATGCTAACCTTAAGCTTCCGTACGGTACCGGCCTCGACACGGTGCACCGGACCTGGAGGCGATTGATCAAGAAGTACCACCCCGATCTTTATTCGGCGGATGAGGACAAGAAGCACATCGCGACGGACCTCGTTCAAGGTCTGAATCGCGCATACGAAGAACTTGTCACACACCTGGAACGTAAATAGATTGGGGACCCGTTTGGAACACGAGATCACTAAGGAGGTGCGATTCGATGTCTGAGAACGTAGATCGGGTCAAGGGCCACCTACTCGATCTCGGCCTTAAGATCGTCTCGGAGAACGAGGCCGAAGAGCTGGTTGTGGTCGATGACGAGGACAATGGCATCAAGCAACTGGTCATCGACTGCGAGCCGCCCATTATCATTCTCGAGCAGCTGATCGGTGAGGTACCGGCCGAGCCGGGAGATCTCTTCAAGCGCTTGTTGCAGATGAACAACACGCTCGTCCACGGTGCGTTCGTGCTCGACGAGACCGGCGGGCGGATCTTCTTCCGCGATACGCTGCAGCTCGCCAACCTCGATCTCAACGAGCTCGAGGGCTCGATCCGATCCCTCTCGTTGGCGCTTGCCGAGTACGGCGCTGAGCTTCTCACGTACCTCGGTAAGTAGACCGCGTCCAAAGGAGAATCGTCATGGCCAGTATCTTTCAGCGTCTGTTCAAGATCACCCAGTCCGAGGCGCACGCCAGCATGGACAAGTTTGAAGATCCGATCAAGATGAGCGAACAGGGAGTCCGTGACCTCAAGACGAGTCTGCAAGCGTCGATGGTCAGCTTGGCGCAGGTCAAATCGCTGGCGATTCGCCTCCAGAAGGAGACTGACGACCACAAGAAGAGGGCGGCCGACTACGAGCGCAAGGCGATGCTGCTACTCAAGCGCATGCAGGGTGGGGAGATGGAGGGGGCAGAAGCCGAGCGGCTGGCCACGGAAGCCCTGTCAAAGAAGGAAGAAGCCCTCCAGCGCCACACCACGGTCTCGGGGGAGCAGCAGGCTCAGCAGCGGATGGCCGACCAGCTCCAGACGAAGGTCGAAGAGCTCAAACGCCAGATCAGCAAGTACGAGAACGAGGTCGTCACCCTTCGCGCTCGGGCCCGGACAGCCTCGTCCATGCGCAAGATCAACCAGCAGCTGGCCGGTGCCGATGCCTCTGGCACCGTCGCGATGCTCGAGAAAATGAAGAACAAGGTTCAGGAGGAAGAGTCTCTTGCGGAGGCTTACGGCGAACTCTCTGATGTCGGCGGCACCATCGACGAGGACATCGACAAGGCGCTGGCCTCACCGTCGACCGCGGCGACCTCCGACTCGTTGGCCGAGTTGAAGAAGAAGATGGGCATGTCCGCCTGAGACGCAGTACTCACCCCACGCCGCGCGCCGGGCGCGCCTCACCGAAGAGTAACGGCTTGATGCCAGGATTCGAGCCGTCGAACTTCCAGATCCAGGCGTCCAACACGTAGTGGGTGGCCTGCGGCACGGTGAGCAGCGGGACGACAAGGTGGCGCAGCGCTTCGGGCGCCGCGAAGGGCAGCGCCATCTGGCCAAAGGCGGCAGCGTGTTCCCGCCAGACAAAGAGATCCCAAAGGCCCTCTTCGAAATAGGCCAGCATCAGGAGTAGCCCGACGAAGACGCCGGCCGCCGCCGGGCGGTGGATCCGCTGCCTCCATGATCGTGAGTCGGTCCACTTGTGGCGACCATAGATCCAGACCAGGGCTACGTAGGGAACGCCGTGCGCCACGACGTTGGTAAGAGTAAAGGCGAAGTCGGAGTTGAGCAGCACGATACCCGCGTACCACACGCACGCGGTCGAGGTCACGATCCCGACCTTACCCCAGTTGACCGCTCCCCGCTTCCAGTAAATCTGGACCTGCCGCACGAGGAAGGCCAGTAGAACGGCCGAATAGATCCAGAACGCTACGGGCGAGATCCACACTGGGAGCGACACGAAGTCCCCCTCGACGAACCATTCGAATTGGCGATCGGACGTTGTGTGCCAGAAGGCGAGCGGATAGAGCATGGTGGAGTAGATCGCCATCTTGTCGAGGCGCCGATCGGCGACCGAGTGCTCCCCGCAGCGGTGACGATAAAGCATCACGAATCCGAACTGCTGGCGCACGAAGTGGAAGACCGCGATGTAGGCGAGCACGCGCCAGAAGACCAGCGTCCCGAGGCTGTGAAGCAGCACGCCGGCGGCTAGACAGACGAGCGGCGTGAGTATGTATTGGGTGCGACGGCGGGCCAGTTCCTCAGGATCCCAGTATGTGCGATAGAGTGACGCGTAAACGTGCCCCACGTCGATACCCACGACGAACGCGAGCCAACCCCAGAGCGGCACATCGGGGGCTCGCAGAGTCGGAACCGACAGCACGAGAAGGACCGCCAGCAGCGGCGGGCCCAGGATCAACCCCACGTCGAACCGGCGCGACACGATCCACGCTGCGCCGTTTGAGCTGGACCCGCTCACGTCACACTCCTTTCGCGGGCCCCAACGAGCTTCTGTGGGCATGGCCCCTGTGTCGCATGAGGTCTTCTGCGGCTCGCACGCCTCGATATTGAGCTTCTTCGAAGAGCGAGAGCCCACTCATGTCCGAGTGGGCAAAGCGTACCGGCCCAAAGGCATCGGCGGCGCGTCGGCGGGGCTCTCCCCAGAGAAAACCTGGGACCGGACGGATCATCGCGTGCCCCCAGAGCATGACGTCGATCTGGCTGACGAGCGATTCGAGACCCACGTGGGCTGGCGCGAGATCGCCAAGAATGATCGACACCCAATCTTTCCAGCTGCGTTCGAGCATCCAGTGACGGGCGATCTCGGGGTTCGGCACGGCGAGCGGCAGGTAGTACGTCAGAACGCTTGGCCCCGGCGCGACACGCAGGTTTTGGTGCGTTGCGACCACATACCCCAGAGATAAGCTGTCGTAGATCACGTTGTCCCACGCCGCCCCTTCAGGCAGGCGGTCGACTGTGAGGTTGGCGACCATCCATGGGGCATAGGTAAACGTGTCGATGCCCGGAAGCTCATAGCCTTCCAGGACATGCGTGGCCGTAAAGCGTGGCAGGGCGTAGATGACCTCTCGTGCTCGAAACCGTACGGACGAGTTAGTGCGCGTATCAAATACGTCCACGTCGACACCTCCGGCCGAGATGTCTGGAGTCGCGGGGTCGGCGGTCACCCGGATGCGATATACCAGCATGCCCGAGTGCAGATGTCCATCAAGACGCTCTACCATGTGGCGGACGATGCGCCCGTTTCCTTCGGGCCAGGTTAGGTATTCCACCCCTTCGCCGCGGGAGCAGAAATAATGCCAGGCGGCCCAGGCCGAAGTGGTCTCCAGTGAGCACCCGTAGTCGTCGCGACAGCAATAGTCGACGTACCATCGCAGACGATCGGACGTCCATCCGGCGCGGTCGAAGTACTCCTGCATCGAGATCCGGTCGAGAGCGACGAGATCGGAGTCGTCGCTGCTCAGGGCCATCGGCAGCGCGAATGCACGTCGGCCGCGGGCATCGCGATAATCCTGATAGCGCTTCATCTGCTGTTCGAATTCTGCGAGCATGGCGCGATCCCCCGGCGGCGAGGCGGGGCCCAGGAGCTCTCGCGCCGAGATTCCCTCTTGCCAGCGACCATCAATGAACAGCCGCTCCTGGGGCACATGACAGAGGTGGCGCGGGTCGTAGATCGGATCACCGTCTGGATCCATGTCATAGACCATGCCCATCTCTTCCAGTAGCTCGCGCACCGCCGTCGATTCCAGGCTTGGGACCGGCAGATAGTGGGCACCCCACGGATAGGCGGACACGTCGTTCGAGTCCCAGCGTGAGTTGCCGCCCGCGTCGGACTCGAGTTCCAGGATCTCAAAGTCGCGAAAGCCGCTCTTGGCGAGCTTCCAGCCTGCCGACAAGCCAGCGATGCCGGCGCCGACGATGACCACCGGTACGTGTCGGATCTCCTGGGGCTCAGGCAGACCGCCGGCACGCAACCGGTGTCCGACCTTGTGGGAGGCGCCGACGATGGAGCCAGCGATCCGGCCGGTGTCGATCTCGCGGTCCACGGAGGGTCCCGTCCGTGACCCACAGCCGACCGCCAGCGCTGTGGCAACACCCGGGCACAAGCGTAGGAGATCGCGCCGGCTCAGGCCGCGAGGCCTCACGATCGGTTTTGTCTGCTCGCCACGCGACCTCTTTCGAGCTGCCCTCACGGCGCGTACTGCCCCCAGCTCTCCTCCTGGTATCGAACCAGGATCTGGTTGTTCAGATGGTTGACCTCGACAGGGACCTCCTCCATGTCTATGGGAAACTCGAAGAGGGAGGGCATGATCAACCGGTTGAGGAAGCGAAGGCCCTCCGGAAGGCGGTCGGGTATCTGAAAGGGTTTGTGTGACGCGATGACGTAGCCCCATTCACCGAAGGAAGGGATCGCGACGTGATACGGCGCTGCTTCGAGACCGACCGCGCGCACTGTCTCGACGATGCACCAGAAGGCACGCCGGGCCATGAGTGGCGACGAGCTCTGGATCGCGGCGACGCCGTCTGGGGCCAGGTGAGCGGCGAGGCGTAGATAGAACGTGGCCGTGTAGAGCTTGCCCAGGGAGTAGTTCGAGGGATCGGGAAAATCGACGACAATGAAGTCGTACAGGTTCGTGTTGTCCTTGAGCCAGACGAACGCGTCGGCGTTGACGACCTGCACCCGGGGCGACCGCAGTGCGTAGTTGTTGAGGGCCGCGAACGCATCGTGATACGTGAAGATCTCCGTCATCGTCGGATCGAGGTCAACCAGCGTGACGCGCTGGACCCTCTGGTCCTTGAGAATCTCTCGAACCGCCATGCCGTCCCCGCCGCCGAGAACGAGAACCTGCCGTGGCGACCCCACCGCCGCCAGCCCCGGATGGACCAGCGCCTCGTGGTACCGGTACTCGTCGAGGGAGGAAAACTGGAACTGGCCGTTCAGGAACAGCCGCATCTCTCCTTGGGCGTTGGTCGCGACGATGCGCTGATATCGAGAGGCACGACTGAAGATCACCGGGTCCTGATACAAGCGCTGCTCGGTGAACTCCGACAAGACATCGGAGAAAGCCACGCCCACCAGGAGCAGCACGAGGGCGGCGTAGGCCTGGAGGGTGAGTAGGGGTCGTCGATGCTCCTCACGAAACAGGTGGCATGTCCAGATCGCCACGAGGACGTTCAGGAAGCCAAAGATAAATGACGACCGCATCAACCCAACCTGGGGGACGAGCCACAGGGGAAACACCAGCGACGCAGCCAGAGCACCCAGGTAGTCGAGCGACAGGACCTTCGAGACCAGGTCGCTGAACGGGAACTGGTTCTCGAGAATGCGCAAGATGAACGGGATCTCCAGCCCTACCAGGATCCCGGTGACTGCGACCCACGAGTAGAGCACTACCCGGAACGCATCGAGCTCGGAAAAAGCCAGGAAGAGGACCAAGGACGATATCCCACCGATGAGGCCAACCAGGATCTCGATCTGAATGAAGCATGCGATCAGATCTTTTCGGACGTAGCGAGCCAGGTAGGAGCCTAACCCCATCGAGAAAAGGTAGACGCCGATGATGGTGGAAAACTGGGTGACGCTGTTGCCGAGCATGTAGCTGGCGATGGTTCCGGCCAGCAGCTCGTAGATCAGTCCACAGGTGCCAATGGCGAAGACCGAGAAGAGGAGGGCCTGGGTCTTGCCTCGACGGTCGTTCTTCGAAGCGGTTTTCTGCTGATCCATGGATAGTGGAGATTGTGGCTTACCGGTTGTTTTGATGCCAGCCTCGTGTTTCCTATACGATGACGTTCATCTAAAAATACCATGGCGGACCGTTCGAGAGACACGATGATCCACAGCGCTTCGACCCTTCGTTTCCTTTTGGTAGACGGACGAGTGCAATTGGAGCCTTTGCGTATCCTCGACCGTCGACGAGTGAAATGGCTCGATCATCGGGTCACCTTTTACGTACTGGGCACAAGTCACGCGATACTCCTCGAGTATGGAGACACGGCGCTGACCGAGCTGCTCACCTGTGTGCCCACTGCTGTACAGGCTCATATTCTTGAGCAGGGTGGCGCACATTTGCCCTATACCGTCTCCAGGACATTCGACAGCCTGAGCTATCGTTGCCGATTGGCCCCGTTTGAGCTGTGTGGTCAAGATGGGCTGCAGAGCGAGTTCTCAAGCGAGGATCGGATCAGCTTCACGTATCACGCGGAGGGGGAGCTTGAAGAGCCGATCACGCACATCGGGTGGCGTAGTGGTGACTCCACACTCTTTGTGGAGACCGTCCACACATATCCTAACGAGGGGCAGGGGGTCAGAAGCGAGAGCACCTTCGAGTTCTCCTGACGTACCGTGGCTCTCAGAGGATCGCCCGCAGCACGACTTTTTCCACCGTCAGCAAGATCGCGATGAGTAGGGTCGTGCGAAGCGAATCGATCTCGAAGTCGTCGATCAGCTTGTCGGTCAGCCACAGGAGGAACGCGTTGATGACCAGCCCGAACAGGCCGAAACTCAGCAGTATCGGGATAACGGCGATCAGCGCGACCAGCCAGAATAGAAAGTAGTTCAACACTCCGTAGACCAACACGACGACCAGCGCGGTGCCGAACGATTTCAGGCGCACGCCGGGTAACGCTGTCGCCAGAGCGTAGAGGAGCCCTGAGGTCACGAACACCTCGATGATGAGTCTCAGCATGGGGGGTTCGTCTGGATCATCCACAACGCGCTGGCGAAACGAAACTGTGTAACTAGTTGAACCAGCGGAAAAAAAGAAGTGGTGCCGAGGGGCAGAATCGAACTGCCGACACCATGATTTTCAGTCATGTGCAAATAGGGATCAGGACGGGTCAGGACGCGGCTTTGCAGACGAAAATGTTCAGGAGAGGTCAGGAGAGATCGCCTGCGACGGAAATATTCGCACAAATTCGCACACGCTTGACGGCAGCACTTCCGGCGCCTCACACCCCTGCCAGCCACCGAACGGGGTGCTATGATCGAGCGTGTGACTGAGGCGACCTGCCTCGTGCGGGTAACCGGTCCGGCGCAGTAGGATGCCTCGCCCGCGAGTGGGACACCGCGCACCCGCCTAACCCCCGTCCCCGTTGAACCGCTACTTTTGTGCCGGGGCACAAAGAGAGGAAGCTCTGACATCGCGAGGAAAGTGGCGTCCCCAAGGGGAATCGCACTTATGTGGACGCCAACACTCCAAGGGAAAGCGCAGGTTGCGGCCTGAACTCGGTCAGGCTGCACTGTAGACAACAAGTGGTGTCAGGCATCAGCTGGCTTCAAGCGGCGGGCTCGTCGACTCGCGTGATGTCCGTCACTGCATTGAGCACGAAGTGCAACCGGATCCGGTCACCGGGCTTGAGACTGCGGTCCATCGATTCGGGGCCCACGCGCGCTGTCGCCACCTGCCCTTTGGGATCGTCAGCATCGGTGTAGTAGACGTCCCATGAGACCTGGCCGTGAATGCTGATCGGCTGGATCTTGCGGAGGAGCCCGTCTCGTGACCCTGTGATCATAGGCCGATTATACCCCTGACCCCCCTCGTGCCTTACTCAACCCCGTACCCGCGTTGGATAGCCGGAATGATCTGATCCTCAACCATGTTGTAGAGCGACCGCAGATGCTGTGAATCGTACCGGGTTTCTCGGAGACCTCATTGCTTGGGAGGATGGGGGCTATGGGACGTCCCAGTCGGTTTTCTCCGGAAGTGCGCGAACGTGCCGTCCGGATGGTCGAGGAGTACCGGGAGGCCCACGCCTCAGAGTGGGCGGTGCTGCAGTCGGTGGCGCCGAAGCTCGGCTGCACGGCGGAGACGCTGCGGAAGTGGGTGCGGCAGGCGCAGCGTGATGCTGGGCATCGGCCGGGCCTGACGACGAGCGAGCGGGAGCGGATGAAGGAGCTGAAGCGGGCGAATGAGATCCTGCGGAAAGCGTTCGCGTATTTCGCCCAGGCGGAGCGCGACCGCCGGAGGACGTCGCCACGATGGTCCAGTTCATCGCCGACCATCGCGCCGTGGTCGGGGTCGAGCCGATCTGCGCCGTGCTGCCGATCGCCCCGTCGACGGACTCATCGCCATCGGCACCAGCGGACACATCCGACGCGTCGGTCCGCACGGACGCAGCGCGACGATCAGCTCCGCGTCGAGATTCAGCGGGTCTATGACGCGCACCAGCAGGTCTACGGCCCCCGGAAAGTCTGGAAGCAGCTGCGACGGGACGGCGTCCGCGTGGCGCGCTGCACCGTGGCGCGCCTGATGCGCGCGATGGGCCTTGCCGGGGCCGTCCGGGGCCGGGCCTGGGTCACCACGACCCACGCCGGTGAGGGCGGTCGCCCGGTGGACCTCGTTGACCGCCGATTCGTGGCCACCCGTCCGAATCAGCTCTGGGTCTCCGATTTCACGTACGTCGCACCCTGGGGCGGCTTTGGCTACGTCGCGTTCGTCATCGACGTGTTTGCGCGACGCATTGTGGGCTGGCGGGTGTCGGTCTCCATGCGCACGGACTTTGTGCTGGATGCGGTGGAGCAGGCGATCTACGCCCGCCGGGGCGACGCCCCCACCGGCCTCGTACATCACAGTGATGCCGGGTCGCAATATCTCTCGATGCGGTACACGGATCGCCTCGTGGACGCCGGCATCGCGCCGTCGGTCGGCAGCCAAGGCGATGCCTATGACAATGCCCTCGCCGAATCGGTGATCGGCTTGTACAAGACGGAGGCAACTCGACGGAAGGGCCCGTGGTGCACCCTCGAGGCCGTGGAGTTCGCCACCTTGACGTGGGTGGACTGGTTCAACACACGACGACTGTTGGGGCCGCTCGGGGACATTCCACCAGCAGAGTTCGAGGCGCAGTACTACGAGCAGGCTGAGGTGGCCTGATTCAACGCATTCGGTCTCCGAGAAACCCGGTACGATTCACTGCGTCGTCCGTTCCCCGGGTTGAGTGACGAGGTCATTGCCACGGTGAGCCGGAGGTCCGGAACAATGAAAATGAACTGTCCACCGTATCCCCAAGCGTAATACGTCTGGTACCCTGCCAACCGTCGCATTCACCAACCACAACCGTACTCGCGACCGCTGCGTTCAGACCGAGATCGAGGCATCAACGATTCGCGCACCCAATCCTCAGACACGATCCGCCGACCGCGTCGAAGTGGCCACCGAGATTACCGTCAAACGACCCTCGTAGCGCAGCGGTGACGGGCGCTACTCAGGTGCGTGGTTCGCCGCACGCCCGCCTAACTCCCGTCCCCGTTGAACCGCTAGTTTTGCGTCACGATGCAAAAGTAGGTAGCCACCCCCCCGATTGCATCCTCCGTCTGCGAGCGGGAGGGTGCGTTCTCGTCCGCTACGCGGTCCATCCGAGCCGTCCCCGTTGAACCGTCCGGCGCAGAGCGGTAGGCTAGGCCAGACATGGCTGCGTCCCGCTTCAGCACCTTCCTCGAGTCGTTCGATGCTGACCCGAGGAAGAGACGTGGCACGCAGTGGGAACACGGCTGCAAGTGGTTTCTGGAAACCGACCCCGTCTATCGCACCCAACTGAAGAACGTCTGGCTCTGGGCCAAGTGGCCCGGACGCTGGGGGCCGGATGCGGGTATTGACCTTGTGGCCCAGGCCAAGGATGGTACCGTTTGGGCGATTCAGGCCAAGGCGTATGCCCCGGACGGGAAATACCTACCGAAGCCGAACAGAGCACCAGACGCGACCAGCACTTACGTGACTTCGCCTTTACTGGGGGAAGGCGACATCAGGCATCCCAGACTGACGCCGTCATTTCACAGCCACGTCAGGGGTCATCCCGGACGATGGATTCCAGAATCGTTGGTTGGCGTAGGAGAGACGTTGCGCTGGCCTGAAGATAGCGGTATGGTGGGAGCCGTGAAGGTGTGGCGGCAAGGTGTTGCCGGCGTGGTCGTCACGACGCTGGTCGTGGTGCCGGCCTTGGCCGCCACGTGCGCGGTCGCGTGTCTCCGCCCGAGTGCGGGGCCAGACCCTAGTGCGGTCGGTTCCGCGGCGCACGTGCATCACGGTTCCAACCCGGACCAACGTGAGATGCGGGTGCGAGCCGAACTCGGTGGTACCACGGGCCACAACTGCCGGAACCACGACGGGGCCACCGACCGATGGGGCACGGTGCCACAATCCGCCGGAGCCGACCGCCAGGTCGAATCCGCATCGTCGCAGGCACTCCAGTTCCCGCAGGCCGACAGCGGATTGGTTGCGCGCTACATCCGCTCAGCACACGGCCCGCCGGGTACTGCCGGTAAGGTTAGACCACTCGTTCTGCGCATCTGAGCCTCCCTTCCTTCGGCGGATTCGCCGCCAGTCTCATCGTTTTTCGTTTACTCAAATAGTTCGGAGAGCAACCGACGGCATTTCGCTCGCCGCCGGTGAGAGGAAGGCTCCATGGCTGCATTCTCGATTCGCCCTCGAAGACCTGGTGATGCGGGCTGGTTGGCTGCGAGCAGCCAACCGCTTGAAGTGACCCGACCGTCGCGACGCACCTTCGTTAAGGGGTTGGCGATGGGCGGCGCGGTTGCCGGACTCGGGCTGTGGCGGCCCGCCGCGTCGGCGTGGGCCGACGCGGGGCAACAGCTGGTGTCGCTTACCGGGACGGAGTTCGACCTGACCATTGGCGAGACGCTGATGGATTTCACCGGGTCACCTCGGCTGACTGTGGCCGTGAACGGGTCGCTCCCGGCCCCCACGCTGCGCTGGAGGGAGGGCGACACCGTCACCCTGCGCGTGGCCAACACGCTCGGAGAGGGCACGTCGATTCACTGGCACGGCATTCTGCTGCCGGCCAACATGGACGGTGTGCCCGGGCTGAGCTTCAACGGCATTCCACCTGGGGAAACCTACGTCTACCGGTTCACCGTGCGGCAAGGCGGCACCTACTGGTATCACAGCCACTCGGGGTTCCAGGAGCAGCGCGGCTTATATGGCGCGCTCATCATCGAGCCGCTTGAGCCGGAGCCCTTCGGCTACGACCGCGACTACGTCGTCATGCTGTCCGACTGGACGGATGAAGACCCTGACCGGGTGTTCGCAAAGCTCAAGAAACAGGTGCACTACTACAACTACAACCGGCGAACACTCGGTGACTTCGCGCGCGATGTTCGGGAGCGAGGGCTTGGGGTGACCCTGTCAGACCGTCTCGCTTGGGGCGAGATGCGGATGACCCCGACTGACCTGGCGGACGTCACGGGAACGACCTACACCTATCTGATGAACGGCCACTCGCCGGCCGCCAACTGGACGGGCCTCTTCGGGTGGGGCGAACGTGTGCGGCTGCGGTTCGTGAACGGAGGGGCGGCAAGCTACTTCGATGTTCGGATTCCAGGTCTGCCGATGACGGTGGTGGCCGCCGACGGACAGCTCGTGCATCCGGTCACGGTGGATGAATTCCGTATCGCAGCAGGAGAGACCTTCGATGTGCTTGTCGAGCCGTCAGGACAAGAGGCGTTCACCATCTGGGCACAGTCGATGGACCGGACTGGCTACGCCCGAGGCACCCTGGCCCTTCGTGATGGGCTGAGTGCGCCTGTTCCCGATTTGGACCCCGTGCCGCTGCTCACGATGGCCGACATGGGACACGAGGGGATGGCGCACCAGGGGCACGGCGGCATGATGGACGATGCCACTATGCAGACGCATCCGGAGAGTGAGCGGGGCAACCCGCTGGTGGACATGCAAGTGATGTCCGCCTCGGCCCGTCTCGACGACCCCGGCATTGGGCTGCGCACTAACGGTCGACGAGTGCTGACCTACGCCAACCTTCGGACGTTGTTCCCCGACCCAGACGGTCGAGAGCCAGGCCGGACGGTCGAGCTGCATCTGACGGGGCACATGGAGCGGTTCGTGTGGTCGTTCGACGGAGTCAAGTTCTCCGACGCCGAGCCGCTCCGACTCACCTATGGGGAGCGTCTGCGTATCGTCCTTGTGAACGATACGATGATGGCCCATCCGATTCATCTGCACGGGATGTGGAGCGACGTCGAGGATGACGCGGGCCAGTTCCACCTGCGTAAGCACGTGGTCGATATGCCACCGGGCACCAAGCGCAGCTTCCGCGTGCGGGCCGACGCACTCGGTCGATGGGCCTTCCACTGTCATCTGCTCTATCACATGGCGGCTGGCATGTTCCGGGAAGTACGGGTGGACGTATGAGGACGCGAGCGAGGTGGAGCGTCGTGGTCGGCTGGGCAGTCCTCGGCGCCTGCTGGGGTGCGTCGGCGGCGTGGGCGCAACCGGCCGGCCAGGAAAACGAACAGGGGTCGTCCCAGCCATGGACGCCTATTCCACCGGTCACCGACGCTGATAGGGTCGCGGCGTTTCCTGATGTCGATGTCGGCGCCGTTCACGACACCGTCAACTACTTCGTGCTCTTCGACCAACTGGAATGGCAGGGGGACGGGAGCACCGGTGGGATGAACTGGGACTCGCAAGGGTGGGTAGGCGGTGACCGGGACCGTCTGTGGTTCCGGACTGAGGGCGACGCTGAGAGCGGGTCACTAGGCGACGCCGAGGCTCACCTGGCATATGGGCGGGCGGTCGCTCGGTGGTGGGACGTGCTGGTTGGTCTTCGTCAGGACCTCCGGGACGGACCGGGGAAGTCGTGGCTGGCGCTCGGCGTCCAGGGGTTGGCCCCGTACTGGTTCGAAGTGGAGGCGACCGTCTACCTTGGTGCTGGCGGCCGGACGGCGGCTCGATTCGAGGCCGAGTACGAACTGCTGTTCACCAACCGGCTGGTCCTCCAGCCACTCGTCGAGCTCAACCTGTATGGAAAGACCGGCGCGGAACGCAGAGTCGGTGCGGGCGTTAGCGCATTCGATATTGGGCTGCGACTCCGATACGAGTTTCGTCGGGAGTTGGCGCCCTATATCGGTGTTACCTGGAGCAACGCGTTCGGTGAAACCGCGGACTTCGCTGAAGCCGTGGGGGAGACGCCGGATAGCCGCAGGCTTGTGGCTGGAGTGAGGTTGTGGTTTTGACGCGGATTTCACGCCGGTCGACCGGCGGGTTTGTCAGCCCGTGACGGCGGCCAGGAGCTGGCTCGTCCAGGAAGGGAAGGCGCGCAGCAACAGTGACGCAACGACGACGATGGTTCCAAGAATTAGGAACAGTTGATTGAGCCGCTGGCCCACGAAGCGGCAGCCACTCGTAGCGCATCATCGACATTATGAGCCCAGCACTGGCCAGGCCAGCTGCGATGAACGCCATCGGGAGAATGCAGCAGCTCGCAGCGAGGCCAGCGGAGAGCAGGCTCGTCACCGCTGGCAATCGATGTTCGAGCATTTCTACTCCGAGAGGCTCGCGGTGAATCCCGCGGCGTCGATGGCGGAAATCATTTCGTCCGTATCGGTCAGGTCTGGCTGGTACCGAATCTCGGCTCGCTCTTTACTCGTAGGAGACGTCGGCTGACACCACGCCGTCGACCTTCATGAGTGTCTGGCGTACGGCCAGAGGGCATGTGCCTCAGGTCATACCCTCGACGGTGAGCGCTACCGTCTCGATGACGGCGTCAGGAGCAGCCTCCATAGGCTCGGAAGTCTCACCGGCACATCCCACGAGCGGTACCGCTAAGCCGAGGGCTAGAATCACCAGTCCAACGAACGTTCGTGTCATCGACTCCTCCTGTTGCACGGCGGCACTTCCGACGCGTTGCGGTGCCTCAGGCACGGCGCTCTCGTGCGAGCGCCTGCCGAATCTGGTCAACCGAAGGCCAACCAGCTGTGCGATTTCCATCCGTATAAACCCGGCACCCGTACGGGTACCCGCGGTTCTCGGCGTCCGGCCCCTCGACATCGATGCCGTCAATTCTGATTGTCGGCGAGCCGAGGAATCGCTTGGTCTGTGCATCGGCTGGGTCCGCTACCTGAATTATGTCGACCTCGTCGGACAACCTCTCAAGTTGCAGGGCTCTTTGCAGATTCTCCAGAGCTTGTGCCCACGATGGGCACGCTTCGAAGTAGAAAAACTCTACCAGCATCGGTCAGATAGCCCTCTTTTTCAAGCAAGATGCGAGTGCCTACGCAGGGCTCCCGACGCCAAGCGCTCGCAAGGTTGTGGCCTCGATTGGTCTACCGCTGCAGCAGTTTGCGAGCGTGCCGTTTACGGCAACTGCAGGCACCCGGGTGACGCCGTACTCTTTGGCCTTCTTCTGGGTCGACTCGTCCTTCATGTCGAGGACCTCGACGCTGCAGCTCGAGCAGGCCAGGCCCTGGACGAGCTGAACCGCGTCATCACAGAGCGAGCAGCCAGCGGTAAAAACTTCAACCTTGCGGAGCGTCATGTCACACCATCCTTTTCTGTTGCGAACTCGATAACCGGACAGGGCTGATTCATTCTTCGTGCTGATGGCACGTTCACACTGTTTGAGCGTTGCCTTCAGGGTCTCCTGAAGGGCGGCGAGCTCGGCGAGCTTCGTCTCCAGTTCGCCGAGACGGTCTCTGGAGCAGCTCCCGAACACGGCAGCACCGACGCAGCCCACCTTTGCCATTGAAGCAGACGAGCTCATGGATTTCGTTGAGCGAGAATCCTAGGGCCTGAGCGCGCTTAATGAAGTGGATGCGGTCAACTGCCGTAGCTGCGTAAATGCGAAATCGTCCCTGGCTGCGGGCTGGGGCCTCAAGGAGTCCCCGGCGCTCGTAGAATCGAAGGGCGTCCGGAGTAAGCCCGGTCAGGCTTGCGATTTCACCGATACGGTAGCCCTTGGTCGGTGCCATCACCCTCAGTATGAACTCTGGACTGCGCTCCAGAGTCAAGCGGAAATCCGGGGATACTGAGTATGGGTCGGGTCGCGGAATCGTCTCCTGGGGCATCCTCGCGGGTCCGATTGCACCAAGACGGTGCAACTTTTCCGCTTTCAAAGAAACGAGCCCGCCGCGGGCTCGCAGGGGGGGCTCTCAAGACGCTCTACGAAGAGTAAAAGGGGCCTGATGTCGCTGTTGGTGAGAAGGCGACATCGATTGCGTCAGGCTCTCTCCGATTGGCCTTCCCCAAACCACGGGTACAACGTGGGGAGCACGAACAACGTCAGCAGCGTCGCCGTCACAAGGCCACCAATCACCACGGTGGCCAGTGGACGATGCACTTCAGCACCGGGGCTCGTCGAAAACGCCATAGGCACGAATCCCAACGCAGCAACGAGCGCTGTGGTCAACACGGGACGCATGCGGACGACGGCGGCGTTGTGGGCGGCAACGGCCGGCGTCAGGCCCTCCTCGCGCTCCGGTTTTCGGATGTAGGAGACCAGGACCACGCCGTTCAACACGGCGACGCCAAACAGCGCGATGAACCCGACCCCGGCCGAGATGGAGAACGGCATCCCTCGAATGGCGGGTGGGTCGTGAGTTGGGGTGTCTGTGTGCCTTCCCTTGACCCCGCGTAGTGAGTGGGACGCCGCGCACCCGCGTGACTCACCCCCGTCCCCGTTGACCCGCTAATTTTGGATTGGAATCCAAAAGTCGGTCACCACCCCCGCACTGCACCGTCCGTCTGCTAGGGGTAGGGTGCGTCCTCGTCCTCTACGCGGTGCATCCGACCCGTCCCCGTTGTACCGCCCGCCGCCCTAGGCTACGCTAGTTGTCTCACCGTTCGTTGTTGTGGTCGGAGGAGCCTATGCGTAGACCCTACGCACGTCTCAGCACCATCCGATCTAGGTGATAATGAATCTCAGTCGAGATGCTAGCCTCGGTGTGGTGCTCGTCTCCTACGCTTGTGGTGGGGGGAGCAGCTCATCACCAACCGCGCCATCGTTGGTGCCTCTGGCAACCGAGCGACCATCGCTCAACAATGAAGTCTTTCCGGAGGTGTGGTCGAGCAATGGATTCGATGGCCAAACCTACGAGTTTAAGACGAATTGCTTCGGTAACTTCGTTGCGCTCGAGACCTGCTTTCTCTGGACCATCACCGCAGTGATCGTGGAGTCGCCCGACGGCGTGCGGTTCGAACTCGAGAAAGACTTCAACATCAACACCTATTCGGGTGAGGTCACGCGGCGCTGGGTGCTCTACGGGCCGCCAGGCGCAGGCTTGCCGAGACCGGGAGAGTATCGGTTCCTCTACCAAGAGCAGGAGGAATTGGTGCTCACGCAGCTCGTGTCCTACGACCCGGAGACAGTGGATCCTCCAACGGGCGTCACGTGGAGTCGCGAGGGTAACGATCTGGTCGTCGGGTGGACGGCCCCGGCCGGCGCGATGCCTGCCATGTGGTACAAAGTTCTCATCTTCCCGGATGGAGGCGGCATCATCAGCGATAGATTCGAATGGGATGCCCGCAGTGCACGGCTGCTGAACGTGCCACTTGTGGACGGCGCGACAGGAAGACTCAATGTTGCGATCTACTTCAGCGGTGGCTACGCGTATTCCGAGTACCTGTCGATGACGTGGTGATGGATGCC